>DASRJL010000108.1:0-77279 GCA_035649495.1 Burkholderiales bacterium | reverse complement strand
ATCCTCTACCCCATGCGCATACGCGACCTGCGCAATTTCGGCTTTACCGAGGAGCTGTTTCCGGGGGAGGAGGTGAAAGGAGACTGACGTCTCTCGGTTCCGAGTTTTGAGTTTTAAGTTTTAAGTTGGGTTTCCGGCTCTTAACCATGAATTCGAAACTCAGAACTCAACACTCAAAACTAAGTTCTGAGCTGCTCCACCAGCTCGCTCTCCAGCCGCACCACCGTCTTCGAATCCTTCAGCGCCTCGCCGCTCACGAGGAATACGTCCTCGGCGCGAGCGCCCAGCGTGTTGATCTTGGCGGTGTGGAGGTTGATGTCGTAGGCGGTCAACACCCGCGCGACGCGCGACAGCAGGCCGGGACGGTCGCCCGCGATCACGGACAGCACCCAGTAGGTTCCCTTCTCGTCGGGCTGGACGTTCACTTCCGGGGAAATCGGGAAATGGCGCAACTGGCGCGAGAGCCGCGGCTTCGCGAGCGGCGGCAGCGGCGTTTTCAACGCGAGCCGCTCGGCGAGGTCGTGCTCGATGAAGCTGATGACATCACGGTACTGCGGCCGGCTGTTATCCGGGTCCTGGACCTGGAAGCTGTCGAGGGCATAGCCGTTCCTCGTCGTGTAGATCTTCGCCTCGAAGATGTCGTAGCTGATGTGCTCGAAGAAGCTGCAGATGCGGGCAAAGAGCTCCTTCTGATCGGGAACGTAGATCATCACCTGCAGGCCTTCGCCGGCGGGCGAGAGCCGGGCCTTCACCACCGGATCGGCGGTGTCGACCCGGAAGTAGAGGAGGCGGGTGTGCCACGCGATCTCCTGCGGCTCGTGGCGCAGGAAATAGGGGTCGTCGAGCTGCTTCCACAGCCGGTCCTGCGAGTTCTCGGGAACCGCGTAGAGACGCAGCTTGGCCCGCGCCTCATCCTGGCGCGCCTGCAGGCTGGTGGCCACGGAATACTCGGTGCCCGCGAGCAGGTTGCGCGTCGACCAGTACAGGTTCTCGAGAAGCTTGGACTTCCAGGCGTTCCAGACCTTGGGGCTCGTGCCGCGTATGTCCGCGACCGTCAACAGGTAGAGCGCCGTGAGGTGCCGCTCGTCCGCGACCCGCGCCGCGAAGGCCCGGATCACTTCCGGGTCGGCGATGTCCTGCTTCTGCGCGGTGGCGGACATCACCAGGTGGTTTTCGACCAGCCACGCGATCAACTCCGTGTCCTCGCGCGAGAGTCCGTGCTCCCTGCCGAAATGACGGGCGTCCACGGCGCCCAGCGCGGAGTGATCGCCGCCGCGACCCTTGGCGATGTCGTGAAACAACGCGGCAAGATAAAGCACCTCGGGCCCCGCGAAGTCGCTCATCAGGCGGCTGCACAGCGGGAACTCGTGCGCCAGCTCGGGGATGGAAAAGCGCCGCAGGTTCCGGATGACTCTCAGGATGTGCTCGTCGACGGTGTGCACGTGATAGAGATCGTGCTGCATCTGACCGACGATGCGCCCGAACGCCGGCAGGTAGCGCCCGAGCACGCCGTATTCGTTCATGCGCCGCAGCGCGCGCTCCACGTAGGTCGGGCTGCGGAACACCTGGAGGAACCGTTCCCGGTTGCGGGGATCGCGACGGAACGCGGAATTAATGAGCCGCCGCGCTCGCCACAGAGCGCGCAGGGTGTCCGCGTCCATCCCTTTCAGCTCGTGGTGCTGCTGCAGGAGCAGGAAGCTCTCGAGGATGGCGCCGGGCTGGCGCTGAAACAGACGCTCGTCGCAGGCTTCCAGCAGCTCGTCGCGGACGCCAAAGCGCTCGTTGATCGGGCGGTACGCCGCACCGCGCACGGGCATGACGCGCCCGCCCAGGTTCTGAAGCACGATGGTGTTCAATTGCGACACCGCCTTGGCGGTGCGGTAGTAGCGCTGCATCAGCTGCTCGCTCGCCAGGCGATGCGGCCGGTCGTGGATCCCGAATTTCCGGGCAAGCGCCGTCTGGTGGTCGAACAGCAGGCGGTCCTCGCGCCGGCCGGCGAGGTAGTGCAGGCGTATCCGCAGCTCCTTCAGAAACTGCTCGTGCTGCTGGAACTCGCGCGCCTCGCCGGCCGTGACGACGCCCCGCCGCGCCAGGGCGCGCCAGCTCGAGCCGATTCCCGCGGCGCGCGAGATCCACAGCACCGTCTGCAGGTCGCGCAGCCCGCCCGCGCTCTCCTTCACGTTGGGTTCCAGGCTCGTGCCGGCGAAGCGGGCGTGGCGCTGCTGCTGCTCGAGCGTCTTGGCCTGCAGGAAGGCGGCGGGATCGAGAATATCCTGCATGCGCTTCGTGAAGCGCGCGTAGAGCTCGCGTTTTCCCGTGAGCAGGCGGGCTTCGAGCAGCGTGGTCTGCACCGTGACGTCGGAAGCCGCGAGCGCGGCGCATTCGTCGATGGTGCGCACGCTATGGCCCACTTCCAGGCCGATGTCCCACAGCGTGCCGACCAGGTCCTCCAGCTTGCGCGCCAGCGCCGCGTCCGCCGGCGCGGCGAGCAGAATCAGCAGGTCCACGTCCGAGCAGGGAAACAGCTCTCCGCGCCCGTAGCCGCCCACCGCGGCGAGCGCCGCGTTGCGCGGCATTGCGCGGCTCACCCAGACCTCCTTCAACTTCCGGTCGATGAGTTGAGCCTGACGCCGCAGCAGGTCCGCGGCCGACTCGCGCTGGTGGAACCGTTCCCGCAGTATGTCGCGTTCGGCGTTGAGCTGCTGCTTCCAGAGCGGGGTCCGCGCCTGCGCCGGCGCGGGTACCGGCGCGGCGTCGACTTGACCGGCGACGCTCACGGCTCGAGTTGCGGCGGCGGCGGGGTCCCCGCCGACAGGGTCAGGACTTCGCTTCCGCCAGCGCCGACCAGTACCGTGTGCTCCCACTGGGCCGACAGGCTGTGATCCTTGGTGAGCACCGTCCACCCGTCCCGGGCGTGCTTGATCTCGGGCTTGCCCGCGTTGATCATCGGCTCGATCGTAAACGTCATCCCCGGCTCCAGGCGGACGCCGGTCCCGGGGCGCCCATAGTGCAGGACCTGGGGCTCCTCGTGGAATTTCCTGCCGATGCCGTGTCCGCAGAATTCCCGCACCACGCTGAAACCGTGCCGCTCGGCGTGCGTCTGGATCGCATGGCCGACGTCGCCGAGATGCATGCCGGGGCGCGCCGCTTCTATCCCGCGCCACATGCATTCGTAGGTCACCTCGACCAGCCGGCGCGCCTGTATGGACGATTTGCCCGCGTAGAACATGCGGCTCGTGTCCCCGTGATAACCGTCCTTGATCACGGTAATGTCGATATTGACGATGTCGCCGGGCTTCAGCGCCTTGTCGCCGGGAACGCCGTGGCAGACGACGTGATTGACCGACGTGCAGATCGATTTCGGATAGGGCGGATAGCCGGGAGGCTGATAGTTGAGCGGCGCCGGGACGGTGCCCTGGACCTCCACCATGTATTCGTGGCACAGGCGGTCCAGCTCGCCCGTCGTCACCCCCGGGCGCACGTGCGGGGCGATGAAATCGAGCACCTCCGCGGCGAGGCGTCCCGCGACGCGCATGCGCGTGATTTCTTCTGGGGACTTGATGTGAACGGCCATGGGCGAACCCGGGTGTCGCCCGTGCTGCAAAAAATCGGTGGCGAGCGGTTCGTTTTTCAAGGACAGCGGATTTTAGTCCAGATCGGGCGGGCGCGCACCCGGCGCGGGACTTTCGCGCAAAGGCTTGAGAGCACCGTCTTTCCGATGCTAAAATAGCCAGTTAGCTTGATCGGGCGTGCCGGTCTCGCTGGTTTTCCTTCCGGCGAGTACGGTAACAACGCAAACGATCGAAATCGCACATCCGCCACCGTGAGGGTGGCCGTCCCGGCTCATGTCGGGGGCGGCCCCGCGGCGGATGGAGGCTCAACCCTTACAGGAGATGGAATCACATGTCGGTCACCATGCGCGAAATGCTCGAGGCGGGCGTCCACTTCGGCCACCAGACGCGGTTCTGGAATCCCAAGATGGCGCCATACATTTTCGGGCACCGCAACAAGATACACATCGTCAACCTCGAAACCACGCTCGCCATGTACAACGCAGCGCTCACGTTCGTGCGCCAGCTGACTGCGAACAAGGGCACAGTGCTGTTCGTGGGCACCAAGCGCCAGGCCCGCGAGATCATCAAGGAAGAGGCGCAGCGCTGCAGCGCGCCGTACGTCGATTACCGGTGGCTGGGCGGCATGCTCACCAACTACAAGACCGTCAAGGCGTCGATCAAGCGCCTGAAGGACATGGAAACCATGGCGAAGGACGGCACGCTCGACAAGCTGCCGAAGAAGGAAGGTCTGCAGTACCAGCGGGAAATCGTCAAGCTCGACCGCAGCCTGGGCGGCATCAAGGACATGAACGGGCTGCCGGACGCCTTGTTCGTGATCGACGTGGGTTACCAGAAAGGGGCGGTGGCCGAGGCGAAGAAGCTCGGTATCCCGCTGATCGGCGTCGTCGACACCAACCATTCTCCGGACCGCATAGACTATGTGATACCGGGCAACGACGACTCGAGCCGGGCCATCCGTCTCTACGCGCGCGGCGTGGCGGACGCCATTCTCGAGGGCCGGCAGGACAGCATGAAAGAGATCGTCGGCAGCGCCGACGAATTCGTGGAAGTGGAAGAAGCCGAGGATGCCTGAGCGGCCCGGGACGTGAGGAGCAGCAGGGGGGCGCGAGCCCCCTTTTTTTAGCCGACGGGGACTTAAATGGCGGAAATCAGTGCAGGTTTGGTGAAGGAGCTGCGGGAGAAGACCGATGCTCCGATGATGGAATGCAAGAAGGCGCTCGCGGAAGCGAACGGCGACCTCGGGAAAGCCGAGGAAATCCTGCGGATCAAGCTCGGCAACCGGGCGAGCAAGGCGGCATCACGTGCGACGGGCGAGGGCGCAGTAGCCGCGTACATTTCAGCTGATGGCAAAACCGGCGCGCTGGTAGAGGTCAATTGCGAGACCGATTTCGTCGCGAAGAACGCAGAGTTTCTGAATTTCGCCAGCACGGTTGCCGAACGGGTGGCGGCGCAGGATCCAGCCGACGTCAATGCCCTGGCCGAACTCACCGCAAATGGCGGGACCGTGGAAGACGTGCGCCGGCTGCTGGCGGGCAAGATCGGCGAGAACATAGCGATTCGGCGCTTCACGCGCGTTGCGGCGAAGGGAAAGCTTTCCCCGTACGTGCACGGTGGCGCCAAGATCGGCGTGATCGTGGATGTGGTCGGGGGCGACGAGATCTTGGCCAAGGACATCGCGATGCAGGTCGCTGCCGCCAAGCCGGTCGCGCTCTCGCCCTCCGAGGTTTCTTCCGACATCGTCGAGCGTGAACGCAGTATCGCCGCGGCCAAGGCGGCGGAATCCGGCAAGCCCGACGAAATCCAGAAAAAGATGGTCGAGGGTGCGGTACAGAAGTCTCTCAAGGATCTGGCATTGCTCGAGCAGCCATTCGTCAAGAACGACAAGCAGAGCGTCGGTGCGCTGCTCAAGTCGAAGGGGGCGAGCGTTGCCAGTTTTGCGCTGTTCGTGATGGGAGAGGGAACCGAGAAAAAATCATGAGCGCAACGCTGCCTCGAACTACGAACAAGGTCGAAGCCGGCGAGAAATCCGCCGCCAGTGCATTACCGGCGACGGCACCGGCCCCGGCTTACAAGCGCATTCTCCTCAAGCTGAGCGGGGAAGCGCTGCTCGGCCCGGACAGCTACGGCATCAACCGCGACACCGTCGACCGCATCGTCGGCGAGGTCGCGGAGGTCGTCAACCTCGGCGTCGAAGTGGCGGTCGTGATCGGCGGCGGCAACATCTTTCGCGGTATCGCTCCGGGTGCGGCGCACATGGACCGCGCCACGGCCGACTACATGGGCATGCTGGCAACCATCATGAACGCGCTTGCGGTGCAGGACGCGATGCGGCGCGTGAACCTGGCGGCGCGCGTGCAGTCGGCGCTGAACGTCGAGCAGGTCGTCGAGCCCTATATCCGGGGCAAGGCCATGCGCTACCTGGAAGAAGGCAAGGTGGTTATCTTCGCCGCCGGGACCGGCAACCCGTTCTTCACCACGGATACTGCGGCGGCCCTCCGTGGAACCGAGATGGGCGTCAACCTGGTGCTGAAGGCGACGAAAGTCGACGGGGTGTACTCGGCCGATCCCAACACGCACGCGGACGCCGAGCGCTACAAGCGCCTGACGTTCGACGAGGCCATCAACAAGAAGCTCATGGTGATGGACGCGACGGCGCTCACCCTGTGCCGCGACCAGCGGCTGCCGATCAACGTGTTCAGCATCCTGAAACCCCTAGCCCTCAAACGGGTCGTAATGGGCGAGGATGAAGGTACTTTCCTGCATAATTAGGGAAATGAGGGGGCGCTTCCCCTCGTACACCCACGGTGAATCCGCGGACGCTGGAGGTGAACCATGATCGCCGACGTCAAGAAGACCGCCGAGCAGAAAATGAAGAAGACGGTGGAAACGCTGAAGACCGATCTCGCGAAGATACGGACTGGGCGCGTCCACACCGGACTCCTCGATCACATCATGGTGGACTACTACGGCACGCCGACCCCCGTCCCGCAGGTCGGAAACGTGACCCTGCTCGACGCGCGCACCATAGGCGTGACTCCCTGGGACAAGAAAATGGCGGCCCCGATCGAGAAGGCGATCCGCAGTTCCGACCTGGGGTTGAATCCCTCTACGATGGGTGAGGTCGTGCGCGTGCCCATGCCGGCACTGACCGAGGAGCGACGCAAGGACCTGATCAAGGTGGTGCGTCACGAGGGCGAGACCGCCCGGGTTGCGGTGCGTAACGTGCGCCGGGACGCCATACAGCAGCTCAAGGACCTGCTCAAGCAGAAGAAGACGTCGGAGGACGAGGAGCGCCGGGCGCAGGACGACATGCAGAAGCTGACCGACCGCCACATCGCGGACATCGACAAGCTGCTGCAGCAGAAGGAAACCGACTTGATGGCGGTATGACGCGCCGTCCCGCCGCACCGACAGAACAGGAACCGAAGCCGTGACATCGTTCGTAAGCTCCACCAGCAGCATTCCCGACGTGCGCCGCGTGCCGCGGCACATCGCCGTCATCATGGACGGCAACGGGCGGTGGGCGAAGCAACGTTACCTGCCGCGCGTCGCCGGCCACAAGAAGGGAGCGGAGTCGGTACGCACGATCGTGCGCGCGTGCGGCGAGCGCGGAGTCGAGTACCTGACGCTGTTCGCATTCTCGAGCGAGAACTGGCGGCGGCCGGCGGAGGAGGTTTCGTTCCTCCTGCAGCTTTTCGCCGGAGCCCTCGAACAGGAGGTCGGCAAGCTGCACGAGAACGATGTCCGGTTCAGGGTAATCGGCGACATCTCCGCTTTCGACGAAAGCCTCGTGCGCCTGATCCGCGACGCCGAGTCACTGACCGCGGACAACCGGCGCCTTACGCTGACCGTTGCCGCCAACTACGGCGGCCGCTGGGATGTGCTGCAGGCCGCGCGGCGCATGCTGCGCGAGCGTCCCGGGCTCGCCGCCGGCTTCGGCGAGCGCGACCTCGCGCCCTACCTCTCCCTCAACTACGCACCGGAGCCGGATCTGTTCATCAGGACCGGGGGCGAGCAGCGCATCAGCAACTTCATGCTGTGGCAGCTCGCCTATACCGAGCTGTATTTCACCGACATGCTGTGGCCCGACTTCGACGCCGCCTGCCTCGACCGGGCGATCATGTCGTACCAGCAGCGCGAGCGGCGCTTTGGCCGCACCAGCGAGCAGCTTCCGGCCGATGCGGGCCTCGCTACTCTGCGCCTGGAGAACCCCGGCGTCGATTGATGCCGGCCGCCTTCGCGGCGGCGGCTCAGTTTCCTTCGACAGGCCGCCATGCTCATCGCGCGTATCATCACCGCGACGATATTGCTCGCCGCCTGCATCGGGGCGATGTTCCTGCTCGCGCCGTTCTGGTGGTCTGCTCTGCTGCTCGCGATCCTGCTCGCAGCGGGACATGAGTGGAGCGGGCTCGCCGGATACAGCCGCAGCGGGCGCTGGGTGTTCTGTTGCGCCCTCGTCCTGTCCGCGATGGCCATCAGCTGGGCGATGGCCGCCGGCCCGATGGGCGTATCCGGAGCGGGAATAGAGCGCGCGGTATACGGCGCGAGCTGCATTTTCTGGGTCGTGGCGGTCCCCGCGTGGCTCGCCCGCGGCTGGCAGGTGCGCGGCACGCTCGCGCTGGCGGCAACGGGCTGGATCGTGCTCGTTCCGACCTGGCTCGCCCTGGCCCGCCTGCAGGCCGATCCGGCGCAGTTGCTGCAGATTCTCGGCATCGTCTGGCTGGCGGACACCGCGGCCTATGCCACGGGACGAGCCTGGGGACGGCACAAGCTCGCGCCGCGCGTGAGCCCCGGAAAAACCTGGGAGGGAGTCGCCGGCGCGGCGGTCGCGGTGGCAGTGTATTATGTGGTGCTCACCGCTATGGCGCCGGCGCAGCCGTGGGCGGGCGGATGGGCGGGTATGCTGATATTCGCCGGAGTGACGGCAATGAGCATCGTCGGCGACTTGTTCGAATCACTCATGAAACGGCAGGCCGGGGTGAAGGACAGCGGTGCGCTGCTGCCCGGGCACGGCGGCGTACTCGACCGGATCGATGGATTGCTGGCCGCGCTGCCACTGGCCGCGCTGCTGCTGAGATACTAGAAAAATGGCTTCCTGTCCGTGCGCGCCTGTGTGGATCCCTCGCTGATGGACGCGGCATGACCGCCCGCCGGCGCATCACGGTACTCGGCTCTACCGGCAGCATCGGTGTCAGCACTCTCGACGTAGTGGCCCGGCATCCGGACCGGTTCGAGGTCGCCGCGCTGTCCGCGCGCAGCCAGGTCGGCGCGCTGCTGGCGCAATGCCGCGCCTTCGAGCCCCGGATCGCAGTCATGCTCGACCCCGGCGCCGCGCAGGAACTCGACCGGCGCGTCAAGGCGGAGGGCCTCGCTTGCGAGGTGCGCTGCGGAATCGAGGCTCTCGAGGAGATCGCCGGTCTCGCCGACACCGACGTCGTGATGGCCGCTATCGTGGGTATCGCGGGCCTGCGCCCGACGCTCGCGGCGGCGCGCGCAGGGAAGAGCGTCCTGCTCGCGAACAAGGAATCGCTGGTGAGCGCCGGCCCGGTATTCATGGACGCGGTGCGGGCGAGCGGCGCGACCCTGCTGCCCATCGACAGCGAGCACAACGCGATCTTCCAGGCGCTCCCCCGCGACTACGCGAGGCGGCCCGTCGACGCCGGCGTGCGCCGCATCGTGCTGACCGCGTCCGGTGGGCCGTTCCGCGTCCGGCCGTTCTCCGACCTCGATTCGGTCACCCCCGATGAGGCGTGCGCCCACCCCAACTGGGTCATGGGGCGCAAGATCTCGGTGGACTCGGCGACGATGATGAACAAGGGCCTCGAGGTGATCGAGGCCCACTGGCTGTTCAACGTCGCGCCCGAAGCGATCGAGGTCATCATCCATCCGGAAAGCGTCATCCACTCGCTCGTCGAGTACGTCGACGGATCGGTGCTCGCACAGCTGGGGAACCCCGACATGCGCACGCCGATCGCCTACGCGCTCGGGTTCCCGGAACGGATAGGCGCGGGAGTCGCATACCTGGACCTGGCGCGCATCGCCGCATTGCATTTCGAGGAACCGGACCTCGTTCGCTTCCCGTGCCTCAGGCTCGCGTACGCCGCGCTGCGGGCCGGCGGCACCGCGCCCACCGTGTTGAATGCCGCCAACGAAGTGGCGGTGGCCCAGTTCCTTGCCGGTGCCATGCGTTTCCGGCAGATCCCCGCGCTGATCGAGGACGTCCTGTCGGGCTTGAGCGCGCGCCCGGTGGCAACGCTCGACGACGTGCTCGCCGCCGACCTCGCCGCCCGCGAGCGCGCAGAGCGCTGGTTGAACGATGCCGGCGTGGCGAGGACCGCAAGGCCGCTGCGCCAGGCCGCGAGCTCGTAGCACGAGTCATGAGCCTCGCCACGACCATCATCGCTTTCCTGGTCGCCCTGGGTTCCCTGATCGTGATCCACGAGCTGGGCCACCTCCTGGTGGCGCGCTGGTGCGGCGTCAAGGTGCTGCGCTTCTCCGTCGGCTTCGGCAGGCCGCTCTGGACGAGACTCGCCGGGGCCGATCGCACCGAATGGGTAATCGCGGCCTTCCCGCTCGGCGGCTACGTCAAGATGCTCGACGAAAGAGAGGGCGCGGTCGCGGAGGCAGAGTTGCACCGCGCGTTCAACCGGCAATCCGTCTGGCGGCGCTTCGCGATCGTCGTCGCCGGCCCCGCCGCGAACTTCCTGCTGGCGGTCGTCCTGTATTGGGGGCTGTACGTACACGGCGTCCCCGGCGTCAAGCCCGTGGTCGCCGAGCCGCCGGCGGCAACGCCCGCCGCGCACGCCGGGTTCACCGCCGGAGAGGTTCTGACGAAGATAGGCGACGAGCCGGTGGCGACGTGGCAGGACGCCCGCTGGGCGCTCCTCAAGTCCGCCGTGCAGAAGGGGCAGGTCACGCTGGAAGTGCGCGACCGCCAGGGCGGGCGCGCGCAGCGCCAGCTTGATTTCTCGAGGCTCACGCCGGCCGATCTCGACGGCGATTTTCTGCGCGCGCTGGGGCTCGCCCGCTTCCAGCCGGAGCTGCCGCCCGAGATCGGCCGCATCGCCGCGGGCGGCGCCGCCGAGCGGGCCGGTTTGAAGGCGGGGGATGAAATCGTCAGCATCAACGACACCGAGGTGAGAAGCATCGATCACGCGATCACGCTGATCCGCGCAAGCCCGGGGAAGACGCTCATAGTCGCGGTCCGGCGGGGCGGCGTCCGGCTGCCCGCGGTTGCGCTGGTCCCCGACGCACACCAGGAGAAGGGGGGCGCCGTCGTGGGACGCATCAACGCGGTGCTGCAGGTAAAGCAGGAAGCGTACGCGGAGTACGTCACCCGGCAGAGCTACGGCTGGCTGGAGAGCGTCGGCAAGGCCCTCTACCGCACCTGGGACATGTCGCTCTTCACCCTCCGGATGCTCGGAAAAATGGTGGTGGGCGAAGTGTCCCTGAAGAATCTCTCCGGGCCGATCACGATCGCGGACTATGCGGGCCAATCGGCGCAGAGCGGCTGGGTGTCGTACCTGATGTTTCTCGCGCTGATCAGCATCAGTCTCGGCGTCCTGAATCTCCTGCCGGTGCCCTTATTGGATGGCGGGCATTTGATGTATTATACGGTCGAGATTTTCAAAGGCAGTCCGGTATCGGACAGGGCCGTCGAGATCGGCCAGCATGTGGGCATGGCGCTGTTGTTCACGTTGATGGTCTTCGCCCTTTATAACGATATCAATCGACTACTCGCCGGCTGATTCATGTCCTGGCTCAGATTTGCCGCGCTGCTCGTTTTTCTTCAGGCAGTCCCGGCCACAGCGCTCGAGCCGTTCGTCATCAGGGACATCCGCATAGAAGGCATCCAGCGCACGGAAGCCGGCACGGTTTTCAGCTACCTGCCGGTCAAGATCGGGGACACGCTGACCGACGAGCGCGCGGCGCAGGCGATCCGCGCGCTGTTCGCCACGGGTTTCTTCCGCGACGTGAGCCTGGAGCGGGACGGCGACGTGCTCGTGGTAATCGTGCTGGAACGGCCGTCGGTCGCGCAGATCGACTTCACGGGCGTGCGGGAGTTCAACAAGGACCAGCTCATTACCGGGATGCGCCAGATCGGCCTCGCGGACGGCCGTATCTTCGATCGCGGGCTTCTCGAAAAGGCGGAGCAGGAGCTGAAGCGCCAGTACCTGGGGCGCGGCTACTACGCCGCAGCAGTGAACACGACCGTGACGCCGCTGGAGCGCAACCGCGTCGCCCTCAATTTCAACGTAGAGGAAGGCAAGGTCGCCAAGATCCGGCAGATCAATATCATAGGCGCGCAGGCCTTCCGCGAGAGCGAGCTGGTGGGCCTGTTCGTGCTGCGCACGCCCGGTCTCATGACCTGGTTCAGCAAGCACGACCAGTACTCGCGCCCGAAGCTGTCCGCCGACCTCGAAACGCTGAGATCGCACTATCTCGACCGCGGCTACATCGAGTTCACGATCGATTCGACGCAGGTCTCGATTACCCCGGACAAGCAGGATATCTACATCACGGTGAACATCACCGAGGGCGCCAGGTTCACGGTTTCCGACGTCCGGGTGGCCGGAGAGAAGCTGGTTCCGGAAGAAGAAGTCCGCAAGCTGATCCAGCTGAAGCCGGGCGAGGTCTTCTCGCGCAACCGCCTGACGGAGTCGACCAAGCTCATCTCCGAGCGCCTCGGCAACGACGGCTACGCCTTCGCGAACGTCAACGCCGTTCCCGAAGTCGACCGCGCGAAGCAGCAGGTCGCCTTCACGTTCTTCGTCGACCCCGGCCGGCGCGTCTACGTGCGGCGCATCAACGTCGCCGGGAACACGCGAAGCCGCGACGAGGTCATCCGGCGCGAGATGCGGCAGTTCGAGGGCGCCTGGTATTCTGGCGAGAGGCTGCAATTGTCCAAGCAGCGCATAGACAAGCTGGGCTACTTCACCGAGGTGAACATCGAGACGCCGGCCGTTCAGGGCACCACCGACCAGGTCGACGTCAACGTGTCGGTAGTCGAGAAACCCACCGGCAACCTGCTGCTGGGCGCGGGATTCGGCAGCGGGGAAGGGCTGCTGCTCTCGGGATCGGTGTCGCAGAACAATATCTTCGGGTCGGGCCGTCACCTGACGGCGCAGGTGAATACGAGCAGGGTCAACACGGCCTACGTGCTGTCCTACACCGATCCCTACTGGACGGTCGACGGGGTAAGCGCGGGATTCGACGTCTACCTGAAGAAGCTCTCCGCGAACGCCGACCTGCTGGGCCGCTACGAGACGAAGACCTACGGCGGACAGTTGCGGCTCGGAGTGCCCATCTCGGAATTCAACACGATACAGTACGGCGTGGGGGCCGAGCGGACGGAAATCACGACCTTCGTTGACAGCCCTCTGATCTACCAGGATTACGTCAACACGTTCGGAGCGGAGAATACCAACGTGTTCCTGACCGTCGGGTTGACGCGCGACCAGCGCGACAGCCTGATCTATCCCACCAGCGGCAGCCTGCACAAGTTCAGCGCGGAGGTCGGCACCCCGGCGGGAACGCTGGAATATTTCAAGCTGACCTACCAGTATCAGCGCTACTTTCCGCTCACGCGGTACCTGGCGTTCATGCTGAACGGCGAGGCTGGTTACGGGGACGGTTACGGGGACACGCCTGTGCTGCCGTTCTTCAAGAACTACTTTGCGGGCGGGGTCTCGTCGGTGCGCGGCTTCAAGACCTATACCATCGGGCCGAAGGACTCGAACGGCGACCCGCGCGGCGGCACCCGCAAGCTCGTCGGCAACGCCGAGCTCCTGTTTCCGTTCCCCGGCATGGCGAACGACAAGTCGGTACGGTTGAGCGCGTTTTTCGACGCCGGCATGGTAGACGACACGTACAACGTCGACGCGTGGCGCTATTCGGCCGGCGTCGCCGCCCTGTGGGTTTCACCGTTCGGGCCGCTCAAGATCAGCATCGCGGTGCCCCTGAGGTCGGTGGAACTGGACAAGAAGCAGCCGTTCCAGTTTACTTTCGGTGGTGTGTTCTGAGAGAGCCGCGCCGGACCGCGTGACGCGGAGGAATGCCGGCTCCAAGGAGATGACATTGAAGCACTCTTATCTGACATTCGCGGCCCTGGCGCTGTGGCTCGCGGGAGCCGCGGCCGGGGCAGCGGAGCTCAAGATCGGCTTTATCGACGCCGAGCGCATCAACCGGGAGTCCGCCCCGGCCGAACGCGCCAGCAAGCAGCTCGAAAAGGAGTTCGCGCCGCGGGCGCAGGAGCTGCAGCGGCGGGAGGCCCAGATCAAGTCGCTGCAGGGTCAGCTGGAGAAGGAAAGCGTCACCATGAGCGAAAGCGACCGGCGCGCGAAGGAGCAGGAACTGGCGCGGCAGAGCCTCGATTTCCAGCGCATGCAGCGCGAATACCGGGAGGATCTGAACCTGCGGCGGAACCAGGAGCTGTCGGCGCTGTTCGAGCGCGCCAACCGCGTGATCCGGCAGATCGCCGAGGCGGAGAAGTTCGATCTCATCCTGCAGGAGGCGGTGTATCGCAGCCCGCGGATGGACATCACGGACCGGGTGCTCAAGGCGCTCGCCGAGACCAAGTAGCCGCAGCACGGTTCCGGCGGCGAACCCTTCACACCGACGCCGCTCCCGGGCACGGCAGCCATGGCACTCGGCAAGAACAGAGTCCGGCTGCAACAGGCCCACACGCTGCGTGACATCGCCGGGCGCTTCGGCGGAAAGGTGATGGGCGACCCCGGGACCCGCGTCCACCGGGTGGCCACTCTCGAGAACGCGCCGGCGGGCGCCATCGCCTTTCTCGCCAACGAACGCTACCTCCCGCAGCTGAAATCCACGCGCGCCGCCGCGGTCATCGTGAGCGAGGCCGCAAGCGGAGCAACAACGCTGCCGCGCATAGTCTGCGACAATCCTTACGCCTATTTCGCGCGGGTGTCGGTTCTGCTCAATCCGCCAACGCCTGCGAGGACGGGCGTCCATCGAACGGCGGTCGTGGACCGGTCCGCGGCGCTGGCGGCCGGCGTATCCGTCGGACCACACGCCGTGATCGGACCGCGCGTGAAGGTGGGGGCGGGAAGCGTGATCGGCGCCGGCTGCGTCGTCGGAGAGGACGCGGCCATCGGTGCGGGCACGCGGCTATTTCCCAACGTGACCGTGTACCACGCCTGCGTGATCGGCGACCGCGTGACCGTGCACTCCGGGGCGGTCATAGGCGCCGACGGTTTCGGTATCGCCCTGGAAGGGGAGCGCTGGCTCAAGGTTCCGCAGATCGGGCGCGTCATCATCGGCAACGACGTCGAAATCGGCGCGAATACGACGATCGACCGCGGCGCGATCGACGACACCGTCATCGAGGACGGTGTGAAGCTCGACAACCAGATCCAGGTGGCGCACAACGTCCACATCGGCGCGCACACCGCGATCGCCGCCTGCACCGGGATCGCGGGCAGCGCGCGGATAGGACGCTTCTGCAGGATCGGCGGACATTCGGGGATCGCCGGGCACATCACGCTCGCGGACCGTGTGGAGATTTCCGCTCATACCATCATCACGCGGTCCCTGGACCAGCCCGGGACCTACACGGGGGCGTACCCGTTCGAGCCGAACGCCAAGTGGCGCCGGACCGCGGTGTCCATCAGGCATCTCACCGAGTTGATCGAGCGCGTGCGCGCGCTCGAGAAGAAGCAGTCCGGTCCGGAAAGGAGCGAGCCGTGAGCAGCATGGACATCAAGGAGGTGCTGCAGTACCTGCCGCACCGCTATCCGTTTCTGCTGATTGACCGCGTGCTCGACTGCGAGCCCGCCAAGCGCATCATTGCGTTGAAGAACGTCACCATCAACGAGCCCTTCTTCGTCGGACATTTCCCGCACCATCCGATCATGCCCGGTGTGATGATCATAGAGGCGCTGGCGCAAGCCGCGGCCATCCTCTCGTTCCGGACGATGGAGCACAAGGCGGACCAGCGCCTGATCTACTATTTCGTCGGCATCGACGGCGCCCGCTTCAAGCGCCCCGTCGTGCCGGGAGATGCGCTGGTGCTGGAAGTGGCGCTCAAGCGCCGGGCCCGCGGCATATGGATGTTCAGCGGCGAGGCGCGCGTCAACGACACCGTGGCGGCCGAGGCGCAGCTCATGTGCACGCCGCGCGGCGTCGACGATGCCCGGAACGGCGCATGAGCGATCTGCCTTCGCTGGACTTTACCCGGTGATCCATCCCACTGCGATCGTCTATGCGGGAGCGGAGATCGCCGAGGGCGTCGATATCGGTCCCTATGCCGTGATCGGACCGCACGTGAAGATCGGTCCGGGCAACCGCATCGGCCCGCACGCGGTCATCTCGGGGCACACGCGCATAGGAGCCAACAACCGGATCTTCCAGTTCGTCTCGCTCGGCGAGATTCCCCAGGACAAGAAGTACGGGGGCGAGCCGACGCAACTGGAGATCGGCGACGACAACACGATCCGCGAGTTCTGCACGTTCAACTGCGGCACCGTCCAGGACGAGGGCGTGACCCGCGTCGGAAACCACAATTGGATCATGGCGTACGTCCACGTGGCGCACGACTGCCGGGTCGGGAACCACACCGTGCTCGCCAACTGCACCCAGCTCGCCGGCCACGTGCTGGTGGACGATCACGCAATCCTCGGCGGCTTCACCGGGGTGCACCAGTTCTGCCGGGTCGGCGCCCACAGCATCACGGGAGTGGGAACGGTAGTGCTACAGGACGTCCCGCCTTTCGTCATGGCCTCGGACGATTCGGCGCGGCCGTACGGCATCAACGGCGAGGGGCTCAAGCGGCGCGGGTTCACGGGCGCGACGATCACCCGGCTGAAGCGCGCCTACAAGACGCTCTACAAGTCCGGCCTCACGCTGGAGCAGGCGCGGCGCGAGCTGGCGCGGCAGGTGGAGGAGTGCCCCGAAGTGCAGGCGATCCTCGACTTTCTGGCGGGCTCGAAGCGGGGCATCATCCGCTAGGCACGGGATGAACACCCCGCCTGTCACGATCGGCATGGTCGCCGGCGAGCCTTCCGGCGACCTGCTGGGGGCGCATCTCATCAAAGCGCTCACCGCGTGCGTGCCCGGCGCCCGGTTCGTCGGCATCGGTGGACCGAAGATGCGCGCAGCCGGCATGGACGTGCTCTATCCCCTCGACAAGCTCGCGGTCCGCGGCTACGTCGAGGTCATCCGGCATTATTCGGAGATTCGCGGGATACGTAACCGGCTGGCCGAGCGCTTACTGAGAGAGCCGCCGACTCTCTTCATCGGCGTGGACGCGCCCGATTTCAACCTCGGCCTGGAAGCGCGCCTGAAGGCGGCCGGCGTACCCACCGTGCATTACGTCAGCCCGTCCATCTGGGCGTGGCGGGCCGGACGCATCCGCAAGATCCGGCGCGCCGTCTCGAAGATGCTCCTCGTATTCCCGTTCGAGGCCGCTATCTACGAGCGCGCCGGGATACCTGCCGCGTACGTCGGACATCCGCTTGCGGACATTCTCACCGGGTTTCCCGACCGCGCGGCCATGCGCGAGCAGCTACGGGTGCCGCGCGCGGGAAAAATCATCGCTCTGCTTCCCGGCAGCCGCGTGAGCGAGCTGAAGCAGATGGGTGGCCTCTTCGTGGACGCCGCGCTCCGGATAGCGGCGGCGGTGCCCGAGGCGGTCTTCCTCGCGCCGCTCGCGACGCGCGAGACGCGGGACCTCTTCGAGGCGGAATTGCACCGCCGCGACACCGGGGAGCTGCGGTTGACGGTGCTCTTCGGCCACGCGCACGAGGCCATGGCGGCGGCCGACGTCGTGCTGGTCGCCTCGGGCACCGCGACCCTCGAAGCCGCGCTGCTCAGGCGCCCCATGGTAATCACGTATCGCATGCCGCGGCTGTCATGGTGGATGATGCGCCCGCAGGCGTTGCAGCCGTATTTCGGCCTGCCTAACATCCTCGCGGGCGAGTTCCTGGTTCCCGAGCTGATGCAGGACAAAGCCACGCCCGAGAACCTGGCGGCGGCCGTCCTGAAATTGCTGGAGGACGACTCGCTGCGGCGCCGGCTGGAGGAGCGGTTCGATGCGATGGGACGGGAATTGCGCCGCAACACCGCTGCCGAGGCCGCGCGGGAGATTCTGCCTCTCCTCGACGGGAGCACGAGATGAGCGCGCGCGGCCCCGCCTGCGGGGTCGACGAAGCGGGGCGCGGTCCGCTGGCCGGCCCCGTGTTCGCGGCGGCGGTGGTTCTCGGCCGCGGCGCGCGCATTTCCGGTCTGGCCGATTCCAAGCAGCTCACGGAGCGGCAGCGCCTGGAGCTGGCGGAAGAGATCCGCGCGCGCGCGGTCAGCTGGGCGGTCGCAACCGCGAGTGTGGAGGAAATCGACTCGCTCAACATCCTGCGCGCGAGCCTCCTCGCCATGGGCCGGGCGGTCGAGCGGCTCGCCGTCACGCCGCATCGGGCGCTCATCGACGGGCTCTATTGTCCCGAGCTCGCGATGCCCGCGCGGGCGATCGTGAGAGGAGATGCGACCGTCGCCGCGATCTCCGCCGCTTCCATCATGGCGAAGGTGGCGCGGGACGAGGAGATGCAGGCCGTGCACCGGCTGCATCCCGGCTACGGCTTCGACCGTCACAAGGGTTACGCCACATCGGAGCACCTGGAGGCGCTGCGGCGGCTGGGCGCGTGCGAGGCGCACCGGCGCAGCTTCGCCCCGGTGCGCGAGGCGCTCGTCATGGAGTTTCGGCTCTTCTAGTATGGCTTTGCGCGTGGCGCGAATTCGGCAAACAGCCGGCGCAGGCTTTCCCGCTCGCGCCCCACGGTGACGAGATGCCGGCGGGCGCGGCACTGCGCCTTGAGCAGACGGTAATAGCCCGGATCGTTCTCCGCGCGCCACAGCAGGCGCAGCAGCCGAGCCCAGCGCGCGGCGGTGTTCCAGTTGCCGTGGCGCGTGGCTGCCGCCGCGGGCGTGACGAGCGCGATTTTCATCGTGAGGCGTTCCGGATAGACTGGACTTTGGAGTCCTGAGTCGCACACGAGCCGATTCTATGCTGCCGAGACCCGCACGGGAGCATCTCGATGCCCGGAGCTTGCGCCGCCTGCTGCGGGACGCACGCGAACGCACGCTGGGACTCGCGCACGCCCTGACGGGCAGCCAGCTGCTCGGGCCGAAGCTGGCGATCGTCAATCCGCCCTTGTGGGAGCTCGGTCATCTGGCCTGGTTCCAGGAGCACTGGTGCCTGCGCTACCGGCCGGGCGCCACGAAAGAGGCCTCCGTCCTGGCGCACGCCGACGAGTTGTACGATTCGGCGGCGGTCCCGCACGGTACGCGATGGGATCTGCTCCTGCCGGATATCGAGGCCACGCTGGGCTATCTCGAACGGGTGCTCAACCGGGTGCTCGATCGTCTCGAGCGCGAGGGACCCACGGAGCACCTGCGCTATTTCACGCAGCTTGCCGCGTTTCACGAGGAAATGCATTGCGAGGCGTTCACCTATACGCGCCAGACGCTCGGCTATCGCGCGCCGGTAGCGCATGCACTCAGGGCCGTGTCCGAGCACGGCGCGTGGCCGGGCGACGCCGAAATTCCCGGTGGCGAGTTCATGCTCGGTGCGCCGCCCGAGAGCCCGGCGTTCGTGTTCGATAATGAGAAATGGGCGCACCCCGTCAAGCTGGCGCCTTTTCGCATCGCGCGGGCCGCAGTCACGAATGCCGAGTTTCTCGCCTTCGTGGAGGACGGCGGCTACGCGACGCGCGAGCTGTGGAGCGAAGCCGGGTGGCGCTGGCGCGAGCGGGCCGGCGCGTCATGCCCGGTGTACTGGCTGGCGCAGGATGGCAGGTGGCTGCAACGCCGTTACGACCGGATTGTTCCGCTGCGCCCACATGCCGCGCTCATTCACGTCTGCTGGTTCGAAGCCGATGCGTATTGCCGCTGGGCCGGACGACGGCTGCCGACGGAAGCAGAGTGGGAGGCCGCGGCAGCCGGCGCGCCCGTGGCGCTGGAAAAGCGAACGTATCCCTGGGGAGAAACAGCGCCGGGCGCGGAGCACGCAAATCTGTACGGTGTGCTCGGCGACGCGGCGGACGTCGCCGCATTTCCGGCAGGTGACAGTGCCTGGGGCTGCCGGCAGATGCTCGGCAACGTATGGGAATGGACCGCCGACTGGTTCGCGCCATACCCGGGGTTCGTGCGCGATCCTTACAAGGAATATTCCGAGCCGTGGTTCGGCGAT
Organism: Burkholderiales bacterium; assembly: GCA_035649495.1. Lineage (GTDB taxonomy): Bacteria > Pseudomonadota > Gammaproteobacteria > Burkholderiales > SG8-41 > SG8-41. Next base: position 57,503 of record DASRJL010000108.1, on the reverse strand, counting down.
CACAAAGTGCTGCGCGGCGGGTGCCATGCAACGCGCGCCGCGCTCCTCACCAATACCTGGCGCAATTTCTATACACCCGACCGGCGCGACGTGTTTGCGGGGTTCCGGACTTGCGCGATCGACTGATGGTCGTGACAGACAAGAGCAAGGAGTGTCGAGTGTCGAGTGTCGAGTGGGCGCCACACTCGGTTCCGTCATCACTCGTCACTCGTCACCCGTCACTCGTCACGGAGTTTCCGTGACCCTCATCCGCTCCGCGGACAACCCGCGCTTCAAGGCGCTCCTGAAGCTCGTGCAGTCCTCCCGGGAGCGAAGCAGGGCCGGCCTGTCGGTGCTCGACGGCGCGTACCTGGTAGCGGCATATCGCGACCGCGTCGGCATTCCGGAAGAGCTGGTCGTGAGCGCGACCGGGCGCGACGACGCCGCGATCCGGACAATCGTCGCACGAGTGTCGCCGCTCGAGCCGCTGGTGCTGGCCGATGCCCTCTTCGCCCGGCTTTCATCGGTGGTCACCCCGACGGGAATCATCGGTGTCGTCAAGACCCCGCGCCCCGATCCGGCCCCCCCGCTGACCGGACCCTGTCTCATGATCGAAGACCTGCAGGATCCGGGTAACCTCGGCTCGATCCTGCGCTCGGCCGCGGCCGCGGCGATACCGCACGTGCTGCTCTCGAAAGACTCGGTCCAGGCCTGGTCGCCCCGCGTGCTGCGTGCCGGCATGGGCGCGCACTTCCTGCTGCGCATACACGAGGGGATCGATCTCGAGATGGCGGCGCGCGCGTTCGAGGGACGGATCATCGCAACCGCCCTGCGCGCGCGGCGGACGGTGTTCCAGGAAGACCTGCGAGGTCCGGTCGCGCTCGTTTTCGGCAACGAGGGCGGCGGCATCTCGGAGCGGCTGCTCGGCGCGGCGCATGCCGTGGTCGCCATACCCATGCCCGGCAGCACCGAGTCGCTCAACGTTGCCGCCGCTGCCGCCGTGTGTCTCTTCGAGAGGGTGCGGCAACTGCAGACCGGAGACTAGAGGCCAGAGACTGGAGACTGGTGCTCTCTAGTGCCTAGTCCCCAGTCTCTAGTCCCTAATAGATGCGCCGCTGCAGCTTCGCCGCTTGCAGGATCGTGGTGGCAAGCTCCTCGACCGATTTGCTGGTGGCGTCGAGGAACGGTATGCCTTCCTGGTGCATCAGCGCTTCCGCCATGCGTATTTCGTACTCGCAATTGGCCAGAGTCGCGTAATTCTTGCCGAAGCGCCGGTCGTTGCTCATGTGCTTCACGCGTTCCGTCCGGATTTCCTCCAGCCGTTTCGCCGCGATGGTCAGCCCGTAGAGGCGTCCGCGGAACTGCTGTATTTCGGAAGGGAGCTTCATGGTGGGAAAGTCATCGGGCGTCAGCGGGTAGTTGGCAGCGCGGATCCCGAACTGCATGGCGAGGTAGAGCGAGGTCGGGGTCTTGCCGCTGCGCGATACCCCGACCAGGATGATGTCCGCCTCCGCCAGGTCGCGCTTCGCCAGTCCGTCGTCGTGCGCGATCGCGTAGTTCACTGCCTCGATCCGATGGTAGTAGTTGACGACGTCCGAAACGGCATGGCTGCGGCCCATCACGTGCGAGGCATGCATGCCCAGCTCGCGCTCGAGCGGGCCGATGAACATCTCGAAGCAGTCCAGGAAGAGCGCGTTGGCCCGGCCCACGACCGCCGCGATCTCGGTTCGCGCGAGCGTGCTGATCACGAGAGGCCGAACGCCGTCCTCCGCAGCCTGCCGGTTGATCTGCGCGACGACATCCCGCGCCTTCTCGATCGAGTCCACGAAAGGCAGAGTGACCTCGTTGAAGCCCACCTCGTCGCTGAACTGGGTGAGCAGGCTGTGTCCCAGCATCTCCGCGGTGATGCCGGTGCGGTCGGACACGAAAAAGGCGGCGCGCTTCTGCGTCATTCCCATTAAAATAGCTGGTTTTTCGGGCACATACAATTCGAGGCTATGAGCGACAGTCCCTTGATACTCGATCTTGCCGCGGTGCGCGCGGCCGACGTGGCGAACGTCGGCGGCAAGAATTCCTCTCTCGGCGAGCTGATCAGCCAGCTGTCGGGCGCGGGTGTGCGGGTGCCGGGCGGTTTCGCGACGACGGCGCAAGCCTACCGGGAGTTTCTGGCACAGGACGGACTCGACCGGCGCGTCGCAGAGCGCCTGGCCGCGCTCGATGCCAACGACGTGGCGGCGCTCGCCCGAGCGGGACAGGAGATCAGGAACTGGCTGACCGCCCAGCCTTTTCCCGTCCGGCTGGAGCGCGAGATCGCGGCGGCCTACGACAGGCTCGCGGACGGGGCGGGCGCGGAAGCGTCGTTCGCGGTGCGCTCTTCCGCCACAGCGGAGGACCTGCCGGACGCGTCGTTCGCGGGCCAGCAGGAGACCATACTCAACGTGCGCGGGAGGGATCACCTGCTCGGCGCCGTCAAACAGGTCTACGCTTCGCTCTACAACGACCGCGCCATCTCGTACCGGGTGCACCAGGGTTACACCCACGAGACGGTCGCGCTGTCCGTCGGCGTGCAGCGCATGGTACGGAGCGATCTCGCCGCGAGCGGCGTGATCTTCACGCTCGACACCGAGTCCGGCTTCGACCAGGTCGTTCTCATAACGTCCTCCTACGGCCTGGGCGAAACGATCGTCCAGGGTCAGGTCAATCCCGATGAGTTCTACGTCTACAAGCGCGGGCTGGAGGAAGGCCGGAAAGCCATTCTGCGGCGCGGCCTGGGCTCGAAAGCGGTGAAGATGGTGTACGGCGCGGCGGGGGAGGCCGGACAGACGGTGAAGACCGTCAGCGTGCCGGTCGCGGAGCGCCGGGCCTTCTCGATCAACGATGCCGAGGTGGAGGAACTGGCCCGCTACGCGATGGCGATCGAGGCCCACTACGGCAGGCCGATGGATATCGAGTGGGGCAAGGACGGGCTGGACGGCAAGCTCTACGTGCTGCAGGCGCGTCCGGAAACGGTCAAGGCGCGGGAAAAGGCCGAGACGCAGCGGCGCTACCGCCTGAAGGAGCGTTCGGAGATCCTGGCGACCGGGCGCTCGATCGGGCAGCGCATAGGCAGCGGCCCGGTCCGGATCATCCAGAACTCAGCCGAGATGAACCGTGTGCGCGACGGCGACGTTCTGGTCACCGACATGACCGATCCCGACTGGGAGCCGGTGATGAAGCGCGCGTCCGCCATCGTCACCAATCGCGGAGGCCGTACCTGCCACGCCGCCATCATCGCGCGCGAGCTGGGCATACCCGCGGTCGTCGGCTGCGGCGACGCGACCCAGGTCCTGAGGGACGGCAGGCCCGTCACCGTGTCCTGCGCGGAAGGCGATACGGGATTCGTGTACCGCGGCCAGCTGGAAGTGGAAATCATCGATCTCTCGCTCGAATCCATACCGAAGGCGCCGGTCAAGATCACCATGAACGTCGGCAACCCCGAGCTCGCCTTCGAGTTCCGGAGATTGCCGAACGAAGGCGTCGGCCTCGCCCGGCTGGAGTTCATCATCGCGCGCATGATCGGCGTGCACCCGCGGGCGGTGCTGGCCTACCCGGATCTCCCGGGCGATCTGCGGGCGGCGGTCGAGGAGCATAGCGCCGGCTACGCCGATCCGGTGACCTTCTACGTCGAGAAGCTCACCGAAGGCGTCGCCACCCTCGGCGCGGCGTTCTGGCCCAAGCCGGTCATCGTCAGGCTCTCCGACTTCAAGTCGAACGAGTATTCGAGCCTCGCCGGGGGCAAGCTCTACGAGCCGCGCGAGGAGAACCCGATGCTGGGCTTCCGCGGCGCGTCGCGCTATATAGCCTCTTCTTTCCGGGACTGCTTCGCGCTCGAATGCCGCGCGTTGAAGAAAGTGCGCGACGAGATGGGGCTCACCAACGTCGAGATCATGGTGCCGTTCGTGCGCACGGTCGACGAGGCGAAGAAGACGATCGGGATCTTGGCGGAGCAAGGCCTCAAGCGGGGCGAGAACGGCCTGCGCGTCATCATGATGTGCGAAATCCCCTCCAACGCGCTCCTCGCCGACCAGTTCCTGGAGCATTTCGACGGCTTTTCCATCGGCTCCAACGATCTCACCCAGATGACGCTCGCCCTCGATCGCGACTCGAGCCTCGTCGCCGACGCGTTCGACGAGCGCGACCCCGCGGTGAAGCACATGCTGCATCTCGCCATCCAGGCGTGCCGCAAGGCCGGCAAATACGTCGGAATCTGCGGCCAGGGGCCGTCGGACCATCCGGACCTGGCGCAATGGCTGGTCGAGGAGGGCATCGAGAGCCTCTCGCTCAACCCGGATACCGTGGTGGAGACGTGGCTGTACCTCGCAAACCTCGCAAAAGGGGGCGCGTCGAAGGGTTGAGTGCCCGGATTCCTTGGAATCCGCGGGCTTTTTCTATAAAATAGGCAAACCGCTGGCCTATGCGATGACGACTAAATTTATCTTTGTCACAGGTGGTGTAGTTTCCTCCCTGGGCAAAGGTATCTCCGCCGCCTCTCTCGCCACCGTCCTCGAATCGCGCGGCCTCAAGCTTTCGATGGTCAAGCTGGATCCCTATCTCAACGTGGATCCGGGAACCATGAGCCCGTTCCAGCACGGCGAAGTGTTCGTCACCGAGGACGGCGCGGAGACCGACCTCGATCTCGGCCACTACGAGCGCTTTCTTCACGCCAAGATGAGCCGGCGCAACAATTTCACCACCGGCCAGATCTACGAGAGCGTGATCAGGAAAGAGCGCCACGGCGACTATCTCGGCGGAACGGTGCAGGTCATTCCGCATATCACCGACGAGATCAAGCTGTTCATCCGCCGCGGGGCGGGGGACGCCGAAGTCGCGATCGTGGAGATCGGCGGCACCGTGGGCGACATCGAGTCGCTGCCGTTCCTCGAGGCCATCCGGCAGATGGCGATCGAGCTGGGCAAGGACAACTACTGCTTCATCCACCTGACGCTGGTGCCGTACGTCGCGGCCGCGGGCGAGATCAAGACCAAGCCCACGCAGCACTCCGTGAAAGAGCTGCGCGAGATCGGCATACAGCCCGACGTGCTCCTGTGCCGCGCGGACCGGCCGATCCCGGAGGACGAGCGCAGGAAGATCGCGCTCTTCACCAACGTTCCGGTGGAGGCCGTAATCTCGGCGTTCGACGTGGACAGCATCTACAAGATCCCGACGATGCTGCATCGCCAGGATCTCGATCAAATCGTCTGCCGCAAGCTCGGCCTCGACCCGCCCCCGGCGAATCTCTCCACCTGGGAAAAGCTGGTCTACGCGCTCGAGCATCCGCAGGGCACCGTCAACATCGCGCTGGTCGGCAAGTACGTGGACCTGACGGAGTCGTACAAGTCGCTCACCGAGGCGCTGATCCACGCGGGCATCCACACCGGCGCCAAGGTCAGGATCCATTACGTCGATTCCGAGACCATAGAGAAGAGCGGCAGCGGCTCGCTGGCCGCCATGGACGCCATCCTGGTGCCGGGCGGATTCGGACAGCGCGGTGTCGAAGGGAAGATGAAGGCGATCCGCTACGCCCGGGAGAGCGGAATTCCCTATCTCGGGATATGCCTGGGCATGCAGCTCGCGGTGATCGAGCACGCACGCGACGTCTCCGGGATGGCCGATGCCCACAGCACGGAATTCGACCCGGATACCCCGCACCCGGTGATCGCGCTCATCACGGAATGGCAGGACCGGGACGGCAGGATAGAGCGCCGCGACGCAAGCTCGGATCTGGGCGGCACCATGCGTCTGGGCGGCCAGGAGTGCCTGCTGGAGCCGGGCTCGATGGCCCGGGGCATCTACGGCCAGGACCGCGTGACGGAGCGTCATCGCCACCGCTACGAGGTGAACGACCATTACCTTCCGCGCCTGGTCGAATCGGGCATGAAGGTGAGCGGGCGGTCCGCCAAGGACGGCCTGTGCGAGATGATCGAGCTGCCCGGCCATCCGTGGTTCGTCGGCTGCCAGTTTCACCCTGAATTCACTTCGACCCCGCGCCAGGGGCATCCCTTGTTCAAGGCGTTTGTTCAGGCCGCGCTGGCCCAAGCGAGATCTGCGGCCACGCCAGCCCCCGAAGAGCCGGGACGCCTGAAGAGCATAGCCTGAGCGAGGATCGCCGTTGCGAACCGCCGGTACCCCTTATGAAGCTCTGCGGCTTCGAAGCCGGGCTCGATAAGCCCCTGTTCGTAATAGCCGGTCCCTGCGTCGTGGAATCCCTGCAGCTTGCGATCGACACGGCGGGCCATTTGAAGGATACGTGCGCCGTTCTGGACGTGCCTTTTATCTACAAATCGTCGTACGACAAGGCCAATCGGACATCCATAAAATCCTTTCGTGGCCTGGGTATAGAAGAAGGTCTTAAGATTCTGAGTGAAGTAAAGAGGCAGCTCAAAGTCCCGGTCCTTACCGACGTGCACGAGATGGAAGAGATCGCGGAAGTCGCGGACGTTGTGGACGTGCTTCAGACACCGGCCTTCCTGTGCCGGCAGACCAATTTCATCCAGGCCGTCGCGGCGGCCGGCAGGCCGGTCAACATCAAGAAAGGCCAGTTTCTCGCGCCTGGCGACATGAAGAACGTCGTGGAAAAGGCCAAGGCAGCGAGTAAGAGCGACAACATCCTGGTGTGCGAGCGCGGCGCATCGTTCGGCTACAACAACCTCGTTTCCGACATGCGCTCGCTCATGATCATGCGAGATACCGGTTGTCCGGTCGTGTTCGACGCCACGCACTCGGTGCAGCTGCCCGGCGGCCAGGGTTCCATGAGCGGCGGGCAGCGTGAGTTCGTGCCGGTGCTCGCCCGGGCGGCCGTCGCTGCCGGGATCGCCGGCGTGTTCATGGAAACCCATCCGAACCCCGACAAAGCCCTGTCCGACGGCCCCAATGCCTGGCCGCTCGGGCTCATGAAGCCGCTGCTGGAGACGTTGAAGGCGCTGGACGATCTGGTGAAGAGTCGGCCTCGCGCCGAAGACATGCTTTAACGAACAGAACAATAACCCTCAGGGACACCGATGAGCGCGATCGTCGACGTAATAGCAAGAGAGATACTGGATTCCCGCGGCAATCCGACGGTCGAGGCGGACGTGCTGCTGGAGTCGGGCGTCATGGGCCGCGCCGCCGTGCCCTCGGGTGCGTCGACCGGCAGCCGGGAAGCGATAGAGCTGCGGGACGAGGACGCCCGCCGCTACGGGGGTAAGGGCGTCCTGAAGGCCGTGGAGAACGTCAACACGGAGATCTGCGAAGCGATCATCGGCGTGGATGCGACCGAGCAGAGCTTCGTGGACAAGACGTTGAACGATCTCGACGGGACCGACAACAAGTCGCGGCTGGGCGCGAACGCGGTGCTCGCGGTTTCGCTCGCCGTCGCCAAGGCCGCGGCGGAGGAGTCGGGGTTGCCGCTGCATCGCTATCTCGGCGGCGCGGGCACGCTGTCCATGCCGGTGCCGATGATGAATGTCATCAACGGCGGCGCGCACGCCGACAACGGGCTGAACATGCAGGAGTTCATGGTCGTCCCGGTGGGCGTGACATCGTTCCGCGAGGGCCTGCGCTGCGGGGCCGAGATATTCCAGGCGCTGAAGAAGATCCTCAAGGACCGGGGCCTTTCCACCGCGGTGGGCGACGAGGGGGGCTTTGCGCCGCGCCTGCCCAAGCACGAGGCCGCGCTCAAGCTCGTGATCGAGGGGATAGAGGCCGCGGGCTATCGCCCCGGCGAGGACGTCGCGCTCGCCCTCGATTGCGCCAGCTCGGAATTCCATGCGGATGGGGAGTACACGCTCGCCTCCGAGGGGCTCACGATGAGCGCCGCGCAGTTCGCCGATTACCTCGAGGAATGGGTGAACAAGTACCCGATCATCAGCATCGAGGACGGCATGGCCGAGGACGATTGGGAAGGATGGAAGCTCCTCACCGCGCGCCTCGGCAAGAAGGTGCAGCTCGTGGGCGACGATATCTTCTGCACCAATACGCGCTATCTCAGGCAGGGAATAGAGCGAGGCGTCGCCAATTCCATCCTGATCAAGGTGAACCAGATCGGCACCCTGACGGAAACTTTCGCGGCGATCGAGATGGCGCGCCGCGCAGCTTACACCGCCGTCGTCTCGCACCGTTCGGGCGAGACCGAGGACACCACGATCGCCGACATCGCGGTGGCCACGAACGCCCTGCAGATCAAGACCGGCTCGCTGTCACGCTCCGACCGGCTCGCCAAGTACAACCAGCTGCTGCGCATCGAGGAAGACCTCGGGGAGACCGCGGCGTACCCCGGGCGCGGCGCTTTCTACCAGCTTCGGTGAGGCTCCTGGCCCTTACCCTGGCGGGGCTGATACTGCTCTCCCAGTATCCCCTCTGGCTGGGCAAGGGCGGGTGGCTGCGGGTGTGGGAAGTCGAGAGGCAGATCCGGACGCAACGCGAGGCGAACCGCCAGCTGCAGGCCCGCAACCAGTCGCTGGACGCCGAGGTGCGGGACCTCAAGGTCGGGCTCGACGCCATCGAGGAGCGCGCGCGGAGCGAACTGGGGATGATCCGGCAGAACGAGATCTTCTTCCAGTTGATCGACGAAAAATCCACAGCGCAGCGATGATCGTTGCAAATGCAGGCGACCGCAGGCGCGCGGCGGACGCTGCCCACTTCCGAATCGAGGCATGACTGCCACCGTAATCGATGGCGCGGCGATCGCGCAGAGCATCTATGCTGCGCTCGGCCCGCGCGTGCAGGCCCTCGCGGCACGAGGCGTGAAGCCGGGCCTTACCGCGGTGCAGTTCGGGGACAACCCTGCCTCCCGGGTCTACGTTCGCAACAAGATGCGCGCCTGCGAAGCAGCGGGACTGGATTCGGAGGTGCGACATTTTCCCGAGGACTGTCCGGAGGCGACCGCGCTCGGGATCATCGGCGACCTGAACGCCGACCCGGCGGTGCACGGCATACTGGTGCAGTTGCCGCTGCCCGCGCATCTCGACGCGCACAGAATGACGCAGGCGATACTCCCGGCGAAGGACGTGGACGGCTTCAACTGGGAGAATCTCGGCGGGCTCATCGCCGGCAAGCCGACTTTCGAGCCCTGCACGCCCAGGGGAGTCGTGATGCTGCTCGATCGGGCGGGCGTGAAGCTGGAAGGCAGGGACGCTGTCATCGTCGGGCGCAGCAACATCGTCGGCAAGCCGCTTGCGCTCATGCTCGTAAACCGCGGCGCGACAGTCACGGTCTGCCACACCCGGACTGCCGATCTCGCGCGCCGCACGCGAGAGGCCGACATCCTCGTCGCGGCGGCGGGTCGCGTGGAGCCCATCTCCGCTCCCATGGTCAAGCCCGGCGCTGCCGTCATCGACGTCGGGATCAATCGCGACGCGGCGGGAAAGCTCGTCGGCGACGTGGATTTCGCGGGCGTGCGCAATGTGGCGGGTTGGATCACGCCGGTTCCCGGCGGCGTGGGGCCCATGACCGTCGCGATGCTGATCGACAACACCGTACTGGCGGCGGAGCGCGCCGCCGGTCTGGCGGGCTGAATCAGCAGTAAAACGAATTCGCGAAGTTGAACAGCATCTCCGGCGTCAGGTAGCCGCGAAATCCCACGTAGCTCACCAGGGCGGACAGCACGATCAGCATCAGCCACATCAGGATGCGCCGGGTTTGGGTCATCGCGACAGTTTACCGCCGCGAATGCCTGCTTTCTGCTGCCGGATACCTCTGCGGCGGACGCGGGCATTAGCAAATAAGTTGAAAGTCTTGAGCCGGTCCCCAGACTCGGCCACAATCGCATGTTTTGATGGATAAATTCCCCGACCGGCGCACGCCCATGACGGAAATCCGTGCCGCCGGCCCCGCCATGCTCACGCCAGCCTTCGGATTCTCGTTTTCGGACCTGTACGACAGCGGCGCGCTCGCGCGGCTCGATGCGGCGTTCCTCGATTTCGTGGCCGGGGCGGATGACGGGCTCTCCGAGAAGCTCGCGGCCGCGCGCCGCGAGCCCGCCGCGCTTGCCGCGAAGGAAGAGTCCGAGCTGCTCCTCGCAGTCGCGCCCCATCTCGAGGACTTCATCGCGCGGCTTTTCCGGATCGAAGGGGAGGTGCGCGCCCTGTCGGAACGGCACCACGAGCTTGCTCCCCTGTACTCGATCAAACGCCTGTTCGTTCAGCGCAAAGCCATGCACAGGTTCAAGGCGGAGGAGGCGAGCGCCTTCGACGGGGTGGCGCTCGAGCACGACCTCGAGCGATTGCTGGGCGAATCCTTCAGTGAGCTGGCCTTCGCGCGGCGCGTTACCGAATGGCAGAAAGACGAGGCGGGCAACGCCGCGGCACTGGAAACAGCGTTGCGCTACGCGGCGTGGTCCGCGCACTCCGCGGCGGGCAGAAAGCGCCATCACGCCGGTATTCTCTTCAAGGTGCCCGCAAAACTGGATCCGCAGCGGCTCGTTCCGGTCATCGAGGAGAAGCGTGAAGGCTACTCCGCCTTCCGGCTCTCCGACGCGCATCTCAGGCGGCGGGAGGGATTCAAGCTGACCGATGCCGGGACCGATCTCGCCGGCGCGCTCGACGAGACCAATTACTGCATCTGGTGCCACGAGCAGGGCAAGGATTCGTGCTCCAGAGGACTCAAGGAGAAAGCGCCCAGGGCGGAGGGCGCGGCGCAATTCAAGAAGAGCCCCTTCGGAGTGACGCTGGCCGGCTGTCCGCTCGACGAGAAGATCTCGGAATTCCAGAAGGCGAAGAGTGAAGGCCATGCGATCGGCGCTCTCGCCATCATCGTGGTGGACAACCCGATGGCGGCGGCGACCGGTCACCGGATCTGCAACGACTGCATGAAGTCGTGCATCTACCAGAAGCAGGAGCCCGTCAACATACCGCAGGCCGAGACCCGGACGCTGAAGGACGTGCTGGAGCTGCCCTGGGGGTTCGAGATCTACTCGCTGCTTACCCGCTGGAACCCGCTCAACGTGCGCTCGCCGTATCCCGGGCGGCCGACCGGCAAGCGCGTGCTCGTGGCGGGCATGGGGCCGGCCGGGATGGCGCTGTCCCATTACCTGCTGAACGAAGGCCACACGGTAATCGGTATCGACGGGCTCAAGATCGAGCCGCTGCCTCCCGAGCTGTCCGGCGTGGACGCTCGGGGCGCGCGGGTGCCGTTCGTTCCGGTGCGCGACGCGCGCACGCTCTACGAATCCCTGGACAACCGGGTCATGGCGGGTTTCGGCGGCGTCGCGGAATACGGCATCACCGTGCGCTGGGACAAGAATTTCCTCAAGGTGCTGCGCCTGCTGCTGGAGCGCCGCCGGGCGTTCGCGATGTTCGGCGGGGTGCGTTTCGGCGGCACGCTGAGCGCCGGGGAAGCCTTCGCGCTGGGCTTCGATCACGTGTCCCTCGCCATCGGAGCCGGGCGCCCGACCGTGCTCGATCTGCCCAACGGCCTCGCGCGGGGCGTGCGCACGGCTTCGGATTTCCTCATGGCGCTGCAGCTGACGGGCGCGGCGAAGACCGACTCGATCGCGAACATGCAGCTGCGGCTTCCCGTCGTGGTTATCGGCGGGGGCCTGACCGCGATCGACACCGCGACGGAATCGCTCGCGTATTATCCGCTGCAGGTGGAGAAGTTCCTCCTGCGCTACGAGCTTCTCGCCCGCAGGCACGGGGAGGCGGCGGCGCGTATCGCATGGACCGTAGAGGAACGCGTGGTTGCCGACGAGTTTCTCTCCCATGGCCGCGCGCTGCGCGCGGAGAGAGCGCGCGCGGCCGCGGAAGGGCGCGAGCCCAGGTTGCTCGAACTGCTCCAGTCGTGGGGCGGCGTCACCATCGCCTACCGCAGGCGCCTCGTCGACAGCCCTTCGTATACCCTCAATCACGAGGAAGTGGCCAAGGCGATGGAGGAGGGCGTGCGCTTTGCGGAGGGCCTTACGCCGCTCGCCATCGAAACGGACGACACCGGCTCGGCCCGCTCGCTGCGCGTTTCCGTGCAGCGCCTCGGCGCGGACAGCAAGTGGACCGAGGAGCGCCAGGCCGAGCTGCCGGCGAAAACCATCCTGATCGCAGCGGGCACACAGCCCAATACGGTGCTGGCGCGGGAGGACGCGGCGACCTTCAAGCTCGACGGGCGCTATTTCCAGGCCTGCGACGAGACCGGCGCCCCCGTCACGCCCGAAAGAGCGATTGCCAAGCCCGCGGCCGTGCGCGTGCTGCTGTCGATGGGAGGAAATGAGGCAGGGAATGAGGGCTCCGGCGCGCGTGCGGACGGACGGTTCATGAGCTATTTCGGCGACGTGCACCCCTCGTATTTCGGCAACGTCGTGAAGGCGATCGGCAGCGCGAAGCAGGGCTACCCGGTGGTCTCGCGCGTGCTCGAAAAGGTGGCCCCGGCCTCGGCTCTCTCCGATGCCGAGTTCGTGGGGCGGCTCAACGACGAGCTGCGCGCGACTGTTCACGAGGTCGTACGCCTGACACCCATGATCGTGGAAGTGGTGGTGCGCGCGCCGCTCGCGGCGCGGCGCTTTCGCCCGGGGCAGTTCTACCGGCTGCAGAACTTCGAGACGCTCGCGCCGGCGGGCGAAGGCACCCGGCTCGCCATGGAAGGAATCGCGCTGACGGGAGCCTGGGTGGATCGCGAGCGCGGACTCATTTCGACCATCGTGCTGGAGATGGGCGGCTCGTCCGACCTCTGCCTCGAGCTGAAGCGCGGCGAGCCGGTCATTCTGATGGGGCCGACCGGCACGCCGACCGAGATCCCGACCGGGGAGACCGTGGTGCTGGCGGGCGGCGGGCTCGGTAACGCAGTCCTGTTCTCCATCGGGCAGGCGATGCGCCGGGCCGGCAACCGCGTGCTCTACTTTGCCGCCTACAAGCACATGGCGGATCGCTACAAGCTCTCCGAGATAGAAGCTGCCTCGGACGCGGTTGTATGGTGCTGCGACGAGGAACCGGGATTCACGCCCGACCGGCCGCAGGACAAGTCATTCGTCGGGAACATCGTCCAGGCCATGTATGCCTACGCGAGCGGGGCGCTGGGGGAACAGGCGATCCCGTTCCGCGACACGGACCGCATCATCGCGATCGGCTCCGACCGCATGATGGCGGCCGTCGGGCGGGCGCGCAGCGCCCAGTTGAAGCCGTACTTGAAGCCGCAGCACGTCGCGCTCGGCTCGATCAATTCGCCGATGCAATGCATGATGAAGGAGATCTGCGCGCAGTGCCTGCAGCCGCACGTGGACCTCGCCACCGGCAAAACGAGCTATGTCTTTTCCTGCTTCAACCAGGACCAGCTGCTCGACCGGGTGGATTTCGCGGCGCTCGACGCGCGGCTCAAGCAGAACTCCGTGCAGGAGAAGCTGACAGCGGAGTGGATAGACCACTGCCTGGTCGCGCTGGGCGACCGGGACCTTCAGAGGATATGAGAGCAGGGGGAACGGGCCCCTTCCTGAAACTCCGAGGGGCCTTCCCACTCCCGGGGTACCATCCTACTTAACTTAGAAAGCCTAAGATTGATATCTTCGCCCCGAGGCAGCGAAATTATTGCGCTTCGAAGCATCCGGCGAGGTCCGCATATCCATGCCATCAAATTTGGAGCATCGCTTCGTCACGATATTCGTGGTCGCGAGCAACTGGACAAACGCGTGGCAAGCCTTCTTGGAGAACGCGTGGGATGTCGAACCGGTGATAGCCAATAGTTGAGGCGTTGAATCAAGACGTGGGATGGACCGGAGCAGCAGAACGGTCCCGCACATTCACGCACGGCGTCGCTGCAGTGATCGCCACCCTGGCCTTTCACTCAAGGAAGTGAACCTGTCGTTGCTTCCTTTTAGTTTGGTTTATAGCTGTCGTCTGGCTGATCACCAATTCGGCGTCCACCTGCGTTCATCGGCGGTTGCGTTCAACATCACTCGACTTCGCGCAGCGCGGCGCCTATCGTCCCGACGATCTCCTCGATCTGCCCCTCCGTCACGATGAGCGGCGGCGAGAGTGCGATGGTATCGCCGGTGCCGCGGGCAAGGACGCCTTTCTCCAGGCACTTGAGGAAGACCGCGTAGCCGCGCGCTGCGGGCTTGCCGGGTATCGGCTCGATATCGATGCCCGCCATCAGGCCGAAATTCCGGATGTCGATCACGTGCGGCGCTGCCTTCAGGCTGTGCACCGCCTGCTCGAAGCGCGGCGCGATGGCACGGGCGCGCTCGAAGAGCTTCTCCTCGTGGTAGAGCGCGAGCGTGGCTTCGGCTGCAGCTGCGGCCAGCGGGTGGCCCGAATAGGTATAGCCGTGCGGGAATTCGACCGAGCCGGGTGCTCCACCGTTCACCACCGTGTCGTGGATGCCGCGGCTTACGATGACGCCCGCCATTGGCACCGCTCCGCTCGTCACACCCTTGGCGAACGTGATCATGTCGGGCGTCACCCCGAATGTCTGCGCCGCGAACGCCTGCCCGGTGCGCCCGAAGCCGGTGATGACCTCGTCGAATATGAGCAGCAGCCCGTGCTTGTCGCAGATCGCGCGCAGCTTCTCCAGGTAGCCTTGCGGGGGCACGACCACGCCCGTCGAGCCCGCCACGGGCTCCACGATTACAGCGGCGATGTTGGAGGCGTCGTGCAGCGCCACGATGCGCTCCAGGTCGTCGGCGAGGTGGGCGCCCCACGCGGGCTGCCCGCGACTGAAAGCCATCTGCGCCGGGTTATGGGTGTGCGGGAGGTGGTCCACGCGAGGGAGCAGGCTGCCGAACAGCTTGCGGTTGGCCGGTATGCCGCCGACCGAGATTCCGCCGAATCCCACGCCATGGTAGCCGCGCTCGCGGCCGATCAGCACGTTGCGATGACCCTCGCCGCGCGCCCGGTGATAGGCGAGCGCGATCTTGAGCGCGGTGTCCACGGACTCGGAGCCCGAGTTGCAGAAGAACACGCGATCGAGCCCGGCGGGCGCGAGCTGCGCGACCAGCGTGGCCGCCCGGAATTCACCCGGATGCCCCATCTGGAAGAGCGGTGAGTAGTCGAGCGTGCCGGCCTGGCGCCGTATCGCCTCGACGATCTTCGGCCGGCAGTGACCGGCGTTCACGCACCACAGCCCGGCGGTGCCGTCGAGGACCTTACGCCCGTCCTCGGTCGTATAGTGCATGTCCTGCGCCGACACGAATATACGCGGCGCGGCCTTGAACTGGCGGTTCGCGGTAAACGGCATCCAGTAAGCTTCGAGATCGTAGTCGCGCTGGTTCATGGTCGCACCGGAGAAGGTGATGGGACGGGGAGGAGCATTGTGCCACGGATTCCCGTCCTCCATGCCGGGGAACGTCGGTCCCTGGCCCCGTGGTAGAGTAAATGACCTTGGTATCCCTCGACGGCGTTTCCAAATCCTACGGCGGTGTCCCGGCGCTGGCCCCGATATCCATGGAGTTCCCGGCGCAGCGGGTCGTGGTGCTGATAGGCCCCAGCGGCTGCGGGAAGTCCACCCTGCTGCGCATGATCGTGGGGCTGGTGGCTCCCGACACCGGCCGCATAACGATAGGCGGCGAGGCGCTTACGAAAGAGAATGCCGCGCGGCTGCGTCACGGCATCGGCTACGTGATCCAGGAAGGAGGGCTTTTCCCGCACCTGACCGCCGAAGAAAACGTTGCGCTGCTGCCGCGTTTTCTGCGCAGGGAAGGGTCGTGGATCGCATCCCGGCTCGCCGAGCTGGCGGAGCTCGCGCAACTGCCCGCGGCCAGCCTGAAGCGGTACCCGCGCGATCTTTCCGGCGGCCAGCGCCAGCGCGTAGGCATCATGCGCGCGCTGATGCTCGATCCGCCCCTGCTGCTCCTCGACGAACCGCTGGGAGCGCTCGATCCGATCACGCGCTACGAGCTCCAGGGAGAGCTGAAGCGCATCTTCGCCGCGCTCGGCAAGACGGTCGTGCTGGTCACCCACGACATGCACGAGGCGGCGTACTTTGCGGACGATATCGTGCTGATGCGCGAGGGCCGCGTCGTCCAGCGAGGCAGCGCAGCGGACCTGCTGGAGCGCCCGGCGGAGCCTTTCGTCCGCGACTTCCTGCGCGCCCAGCGCGCGGGCTTACCGCCGACATGACGCCCGACGAGACAACGGCCATGCAGCAGCACCCGTCACGAGTCACGAGTCACGAGTCACGCCTGTGCTGGACCCTCGCGCTGCTCCTCCTCGCCCCTGCGCTCGTCTGGGCGCAGGGCACCCTGAGCGTCGGCTCCAAGCGCTTCACCGAGTCCTACGTGCTGGGTGAGATCATCACGCAGACTGCGGCGAAAGCAGGGACGGCCCAGGTGGTGCATCAGCAGGGTCTGGGAAACACCGCGATCCTCCATGCGGCGCTCAAGGCCGGCGCGATACACGTCTATCCGGAGTACACCGGCACCATTGCTTTCGAGCTGCTCGGGCTGAAGCGGGTGCCGCCGCTTGCCGAGCTGAACCGGATGCTGGCGAACGACGGACTGGCGGTCGGCGTGCCGCTCGGCTTCGCCAACAGCTATGCGCTCGCGATGGTGGCGACGCAGGCAGCATCGCTCGGCATCGGCCGCCTGTCCGATCTCGCCCGCCATCCGCAATTGCGGCTCGGGCTGTCCCAGGAGTTTCTCAACCGCAAGGATGGGTGGGAAGCGCTGAAGGCGGCGTACGCCATGCCGTTCTCCCCGCGCGGACTCGACCACGGCCTCGCCTACGAAGCCCTGGCGGCCGGACAGCTCGACGTGATCGACGTCTACTCGACCGACGCCAAGATCGAGCGCTACAAGCTCACCGTGCTCCAGGACGACCGCTCGTTCTTCCCGGCCTACGACGCCGTGCTCTTCTACCGGCTCGACGTACCGGCGCGGTTTGGGGCGACGTGGGAGGCCGTGAAAGGTCTCGAAGGCAGGATTACCGCGCGGAACATGATCGCAATGAATGCCGCGGCCGAGCTCGACCGGACGCCTTTCGCGCAGGTCGCGGCCGGTTTCGTCGTCCCGCAGGATCCAGGCTCGCCGCTCGCCGGCAAGCCGCGGCAGCCATCCTTCCTGGAAGTGCTCCTGGCGCCGGACCTCGGCCGCCTGACGGCGGAACATCTGCTGCTCGTTTTCGTCTCGCTCGCGTTGAGCGTGGCGGTAGGCATGCCGCTCGGCATCTGGGCCGAGCGCGCGCCCCGGGCGCGCGGCGCGATACTGGGAGCGGCCGGCATCCTGCAGACGGTTCCGGCCCTCGCGCTGCTCGCCTTCCTCATCGCCGCCTTCGACCGCATCGGAACGTTGCCTGCGATCGCCGCGTTGTTCCTGTACGGGCTCCTGCCGATCGTGCGCAACACGCAGAGCGGCCTGGCCGACATCGCACCGGCGTTGAGAGAGGCGTCGCTCGTCCTGGGATTACCTCCGGCCGCGCGCCTGCGCCTGATCGAGCTGCCTCTCGCGTCGCGCTCGATACTCGCCGGGATCAAGACTTCGGCCGTGATCAATGTCGGCACGGCCACGATCGCAGCTTTCATCGGTGCCGGCGGCTACGGCGAGCGCATCGTCGCCGGCCTCGCGGTGAACGACCACGCGATGCTCCTGGCGGGCGCAATTCCGGCGGCCGCGATGGCACTGATCCTCCAATGGGGTTTCGACGGATTGGACCGGTGGCTGGTGCCCGCCGGCTTGCAGGAGAAGTGACTCGTGACTGGTGACTCGTGACTCGAAGGCGTGGTCGTCCAATTGCCCGTCACGTGTCACGGGTCACGTGTCACCCCTTTTCCGGGATGAGGACGGTACTTTTCGCCTCCGCCAACGTTTCCGGATAGTCGCGCGAGTAGTGCAGGCCACGGCTTTCGCGCCGCAGCATGGCGCTCTTCACGATGAGCTCCGCGCTCGTGACCAGGTTGCGCAACTCGATCAAGTCGTTGCTCACCCGGAAATTGGCGTAGTAGTCGTGTATCTCCTCCTGCAGCGTGCGGATGCGGTGCTGCGCTCGCGCGAGGCGCTTGCTCGTGCGCACGATGCCCACGTAGTCCCACATGAAGCGGCGCAGCTCGTCCCAGTTGTGGGCGATGACGATCTCCTCGTCGGCGTCGGTGACGCGGCTTTCGTCCCACGCCGGCAGCGCCGGGGCCGGCGGGGCGGGCTCCGCGAGAATGTCGGCCGCTGCCGAGCGGCCGAACACCAGGCATTCCAGCAGGGAGTTGCTCGCCAGGCGGTTGGCGCCGTGAAGCCCCGTGCAGCCGGTTTCCCCGATCGCATACAGGCCCGGCACATCCGTGCAGCCCCGGGTATCGGTCAGGAGCCCGCCGCAGGTGTAGTGCGCCGCCGGCACCACCGGTATGGGCTGCCGGGTGATGTCTATGCCGTGCTCCATGCAATGAATGTAGATGTTGGGAAAATGGCTCTTGATGAAGTCGGCCCCCTGGTGCGAGATATCCAGGTACACGCAATCGACACCCTGCTTCTTCATCTCGAAATCGATCGCGCGGGCCACGACGTCGCGAGGAGCCAGTTCGGCGCGCGGATCGTGCCGGGGCATGAAGCGGCTCCCGTCCGGCAGCTTGAGGAGGCCGCCTTCGCCGCGCACCGCCTCCGAGATCAGGAACGACTTCGCGTGGGCGTGATACAGGCAGGTCGGGTGGAACTGTATGAACTCCATGTTGGCCACGCGGCAGCCGGCGCGCCAGCCCATGGCAATCCCGTCCCCGGTCGCGCTGTCGGGGTTGGTCGTGTAGAGATAGGCCTTGCCGGCACCGCCCGTCGCCAGCACGGTGTGGCCGGCGGCGATGGTCTCAACTTTGCCCGTGCTGGTATCGAGCACATAGCAGCCGTGGCAGCGGTTATCGGCAAGGCCGAGCTTGGAGCCCGTGATGAGGTCGATCGCGTTGTGATGCTCCAGCAGGGTGACGTTGGGGTGGCTGCGAATCTTGCCTTCCAGCGTGGACTGCACGGCCCGGCCGGTTGCGTCAGCTGCATGAATGACGCGGCGGTGGCTGTGCCCGCCTTCGGTCGTAAGGTGGAAGCCCGTGGTGCTGGCCTCGTCCCGGGTGAAGGGGACCCCCTGGCCGATAAGCCATTGCACCGATTCCCGGCCGCGTTCCACCACGTAACGAGTTACCGCCTCGTCGCAGAGGCCCGCCCCGGCCACCAGAGTGTCCCGGATATGCGATTCCAGGGTATCGTCCCCGGCCAGCACGGCGGCGATCCCCCCCTGCGCCCAGCTGCTGGCGCCGTCGAGGAGCTGCCGTTTCGTGACCAGGCCGACCCGCTTCCGGTCGGCCACGTGCAGAGCCACGGTGAGGCCGGCCAACCCCGTGCCTACCACCAGTACGTCGAATTTCACTGAGATTTACCTATCCGGCCGGTAGGAGGGCCATCTTAGCAGACCAAGGGGGCTTGCCCTGGCTGCGGGACGCCACCATATCTGAACTAAATTTCTTCTTTCTTGTCCGTGCATTACCCTGATTTTGTGCGCGCTTTTCCCCTCTGGGCAGGTATACTCCGGGGTGCGGTTGCCTGTACCCCCGTGAACTCCGGGGAATCCGGTGGACCTGGCACGCAGAGGCGCCTGCACGAAACCGAAAGGACAGGCATTGAACACTTCAATTCGAGCCTTCTCGCGCGTCCCGGGGAGGCCGCCCGGAGCATGGCGGCATCCCGGCTCCATCCCGGGTTGCGTAGGCGCAATGGCCGCAGGCAGCCCGTCCGGAACGACGGGCCGGCAGGTCGTCAGCCGGGGCGGGGTGCCGCTCAGCCTGGATAACAAATTCAATGTCAGGGACGGGCTTCATGAGCGATCGCGAAGTCGATCAGCAGCTGGTCGAGCGAGCGCAACGCGGCGACAAGGCCGCGTTCGAACTGCTGGTCAGCAAGTATCAGAGAAAACTCGCGCGGCTGCTGTCGCGGTTCATACGGGACGCGACCGAGGTTGAGGACGTGACTCAGGAGGCCTTCATCAAGGCCTACCGGGCGCTCCCCACCTTCCGCGGAGACAGTGCGTTTTATACGTGGTTGTACAGGATCGGCATCAACACCGCCAAGAACTACCTGGCGGCGATGGGGCGGCGGGCGCCGACCACGACGGAGATAGACAGCGAGGAGGCGGAGGGCTACGAGGACGGCGACCAGCTGCGCGATCTCAACACGCCGGAGAACCAGATGATGAGCCGGCAGGTCGCGGAGACAGTGAACCAAACGCTGGAATCGTTGCCAGAAGAGCTAAGATCGGCGATTACCCTCAGGGAGATCGAGGGTCTGAGTTACGACGATATTGCCGATATAATGAACTGCCCGATCGGAACCGTCCGGTCGCGCATCTTCAGGGCGCGCGAAGCCATAGCGGCAAAGTTAAGACCGCTGCTCGACACCCCGAAAGACAGGAGATGGTAAATGGAGCGAATTTCATCTTTGATGGACGGTGAGCTTGACGCTCACCAGGCCGGGCAGGAGCTGAACCGGCTCAAAAACGATCCCGAAGCGCTGGCAGGCTGGGAAGCCTTTCACCTGATAGGCGATGTCATGCGCGGCGATAGCGTCGTTTCCCGGCAGTTTTCCGCGCGGCTGCACGAGCGGCTTGCCGGAGAGCCCACGGTGCTGGCGCCGCGCCGCAGCCCGGCGGCGCCGCGGGTGGCCACCTACGCGTGGTCGGCCGCCGCTTCCTTTTCGGCGGTGGCGCTCGTAGGCTGGATGGCGTTCTACAGCCCCCTTTCACCGCAGCCGCAACTGGCAACCGCCCCGCAGGCGGTCCCGGTATCGGGCTCATCTACCTCAGCTCCGGCTGCCCAGGTCGAGCTCGCGAGCGTTCCCAGCGAGGGCAGGATGAACGAGTACCTGATCGCCCACCAGGAGTTTTCGCCGAGCACTGCGATACAGGGGCTCGCCCCCTATATCCGCAGCGTTTCGGCTACGCAGCCCGCGAAGGTACGCGAGTGAAATCTGTCCTGCCGGCGCTGCTGCTCGGCCTCTGCGCAGCAGGTCCGGCAGGCGCCGCCGACACCACCGAGCTCCAGGACGGGCTCTCGTGGCTGAAGAAGATGGCGAGCGCGTCCCGCCAGTTGAATTACGTGGGCACGTTCGTCTACCGGAACAACCGGCAGACGGAAACCTCCCGCATCGCTCATTTCAACAATTCTGCCGGCGGAGAGTTCGAGAAGCTCGAGACGCTGGACGGGCCCCCGCGCGAGATCATACGCACCAACGACCAGGTCACCTGCTACCTGCCGAACTCGAAGACCGTGCTCGTGGAAAAGCGCATGCCGCGCCGTTTCCCGGCCATGCTTCCCGAGCAGTTGACGGGCGTTGTCGACAGCTACGCCGTGCGCAAGGAAGGCACGGACCGGGTCGCCGGCCACGAATGCCAGGTCATCGTCCTGGAGCCGCGGGACAAGCTGCGCTACGGTCACTATTTCTGCGCAGAGGTCAAGTCGGGCCTGCCCTTGCGTGCGCGCAGCCTCGGCGAGAAGAACGAGACGCTGGAGTCCTTTGCATTCACCGAGCTGGCGATAGGCCGCGACTTCAGCCGCGACCTGGTCAAGTCGCGCTACGCGGCCAAGGCCAAGGACTGGAAGGTCGACCGGTCGGCCATCCCGGTCGCCGAGACCCCGGGAGATACCGGCTGGGCCCTGGCGAGCCAGTTGCCGGGGTTCCGGAAGATGTCCGAATTCAGGCGCTCGATCGCGGGCCGTTCGGGGACGGTGGCGCACATCGTGTTCTCCGATGGTCTCGCCGCCATTTCCATTTTCATCGAGCCGATGCCGGGTCCGAGGCCGGTGCCGCATCTGTCGCATCAGGGAGCCGTCAATATCTACACGAGGCAGGTGGCGGATTACATGGTGACGGCCCTGGGAGAGGTGCCCGCGGCAACCGTCATGCAGGTCGCCAAGTCCCTCGAGTTCAAGGGTGCCGCCACCGCCGTACGCCAGTAGCCGTACCGCACGATCACAACAAGACGCTCCGAGGTAGCCATGCTCAAGCGCTGGTTTGTCCTGCTGTTCACGCTCCTTGCCGCCGCCGCCGCAGCGGCGCAGTTGCCCGATTTCACCGACCTGGTCGAGCGACAGGGTCCAGCGGTCGTCAACGTCAGCACGACGCAGACCTCCCGCAATCCGCTGCTGCCCCAGGTTCCCAACCTGCGGGAGGATGACCCGTTCTACGAGTTCTTCCGGCGCTTCATCCCCAACCCGGGCCCCCGCGACATCCCGAGCCAGTCGCTCGGCTCCGGCTTCATCATCAGCGCAGACGGTTACATCATGACGAACGCGCACGTGGTCGATGCCGCCGAGGAGATCACGGTGAGACTCACCGACAAGCGCGAATACAAGGCGAAGATCATAGGCGCCGACCGGCGCACGGACCTGGCCCTGATCAAGATCGAGGCATCGGGACTGCCGGTCGTCAGGTTCGGCGATCCCAACAAGCTCAAGGTCGGCGAATGGGTCGTCGCGATCGGCTCGCCGTTCGGATTCGAGAATTCGGTTACCGCCGGCATCGTCAGCGCGAAGGGCCGTTCGCTGCCGCAGGAGAACTACGTTCCTTTCATCCAGACCGACGTGGCGGTCAACCCGGGCAATTCGGGCGGGCCGCTCTTCAATCTGAGGGGCGAGGTGGTCGGGATCAACTCCCAGATCTACAGCCGCACCGGCGGCTTCATGGGCCTTTCGTTCGCCATACCGATAGACGTCGCAAACCAGATCGCGCAGCAATTGCGCGCCGCCGGAAAAGTGACGCGCGGACGCATCGGCGTAGTGATACAGGCGCTCACCAAGGAGCTCGTGGAATCGTTCGGGCTCCCGAAAGCGCAGGGCGCCCTGGTGAACTCGGTGGAGAAGGGCGGGCCGGCGGAAAAAGCAGGCATAGAAGCCGGCGACGTGATCCTGCAGTTCGACGGCAAGCCGGTCATCTCGTCCGAAGATCTGCCCCGGCTGGTGGGAGCGGTGAAGCCCGGCAGCAAGGTCGCCGTCCAGGTGTGGCGCAACAAGCAGACCCGCGACGTGCAGGTGGTCGTGGCCGAGATGCAGGACGACCGCACCGCCGCAGCCCAGCAGAAGGGCCGCCGCGACCCCAAGCCGCCGGCGGCGGTCGCGAGCCAGCACGGGCTCACGCTCGTCGAGCTGACCGACGCCCAGCGCAAGGAGTTGAAGATCGCGGGCGGCGTGCTGGTCGAGAACGCGCAGGGCGCGGCCGCGCGCGCGGGAGTCAGGCGCGGGGATGTGATACTCGCGGTCAACAACCAGGACGTGAAATCCATCGAGCAGTTCAACCAGTTGATCGCCCAGCTCGACAAGGGACGCATCGTGGCGCTGCTCGTCCGGCGCGGCACCAACTCGCTTTTCCTGCCGTTCCGGCCCAATGGGAATGGCGGATGACGCGCGGCCGCTGGAGTTGACGGTCTACAGTCGCGCCGGCTGCCATCTCTGCGCGGAGATGATCGAGAGCCTGCAGAGGCTGCGCGACGATTTCTCCTTCACGATAGCCGTCGTCGACGTGGACGGCGACCCTCTGCTCGCGGCGCGCTTCGATACGGAAGTTCCGGTGCTTGCCCACGGGACGCACGAATTGTGCCGCTACCGCCTCGATGCCTCGCGGGTCGGCGCGTACCTCGAAACGGCCCGGGGCCGCATAGGCTGCTAGAATACGCCGCGTCAACTTAGCGGAGGGCTCTCGCGGGAGCCCTCTTTTATGCACCATATCCGCAATTTCTCGATCATCGCCCATATCGACCACGGCAAATCCACGCTCGCCGACCGCTTCATACAGTTGTGCGGCGGACTCACGGACCGCGAGATGGAGGAGCAGGTGCTCGACTCGATGGACCTCGAGCGGGAGCGCGGCATCACGATCAAGGCCCAGACCGCCGCGCTCGACTATCGCGCGCTGGACGGGCAGACCTACCTGCTCAACCTGATCGACACCCCCGGGCACGTGGACTTCTCGTACGAGGTGTCGCGCTCCCTGGCGGCATGCGAAGGCGCGCTGCTGGTGGTGGACGCCTCCCAGGGCGTCGAGGCGCAGACGGTCGCCAACTGCTACACCGCGACCGAGCAGGGCGTGGAAGTGGTGCCGGTGCTGAACAAGATAGACCTGCCGCAGGTCGAGCCCGAGCGCGTGATCGCCGAGATCGAGGACATCATCGGCATTCCGGCGGGCGATGCATTGCGCGTGAGCGCCAAGACCGGCGAGGGCGTGCGCGACGTGCTCGAAACGGTCATCGCGCGCATCCCGCCGCCGCGCGGGGACCCGGAAGCGCCGCTGAAGGCGCTGATCATCGACTCGTGGTTCGACAATTACGTCGGCGTGGTGATGCTGGTGCGTCTGGTGGACGGCCGGCTGCGGCCCGGAGACCGGCTCCAGTTCATGTCCACCGGGGCGACCTACGAATGCGAGCGCACCGGGGTATTCACGCCCAAGTCCAGCGTGAGAGAGCGCCTCCAGGCGGGTGAGGTCGGTTTTGTCACCGCCGGGATCAAGGAGCTGCAGGCGGCGCGCGTGGGCGATACGCTGACGCTCGCCGACCGACCGGCCGCCGCACCGCTGCCCGGATTCAAGGAGATCAAGCCGCAGGTGTTCGCGGGCCTGTACCCGGTGGACGCCAACGAGTACACGGCGCTGCGCGAGGCCCTGGAGAAGCTCCACCTGAACGACGCCTCGCTGCGCTACGAGCCGGAATCCTCGCAGGCGCTGGGATTCGGCTTCCGCTGCGGCTTCCTCGGCCTGCTGCACCTCGACATCGTGCAGGAGCGGCTCGAGCGCGAGTACGGCATGAACCTCATCACCACGGCGCCCACGGTGGTGTATCAGGTCGCCCAGCGCGACGGCACCGTGATCGAGATCGAGAATCCGTCGAAGCTGCCCGATCCGTCGAAGATCGAGGAGATCCGCGAGCCGATCATCACGGCGTCCATCCTCGTTCCCCAGATTTACGTCGGGCCGGTGCTCACGCTCGCCAACCAGAAGCGCGGCGCCCAGCGCAACATGCAGTACGTGGGGCGGCAGGTGGTGCTCACCTACGAGCTGCCGTTGAACGAGGTGGTGATGGATTTCTTCGACAAGCTGAAGTCGGTTTCGCGCGGCTACGCCTCCCTCGACTACGATTTCCTCGAATACCGCGCGGGCGATCTCGTCCGGCTCGACATCCTGATCAACGGCGACCGGGTGGACGCGCTGTCGCTGATCGTGCATCGCGACAACGCGCAGCACCGTGGACGCGAGCTGGCGGTCAAGATGAGAGAACTGATCCCGCGGCAGATGTTCGACGTGGCGGTGCAGGCGGCCATCGGCTCGCAGATCATCGCGCGCGAGACCATCAAGGCGCTGCGCAAGAACGTGCTCGCGAAGTGCTACGGCGGTGACATCACGCGCAAGAGAAAGCTGCTCGAAAAGCAGAAAGCGGGGAAGAAACGCATGAAGCAGGTCGGCACCGTCGAGATACCACAGGAGGCGTTCCTGGCGATATTGAAGGTGGACAATTGAATTTCGCGCTGGCGCTGTTCCTGCTGCTCGTGGCCACGGGCGCGGTCTGGCTGGCCGACCATTTCTGGCTGCGTGCGCGCCGGGCACCGGGGCGGCCGGAGCCGTGGTGGGTCGAGTACCCGAAAAGCTTCTTCCCGGTGATCCTCGTCGTGTTCCTCCTGCGGTCCTTCCTGGTCGAGCCGTTCAAGATTCCCTCGGGGTCGATGCTGCCGACGCTGCTCGTCGGCGATTTCATACTCGTGAACAAGTTCACCTACGGCATCCGGCTGCCTATCGTCAACCTAAAGCTCGTCGACATGAACGCGCCGCAGCGCGGCGACGTGATGGTGTTCCGCTATCCCGAGGACCCGTCGCTCGACTACATCAAGCGCGTGGTGGGCCTGCCTGGCGATCTCCTCGCCTACCAGAACAAGCGTCTTTCGGTGAACGGCGTCGAGGTCAAGGTCAAGCCGGACGGCGATTACAGCTACGTCGAATCGGGCCTGTCGTTCGTTTCCGCGCAACGGCTGATCGAGACCCTGGGCGCGCGCGAGCACGCGATCCTGGTGCAGCCCGAGGCGCCGAGCGTGCATCCGTCCGGCGTGAAGCAGTTTCCCTTGCGCGAGAATTGTGTCTACAATGACGCCGGTTTTAGCTGCAGGATTCCGCCCGGACGTTTTTTTCTGATGGGGGACAACCGGGACAGCAGCAGCGACAGCCGCTACTGGGGATTCGTGCCCGAAGCGAACATCGTCGGCAAGGCGTTCATGATCTGGTGGAACTTCGACGATTTCCGGAGGATAGGCCGGTTCATAGACTGAGTAGCCCTCGTAACACTTGATTCGATCCGCGCGTTGGAGAGAGGTGATCATGCGAAAAGAACAGGGTGTGACCTTGACCGGGTTCATGGTGGTTGCAGTTATCTTGATCTTCTGCCTGCTGTTCGCCTTCAAGATCGGGCCGTCGTATTTCGAGTACTGGACGATCAAGAAGCAGTTGAAGGCGCTGGCCGCCGACCCGGTGTCGCGCGAACCCAACCGGCGCAATTTCGAAGCCGCCTTCGCGGCCAGGCAGACCCTGGAGAACATCAAGTCGATAGGCGCGGGCGACGTCTTGATCACCAAGGAAGGCAACGACGTCCTGCTCTCCGCCGAATACTCCTCAAAGGTGCACCTGTTCGGCAACCTGAGCGCCTGCATGGATTTCGCGCCCGACTCGAAGTAGGCGGGGGCGGGCGGGGGACGAACAGCCGGCGATGGACATCGAGGCGTTCGCCCTCTCGATCGGTCACCGCTATGCCCGGCCGGAGCTGCTGCGCCGCGCGCTCACCCATCGCAGCCACGGCGCCTCGAACAACGAGCGGGTCGAGTTTCTCGGCGACAGCGTCGTCAACTGCGCGGTCGCGCTCGAGCTCTACCACAAATTTCCCGATCTGACCGAAGGCGAGCTCTCGCGCCTGCGCGCGAACCTCGTCAACCAGCAATCCCTGGCGTCGGTCGCGCGGCGCTTCGATTTCGGAGCGCAGCTCCTGCTCGGTGAGGGCGAGGTGAAGAGCGGCGGCGCGCGCCGTCCGTCGATACTCGCCGATGCCGTCGAGGCAGTGATCGGTGCCGTGTTTCTCGACGCGGGCTTCGAGGCCGCCCGGCGCGTGGTGCGCACCCTGCTGGGAGACGCGATCGACGCGATCGACCCTGCCAGCTCCGGAAAGGACCCCAAGACGCTCCTGCAGGAGCACCTGCAAGGCCGCCGGATGGCGTTGCCGCAGTACGCGGTGGTTGCTACGCGCGGCGAGGCGCACGAGCAGCTGTTCGAGGTGGAGTGCGTGGTCCCCGAGTTGAACATCCGCTCGCTGGGAGCGGGCACGAGCCGGCGCAGCGCCGAGCAGGAGGCCGCGCGGCAGGCCTATGAGCTCGCCCTGGGAAACTGAGGGGACATGAGGAAACACGAGGGAACATGAAGGGGCATGAGCGGGCGCCCGAGCGCGCAGCTCATCGTGCGGGATACGTCGCGGTCGTCGGCCGCCCCAACGTGGGCAAGTCCACGCTGTTGAACCACCTCGTCGGGCAGAAGCTCTCCATCGTGTCGCGCAAGCCGCAGACCACGCGCTTGCCGATCTCCGGGATCGTCACCCGGGCGCACGCCCAGGTCGTGTTCGTGGATACGCCCGGCTACCAGACCGAGCACCGCTCCACGCTCAACCGGTTGATGAATCGATCAGTCCTCGGCGCGCTGCAGGAGGTGCACGCGGCGCTGTGGATCGTCGAGGCGCTGAAATTCGACCGCCGCGACCAGGCGATCGGGGACATCCTGCCGCAAAGCCTGCCGGTAGTGCTCGCCATCAACAAGATCGACCGCGTCCGCGACCGCAGGCTGCTGCTGCCCTTCCTCGAGGAGCTCGCCCGGGTGCGCGCGTTCGCGGCGCTGGTGCCGGTCTCGGCGACGCGGGGAACGCAGGTCGAGGCGATGCTCGACGCCGTCGCCGGATTGCTGCCGGAAGGTCCGAACCTTTTCGACCCGGACGAGCTGACCACCGCGAGCGAGCGCGTTCTCGCCGCCGAGTTGCTGCGCGAGAAGCTCATCAACCTGCTCGGTGACGAGCTGCCCTATTCGATCGCGGTCGAGATCGAGCAGTTCCGGCTGGAAGGGGGCTTGCGCCGGATACACGCGGCCATACTCGTCGCCAGGGAAGGCCACAAGGGAATCGTGATCGGCAAGGGCGGTGCTCACCTGAAAACGATCGCCACGCGAGCGCGCCAGGACATGGAACGCCTTTTCGGCGGCAAGGTCTTTCTCGAGACCATCGTGAAAGTCAGGAAGGGTTGGGCGGACGACACAGCCGTGCTCAACCGGCTCGGCTACGATTCCGGGAGCCGGTCGTGAGCGCGCTGGCGCGACTCCTCGGCGACCTGCTGCACCGGGTGCGCGGCCGGGACACGGAGCGCTCCGCCGCGCGGACGCCGGACGCGGCCGAGGCGGGCGCGCTCTTCCAGCGCTGCGTGCAGCTTTCCAAAAACGCCGGGGCGGACGCGGCTGCCGATTGCTATGGGCGGCTGCTGCACCTCGATCCGTCGCACGCAAAAGCCCACAACAACCTGGGCGTGCTCCACCAGCGGCGCGGCGACTTCCAGGCTGCCGCCCGCTGTTTCGAGGACGCTGCCCGCTTCGATCCCGCGCTCTCGGAGCCGCACGTCAATCTCGGCAATCTCCATGACATACGGGGCGATCCGGACCGCGCCGTGTCGTGCTACCGGCGCGCGCTCCAGATCGATCCCGGCTACGCCCACGCCCATTGCTGCCTGGCGCAGGCGCTGCTGGCGACTGGCCGCTACGAGGAAGGCTGGGAAGAGTTCGAGTGGCGATGGCGCGGGGAGGATGCCTCGCTGCGCCTGCCCCCGTTCCCGCAGCCGCTGTGGGATGGCAGCCAGGATATCGCCGGCAAGCGCGTCCTGCTGCATGCGGAGCAGGGCTACGGCGACGGCATCCAGTTCATCCGCTATGCACCCCTGCTTGCGGCCCGCGGCGCGCGCGTGGTCGCGCTCTGCGATCCGGCGCTGGCGGCGCTCTTTCGGAGCGTGCCCGGGGTCGAATCGGTCGGGGAGCCAGGCGAGCCGCTCGCGGAGTTCGACTATCACGCGCCGCTCATGAGCCTGCCTCGGGCATTCCGAACCACGGTGACGACGATTCCCGCGCCGATACCCTATGTGGCACCCGACCCTGCCGCGGTCGCAACATGGCGGACAAGATTGTCGGCCCACCCGGCGCCGCTGAAGGTCGGACTGGCATGGGCGGGACGCCCCACGTTCGTCGCCGCGGCCATGAAAGCCTCTCCGCTCAACGAGCTTGCGCCGCTCGCGGACACGCCGGGCTGCGACTTCTTCAGCTTGCAGAAAGGCGAGGCGGCAGCGGATCTGCGGGAGCCGGGTGCCTGGCGCGGCAGGATCACCGACTACACCGCGGACCTGCACGACTTCGGCGATACCGCCGCCCTGGTCGCCGCGCTCGACCTCGTCATTTCCATAGACACCGCGGCCGCGCATCTCGCCGGGGCGCTCGGCAAGCCGGTCTGGCTGCTGCTCGCGGCGGTCCCCGACTGGCGCTGGCTGCCCCGGGCCGGAGCGCTGGCGTGGTATCCGACCGCCACGCTCTTCAGGCAGTCCACGGAAGGGGACTGGAAAAGTGTGGTGGAAGAAGTGAGAACCGCCCTCGTCGAACGGGCGAGCGCGGCATGAGCTCCGGCAGCACGCGCGAAAACGCCCAGCCCGCATTCGTGCTGCACGGCTATCGCTATCGCGAGACGAGCCTCGTGGTGGAGACCTTCACACGCGACCATGGACGCGTGGCGCTGGTCGCGCGCGGCGCGCGGCGGCCGGGCTCGGCATTGCGGGGCGTGCTGCTCGCGTTCCAGCCGCTGCTCGTTTCGTGGACCGGCCGGTCGGAGCTGAAAACGCTGGTCGCCGCGGAATGGGAGGGGCCGTACGCGCCGTTGAAGCGCCAGGCCCTGATCTGCGGCTTCTATCTCAGCGAGCTCCTGCTGAGACTGCTCGTGCGCGACGATCCGCACGAAAACCTGTACACCGCTTACCGCGAAGCGCTCGCCGCGCTGGCTGCGAGCGAGGACCATGCCGCGATCCTGCGCCGCTTCGAGCTGACGCTCCTCGGCGAGCTGGGCTACGGCGTGCTGCTCGACCGCGACGCGGACGAGGGCGCGCCGATCGCCGCAGAGCGGAGCTATGTCTACGTCATCGAGCGTGGGCCGGTGGCGGCGACCGGGCGCGCCGCGGAAATGGGGGTAGAATTGACCGGACGGGCGCTGCTCGATATGCGGCGCGGCGATTTTGCGGACTCGGCGACGCAGCAGCAAGCGAAGACCCTGATGCGCGCCCTCATCAATCACTACCTCGGCAACCAGGTACTGCACACGCGCCAGCTGCTGCGCGACCTTCACGAGCTATGATTCTTCTTGGCGTCAACATCGATCACGTCGCGACGCTGCGGCAGGCCCGCGGCACGCATTACCCGAGCCCCGTCGAGGCGGCGCTCGCTGCCGAAGCGGCGGGCGCGGACTACATTACCCTGCATCTGCGCGAAGACCGCCGGCACATACAGGACGCCGACGTCGATGAGCTACGCGCGCGGATCGCCACGCGCATGAATCTCGAATCGGCTCTGACGCCGGCCATGATCGCCATCGCCGTGCGCGTCAGGCCGCACGATGTCTGTCTCGTTCCGGAACGGCGGGAGGAGCTGACCACGGAAGGCGGTCTGGACGTCGCCGGCAATGCGGAGCGAGTCGCGCAGGCGTGCCGTGAGCTGAAGGCCGCCGGCATCCGGGTCTCGCTGTTCATCGATCCGGAGCCCACGCAAATCGACGCCGCCCGCGCGGCCGGCGCCCCGGTCATCGAGCTGCACACCGGGCGCTACGCCGATGCCCCGGCCGGGACGCGGGACCACGAGCTCGGGAAGATCGCGAAAGCAGCGCAATACGCGGCAGGCAGAGGACTCCACGTGAACGCGGGCCACGGCCTCAACTACGGCAACGTTCAGCCGGTAGCGCGCCTACCGGACATACGCGAGCTGAACATCGGACATTCCATTGTGGCGCGCGCCGTGTTCACCGGCCTGCCGGCCGCAGTGCGCGAAATGAAAACGCTGATCGCTCGGGCGCGATGATCTACGGCATCGGCATCGACGTCGTGGAGCCGCATCGGATCGCGCGGCTGAAGGAAAAATACGGTGAGCGCTTTGCGCGGCGGGTGCTGACCGAGATCGAGTGGCCCGGCTACCAGCGGACCGTGAAGCCGGTCCTGTTCCTCGCGAACCGCTTTGCGGCGAAAGAGGCATTCTCCAAGGCAATGGGCACCGGCTTTCGCTATCCCGTGACGCTTCAGTGCATCAGCGTGGTGCAGAACAAGGCCGGCAAGCCGAGCTTCGCGTTCCACCCCAATCTCGAGCGCCTGGTATCGAGCCGCGGCATCGTGCGCCATCACCTCACGATCAGTGACGAAAGATCGCTCGCTTGTGCTTGCGTGGTGCTCGAGTCCGCTCAGGAAGGCGGCAGCTAGACATGACCGCAGCCGGCCTGCCGCTGGGACCGGTGGTGCTGGACGTCGCGGGCACCGCCCTGACCGACGCCGACCGCGGGCGCCTGACGCATTCCCTGGCGGGCGGCGTCATCCTTTTTTCCCGCAACTATTCCTCGCCCGAGCAGCTCGCCCGCCTGACCGCGGAGATACACGCCCTTCGCAACCCGCCGCTCATCGTGGCGGTGGACCATGAAGGCGGGCGCGTCCAGCGGTTCCGGGAAGGGTTCACGGCAATTCCACCGATGCGCGCCCTGGGACAGACGTGGGACACCGATCGCAAGCGCGCGCGTGCGCTTGCCCACGATACGGGCTTCGTGCTGGCCGCCGAGCTGCGTGCCCACGGCGTGGATCTGACGTTTGCGCCCGTTCTCGATCTCGACTACGGCGCGAGCAGCGTGATCGGCGATCGCGCGCTTCATTCCGATCCGCTGGCCATTTCAGAGCTCGCCCGCGCACTCATCCGCGGCTTCAAGCTCGCGGGCATGAGCGCGGTAGGCAAGCATTTTCCGGGGCACGGCTACGTGAGGGCCGATTCCCATCACGAGGTCCCCATCGACGAGCGTCCCTACGCCGACATCGAGGCGCGCGATCTCGTCCCGTTCCGGCGCCTCGCCGCCGCGGGGCTGGGGGGCATCATGCCCGCCCACGTCATCTATCCGAAGATCGACGGCCGGCCGGCCGGATATTCGGCAATCTGGTTGAAGCGCGTGCTGCGCGAGGAGCTGGCGTTCGGCGGCACCATCTTCAGCGACGATCTCGGTATGGAAGGAGCGAGCGTCGCCGGAGGAATCGTCGCCCGGGCGGAGGCCGCGCTCGCCGCGGGCTGCGACATGGTGCTGGCGTGCAACGACCCGGCGGCGATGGACGAGCTGCTCGCCGGACTCAACTACGCCACGCCGCCCGCGGCGCTTGCCCGCCTCGCGCGCATGCACGGGCGCGCGCAGGCAAAGAACATGGAGAAGCTGCGCCAGGACTCGCGCTACGTGGAGGCGTTGCGCGCGATCGCGGAGATAGGGGTGAAGGAGGGAGAACTGCCGGGAATCTCGTGATTCCCGGCAGTCAGGATTCAGGATCCAGGATTCGGGATCCGGTGGGAGCGGTGGCGTGCTGAATCCTGATTCCTGAATCCCGAATCCTCGGCTCACGCCCGCTCGATGTACTCGCCCGTGTCCGTGTTGACCTTGATCTTCGTGCCGTCCACGATGAACT
This sequence comes from Burkholderiales bacterium, assembly GCA_035649495.1. Taxonomy (GTDB): domain Bacteria; phylum Pseudomonadota; class Gammaproteobacteria; order Burkholderiales; family SG8-41; genus SG8-41. Next base: position 24,866 of record DASRJL010000108.1, on the reverse strand, counting down.
GGGGGACCATCACGGTCAACCCCGTCTCGGTCTTCGCCGGCTTGAACGAACCGGTCGCAGTCGCGCTCTTGAGATTGGGCTCGGTTTCGGTGACGGCCAGCACCACGCTCGGTGGAAGCTGCACGCCGATCGGACGGTCCTGGTAGAAGTTCACCTGGACATCGATGTTCGGGATCAGGTAACCGGCCTGCCCCTCGAGAAAGTCGGCATCCAGGGTGAGCTGCTCGAAGCTCTCCTTGTCCATGAACACGTGCCCGGTGCCGTCGCTGTAGAGGTACTGCATGTCGCGCTGGTCCACGAACGCGCGCTCGATCTTATCCTCGGTGCGGATCCGCTCGTTCTTCTTGGTGCCCGACTCGATGTCCTTCATCTCGACCTGCATGAAGGCGCCACCACGGCCCCCGACGTGGACGTGGTGAGCCTTGAGAACGCGCCACACGCGCTTTTCCCATTCGATGAGATTGCCGGCACGGACGTCGGTTGCCGTTACTTTTGCCATCTTTTCCGCCGTTATGTAAGAGCGCCTGACTGACTGAACGTCAGGCGCCGTGATGTAGTGGAGTATCAGGGGAGAGCGAAGCGAGGAGCCATCCCCTCATTTCGTTGCTCCAAAAAGGGCGTAATGTTACAGGAGTTGAACACCTGGCGGAACCGATGCCGGAATTCTCGCTGAATTGCCGCAAATGCCCGCGCCTGGCCCGTTACCTGGACCGTGCGCGCACCGCGCACCCCGGCTACCACGCGCGGCCTGTCGCGCCTTTCGGGGCAAACCGGCCACGCCTGCTCGTCGTTGGGCTCGCTCCCGGCATGCACGGCGCCAATCGCACCGGACGACCTTTCACCGGGGATCACGCAGGTATCCTGCTCTACGATACGCTGCACGCTTTCGGCCTCGCAAACCGGGCGGTTTCCACCGGAGCCGGCGATGGCCTGAAGCTCGTGCATTGCCGCATCACCAATGCCGTGAAGTGCCTGCCCCCGGAGAACAAGCCCACCCCGGCGGAGGTCGCGCGCTGCAATCCCTACCTCGAGGACGAGATCGCGGCGCTCCCGCGCGGTGCGGCAATTCTGGCGCTGGGAGTCGTCGCGCATGACGCGGTTCTGATGGCAACGAGCATCCGGCGCGGCGCGTTCCGATTCGGTCACGGCGCGAGGCACGAGCTGCCGTGCGGGCTCCTGCTCTACGATAGCTATCACTGTAGCCGCTATAATACGCAGACGAAACGACTGACCCCGGAGATGTTCCGTAGCGTGGTGAGCGCCATCGCCAGGCATCTTTCCTCCGCATGTTCGATCCCGCAGAGGTGATATCCGGGCTGCCCCACCGGCCGGGCGTGTACCGCATGCTGAACGCCGCCGGGGAGGCGCTCTACGTCGGCAAGGCGCTCGATCTCCGCAAACGGGTCGCCTCATACTTTCAGAAGCAGGAGGGCGTGTCCCCGCGCATCCAGGTGATGCTCGGACAGGTGGCGGCCATCGAAACGACGGTGACGCGCTCCGAGGCCGAGGCCCTGCTGCTCGAGAACAATCTGATCAAGTCGCTCGCGCCGCGCTACAACATTCTCTTCAGGGACGACAAGTCCTATCCCTACCTGGTCGTGACCGGCCACCGCTATCCGCGCCTGGGATTTCACCGCGGGGTCCTCGACGAGCGCCACCGCTATTTCGGTCCTTTTCCCAATGCCGGGGCCGTGCGCGAGAGCATACAGCTGCTGCAGAAGGTGTTCCGGATCCGTACCTGCGAGGACACGGTGTTCACGCACCGCTCGCGTCCGTGCCTTCTGCACCAGATCAGGCGCTGCACCGCGCCGTGTGTGGGTCTCGTCAGGGACGAGGATTACGCGGACGACGTGAGGAGCGCCGGGTTGTTCCTCTCAGGCCGGGAGGACGAGGTGCTGGAGCGCCTCGCCGCGCGCATGGCGGAGGCCTCGGAACGCCTGCACTACGAGCAGGCCGCAGCCTACCGCGACCAGATCGCGGCCTTGCGCAAGGTGGTGGAAAAGCAGTTCGTGAGCGGGCAGGGCAGCGATGCCGATATCATCGCGTGCAGCAGGGCGGCCGGCGTCACCTGCGTCAACATGGTGATGATACGCGGCGGCCACCACCTGGGAGACCGCAACTTCTTCCCGCGCAACGCCGACGATGCGACATCGGAACAGGTGCTCGAAGCTTTCGTGGTGCAGCACTACCTGGAGCATGCCATCCCGTCGCTGATCGTCGCCGGCGCGCAGCTGGACGCGGAACCGCTGGAGCAACTGCTCGCCGGGCGCGCGGGACGCGTGGTACGGATCGCGACCCGTCCCACCGGTCCGCGCCGGGCGTGGCTCGACATGGCGTTGCGCAACGCCCAATTCGGAGCGGAGCAGAAGCTCGCGTCGCAGGCCACGCAGGAAGCGCGCCTCACGGCCCTGCAACAGGCGTTCGATCTGCCGGACACGGCACAGCGCATCGAGTGCTTCGACGTGAGTCACACGATGGGCGAGGCGACGGTGGCGTCGTGCGTGGTCTACGACCGTTCCGCCATGCAAAAAGGGGAGTACCGAAGGTACAACATTGCCGTCAGCCGTCAGCCATCAGCCGTCAACTCGAGCGAGTCGACAGACGTCACGCACCCCTCGACCCTCGCGACCCCGGCGGCAGCACCCGCCGGCATCGAGCCCGGCGACGACTACGCCGCCATGAAGGATGTCCTCACGCGGCGCTACCGGAAAGTCGTCGCAGGGGAGGGGAAAGTACCGGACCTGGTGCTGATCGACGGCGGCAAGGGCCAGCTCTCGGTGGCCCGGGAGGTCTTCGCCGATATCGGCCTGGCGGACGTCGCCATCGTGGCGGTCTCCAAAGGGGAAGAGCGCAAGCCCGGCCTGGAACAACTGTGGCCTTTGGGACGAAGCGAGCCGGTGCACCTCGCGAGGGACCATCCGGCGCTCCATCTCATCCAGCAGATCCGCGACGAGGCGCACCGCTTCGCGATACAGGGCCACCGCGCCCGGCGCGGCAAAGCGCGGTCGACTTCGACCCTGGAAAGTATCTCGGGCGTGGGCGCGAAACGCCGCCAGAAACTGCTCGCGCGCTTCGGCGGCCTGCGCGGCCTGCTCGCCGCGAGCGTGGACGACCTCGCCCAGGTGGAAGGAATCAACCGTACGTTAGCGGAGAGAATCTACCATGAGCTTCATTGAAGCAGCGGCTCGTCCCTCGGCACCGGTCACCGGTCACCGGTCACCGGTCACGCCTTCGCGCTCCGATAGGCGATAATCGGCGATGCCCCTCAACCTGCCCAACCTGCTCACGTGGCTGCGGATCGTTCTGATACCGCTGTTCGTGGGCATCTTCTATTTCGAGAAAAGCTGGGTGTCCGTGCCCAATCAGAACCTGGTCGCGACGGTCATCTTCACCGTGGCGGCGTTGACCGACTGGCTGGACGGCTGGCTCGCGCGCAAGCTCAACCAGACTTCTTCGTTCGGAGAATTTCTCGATCCCGTCGCGGACAAGCTGATGGTCGCAGCGGCCCTGATCGTCCTGATCGAGCTCGATCGCGTAGGTGCAATCGTCGTCCTCATCATCATCGGCCGTGAACTTACCATTTCGGCCTTGCGCGAATGGATGGCCAAGATCGGGGCATCCGGCAGCGTGGCAGTATCCGTTCTCGGCAAGGTCAAAACGATCTCGCAGATGGTTGCGATTCCACTTCTGCTTTACAACGACCCGATTGGTGCCTTCAACCCGCACACGGTGGGCACCTGGCTCATCTGGATCGCAGCAATACTCACCCTTGTATCAATGGTTTACTACCTGAAAGTCGCGATGCCTCTGGCGTGGAAGCGGGTTGCCTGAGCGGGGGGCGCTGGCCTATAATTCCTTTCCACTCAAGGGAGTGAGAGGATGTTTCTCCGCCTCTTGAGGCGCGCGGGAATAGCTCAGTTGGTAGAGCGCAACCTTGCCAAGGTTGAGGTCGCGAGTTCGAGCCTCGTTTCCCGCTCCAGATTCCCAGGAAAACGGCCACGGGCCGTTTTCCTTTTTTGGAGTGTCCGACACACAGCAGAGGGGAAACCCCCTCGTATTCCGACATCAGGGCCGTATCCCTGGAGAAAGATGCGGCTTCCCAATTTCAACGGCGGGGTGGCAGAGTGGTCATGCAGCGGCCTGCAAAGCCGTGTACGCCGGTTCGATTCCGACCCCCGCCTCCAATCCACGCGACCCCTGCCGCCAGGCGACGGCGAAAGCGGGCCTGGGCGGGCGTGATCGTGCTCGCGTGCGTGAGGAACACGACTAGGGCTCCTGTGGACACCTTTTGTTCGTCACGCCGCTGATGAAACCACTCGTGTCGAAGGTGGACGTCACGACTTGAGTAGCGGCTGGATTCTGCTCCACGCTATAGTCGCTATATAGTCTGTATGTAGCGTATGCGCAGGTGAACACGGCGTCGATGTACTGATAGGTGCATCCGCCATCGCCCCTCACGTCGATTGCCTGCGGATCCTGGTCAGTGACGTGGACACGATACATCACCACTATAGGGTCGGTACGACGTACCAACTGCTTGACGTCTTCTTCCGCCCCGAGTTCATGATCCTTATTGGCCTGACCTGTAATGGGGAAAAGGTTACGTGGCTGACCCACTCCGCCCAGACCTTCGTTGAGTAAGTGTCCCTTGATATACACCTGGGTCGCCTTGTAGCCGGATCCGCCAAAGGCGGCTTTCGTGGGTAGCTTGCGGAAGCCGTAGAGAAGGTCCTGGCCGTCGGGCGGACCTCCGCCGGTTTTTTCATTCGTGAGATACCGAGTGATCATGTTCTTGCCTACCGTGGCGTTCGACCCGTCGAGCAGTGTCAGGGTCGCCTGGTCGTAGCTGGTTTGGTTGAGGTTGGAAGTGAGGTGAGGGACGGTCTTGGCGGTGGCGGTCGTGAGCGGGTTTTCGATAACTCTCCTCTTGGGCGTGTCCGATCCGGGCTGCGGCGACGGGGCTGGGAGAGGAACGAACCTCGGTGTCGGAGCTGGTGTAGGAGTGGGCGCCGGACTCGGTTCCGGGGTCGCGGCGGGCGCGGGTTGCGGTGCCGGAGCTGGAGTAGGAGCAGTGGCTACCGCGGGAGCCGTTCGCGGGACGGTCGCCACAGCAGGCTTCGGTGCCGGCGCCGCGGGAGCCGGGGGTGTGTAGGCCCGGAGATCGGGTGCCGCAGCACCCCCCGTGTAGGGGCCTGTCGGGCGTGCGCCCCCACCGGACGAGGGGGGCACAGGAGCATTCGCGTTGGCGGGCGGCAGAACGTTCGCGTTGGCGGGCGGGCGCGGAGGAACGACGGCAAGCGCTCGGGCTGCAGCCTGTTCGAGATCGGCTACGGTTTGCTGGAGCTGGTTATCGATAGTCTGGGCATCGGGATGCTTCGAGCGCAATTTCGGAACCTCGGCGCGCCAGCTCTGCCAGGCTGGGCGCAACTTGCTCGCAGCGTACTGAGCGCCAGCGACGCCCAGTCTCGCCCATCCGTAGTAGCCGGCGATGCTGTTGACGGTATCGACGGCGTTCAGGAACTCCTTGCCAAATGGGAGTTTGGCGATCCAGTCGCGATTGTCGTTGACCAGCGCCGAGACTGCAGAAATGCCCCATGCTACGCGATCGACGATCGCCAGAGTGCGCGCCAGGCCTGCTTCCGGCAAGCCGCCAAGGGGCAATGTGAGACCCGCCAGGAAAGCCCGGCCGGCGAGTGAGAGCGTCCTGTTCTTGCTTTCGTTCGCATAGTCGAGCAACGCGATCGCCGGCACATCGAGGACCTGTTTATCCTCGTCGTATAAGCGGACGCTCACGATCTCATCCGGCTTGAGAACGATACCGGCCCTGGTCAGCTGGGTGTCCGGAACGCCTAGCGTATTGATGTCGTCCCGGAACTCGGAGCATTGCCAGATGCGTACCGTGCTGTACCACACCCTGATCTGGCCGTCGGGCAACCGCTTCGCGGACGGGGGCGCGTAGCAATTGCGCAGGAACTTCTGGTATTTGACGGGGAAGATGCGCCGGCGCGTTTGGTACTCCGCAAAGGCCTCGAACGGGGTGGCCGTATTCCTCGCCTTGAGGATGCGTTCCGTCGCTTCATACCGCTCGAACGCGTTGACATCCCCGGTAATCAGGGCCTCGTACAAGACATCAAGCAGGCGCCTTCCTTCCTCCGCTGTGGCAATTCGATCGAGCGTCGCATTGTCGATCATCGAGGCAAGTTGGACTGCCACGTTGTCTTCGAGACGCGGCGGAAGTTCCTCGAATACTTTGGGAATGAACGTATACGCGTCTGCGCGCTTATCGAGATCCCTGCGCAGGTGGCGGGCCAACAAGCTCACCGCAACGTCCTGCTTCCTTAACGCAACGAGCCTCACGAACTGCTCCACCAGTTGTTTCGGGGAAGCTTCCGCCTGGTAGAACACCTCCGGAAGCCCCTGGCGAGCGCGAGCCCCAGCCAGGCCGAACTGCTCGATGCGGGCTGCCTGCAGCCGCTCGAAGTCGGAGACATCGCCGGTGATCATCGCCTCGTACAACATGTCCAGCACGGCCCGACCGGCATCGGTCTGCGCGAATACAACCAGCTGGATTTCGCTGAGCATCTCGACGAAGGCCGCCGCGACGTTGTCCTCGTACTTGGGCGGTGTGTTCTTAAAGGCGGTCTGAATGAACGCAAACGGGTCGGGGTGCGTGGCGACGTACTTCGCCAGGTGTTGCGCCATGTGTGTCGCGCGCTGGTCGATATTGGCGTATAGAGCACCGAAGGAGTGGTCGTAGAGCGATTCGGCGGACGGCTCGCCGTCCTCTTCATTCCATAGCGACTGGCCCGGGAAGACAAACTGCCGACGGACGACACCGGCGCCCGGCTCCTGCAGGACGTGCGTGAGCTCGTGCGCTAGCAACCTGCGCCCCTCGCTGGTCTCCGGAGCGTACTCGCCCGCGCCGAACGCAATATCCTGGCCGACGGTAAAGGCCCTTGCCTGAATTGCCCGCGCCGATTCCGCCGCGCGTTCATCGGCATGCAGGCGCACTCCTCCAAAGTCCCGTCCGAAGCGCGGCTCGAAGAATGTCCGCACCGACGGCGGCATCGGGTGCCCGCCGCCTCGCAGTGCCGCGATCTGCGAACGCATCGTCGGGCCCGTATATGCGGCATGACCGGATGCCTGCTTGCGCTGGACCTTTTCGTCTTCTTCGCATTTGGGGCAAGTCGCTCCGCCGGCCTCGCAGGCCGCGCACTTACGGTGGGTCACGCCGCCCGCCGAGCTTATGGATCCGGATTCTTCCATGCGCATGACCCGGTCGGCCACGCGATCCGCATCCTGCTCCTCCGGATCATCCGGTTGGCTTATGGCGAGTTTCGCCTTGACGATGCCGGCACGGAAGAGGTGCTGAACCGCAAGATTTCCCGCCGTAGCCGCCAATCCGGTCCCGATATCACCAGCGGGTCGCAACGTATCTGAGCTTCGGGTATTCCGCCCACGGTCAAGTCCCTTGTGACCTGAATCGGCCTTCGCGGCAACCTTTGCTTGACTGATGCTCATGTCAAGCGTCCGGCGGCCGTCGTGTTTTTCATGCGAGTTGCCGTCTGGTAGCCCATCGGTTCAAAACCCGCAATCTCCCCGCGCTGTCAACAACCGCTGGTAATGCTTGAACTCCGCCGCAGTGGCTGTCTTCCCCTGCTTGGCGAGCTGGCGCGCCATGGCTTTGACGACGCAGTGCATGTTGATGACGAGGCCGTCCTGCGCGGCGAGGAAGGCGGCGTCGAGGGCGATGTTGCGAATGTCGCCGCCGGCGAGGTCGAATTGCCTGGCGAGGAAGCGAAAGTCTATGTCACCATCGAGCGGCGACTGCGGCGGGAACATCAGCCGCCACAGCGCTTCGCGCTCCGTCTCGTTCGGGCGCGGGAAGTCGATCACGAACTGCATGCGCCGGTTGAACGCGTCGTCGATGTTGCGCCGCAGGTTGGTCGTGAGGATCACGACCCCGTCGTGCTCTTCGAGTTTCTGCAGGAGGTAGGCGACTTCGATGTTGGCGTAGCGGTCGTGGGCGTCCTTTACTTCGGATCTCTTGCCGAGGATGGCCTCCGCTTCGTCGAGCAGGATGATGGCGTTGGCCGAGCGCGCGGCGCGGAAGATCCGGTCGAGGTTCTTCTCGGTCTCGCCGATGTACTTGCTCACCACGCCCGAGAGGTCGATGCGGTACAGATTGAGGCCCAGCTCGCGAGCGATCACGCCGGCGCAGGTGCTCTTGCCCACCCCGGACGGGCCCGTGAAGAGGGCCTTGACGTTCGTGGCGGCCGCGGCGCGCGCGCCGAAGCCCCACTCGCTGTATACGACGTGGCGATAGCGAATGGCGGCCACCATTTCCTTCAGGCGCGAGAGGGTGAAAGGCGACAGGACGAGGTCGTCCCAGGAATGCCGGCACTCCATTTTCACCGCGAGCCGCCCGAGCGCCTGGTCCGATCCCAGCCGGGCGGCGGCGGCGAGCATCGACGCATCGAGCGCGCCCTCGCGTGCCTCGAGCACGCTGAGATCCCGCGCGGTGGCGATCGCGTCGCGCATCTGTCCGGCGCTGAGCGCGAATCGGTCGGACAGAATGTGCACCTCCGGCGCTTGCAGCTCGACGCGGGCGTCGGCGAGCAGCTTCTGCCACAACGCAACGCGCCCGCGGTAGTCGTGCTCGCCGAAGCGGATCTCGACTGCTCGGCGGCCTCCGAGGGCGTGCGCCCAGGTCTCCTCGGGGCGTGCGCTGATCACGATCGGCACGCGCAGGTCGCGCAGCATGCCCGCGAGCTCCGTTGCCGCCGGATTCGGCCGGCCGTCGTCGCGGCTCAGCGCTTCCAGTCCTTCGATATGCAGGAGCGCCGGCTCCAGACGGAGCTGGAGCGCCAGCGATGCCGGCAATTCGCCGAGTGAATTCCCGCCATGCATCGCCACGGACAAGTCGAGCCGGCACACGGGCAGGCCGAGCTCGCCGGCAAGCGCTTCCACCGTCGCCGCACGGCCGGAGCCGGGCGGCCCGACGAACAGCAGGACTGCGCTCTGCCGTTCGCTTTGGGCGAGCAACGACAGGCGTTGCAGCGTGGCGACGCGTTCTCCTTGAAACGGCAACTGCGCCCACGAAAGGCCGGGTAGCCGTCGTCGGATGGCGGCGGCAAAGCGCGGGTCGACCGGTGCGACGCCGCGCAGATAGGCCGCGACCGCGGGACACAGAACGAAACCGGAATTCAGTAGTCCCGGCCGCGCCGCAGGAGGGTCGACGCGTTCGAGCAGGCTGTGCTCAAGCAGCGGCGCACCGGGCGCGAGCGCACGCAGCACTTCCGCCTGATCCTTCAGCACGCGCTGCGCCAGGTCGGCCGTCGGCCATTTGCGCGTTACGTCGTTGTTGAGGTAGGCGTAGAGCGTTTCGTACTTGAGATCGAACTCGGGAGCGGCCGCGAGCAGCAGCACGTCTTCGTCGAGCGGCGACAGACCGAAGGCTTCGGCGATACGCCGCCACGGTGCGCACGCGGAGCGCGCACCGGCCGCGGGGGCTGCCGCGGCGTGCTCGGCTGGCGGCGGCGGATCGCGCGTCTGCACCAGCAGGCGGTCGACCTGCTCGTCGCTCACGTAAAGTCCGCGAAACTCGTCGAGCGACAACTGGTAGCGCGCGCGCAGGCGCAGGATCTCGCGCTCGAGCAGCGCGTCGAGGCGCGAGAGCTGGCTCGAAAGGGGATGGCTCATTTCATTCCTGCGCGAACACCGCGATCGGCCGGGGTTCGCCGCGTATGGTGTAGCTGGTGCGCGTCATGCCCGTGAGATTGAGCACGAGGTAGAGCGGCGGCCGCGCCACGCGCGCGACGAGCCGCTCGAATTCTGCCTCCAGCGTCGCGACGGCATCCAGGAAGTTGCGGTGGAGATGCACAAAGCCTGATCTGGCGAAACCCGGCAGGCGTCGCGCGAACCGGCGAAGGGCGAGCTGCGCGATCGCGTACAGCGCGTCGTCCCAGGCTCGCGCGATTCGGACATGGGGTGGGAACGCGAGCCGTGCGCGCTCTTCCGCGGGCGAGCGCAGGTCGACGCGTTCCATCTTGGCTTCGGCCTTCGCGGCTCGCAGCAGCGAGCGCCGGCGCTCCGGGCCGACGCGCCGCAGCCATGCGCCCGCCGAGGCGAGCGTGAAATCGGGTCCGATGTGGAGCAGCGCCCGCAGAACCGCGTCGTGAAATGCGACTTGGGCGCTTCCCGCGCCCAGGCATTTCGCCGCGACGAGGAGCCGCATCGCGCTACCCGGCGCGGCGCCCGCCGGCGCGGGCCAGGACTCGAGCCAGTCCTCGAGGGGAAGTTCATCCAGCTGCGGCAGAAGGAAGAAAACGCCGCCGTACGGAGTCGACGCGGTCCAATCTGGGGCGGATACGTCCGTCTCTCGAGCGGTGAAAATCTTCTCGAGCATCTCGCGGTGCGCCGCGTGAGGCTCGGGCGGCGTGAGGACCCGCGCGGTGCTCAGCCCATCGATTGCCGAGCGCAGCGCCGGACCGCCGCACCCGGCGCATTGCGCACGGACGAACACTGCGAGGGCGCGTCCGAGCGGATCCGGAAACGCCGACGCGCAACGCGACCAGGCAGTCCGCACGCTCTCACCGAAGGAGCTCGCCTCGGCCCCGGCGGTCACCTCGGCGAACCGGTCGAGGACGACGCCGCGGTCGTGCGCCGACATCGCCGTGACCACGCGCGCGATCTCCGGGTCGGAGAGGCGCTGCATCGCGCTCAATCCGATCCGCGGGTCCTCGAGGAGCGCGGTGCGCAGGGCCGCGGACGTGCAGAGCGCGCTTAGGCCCTCGAACCTCCCGTAGTACCAGCGGCTCCACGCGTCGCCGGTGGCCGCATCGGCGAGGAAGCGGGCGAGGTGCGTCGCGGGCCCGGCAAAGCGGATCGCATTGATTCCGTCGCCGTCGCCGACGAGCACGCGCGCGAGCCCGCGTGCGATCCGGGCCGTGAATGCGCCCGAGAGCTGGTCGCTCTTCCAGTCCGCGCCGATCGCGAGGTCGATATCCAGGCGTCGCACCAGCCAGACGCTTTCGTCGTCGCCGTCGCACCAGCGTCCGAAGGCCGACCTCAGGACGGGCGGAAGGTGCTGCCGCAAGGCGGCGTCGCACGCGTCGCGGATGCGCAACGGGTCGGCGGTGTCCCGCGCGACGCGATACTCCGATCGGATGCGGCGAATCGTCAGATGACCCGACACGTCGGCGGCTCGCGGCTACTTTTTCGGGGACTTCCCCCGCGGGGGCACGTCCCCGTCCCGGGGCTCGGCGGCGCGTCTGCCGCGTTTCTTCAGCCTTGCGATCTCCTCCTCCAGCCGCTCGCATTTCGCGCTCAGCTCGCGCAGCGCCTCGACGGCGAGCGCTTCGAAGCCCACGGGGTTCAGCGTCTTCACGCCGGCGGGCGTGTCCCTGACCCAGTCCGGAAAGACGCGCTCGACTTCCTGCGCGACCATACCCATGTAGCGGCCAGGCGACGCCCCGTGCTTCTCCGGCTCACGCCATGCGAAACTCACGCCGCGCAGGCCCAGAATCCGCTCGAGCGCGCCTTCGATGGGGGCGATGTCCTTCTTCAGCCTCGCGTCGGAAACGTGCTCCCAGTGCGGGCCCGGCGAGTCCTTGAAGGCCCTGCCGGTGATCCAAAGGTTGCCGGGCGCCGGATCCGCCCAGTTGCCTGCGCCACCCACGTTGAGGGAGCCGCTCGCGAACACTCCGGGCGTGTGGACGCCGAATATCGGTTTGCTGAAGTCTCGGTTCTGGTTCAGCCGCAGCCAGGTCCCGTCGTTCCACACTAGAGTCGCTCCAGGGTGAAGCGAACGCGGGGCGGCGATGCCCGTCTGATCCAGCTCCAGATCGCCGCCGAGCGCCAGCGTTGCGGCCGGAAAAGGCGTTCCGATGCCGACGTTCCCTGCGGCGGTCGCGCGCATCACTTCCTTCTCGCCCGTCTCTCCCTGATTCACAAGGAGGAGGATGTCGCCGCCATCCTGGCTGCTCACGAAGGTGCTCGTGTTCCCGAGCATCACGCGCAGCTTGCCGTCGCGCTTGAGCGCGAGGTCCGCGCCGACGTTCGAGCTTCCGGCCGACTGCTGGTTGATCGCGAAGCCGCCGGGATTGTCCGGCGCGGTGCCGGACCACGGGAACGCCGCCGACACGCGCCCGATCTCCAGCCGCGTGCCGCCGTCGCCGCCGAGCGTGAGGAGCTGCGTTGGCGCCTCGGTGCCCACGCCGACGTTTCCGGTGCCGGCGACGACGGTCATCCGCGGCGTCGCGTTGCCGTTTGCGTCGAGAGCGCTGACGGCGAAGCGCGTTTCGACGCCCGCCGGCGCGCCGATCGCCGCCTCCAGCGTCGTCTTCTGCGGGTTCGCGGCGTCGACGCGTCGCAGCCACACGGAGACTCCTCCGTCGCCGCCTTTCGGGAGGCGGTAGTCGACCTTTCCGGCCACGATACGCGCGTCGCCGACGACGCGCAGGTTCCCTTCGACCCACACGAGGTCGTTATCGGGATGCTCGCCCGGCCCGGGCTTCACAACGGGCGGCTGGAAATTGAGCGTCGCGTCGTCCGGGTCGTTCGCGCGGTCGCGAAGGCGCAGCACGCCCCCCGCCGCCTGGATGGCCTCGGCGACGACGCCGATGTAACGGCGCCTCCTGCGCGTCGCGTTCAGGTCGTCGTCGGTGCGCGGGATGAGGCGCGCCGTCTGGTTCACCTCCTTCACCCAGCGCACGATTCCGGCGAAGATCCTCCAGCGCGGCCGGTCGCCGCTCTCCGGGAATTCCTGATACGAGACGGATTCGTCGTAGAGCGGCTTGCCGGCGGGGTTGAACGCCTGGACGGCGCTCTTCGCGTCGATCGCGCGAGCCGCGACAGTGACGCCGTGAAAGTCGACGGTCGACACCCGCAGCGCCTCGATCCGGTAGCCCTCGATCACGCGCTCGACCAGCTGACCGTCGCGGCACGCCGCGAACCCCTGCGCCGAGCTCTTCGTGGGAAGCTCGCGGTAGCTCAGCCAGATCGCGACGGGAATCCCTGCCGCGTCGGTGTCGTCCTGGAAATTCTCGAACAGAGTCAGGCCTACTTTCGCGGGAGCGAGCGCGACGATCGGCCGGCCGATCCCGTCCCAGGCGTATCCCGGCGTGAGGGTGATCTCGACGTCGCCGCCGGGATGCGGCCGCTCGATCAGCTCCAGCCCGAGCGCGATGCCCCACGTGTGCGCGCCGAGCGCGTGCCGCGCCTGGCCGACGCGGGCGTAGCTGACGGCGGCGGCGAGGTCCTCGGCGCCGAGATATTGCCCTTCGTAGTATTGCGGGCGTTCGTTCTGGTCCATGTTTGCTCCTCGCGCTCGTGGGCGCTCAGCCTCTGGAGAGCTTGTCGATCTGAGCCTGCTGCTCGGCGAGCTTCTTGCCCAGCTCCGCGACAGCCAGCTTCAGGCCGGAGACCTCGTCCGTGTTCGCCGCGGCGGCCCGGCGCGTTACGGCGGCGCTGGGGAGCATCGCCGCCAGCGACGGTGCGAGGACCTGGTGCGTGAGCAGGGCCTCTGCAGGGTGCTGGAGCTCGAGCGGAGACATCAGCGGCGCGCCCTTGAGATCAGTTGCACCCAGCGCGGCGAAGAGCCAGGTGGCGGCGTTCACGGGTACTTCGCGGTCCGCGAAGGCCCCGCCGAGGATGTCGCCGAAGGGATTCCCGGCGGCTGCGGCTTGCGGCGTCGCCGCCTCCGCGCTCGCCGCGGTAGCAGGGGTCGCCTGGGGCCGCAGGATGCTCACCGAGTTGCGGATCGTGTCCAACACCTCCTTCACCGGCGGGCAGCACATCCTTTCGACCAGGCCTCCCAGGGTCGTGCCGGATTTGCTTCCCGTCCACTGCTGAAACGCCGGCAGCCATGAGAGCCAGTAAAGGAGCGTGGGAAAGCCGAGCAGGAAGCGCCGGTTGGACAGATTGCACACCTGCCGCACGCGGCACGGGCTGCGATCGACCGTGAGCGTGGCGATGGGCACGCAGTCGGCCATGCTCGGGTCGGGGCAAGGCGGCAGCAGTGCGCCGCACAGGCATTTGCGCAGCACCCCCACGGCGATCCCGACGACCTCGATTGTCGTGGCCTGCCACTTCGCGATGAAGTCGGGATCGCCGGTCGCGGGCACCACCACGGCGGCCAGCTTCTGCGCGAGGTCGCACTCGTACAGGCCCTCGGTGACGAAGAAATCGCGCAGCGCGTCGATCAGGTCGATCAACCATTGCCTCAGGTCCTGGTGCGAGCCGGTCTGCGGCAGCGGCGCAAGGCGCTCCATGAGCGCCTGCACGCAGCACAGGAAGCGTTTCACCAGCGCGCCGAAATCGACCTCCCTCGTCCGGGGAGGCACCTTGTATACAGCGAAGGTGTAGCCCTCGCAGGTGAGCGTGGGCTCGCACTGCGCGGGAAGCCGCCTCGGGCTCACGGACTTCGTCGTGGCCTTGGCGGTGGTGCCCCCGCAGCCGCAGCCCGTCTGCGTGCTTCCTGTCGCGGTCTTGCAGCCGCACGAGCAGCTGGGATCGCCGCAGCCGCACGATGCGCCGCTCGCTCCGCGCAGCGCTGTGACGCCGTGCGAGGGCTTCTCGTCGTAGCAGATCGCGAGCACCCATTGCTCGCTGCCTTGAAGGCAATCGGTTCTTCCTGCTCCGGTCGGGTCGAGGCACTCGTCGGGAAGCCGCGGCCTGCAGCGGTTAATGAGGTCGCAGACGTTAACCGACTCCTCCTTGCAGACGACGATATCGTTGCCGCAAGGGCTGAGCGCGTATCCTGGCCTGACGACGACGTTGGAGCCTCCGCCAGGCTCGCACACGCTGCATACCACCTCGAGCCCGCAGGCGACGCCCCAACCGACGAGATAGCGGTTGTGGAGGCGGTTTTTCGCGACGATGTAGTGATCGAGGCGGTTCAGATCCTCGTCGGTCAGCAGCTGCCCGGCAAAGAAGCGCGGCCGGCAAAGGCACTCCAGGCTGCCGCACGCCGGGCACACTGGCCTCGGGTCGCACATCGGCTTGGGCCGGCAGTCGAGGGTCGCGCCACCCGGGGTTCTTGCGAACGCAGTAAAGAGATCGCTCGGCATATCAGTTCTCCACCGTGATGAGATCCTTGATCGCTTCCCACTCGCTTTCCGTGATCCTCAATCGGCTGCGAAGGTCTTCCAGATCGCGAAATCTCCGGCTGCGCCGCAAACTCATGATCCGTTCGGCGGTCGCCGGGCCGATGCCGGGAAGCGCTTCAAGCTCGTCGCGCGACGCGGTGTTGAGGTTTACCCGCCCTGTTGCTCCAGCTTCGTCGATCCAGAACCAACTCTCGAAAAGGCCGCCCTGTATACCGAACTTGCTGCCTGCCGGTCGATCGCCGGTATCGAACGTCGCGCGCGCGAATTCGGCGTCGACAGCTCTTCCGGTAGCGTCAAGCACGAAATCGCCGCGCAGGCGCACGAAGATCTCCCTCATCCGGGTCGCCAAGGCGAGCCCGTTCTTGGTGAAGACGAACCCCCAGGAGCGCGAAGCGTTACCCGCTACTTCCTGGAACATGTTCGGATCTTGCGTCGCGCTCACAGGAAGGACGTGTCCTATCAAGCTGCAGCGACAGACAAGCTCGGGAACGTCCGCGGCAGGATGGCGGATCAAGACTTCCAACACGCGATGCGCGTCGGGACGACGCAGCTCGGGGTCGGTGGCATCGACAATCGTCACTTCATTGCTAAACCCGAAGACGAGCGCCCTATCGTCCGTCTGGTGATGGTTGCCCGTGAACTGAACTCTCTTGAACGTATTCAGAGCGACGTGAGCGTTATGTTTCCAGCTCACCGACTCGATTTGCGTGAGCCCCTCCTCGAGTCCGGGGCCCGTCGGTCCCTGCGGTCCGGCCGGCCCCGGCGCTCCGGCCGGCCCCGGCGGTCCGACCGGCCCAGGATCGCCCTTCGGTCCCTGCGGTCCCTGCCCCCCGCCGCCCGTGCCCTGAGTCAGGATGCAGTCGATCACCTCTTTGATCAGCTGCGTCGAAGGCAGCAGCCGACGATCGCTGAGGTTGTCGATGACGACGGCGCCTTCGGGCGGCAGCGGATCCGGCAGCGCGTCGACGATCTGGTTGCCGATCTTGTAGTCCTTGATGGTCGCGAGGATGAGGCAGTCGGGCTGGTCGCAATGAGCGCAGCCCTCGAGGCTCGTCTCCCATAGTTCGCCGCATTGCGCCGGCGGCGCAGGGGGCGGGGTCGCGAGTGCGGGGTCGACCAGCACGTGCAGCTCGTAGGATTCCAGCACGCGGTTTGGCGCGCACTTGTTGTCGTCGCAGCCGCACTCATCGTAGAGAACCGGGATCGGCTCGGATTCGCACTCGCGGTACTTGATGCAGAGCTGCAGCGTGTGTGGGTTCGTGTCGTTCTTCTCCCGCAGCGCCTTGACCGCGGGATCGGCGAAGAGGTCGAGGCAGTCCTTTTCGCGCACGATGATGTCGTGGCCGCAGCAGTCGACCGCAGTGCCGGGCTCGACGCACACGAAGCGGTCGCGGCACGCGGGACTTAAGTGCGGCACGACCTTGAGCCCGCACACTACGCCCCAGCCGTGCAGTTGCTGGTTGTGGTGGCGGAGCTTCTCGATGACGTAGCGCTGCTCGTCGACGAAGTCCCGCGCGAGCATCAGCTTGCCGGTCCAGTAGGCGTTGCGCGTGAACGGACCGAAGTCGCACGCGGGGCAGGGCATCGCGGCGGGCTCGTGTAGTTCGTTGGGCATGGCGGTCTTCTCCCGTCAACTCAGCAATGTGGTGGTGCCGATGCGGCTTTCCTTTCCGACGGCGATACTCGGCCCGCCGGCTAGATGCGGCGCAGCGGTGAGAACCGATGCGGGCCCCAGCGGCGTCGCGCCGAGCGCGACGCCCTGGGGCAACGCGGCGACCACCGCGTCGAAGCCGAGCATGGACTGCACGCCGATCCGGAAACGCGGCTCGACGTAGTGGAGGGTGTAGCGGATGTGCGCCGGCGCTTCCGCGCGCAGCAGGTTGTCCAGCATCTTGCGCGCTTTGTCCGAGTCTCGGCAGCGCGCCGGCACGAACACCGAGAACTGGTTCGCATAGAAGAGAAACGGATCGCGCTCCGGATCGGGCGTCATGATGAGCTTCGTGCGGTCGGCCTGCGCGTTCACGTCGAGCTGCGAGCGGTTGACGATGCGCTTGCCCCACAGCACCGCTTGCTCCCCGAGCCGCGCGGTCCCCAGCCAAAGCCAGCGCCGCAAGCGGAAATGCTCCAGGATTAGAGGCGGAGCGCTCCACACTTTCGCTTGCGAAGGCGGCGCGCAATTGAGCGGCGCGGGCACGCACTTCGCCGGTTCGTGGGCATCGGGCCGGCAAGGAGTCAGCGTGTCGAAGCCGAGCAGGATCAGTAGCTGCTCGCGCAATCCCGAGAACGTGCCGCGGCGATCGAACAAGCTGCCCGCGCGCTTGAGGAAGCGTCGGCGCGTGCTCTCGTTCCACTGCCGGTCGAAGCTAACGCCGATCCACGAAGCGAGCCACGACAGGAAATCCGCTCCGGTCTCGGGGTCCGTGCGCGCGGGTGTGGACGCCGGATCGAACAGGCGCGCTTCGTTGTCGACCTGGCGCTCGATGCTTCGCAGCGGCGTGTCGAACAGGGCGAGGAAACGGTCCGTGAAATCTGCGCTCGCCGATTCCTCGCCGAATACCGCCGGCAGAAAGCGCCGCAGGCTGATGCGCGGAAACTCGAGCTCTACCGCGCACAGGCGTGGTGTAGCTGCGCCGCCGCTGGTGAACCCGAGCTCGAGCCACAGGTAGCGGCCCGGCGCGCTGCGCACCAGGCAGTCCCACAGACCGCGCTCGGTCTCCTGCGCGACCGCATTCGTCTGCCACTGCGCGAGCGTGTCGAGCTCTTCCGCCCGGTACAGCTCGTCGGCGCAGAAGCTGCGGACGGCGATGCCGGTGCCGGCGGGAATGTCGGCGTGCAGCACGGCGCGGTGCCATTGGCATTGCGCGGTCTTGCTGTCGAGCGGGCCGGCGCGGTAGACGCCCGAGGGTTCGAAGATCTTCGCGGGCGCCGCGGGCAATTTGTCGAGCGGCGCGCCGCTCGGGTCGAACAGGCCGCCCGGCGTCTTGGGCTCGCTCGCCCATTTCTTGCCGGTCACGCGGGCAGCGGGCGCCTCGCAGCAGGCACGCAAGTCGAGATTTCCCGCGGCATCCACGCCGAACGGCATCTCGGGAAACGCGCCGGCAAGGTCGGACAGTTTTTGCGGCAGCGGCAGCGCGCTGCCGTCGCGATCGAAGGCGGCGAGTGAGGGAACGCCGCCGGGCGCGACCAGGTAGATCCGGTCGCCGCAGTCGATGGCGATGTGTTTCGCGCCGGGCAGGCCCTGGAAATCACGTTCCCACGCGCCGCTCGGCGCGAACCGGTGCAGGCGGCCGAGCGCGTCGGCGACCCAGGCGCGTGCGAGAGAGTCGAAGGCGATCGCCGTGGGCTGCCACGGTAGCTTCTTCTGCGGCGGCTGGAGGTGAGCGCGCAGCGCGAATCCCTTGAGCGCGAACACGCCGACGCGATGGTTCTCGCGTTGCAGGCGCTTCTGCAGCGTGCCCGGGTCGTCGCACTCGCCCACGGCGGCCGGCCCTTCAATGCCGGTGTCGCAGACGAACAGGTTGCCGCCGCAGATCGCGATGCCGCCGGGATTGCGCAACTGGCGCGGCTCGCCGCCTTCGCCGCCCAGGCAGGGAACGTCGTCGAAGCGGCAGCAGCAGGGATCGAAGCGCTTGAGCTTGAGCGTCTTCGCGTCGAGCAGATAGAGGCTGCCGTCCGGACCCAGCGCCACGTTGCCCGGGGGCCGGATGCCGCCGAGCGAGCCCGAGGCCTCGTCGAGCGTGCGGGCCGCACTGGACAGCCGCGCGATCGCGAGGCTGCCGTCGCAGGGATCGACGTCGATGCGATCGAGCTTGCCGACGGGCGCTTCCGCGCGCCAGCCGACGCGTCCGTTCAGGAGCAGCGAATCCGGATCGTGCGGCGGCGCGATGAGGGCGATCGGGAGGCGCGCGTTCATGTTGCCTGCTCGAAGCTGTAGTTGACGCTGATCTCGTGCTCGCCCGAGTACAACAGTGCGTTCACGGCAATGGGAACGTCGGTGCATTCCCTTTGTTCTTCGCCATCGAGGACGATGATCAGGCTCGCGATGCGGTCGACGACGCGCCCCTTGATGCCGAAGACGCGCTGGTAGACGCGCGAGTAGTAGATCGGACCGCCAAAGGGCCAGCCCAGGCCATCTTCGCCGCCCCGCAGCGCATGGAAGTAGTCGACCAGCGCCTTTTCGATGTCGTCGTGCAACTTGGCGAGATCGGCGTTGTCGGCCGCGATGATCTGCACGCGGATGAGCACCTGCTGGTAGCGCGGCTTCAACACGAACAGCTCGGCGGTGAGCACGCGCCGCGCGTCGAGATAGGCGCAGACGGTGCGCAGCGTGCCGTCGCTGGGCATCGGCTGCGGCTCCTTGTCGTCCGCGTCAGGAACGACGATCACCGACACCGTCCCCGGCACCTTGACCTGGGGAAAGTCGGGATGGAAAAGCGGTAGCGCCTTGGCGCGCCGCACGTTGGCGGCCTGCTGGGCGAGAAACTCGTAGTCGTCCGCGGTGACGGCGCGGCAGCGGCTGCGCAGCGAGCTCGGCGCGCGCTTGATCGCCTCGTCGAGCGTCTCCTCGTCGCGCCCGCTATGCGCGGCGAGCAGGTTGGCCACCTCGTTGGGATCGATCCCGTCGATCGCCGCGACCAACGTGTTGATCGCCCCTGCCGCGACGTTGCCGCGCTTTCCGCCCCCGAACCGGTAGCTGACCGCCACCACGTTGGCGCCGGGGTTGCCGACGAAGGCAACCGGGATGTCGCCGTTCACGCCGTTGCCGGTCCGGATCTCGCCGCTCCCGCGGTCGAGCGTGTAGTGCTTGTCGGAGGGTTCGGACCCGAAGAAATCCTGGACCTCGGTCCAGCGCTCCGGTCTCTCGTCGCTCTGCTGGATCTCGAGGAGCAGCGTGTCCTTAAGGAGGGGCCGGTTCGCGAGCTGGAACGTCTGGCTGCGGCTACCGTCGCTGCCGCCCAGCAGCTCGCCCTGCACCGTCTCGGCCTGCTCGACCGCGACCGTGTTGGTGCGGATCGCGAGCAACTCGGGCGGGCGCTCGTACTGACTCTGCGTGACGCGCGCGCGTATCCAGTAGCGCAGCGGCTCGCCCGGGTCGGAGGGATCGAGCTTGGCCCGCGCCGCGAGAGGGATGCCGGCCAGCGGTAGCTTCAGGTAGACGTGCCCCGAGCGTGTGAACGCGAGCGTCTCGTCCTTGAGCAGCGCAAGGGGCACCCACGCGCCCGCGCTCAGGTATTCCCAGACCAGCTTCGCGGGGCCGAAGGCCCGCGTGTCCGGGACGCCGCAGGAAAGGTACTGTGGTCGGGCGTTGATTGCAGACGACTGGGGCCGGGGCTTCACCACGACGGCGATGTCCAGTGTTTCGGCGGGCAGGTCCGCGGGGGTCGAGCTCGGATCGATGAAGCCCAGCCCTAGCCAGGAATCGTCCGCGGCGCGAGCGCCGAAGGCTTGGAATCCCTGGGTTGCGTCGGCGTTCGCCTGGGTGGCCGGGACTGTTCCCGTGTCGGGGTCCGCGACGACCACCGCGTCGAGCTGCGCCCGCAGCGCCACCAGGCCGGTCTTGGTCTCGAAGACCAGCGTCGGACTGCCGTCGCCGGGGTCGGCCGAGACCTGCGTGTGCTCGGGCAGCCGGACGACACGCTCGGCGAAATTCTTCTGCACGCCGAAGCGAACCTCGGCGAGCGCGGGCTCGGCGGGCCGCAGCTCGATGCCGATCAGCTGGAGGAACTTGAGATAGCTGAGCGCCGGCACGCGGTTCATCCGGAAGATCAGCATCTCGGCCAGCCAGGCGAAGACCTGCGCCAGCGTCACGCCCGGGTCGTTGTCGTTGACGTCGGTCCACGCGGACGCTCCGGGCTGCCACTCTGGCGCGTAGCGCGCGATGCGCGTGCGGATCTCCGCGACGATGTCGTCGTAGCGCCTGTCGTCGAGGTTGGGGATGAGGTTCTCGAGCGGCACGTTCAGGCAGCCTCGGTGATGTAGAACGGGTAGACCAGGTTGCCGATCGCGTTGTTGGCGCGGATGCGGTAGCTGATCCGGATGAGCAGCAGGTTCTCTTCCTGCGGCTCGACCTGCAGGTCGAGCACGTCGATGCGCGGCTCGAAGCGCGTGAGCGCCGCGCGCACTGCCTGCGCGGTCGCGGACGTGGTCGCCGGATTGTTGGGCTCGAACACCAGGTCGTGAATGCCGCAGCCGAACTCCGGCAGCATCACCCGCTCGCCCTTGGAGGTGGAAAGGATCAGATAGATCGACTCCTCTATCCTCTGCTCGTAGCGCGCCTGGGCGATGCGTCCGGCGGGAGTCACTTGCAGGGGGAACTTCCAGCCGATGCCGAGGAAGTCGCGCGTTTCGCGGGTCGCGGCCATGTCAGCTCACCGTGATGGCGACGCGGGCGTTCGCGGATTTGCCGCGCTTGGACACGCCCGTCATGTACAGCTCGTGGGGGACGGCGCTGGGGCCGAGCGACGCCATGAACGCGGCGCTCAGCGTCGCCGTCACGGCGAGCGTCGGTGTCGTCCACGCGCCGCCCGCAGGCCCGACCACGAGTCCGGAAAGGCCGTTTGTCGCGTCGGCGCTGTTGCGCGCATTTGTGTTCAGCAGCGTGAGCGTCCACGACAGCGGGAACGCGCTCGTCAGCGTGAAGACGATCATCGCGGTCGCCGGCTGCATCACGCTGAGCGTGAACGCAACGGAATCCGGTGCGGCGACGACCACCGGCGGCGCGACGTTGAGCAGCTCGGGCGCGAGCGGCGCCGAGGACGCCCCCGGCGGCAGGGGCGCCGGCGTGCTGTCGTCGATGACCACCGTGGTCTCGGCGATCGAAAGCGGCAGCCCCGTGAGGCTCTTCTGAAAGTCCGTCGCCAGGATCACCGGGCGGCCGGCGATCGAGCTCGCATTGAGCCCCATCGACGCGAGGACGTAGCTGGTGCACGGCACCACGAAGCCGCACGAGAGAACGCCGACGTCGCCCTCGCAGGTGACGATGCCGCCCTGCGCGTCGACGTACGGCGTCGCCGGCGTCGTCGTGCCCAGCCCGCCGTGCGGGCAGGTGATCGTCGCGGTCGTCGTCAGGACTTGCGGCATGGCGGTCACGTGATCCTGACTTGGCCCGCCTGCATGGTCACGGCGCGGCCGCCGCCCCTGAGCTCGATTGACTGCTGGGTGTCGTCCATCGTGATCGTCAGCCCGCCCGCGCTCTGCAAGATCACCTTCTTCGCGCCGGGCTGGTCCTCGAAGCGCAGCTGATGGCCACCCGGGGTGACGATGACGCGGTTGTGGTGGTTGTCGTCGGGCGCCTGCTTGACCTTGCTCCAGAGGAACCCGACCACGTAGGGATGTGCGAAGTCGCCCCGATCGAATGCGACGAGCACCTCGTCGTCGCGCTCCGGCATGAAGCGCAGACCCCGATTGTTTCCAGCGTGCGGCGAAGCGACCGGGGCCCATTCGCTCTCCTGCGGCGGGTTCATGAAGTTGAACATCACCTTGATCCGGGCGAGCTCCGCGTCTACGAGGGTCACGGTTCCGAGCACGATGCTCTCGAAGGTCCTCATTCAAGGCCCTCCAGCGAGCCGGAGGGCTCGAGGCGCGCGTTGAAGCTCGTCGTGTATCCGGAATCCCCGTAGGTGTGCGTGGTGTCGGTGACGAAGTAAGTGCCCCTCAGGCGCTCGCCGACCCCTTCGATCTTCACCTTGCAGCCGGTGCGCAGCTTGGGTAACCCGATGCAGGTGACCGAGGCCTTCACCATTTCCTTGGATCGGTCCATGAGGATTGCGAGCGCGAGATTGTCCGCCTCCTTCTTGCCGCGGACGGGCTTGTTCACGACGATCTCGTCGCGCGGGTCGCAGACGTTGAGCAGGTCGCGCAGCGCGGGCTTGAGGAGGACCTTCTTGCTGTTCACGCTGGCTTGGCCCGTGTACCTCTTCTGCTTGTCCCTATCCCACCCGGTCACCGTCACTGACTTGATCTGGTTCGCCGTGGTCAGCGTGGGCTTGAACGAGAGTAGCGATGCGCCCCATTTCAGCTCGCAGACCGGCTCCTGCGGGTCCCCAGACGGGCCGAAATAGAGGTGCGTTTTTTTCTCGTCGGGTTTGGACGAACGCTCCTTCGGCGGTTTGACGGTAACGACGTAGCCGAGCCGGCGCGCCCGCAACAACAGGAAATCGATGTCGTATTGATTGGTCTGGGCGACATAAGGCAGCGGGTCTTCGGCCTTGAGGGCCTCGTCATTCACCACAACGGGAAGGGGAAACTGCTTGCCCACTTCCTTGTCGACCTTCCGTCCGATGATTTGCGCGATCTGGCTGTCCTTCTTGCCCTGCCAGTGGTCGCTGTATTGCTTGCGCCGCAGCTTGTGCAGCACGTTGAGGCCGCGCACCTCCAGTGTCGGCTTTCCCCCGGACGGGAAGTTCGGCTCGAGGGTGGTGAACGTGCCCTCCACCATGAGCTCCAGAGCTCCGAGGTAGCCGAAGTACACCTGGACCCTCTTGTTGCAAGGGTCGAACAGGCGAAAGCGCGGGTCGGTCTTTAGAGTAGCTTTGGTTTCCGAACCCACGTACTTGAACGCGCGCGTCGCCGCGTCCCAGTTGTTCACCGTGATCGAGAACCCGTCGATTTCTTTCAAACCGTCCTGATATGTGACCTGCGACACGTCGCGCAGCACGTCGTGTGGCAGGCCGGTACCCTCGATCCGGATCTCGCACTGCGGGACGTAGAAGTCGTGCTGGACGACTGATTCCTGGAGTAGCGTGGGCGTGGCCATGGTCGGCGCGGGCTAGCGGATCGAGGGTACGGTCAGGAAGCGGCCGACCGGCAGCCGCCGCGGGTCGTCGATCGCGTTCTCGACCGCGATTGCGCGCCATTCGGAGGGCTGCTTGTAGTAGCGGGCGGCGACGCGCTCGAGCGTGTCGCGCTCCTGGGTGAGGTGGCTGTGGGTCCGGTCGGGCGAGCTCAGGTTGAGCTGCGCCATCTGCTCCTCGAGCGTCTTGTACTCGCGGATCGACAGCGTGAGCGTCGCCCGCAGCGGAATGCCGTCAGGGCTGAAGAAGGTGAACTTCTGCCGCACGCTCTCGACCACGCCGCGGAATGCGTGCCGGCGCTGGTTCCCGGTCTGGGGCGCGAGCAGGGCGCCCGGGAAGGTCGGGCCCCAGATGAAGGTGACGATGGGCGGCGCGTGACCTGCAGGCTCGATCTTCACCAGCGAATAGATCCGGTCGGTGAGCGCCGTCACCGGGACCGCGACCGAGCCCGTCCCCCCGTCGGTCGTGTCGAAATAGAGGTCCACCGACAGCTTCTCGGTGTTGCCGCGGACGAACTGCACCAGAGGCGAATCGAGGCCGGGAATGCTGATGTCCTGGAGCAGCACGCCCTTGTCCAGCGTGAACTCGGTGGGGTTGAACTGGACGTCGAAGACGTCCGGCACACCAGAGTGGTACTCGGCGATGAGCTTGGCACGCGTGAGCTGGTTCATAGGCCGCCCTCGGCGTCGCGTTCGGCGGACACACCGTCGGTGATGCGGCGCTCGGCGCGCACCCGCGCGTCGCGCGTCTGCTTCTCCTCGAGCGCCAGCAGAACGGCGCGCACGATGCGCTCCATGAGCTCCGGTGCGAGCAGCGAGCTGCCGTCGACGGTCCGCACGGTGCTGGCGATCTCGCCGATGTCGATATCCATGTCAGATCGCTCCCGCGCCGGCGACCGGCAGCTGGAAAATGCCTTCGTGCGCGATCTCGATCGCCTCGATCGCGACGTTGTTCTGGGTGGCGT
>DASRJL010000107.1:0-98043 GCA_035649495.1 Burkholderiales bacterium | reverse complement strand
GATCCGTGATTGATGATGGAGCCGGAACCGGCTCGTTTCATCAACGGTAAAAATGCATGCGCGCACAGAAAGGCCGAGGACAGATTGCGCCCGATCATGGTTACCCAGGCCTCGTACGTCGTTTTCTCGAAAGTCTGCCGGATCGGATCACGCCCCGCCACGTTGAAGAGGATGTCCACCTTGGCGAGTGTTTTTTCCAGGGCGCTCGCTACGGCCCGCACCTGAGCCGCATCGGTTACATCGGCATGAAAATACGGCAGCCCGAACTCATCCATGCGCAGAAGGCGCGCATCCTTCATTTCCGTGTTGTCGTCGATGCAAATCACTTCGGCGCCTTCGCGCGCGAACATCAGCGCCGTTGCGTGACCAAGACCCCAGGCGTCGCCTGCAATCACAGCTGTCTTTCCTTTGAAATTCATCGTGTCCCCTTTATAAAGATCAGTCATGAATCGGGAAGGCGGCCGGTCGTTCCGACAGGACCCGGTCAGCTGCTCCAAGCGCCGTTTCGACAGGACCTGCGGGAAATCGCGGCCTCGAACGCCTCCAACGCCAGCGGCTAAAACGGTACGTCGCCGGCGATCGTGGTCCGATGCATGTGGCGGATATAAGTCGGGTCGTCGAGCCGGGTGTGGTCGGCAATGTGCAGGACGCAGCGGTTGTCCCAGAAGACGAGGTCTCCGGGCCGCCACTCGTGCCAGTAGATGAACTCGGGCCGCCGGCAGTGTTCGTAGATCTCGGCCAGCAATGCTTCCGATTCGGCCGGTGCCATCCCGTCGATCCCCTTGGTGAGCTGCGGGTTGACGAAAATCGACTTGCGTCCCGTCTCGGGATGCGTGCGGAAAACGGGATGATGCGCATGCAAAGACAGCTTGCGCGTCGAGCCGAACAGCGCCCGCCGGCTCCCCACCGCTTCCTTCAGCCGCGCGGGTAATCGCTCGTACGCGTTGGCCATGTTGGCGAACCCCGTGTTGCCGCCGCTGTCAGGCAACTCGATCGCGTAGAGCATCGATCCGAGCGACGGCCGCTCCCGATAGGCCAGGTCGGAATGCCACATGGGCCCCGCATTGCGGATGCCCACGTCCTTGCCGTTTTCCTTCTTCGTCGAGATCACCAGAATATCGGGATACCCGGCGAGATGCGCGTCACCCTGGGACGGATGTTCATCGAGCGGGCCAAACCGCCGCGAAAAGTCGATCTGCTGCTGCGGCGTCAGGTGCTGGTCCCGGAAGACGAGGACATGATGGTCCAGATGCGCCCTGTGAATGCGGGCAAAGGCGGCTTCGTCGATTGGGCGGGACGCGTCGAGACCTACTACCTCGGCGCCGAGCGCCTCCGAAAGCGGACGTATCATGAAGGACACGGCGTCACTCACTTCTCGTTCCCCTCTGGACGATCGCGCGCAGGAAGGGAATCGCGAAAGCTGTCGAACGTCTTCCACGCAGGAACCGGAGGCGTGTAGGAGCGCCGCGGCGCATACACCGAGTGCTCGACCAGCTGCATCTTGTGTATGTAGCGTGGGCAATTCGGAAAGATCTGCGTCGCGGTGACGCGCACCATGAACACCGCGCCAGGGCAGTCAGCAAGCAAGGGATCGTCTTCGCTAAGCTGCGCCGTGCCATTGACCCGGATGCGCTTCGGCTGCTGGAAGTCCAGAAAGAGCAGCCCTATGTGTGGATTCACGAGCACATTGCCCCACGTCCTGTACATCCCGTTGCCATCGTAATCCGGAATCGCAAGGGTACGGTCGTCGAGGATCCTCACAAATCCAGGCAGGCCCCCTTTGTAAGAGCAGTCTGGATGACCGTGAGCATCCGCTGTTGCTATGAAGAACATCGGGCAGCTCTGGATGAAGGCGCGATCTTCGTCGGTGAACGCCGCGCGCACCGTGACCTGGTTGAGGCGATCGGCCAGGGGACGCGTCTCGCGCAGGTCCTGAAGTCGCCGCATCCCATCGTGGTACAAGTTGTCGATCGGCACTCGCCTCTCCTTGGTTTTCCTTAACGTTCCGGTTTTACCTGCCAAAGTCGAGCTTCGCCACGGATCCAGGAGGCCGGATATGCCGACAGGACCCGGCCAGCGGCTACGCCGCAAAGGATGAAGGATGAACGTGGAAGGATGACCTAGTTTTTTTCAGCGAGTGCATCAGCGGGTCATCCTTCATCCTTCCACGTTCCACGTTCCACGTTCAGCGAAGCGGATTTCAGCGCCGCTTCTCGCGGATGCCCATGCGCTCGAGCCGCGGCAGCACCTCGTCGCAGAAAAACGGCAGCTCCTTGAGATAGTTGACGAACGAGAACCCGATACCGCGCACGCCGGCCCGGCTCAAGTCGGCGAGCGTCTGCGCGACCTCATCCGGATCGCCTATCATCATGAGGCCGCCCATGCCGTTCACGTAGCCCTGACGCTCGCGCTCGAACTCGGCCTGGCCCACGGTTGCTGGCGAGATATTCTTCCTCCTGAGGATGCCGTCAACCGCCGACCAGTCGCCGCCCTCCATCATGGCGTAGCGGTAGTATTCCTCGGCCTCCTTCCGGGTGCGCCGGCAGGTGACCACGCCGACCGTGTAGACGTCGAGCTCGCGGCCGTGCTTCCTTGCCTCCGCCTTGGCGTCCTTCACCTTCCGGGCGTTGTCCTCCATCGAGGTGCGCGACGCCTGGGTAAAGAAGGCATCGCAGTTGCGGATCGCGAAGGCGCGGCCTACCGGCGAGGCGCCGGCGTTCATGATCAGCGGCCGCGTGCCGCCGTGAGGCTTGGGCTTGGCGCGGATCGCCTTCAACTTGATGAACTGCCCGTCGAAGTCGACGTCGTCGGGCGCAGTCCAGGCGGTCTTGACCGCGTCGATCCATTCCTGGGCGTAGTCGTAACGCGCATCGTGCTCGCGCTGCGTCACGCCGAACATCTGGAACTCGTCCTCGTTCCAGCCGACCACGATATTGAGCCCGAATCGTCCGCCGCTGATCCGGTCGGCGGTGACCATCTGCTTCGCCGCGATGAGCGGATGGAACAGGGGCGCGTGCACGGTGCCGAAGGCGACGAGCCGCTCGGTCTTGGCGAGGAGCCCGGTCGCCCACGTAATGGTCTCGAGCGTCGTGCCCATGTAGTCCGTGTCGCCGCCGTAGCCCTTCCAGCGGCCGACCGGCAGCATGAACTCGATGCCGGCCTCGTCAGCGAGGCGGGCGAGCGCGAGATTGTCCTCCCAGTTGCCGGTCCAGCGCTCCGGCACCTTGGTGACCGCGCGGCCGGAGGAGCAGTTCGACCCGAACAGGCCGATCTTCAGCGCATTGCCCGTGCCCATCGCCATGCGGTCGCGCATGGCGTGATTGCCGCTGCCGGTACTGCTGAGGCCGATGTCGTCCATATCGGAGCCAGTCTAATGGTAAAGCAATCCGATCACTCGACCTGCACGCCCGTTTCGCGCACTATGCGGCCGTAGCGGGCGTGCTCCGAGGCAATGTAGGCCTTGACCGCCTCCGGCCCCAGGTCGCCCGCCTCGATTCCCTGCTCGTCGAGGAAGCGCCTCATTGGTTCGAGCGAAAGGACGCGCCGCACCTCTCGGGCGAGCCGCTGCACGATCGCCTCCGGCGTGCCGGCCGGCGCGATCAGAGCCCACCAGGCCGCCGCTTCCAGGGTATAGCCGAGCTCCGTCAGCGTAGGCAGGTCCGGCGCGACCGGGGAGCGGCGCGAATCGACCAGCGCGAGCGGCCGCAGCGCGCCCGAGCGGACGTGCGCCCTCGCGTCGACGAACACCGGGAAGAAAAAGAACTGCACCTCTCCAGTGAGCAAAGCTGTCACGCCCGGCGCGGCCCCCTTGTAGGGCACATGAACGATGTCGATGCCGGCCCGCCGCCGCAGCAGCTCGCCGAGCAGGTGACCGGTCGATCCGGTGCCGATCGAGCCGTAGTTGAGCTTGCCGGGTTGCGCACGCGCAAGGGCGACGAGCTCGGCGACCGATCTCGCCGGCACGGCCGAGTTCACCACCAGCACGATGGGCACGCGCGCGAGCAGCGCTATCGGCGCGAAATCCTTGAGCGGATCGTAGAGAAGCCTGGAGTTAAGGTTGGGACCGACGGCAAGGTTGGTGGTGGCTCCGAGCCCGATGGTATGGCCATCAGGAGCGGACTTGGCCAGGCGCGTCATTCCGATTGCTCCGTTCGCGCCGGCTATGTTCTCGACCACTATCGGTTGGCCGAGCGTCGCGTGCTGCGCGAAGGCCCGGCCCAGAACATCGCTAGTGCCCGCGGGAAACGAGACGATGAGCCGAATCGGCCTTGCGGGGTAGTCCTGCGCCCTCAGGTCCGTATTGAGCGCGGCGCCGGTGGCCAGCGAAGCGAAGGCGATCGCCGCGAGAACACGAATGCAAAGCCGGTTCACGACTTCATTCCGGTCAAGCGCGATGGGAGCGGGTTGGTGGTAGATTACCGGGCAATCTATCCCGACCGCCGCAGCAAGGCAAGTAGAGGAAGCGCAGATGTTCGCCCAGATCAATCACGTGGCCATCATCAGCCACCAATACAACACGCTCGGCAAGTTCTACGAGGCTGTGTTCGGGCTGAAGCCTTCCGCCAGGGGCCGTCCGGCCTCGTCGATCACTATCAGCGACGGGTATGTGGGTCTGAACCTCATTCCGCGACGCGACGGCTATGTCGGGGGCATCGATCATTTCGGCGTGGTGGTCGATGACGTCGAACCCGTGCTGGAACGCATGAAGCGCAAGCACAGGAACGCGACGATCGCGAAGCGGCCCTCGGCGCGGCCCTTCGCCGCATACAGCGGCAACGATCCCGACGGCAACGTCTTCGATCTCGCGCAGAAGAAACAGGACACGCGCAAGGAAGTCTATGCCGAGATCGCAGGCGGCGGCTGGGTCCAGGAACGCTACGTCAACAAGTTCGCCATCCGCACGCCCAACGCGGAGCAATGCGCGGAATTCTACCGCGACGTGTTCGAGCTCGAACTGGTGAGCCGCGAATCCGGCAAGGCTGGGTACTGTCTAACCGACGGGCGGATGACGCTCGCCGTGCTGCCCTGGTCGATTCCGGCGTTCGAGGGCATGTCGGTCAAGCGCCCGGGTCCGGACCATATCGGCTTTCATGTCGGGAACCTGGACGCGTTCAAGGCGCGGGTCGCGGAAGTGGCCGGGATGAATCCTTATCTCGCCGGCGTGCCGCTGGGCGGCAGCCCGGAATCCGATGTGCGCAAACGCTTTCTCGCCGGCCAGGCGAGCGGCAAATGGCAGATGTCCGATCCCGACGGGAACTGGATCGACATCACCGACGAGTGATAAGAAGAACCGGCTGAGAGAGATGCACCGCAGCGCGTTTCAATCTTGGCGGCGATGTCAGTCAAATGACAACGTTCATTCTTCCGCCACGTCGATGTGGACGCCTTCAATGTCGGTTAGATGGAAGTGGCCGAGCGGGCATTTTTGGAACAGCTTGAGGCGTGCTTCACCTTCTGAGCCGTAACCGAGCGCACGCGTGCGCATGTGCGGATTCTCACCGATCAGAAATTCCATGTCCTTCTTCACCCGGTCGACCGACTCCACCTTGAAGCCGATATGATCAAGCCCTGTGCGCGCGGGGTCTTGTCCGTAGTAGTCCGCGATCTTCCAGGGAATGATCATCAGCGTCACGCGCCCGTCGGAGAGATAGAAATTGCCGTCCTTGGGCCGGTCGAGCGGCGTCAATCCGAACACGTCCACGTAGAACTGGGAGCAACGCTCGGCGTGGCGGGTACGCAGCGCGATATGCGAGATCGTGCGCGGCTGAACCCAATCGTTCTCGGCATAGACGTCCTTCTGCCCGCCCAAACTCTTCTGCGACAGATCGAAGATGTTGGTGTCGGGATCATGAGCGCTGTAGGCGGCGAAGGGGCGGATGGGCGGGCGCTTTACTGCGCTCAAAGACGAATCGAATTTCGCAATACGTGCAATGGTGTCCTCGACATCTTCGACTTCGATGCCGAAATGATCGAGCCCGCTGGTGCGCCCGTCGCGGCGCGGAATTACGTTCATGCCTATATAGCCGTCGCCCAGCACAACGGAGCGCGCGGGCCGAGGCCTGCTTGACGGCTTCATGCCGAAAAGGGATTCGTAGAATCGGCCGTTCAACGCATATTGGTCGGACGTGATCGCGACGTGATTGACGCGCGAAGCCATCAATGCGCCTCCCTGGGCTCCGCTTACTTGAACGCCTGCTGCATGTACTGGATGAGGTCGGCGCGCGCGCGCGCGTCCGGCAGGCCCGCATACGGCATGCGGTTTGCCGGGACGACCTTTTGCGGATCGGCGATGAAGGTGTCGATGGTCTGCGGCGTCCACGTGATGTTGCTGCGCTTCAACGCCGGGGAATAGCGGAAATCCTCGCGCTCACCTGCCTTGCGCCCGAAGACGCCACGCAAACCGGGCCCCACCTCGTTGGCCGCGCCGTCCGGCGCGTGACACGCGCGGCATTCCTCGAACACCTTCTCGCCGCGCTTTGCGTCCGCCTGCGCATGAGCCGCGCCCGCCGCGACCGCCAGTGCAATACCGAGGATTACTGATGTCGTCTGCTGCACACGATACCTTTCACGAGTCACTGGTCACCGGTCACTGGTCACGGGTCACACAGTTCAGGCAGAAACCAGCGGTCCCGGATTCTTGAGGTACTTCGTCTTGATCGCATCCGCCGTCCAGTAGGCAAGCGCGCCCACCGGGCCGGTGGGATTGTACGACGCGTTGTGGGCGAAGACGTTGGCGCCGACCGTGAACAGGTTGTGGGCATCCCAGCTCTGCAGATACTTGTTGACCACGCTGTTGGAGGGATTGGTGCCCATGATCGTGCCGCCGGTGTTGTGCGTGCTCTGGTAGGGCACGACCGACCACGAGTCGCGCACCGACGCCGCGTTGAACGAGGTGGGATTCATGGATTTCGCCAGGTCGTTGACCTTCTGCGCCGCGTGACGGCCCATCTTCAGCTCGTTCTCCTTGTAGTCGAAGGTCATCCGCATCAGCGGCTGGCCGAACGCGTTGCGGTAGGTCGGATCGAGATCGTAGTAGTTGTACCGGTTGGCCATCACGCTGCCGCTCGCGCCGATGTTCATCGCGGTCTGGTACCACTTGGCGGTCGCGGCTTTCCAGGCCTTGCCCCAGGACGGGGTGCCCCGCGGCACGGGCCGATAGCCGATCGGCAGCGCGGTATTGAAGCCGGATCCCATGCTGTAGCCGCCGATGAAGCCGTGCGGGGCGCGATCGAAGTCGAGGTTGATGTTGAAATCGTCGGCGGTCCAGTTCGAGCCGCCCGCCGCCATGAACGGGTTGAAGTTCCTGCCCTCGAAGAACAGGTTCGCGCTTACGCCGGTCTGGTAGCAGTAGTTTTTCCCGACGACGCCTTTCTGCGCCGCCGGGTCGTACGGCGTGCCTATGCCCGACAACAGCATGAGGTGCACGTTGTTGATGGCGTAGGCGTTGAGCAGCACGATGCCCGCGGGCTGCTCGTACTCCTCGCCGGTCAGCACGTTGGTGTAGGTGACACCGGTCACGCGATTGCCATCCTTCAGCACCTTCGTCACCCACGAATGCGTGCGCAGCTCGAAGTTCGGGTTCCGCATGGCGATCGGGATCACCGTCATGTGCGCGCTGCCCTTCGCGTTGGCCTCGCAGCCGAAGCGCTGGCAGAAGCCGCAGTACTGGCACGCGCCGAACCTCGCGCCGTCGGGATTGGTGTAGGCGCGCGACGCGTTCGCGCTGGGGCGCGGGAACGGGTGGTAACCCATGTTCTTCGCGGCATCGGCGAACATCTGGCTCGCCAGTATGGTCGTGAGCGGCGGCAGCGGGTACTCGCGAGCGCGGGGCGCCTCGAACGGATTGCCCCCGGGTTGTATCTTGCCCTGCAGGTTGCCCGCCTTGCCCGAGACGCCGGCGACGTACTCGAACTTGTCGTAGTACGGCTCCAGCTCCGCGTAGGTAATGCCCCAGTCCTGTATGGTCATGTCGGGGGGAATGAAGCTCTTGCCGTAGCGCTCTTCGTACAAGCTGCGGACTTTGAACTCCATGTCGGTCCAGCGCCACGTGTGACCGCTCCAGTGCACGCTCGATCCGCCCACGACTTCGCCCGGCAGGAACGACCCGAGCTGGCGCATGGGCAGCGCCTCCATCTTGACGTTGTTGCGGATAGTCAGCGTGTCCCGCTGCGTGTCCTGCATGAGGTCGTGGCGGTGAACGTAGCGCAGCTCGTCGCGCACGCCCGGCAGCGAGTAGTCGTTCGCCGTGCTGCGCATGCCGCCGCGCTCGAGCGCGACGACCTTGAGCCCGGCTTCGGCGAGCTCCTTCGACAGTATGCCGCCCGTCCAGCCCAGGCCCACGACGACGGCGTCGACTTCCTTGAGTTTGATCGCCATGTCGCCCCCTTTAGCTCATGTCCTGGATGCTGACGATTTCGGCCGTATAGCGCTTGTCGCGGTACTTCTCGACGTTCTGATAGTGCACCGCGATGATCCCCGGGAAGCCGATCATCTTCCAGCCCGCCTTCCCCCGGTTGCCGCCATGAATCGGGTCGGCGAACATGCCCTGCACGACGTTCTGGTAGAGCATGCCGAAAAACACGCGCGCTGGCGGACCGCCCTCGAACGCGACTTTGCCTGCCTGCCAGGCGAGCAGAAATTCCTCGCGCTGCGCTTCGTCAATCTTGTCGAACGGCTTGCCGTAGGTCTTGGCGCAGTACGCATTGGCCGCCGGAATGCCGGCGCGGTACAGCTCGGC
This sequence comes from Burkholderiales bacterium, assembly GCA_035649495.1. Taxonomy (GTDB): domain Bacteria; phylum Pseudomonadota; class Gammaproteobacteria; order Burkholderiales; family SG8-41; genus SG8-41. The sequence goes on along the minus strand of DASRJL010000107.1, from coordinate 89,306 downwards.
AGGTGTCAGCGGCAGCTGGTAGCCCTGGTTCGGGTGGCCCTGCTTCCAGGGTCCCTGCATGTAAAGGCGCGCACCCTTGCCCCAGCTCCCGGCGAGCGCGCGGTCGATGTAAATGTTGATGCCGACGTCGGTGCCCTTGGGCGAGTGTTCGTCGGCCGGCACCATGTGGTCGACCAGCGCCTCGATGAAAGCCTGCTCCTCCAGGTTCAGGAACGAATAGGCCGGGGCAGCGCTGGCCGAAGCGGCTGCGCGCTGCTGGGCCTCTGCGGACTGCGGCAAGGTCGCGGTGGCTGCGGCGGCGCTGCCCACCACGGCGCTCTTCAGGAAGCTGCGGCGATCGAACGCATCGTTCTTCATGTCTCCCCCTGGAAACCCGTTCCGGATCCGTAAGTCATGCAGCGCCGGCTTTTGCAGCGGCTACCGCAGATTCGCTGAGCGTCGAAACAAATTGCGCGGTCCAGTATATGCCCCTCTATGGCCCTTGCAAGCGCTCCGCCTCGACAACCGCGCACGCCAGGGATTCACCATCTGGAACTTTTCCATGAAGCGTGACCGGGAGGCAGGGCGGCGCCGGGCAGCGGCCTCCGCACCACTATCGCAATGTCGCAGCCGATATCGGTGTCGGCCGCTCCGCGCGTCACCCGGGGTGCCGCTACGACTCGGTGTGCGCAGCAGGGTGCGGGAGCAGCGAGCGGCCCCGGCAAGTGGAAACGTATGCGACGCAGCGGCTCCACGCCCCGTCCCGCACCACCGTTCCGGAGACCGAGGCCGGGGCGCATCCCCGGAAACCGGGGCCCCTGTTCCGCCCCTCGACGCGCACTCCGTCGACGACTGCCGAGAACGCGTCGTGAATCCGAACCACCCATCCGTCATCTGCGGGAATTCGTCACGCTTCTATCGGAGGGGATCGACCGGCTGTCGGGCTCCTGCGGCGCGGCTCGCCGCCTGGTACCGATCTTGCTGCCCAGTCCGGGAATAACAAGCTTCAGGGGGCGGACGAAATGTTGAAGGCACTCAAGGCACCGTCGGCACGCCAGGTGGCAAAGTGGTGCGCCTACGGCCTCGTGCTGGCTGCACCGGGTTCTCTGTTCGTGCTGCCGCTCTGGCTCCTGCGCCGGCACTGGGCTACACGCGCCGCCTGGAACGCGCGCCCGCCCCGCGGCGAGGAGTAGCGCAACCCGTCAGGGGTCAGGCGGGCTAGTGTCCCGCCGGCCGCTCCGCAAGCTCGATCAGGCAGTTCTCGGTTCCCTTCGGGTCGAGGAAGGCGATGCGGCAACCCTCGTGGCCGATCCGGGGAATCTCGTCCAGCAGCGGAACGCCCTTCTGCTTCAGCTCTGCCAGGGCTTCATCGATGTTCTCGACCTCGAAGCAGACGTGATTCAATCCACCCTTTCCCTCGGCCACCATGCGCTGGTGCCTGCCATCGGGACTCACTCCGGAAATCAGCTCGACCATCGACTCGCCGACCGGGTATAGCGCCAGCTTGCGCACGGTGTTCTCCTCCACGCTCCCCAGGGGAATGCCGAAACAGTCCTCCCATAGCCTCCTGCTCGCTTCGGTGTCCCGCACCACGACGCCGACGTGCTCTATGCGCTTGATCTTCATGCCTCGCTCCGCGAAAAGGGGTGATGAGTACTGGTGATGCGATAATGGTGATGATTACTGGTGATGGTACATCACTTTCTCCCATCAGCCCTTTTTCATCACCACTTCCCATCACCACTTCCCATCACCATTTATCATCACCATTTCGCATCGCTGGAGTAGGAAATGCCGATGGAGGTATGGCGGGGAATCCCGGACAGCGGCTGGGAGCAGGCGCAGGAGGAGCTTGCGGCACTCGGGCTCGCCGATGGACTCCCGGTGGTGCCCCCGACGCCGGCGCGCGTGGCGGCCATGCTGCGGGCGCACGGCTACGATGCGGACGACGTGGTGTGCAATCTCGCGCCCATGCTCCAGCCGGCCTGCTGGCGGGACATCGCGATCAACGCGGTCATGGCGGGCTGCCTGCCGGACTGCCTGCCGGTGGTGGGCGCAGCGCTCGAAGCCATGGCGGCCGAGGAGTTCAACCTGACGGGTATCAGCACGACCACCGGCTCGGCGGCGCCGCTCGTCATCGTGAGCGGACCGGTCGCCGCTCGCATCGGCATGAATTGCGCGGCGAACGCGCTTGGACCCGGCAACCGCGCGAACGCGACGACGGGCCGCGCGGTAAGCCTTTGCCTGCGCAATATCGGCGGCGCCACGCCTGGAGAAATCGACATGGCAACGCTCGGCCAGTCCGCGAAGTACACCTGCTGCTTCGCCGAGAACGAGGCGCAGAGTCCCTGGGCGCCGCTCTCCGTCGAGCGCGGCTACGCAGCCGGCGATAGCGTCGTGACGGTGGTCGGCATCAGCGGCACGGTCGAAGTCGTCGATTCGGCGAGCCGCAAGCACGAGGAGCTCGCCCAGACGTTTGCCCAGTCGATGCTGATCGCGGGAACGGTCGGCGGCGCCGGAATGATCGGCGGCGGAGAGCCGCTCATCATCGTGCCGCCCGAGCTCGCCGCGGCATGCGAGCGCGACGGCTGCTCCAAGCAGGCCCTCAAGGCGGCCATCTTCGCGCGCGCCGTCATGCCGCTCGACCGATTGTCTCCGGCGGTGCGGGAGCATCTCACCGGTCGCGGGGCGGGCGGCGCCGGTCCGTTGCGCATCGCGCAGAGTGCGGACGACATCATGATCGTCGTCGCCGGCGGGGTGGGCGTTAAGGCAGCCTACGCGCCCAACTGGGGTGGAGGGTCGAGGGCCGTTAGCCGCAGGATCAGACAGAAGTGATGAAAACTGGTGATGAGTACTGGTGATGAATGATGGTGATGTACATCACCCTTTCCCATCACCACTTTCCATCACCATCTAACATCACCCCTATTCCAGCAGCAGGTTGGGCGCTCCCAGCTGCAGCATCATTCCCAGCTCGTCGGCAAGGCTCCAGGTTTCCTTCCATTCGCCACCGATGAACTTCATGATCGACACGACGGGCACGCCGACGCGCTTGCCGGTCGGCGGCACGCCACAGAAGGCGGCCTTATGCGTGCCGCTCGTGCTGTAGCGCATCCAGACGTGATCGCCCTCTTCGATCATGACGTCTATCCGGTCGCGCCGGTCCGGAATCCCCGTTTGCAGGTCCAGGTCCAGGTCGCCCATGCCGTGGAGCGCGCAGTACTCGCGCATGTGCATGAAGCCGGAACGCGTGAACCGGTGGTCGGCGGCCCGGTCCGCCTTCGACCGCGTCGCGCCCCGGGACCGGGCCACGATGAATTTTCTGCGGTCCTGCTCCGAGGCCTCCGGCTGGGACGCGAGGCGTTGCGCGTAGGCATCGGCGTCCTCTCCCGATTTCGGCAAGGGCGGCGCGACGCTGCTTCCGTCCCCGCGCGGCGGCAATCGCGCGCCGAGCTGCTTCAGGAGCCCCGTCTCGTCCATCATGAACCAGCCTTCGACGATCTGGCCGTTGACGATGCGCAGCAGCGCCAGCTCGTAGACGTCGATCCTCCTCCCGGTCGGAGGTACGCCGAAGAAACTGCCGGTGTGGGTGCCGGTAACGCGGAACAGCAGCCCGACCCTGTCGCCCTCCGCAATGACCTCCTCGATGATGTCCACGCGATCGGGAATCGCGGCACGCAAATACATGCCAGGGTGAGAAAAGTCCTGGTCGCGGGCGTTGGCGGCCAGATGAAAGCTTCCGCCGCGCGCCCGGTTGTAGCCCGGCGCGAGGATTTCCTTCTCCACCTGAGGCATTTCCGGGGTGCCCTGGGATTTCTTGAAGCGCAGGGCGATCGCCACGTTGCGCGCCAGCTGGCCCGTCCGGTTTTCGTCGGCGTGGTTCATGCTCCTCCTTCCCTCCATCCCGGGAGTTGAGGGACAATTATCCACCCACTTTGCGCGGCCAGGATCCGGGGGGTGACTTGCCGCTGCAGGAGCATTGGTGGCCCAGATCGTCTACTACGTCGCGGCTAGCCTGGACGGATATATCGCACCCCCTGACGGGAGCCTCGACTGGCTGGCGTCGCATGAGTCCACCAGCGAGGACTACGGCTACGCCGAGTTCTACGCATCCGTCGATGCCGTGCTCGTCGGCCGCCGCACCTACGAGCAGTGCCTGACGTTCCCCGAATGGCCCTACCCCGGCAAGCCGTGCTGGGTGTTTTCCCATCGTCAGCTCAAGGCAGCAAGCAAGGATGTGACCGTTACCGCCGAGAGCCCCCAGCACGTTGCCTCGGTGCTGACAGAGCGCGAAGTGCGGCGCGCCTGGCTGGTCGGCGGCGGGCAGCTCGCAGGCTCTTTCCGCGCTGCGCAGCTCATCACGGAGTACTTCGTCACCGTTCTGCCCGTCGTGCTCGGCGGAGGCACGCCGCTCTTCGCCGTGCAGGGACCGAAGGAAGACCTGAAGCTCACGGACACGAGGAAGTTCTCGGGAGGCCTGGTGCAGATGCGCTACCGGCGGTAACCGGTAATACGTCACCATTTGGTCGCCTTTTTCCGTCACCCTCTTCCATCCCCGATCACCAATTGGTTATCACCCTTGCTGATCAGCATTTCTGTCGGGCTTTTGTGACATTTTTACTGGCAAAGGCCCGGCACATGGTTTGTAATCGCGCTTCGCGACTGTACGCGCCGTCGTTTCTCAAATCCCCCTTTCCTGACCATGAGCGACAAACAGGACACGCTGGACCTGATGACGCCCGTTCCAGTCAACGACGGAGAGTGCCGGCGCCGCGTTCTCCATGATCGGGACCACGAGGACTGGGTGGAAGTCCGCGTGGTGCTCGACGGCGGCACGACAGGAAAGAGGGTGGTGACGGCGCTGTTCGATGCCGACGATCAGCCCGGGACGGTGAGCGACGTCGTGACCATCTCCGGCGGCCAGCGCCAGTTGGCGGTCTCGGGACAGGTAGCGGCCGGCGGCCAGATCCAGGGTACCTACATGGGGACCGACTCTTCCCGGGCGCTGACCGATACGGAAGGGCGGCGCCTGCGCACCGTTTTTGCATCGCTGAGGCAGCGCTATCCCTGAGTAGTACAATTCGCACCGTTGACGGCTGGGCGGCACGCGCCGGAACGGATGCCATGGACTTGAAGCGGTCGCGCTACTACGGTTTCGTTTCTCTCCTGTTCAGCGTCGCCTGTTTCGTGCAGGCGGCGGACGCGCTTGCCAATTCCACCGGCGGCCGCGGCAGCAAGCCGGTGCACACTGCAACGGCGACCGGGCCGGGACAGCCCGGCTACGTTCATTACTTTCTCCTCACGCTGCCGGATGAGTCGTTGGAAACCCTGGTGGGCATCGAAATGCCCGGACGGAAAATCGCCTGGTCGTTTCCCGATCTTGGCGTAGTCGTATCGCCGTTCGTCGAACAGGGTGTCGTGCCGGCGGGCGGCAAGCAATACAGCGTCTCTCACCTCTACGGGGTACGCCCGTTCCCGGACGACGCCGTTATGAGCAAGCTGCGCGGCGAGCTCGCCAGCCGCGTCGGCCGCTGGGTCGCCGCAGGCACGCCCTATTGCGAGAACGACGGCCCGCGCAGCAACTGCATGAGCTGTCTCGGATTCGTGCTGCGTGTGCTGTTTCCCGGGCGGCAGAACGACTTTCCCGAGCTGCCGGGCGATTTCTGGCGCGCGCTGTACGAGAAGAGCTATTCGACCGAGGATCTGCTGCTGTACCTGACGGGCATGCTGGACCTGCCGAACCGGGAAGCGCGCCTGAAGCGCGTCGGCCAGCTGGACCTCCCGGACGTCCTGCGCGAGGACGTGCTGGAACTGGTCAATACCATGGACGCATCCGGGCTGGCGCCCCCGGTGAGTGCCGGCGCCCCCCCGGCGGCCAGGCTCCCGAAGGTCAGCACCCGCCCCGCGCAGCGCAAGCGGCTCTAAAGGGCACCCTCAGTCCAGCTTGATCTTCGCCGCTGCGACCACGCGCGACCAGCGGACCAGCTCGCTCCTGATCAATTTCCCGAAACCGCCGTTCAAGCCGCGAAATCCGGGAGCGAATTCTCATTGGCGGCCCCCTCGAATGAGGCTAGCATAGTCTCATAGCACAGGAGGAACCAGCCATGGGTCAGATACTCGGTCTCGGCATCACTCACTATCCCGGCCTGTCGTTCAAGGGAAACATGGCGAGGCGCATCCAGATGTGCCTGGACGACCCGGCGCTCGCGGAACGCTACCGCTCGGTGGACGACTGGCACCCCACCATGCGCGAGCAATGGGGCAGCGACCAGGGGCAGGCGCATTCGGACCGGCACCGCCAGGACCTGATCACCCAGTTCCGGAAGATCCGCGCCGAACTCGACGCCTTCAACCCGGATTTCGTGCTCATCTGGGGCGACGATCAGTATGAGAATTTCCGCGAGGACTGCGTGCCGGCGTTTTCCATCCTCGCGTACGACTCAGTGGACATACAGCCGTGGAAAGGTCACCATCGCGGGCCCAACGCCTGGGACGAGCCCGAAGAGCAGACGTTCACGGTGAAAGGCCACCGCGAGGGCGGCAAGTTTCTCGCGAGGGCGCTGCTGAAGGATGGCATAGACGTCGCCTACTCCTACAAGCCCCTGCACCGCCCGCTCGGCCATGCTTTTTTCAACTCGGTGATGTACCTCGACTACGACCGCAAGGGATTTCCGTACCCCGTCGTGCCTTTTGCCGTCAATTCCTACGGGCGCTGGGTGGTCGCCGCCCACGGCGCGCCCATGCTGCCTTCAGCGGCAGCGCAACTACCTGCCGACGACAACGACCTCGATCCGCCGGCGCCTCAGCCATGGCGCTGCTTCCAGGTCGGCGGCGCCATCGGCCGGGCGCTTGAGGCGAGCCCGTGGCGCGTGGCGATCATCGCCTCGTCGAGCTGGAGCCATTCGTTCCTGGTGCGTAAGCATTCCCTGATGTTTCCGGACGTGGAGGCTGACAAGCGCTACTACGAGGCGCTCAGGAACGGCGACTGGGATCTGTGGCGCAACACGACGATCGAGGAAGCCGAGGACCGCGGACACCACGAGCTTCTCAACTGGTTCTGCCTCGCCGGGGCGATGCACGAGCTGGGGCGCAAGAAACCCGATGAATCCGTGTTCCTCGAGTCGTGGATCACGAACTCCGACAAGGTGTTCGCCGTCTTCCGTCCCAACGGCAGGTAAGCCTGCCTGGAAAGCAGGTCGGGGGGGGCAGCCCCGACACCCGCCTGACGCCGCGCGGGTCGGAATGCGGACTCTGGTTGTCGGTTTTTTTTACATTCCACCGCCAGAGGCAGGCGCATACCTGCCGTAGGCATATAAATTCAGGTAGTTAACCGGACGGGTACGGTCCTTGCGTGCGCGACCATACCCATTTGCCACTTGGCATAGTATTGTTCCTGACGATGCGCGGCATGGATAAGGGGTGGGGAGTGCGATGCGCCAATACCGGGCTGCTGCTGGCTGCCGGCGCGATGGCGTTCGGGTCCTGGGCCTCCCCGATAAGCCCGGAACGGGCGTCTTCCTTGCGCGATGCGCCGCGTCTCGAAAGTACCGCGGCGAACGACTTCGATAAACGGCCGACGCCGGTCTCGGAAGCGACACAAGAGGTGCGGCGAACCGGGCCGGGGATTTCGCCAAGCCTGCTCGGGATCGACGAGGACGTTCTCAGCCAGGGAAATCTGCTGTATAGCGAGCTGCGGGACCAAGGGAGCGACCAAATCCTCTGGGCCGGCCGGCCGGGGTCCGCCAGGAACTTCGATAGCGGCACCGCGGACGTATTCAAGGACGTCGTCAACAGCGCGCTCAAGGCGACCCGGGACGCGCTTTTTGAAGGTAGCGAGACGGCGTACTTTTCCCTTGGCGTTGTCGACTTGAGCGTAACGTTGAGGGGGAACCGGCGCGCGGTCTACATCAACGGCTACGACGTGCTGGAACCGGAGGCGACGGTTTCCAAGGCGGCCGAGACCCCGATGGGCCAGGCTCCGCAGGAAATCGCGGTCCGGCAATACAACGTCGATCAGGCGGCGGCCATGATCCTTGCGGATATTCGCAAGGTTGTCACCGACCCGATCGCGATCGTTGGCGCAGTTGCCTTCCTGGGCATCTGGGCGGTGCTCGCCATAGCTTCGTCTCGAGCGCGGGGCTAGCTAGCGTCCGAGTCCCTCACGAGCGCGCTGACCCCGCCCCACTTCCGCTCCCGTAGCACCCGTCATGCGGCGCCTCGTTTCGTCGCTTGTGTTCGTCGTTCTCATTCCGTCGGCTGCGCCGGCGGCCGATGGGATAACCCTGGTCGAAACCCACGGCGTGTCCCCGGAACCCTGGCACGGGACGGCTGCGCCGACGCACCGGTTGCGCCTGCACCTCTATGCGTTCGCTGGCACGCGCTGGCAGCCAGGTGACATCGTCGCGGCGCTGTGGGAAGCGATGCCCCTGCTCGCTCAATGCGGGGTCGCGCTGGCGGGCGCAGAGCTCAATCTGATCCGGGCGCCACGCGAATTCCACTTCTACTCGACGCCGGTATCGGCCAGATTGGTGCGCGCGATGAAAGTCCCGAGGCCCGCCGTCTTTTTCGTAGAGGACACGAGTAACGAGCCGGCCTTCGACGCCGAAGCCGTCGGCAGGGCAAACTCGGCGATGCGCCCCGAGCTGGCCGACACCATCTGGGTCGCCCACGGCGCGCGCGAGCTGCCGCTGGCGCTCGCTCACGAGTTGGTGCACCTGCTGTCCGACAGCGGCGAGCACAGCAGCGAGCCCGGCAACCTCATGCTTCCGGAAACCTCGCCCGCGAATACGCGCCTGTCGGCCGCGCAGTGCGAGCGGCTGCGCGCCCGCGGAACGGCGAACGCCCTGCTCGAGCGCCGGGTGGATTAAGGGTAGTAGAGGCAAAGTGTGACAACCGCCCGCTTTTGCGGGCAGGCAACCCGCCGCCCTGTCCCTGTCCTAGGACGCACGGCAGACCCGGAGTACCACCTCTGGCTTATGTTCGCCGGCCGGCGAGTGCGAAACAATCCGGCCTGAACGCTGCGGTCACCACGGCCGTGGCTCGGACAAGGACCGGAGGCCAAAGTGTTTCACGCGATCAAGTCAGCTCCCGCGGGCGAATGGGCGAAATGGTGCGCGTGCGCCTTGATACTGCTGGCGCCCGGCTCATTCGTCATCGTGCCTCTCCTGTGGCTCGCACGGCAGTGGGCAGCGCGCGGGACAACACTCGTGAGGTCGCCGGAAAGCCGACAGGCGCATTGATTTCCCTGGCCCGTGCGCGGGCAATCCTCCTCCTCTCTCCCCGCCCGCGCACGGGTTTTTTTGCCCGCCGCCCTCCTTCCGCCTTCCGCCTTTGTTTTCAGGCTGGTACTCTGCTGCGCCGCAGGATAAAATGCGCGTGGCGCGTGTCCTATCGGCTGCGTTCCCAGTCAGCCCGCATCGAGGTTGAACGATGCGGGCCCTGATGTAGGGGAGTTCGAGGGAAGCATCTCCTCGTTCGTTGCTGGTTACAAAGGGGGCCCATGGCGAAGAAGTACGACGAGAGTTCAGTCAAGAAGCTACGGGGCATTGAGCCGGTGCAGCGGCTGCCGGGGATGTATACCCGGACATCGGACCCCACGCACATCATCCAGGAAGCGATAGACAACGCGGCCGACGAGGCTCTCGGCGGTCACGCGGACCGCATCGAGGTCACCGTTCACGGCGACGGCTCGGTCACCGTCACGGACAACGGCCGCGGCATCCCGATCGGCATCCATCCCGAGGAGAAGATTCCCACCGTCGAGCTGGTGCTGACGGAGCTTCACGCCGGCGCCAAATTCTCGCGCACCGACGTCGAGGCCGCCTACAAGTTCTCCGGCGGCCTGCACGGCGTGGGCATATCGGTGACCAACGCGCTGTCCGAGAAGCTCGAGGTCGAGATCAAGCGCGACGGCGGCGTCCACCAGATCGCGTTCGAGGACGGCAGGGTCGCGAAGAAGCTGAAGAAGACGGGCAGCGTCGGCGAGAAGAACACCGGCACCTCGATCCGCATCTGGCCGAACCGGAAGTATTTCGACTCCCCGAAGGTCGCGCTCGACGCCCTGGAGCGCATCGTCCGCTCGAAGGCCGTCCTGCTGCCGGGCGTGAAGGTAACGCTCAACATCGAGACCGCGAAGGAAACGAAGAAGCAGACCTGGAGCTACCCCGAAGGGATGAAGAGCTACCTCGCCGAGCTGATCGGAGCAGCGACCGCGGTCGCCCCGGTGTACGACGGCGAGAAGTACGTGGCCGAAGCCGAAGCCAACGGATTCGCCGCGGGAGAGGGCGCGGCGTGGGCGTTCGCCTTTCTCGACGACGACAAGGGCTACGGCGAGTCGTACGCCAACCTGATACCCACGCCCGCCGGCGGCACGCACGAGGCGGGACTGCGCGAGGGAATCTTCGAGGCGATCAAGGCCTTTGCCGAGTACCACAACCTGACTCCGAAGGGCATCAAGCTCCTTGCCGACGACGCGTGGTCGCGCACCGTCTACTTCCTGTCGGCCAAGGTGCTGGAGCCGCAATTCCACGGCCAGACCAAGGAGAAGCTCCAGAACCGCGATGCGGTGAAACTGGTCACGGAAATGGTGCGCGACCCCTTCGCGCGCTGGATGAACGCCAACGTCGAGCAGGGCCGCAAGATCACGGACCTGGTGATCCGGCAGGCGATCGAGCGCTCGCGCACGGTGCAGAAGGTCGAGCGCCGGAAGTCCTCGAGCGTGGTGATCCTGCCCGACAAGCTGGTCGATTGCGAGTCGGGCGACATGGGCGAGAACGAGCTGTTCCTGGTCGAGGGCGACTCGGCGGGCGGCTCGGCCAAGCAGGCGCGCAACAAGCGCTACCAGGCCGTCTACCGCATGCGCGGGAAGGCGCTCAACTCCTGGGAAGTGAAGCGCGAGCTGCTCTTCTCCAATGCCGAGATTCACGACATCTCGGTCGCGCTGGGCGTCGACCCGCACGACGAGAAGGACGACCCCGACCTCTCCGGCCTGCGCTACGGCAAGGTCGCCTCGATGACCGACGCGGACGTGGACGGGGCGCACATCGCGGTGCTGCTCCTGACGCTCTTCTACCGCCACTTCCCGAAGCTGATCGAGAAGGGACACATCTACATTGCCTGCCCGCCGCTCTACAAGGTGGACGTGCCCGGCCACGGCAAGCGCGCGGCGAAGAAGGTCTACGCGCTCGACGACGACGAGCTGAAGTCCATACTCGATCGCGCCCGCGACGACGGGGTGAAGCGCGAATCGGTCTCGATCCAGCGCTTCAAGGGGCTGGGCGAGATGAATCCCGAGCAGTTGTGGGAGACGGCGTTGAACCCCGACACCCGGCGGCTGCTCAAAGTGCGCATCGAGGACCGCAACCAGACCTTCAGGCTCTTCAACATGCTCATGTCGAAGAAGGAATCCGAAAAGCGCTGCGAGTGGATGGAAGAGAAAGGCAACACGGTCGAGGCCGACGTATGAGCGATATCGATACACGGCGCTCGCGGCGCGACAAGGACGACGGAACGCTGGATCTCTTCGAATCGGCGGAAACGCAGGCAGCCTCGAAAGGCGGCGCGAAAGGGCCCGCGCAGGCGAAAAAGCGCGGCAAGGCGAGCGAGGGCGCCGGCAGCGGCCCGGTGGCAGGCGCGGGCCGCGGCGGTAGCGGCGGCGGTGGCGGCGACCCGGTCGACGCGGACGACGACTTCATCGACATGGCGTTGTTTGCCGAGCGTAGCTATCTCACCTACGCCATGAGCGTCGTGCGCGGCCGCGCGATCCCGAACGTGGAGGACGGCCAGAAGCCGGTGCAGCGGCGCATTCTCTACGCGATGAACGAGCTGGGCCTCGCGTCGGGCGTCCAGCATTCCAAGTCCGCGCGCATCGTCGGCGAGGTGCTCGGCAAGTTCCACCCGCACGGCGACGCCTCCACCTACGAGGCGCTGGTGCGCATGGCGCAGGATTTCACGCTGCGCTATCCGTTGATCGACGGCCAGGGCAACTTCGGCACGCAGGACGGCGATCCCGCCGCCGCCTACCGCTACACCGAGGCGCGGCTGACGCCGCTCGCCCAGCTGCTGCTCTCCGAGATCGACCAGGACACGGTCGATTTCATACCCAACTACGACGGCCGCCTGCAGGAGCCGAAGCTCCTCCCGGCGCGCCTGCCGATGCTGCTCCTGAACGGCGCCTCCGGCGTCGGCGTCGGCATGGCGTGCGAGCTGCCCCCGCACAACATGAAGGAAGTCGCGGAGGCGGCGGTGTTCATGATCAAGCACCCGAACGCGACGCCCAAGTCCCTGCTGCACATCATCAAGGGTCCGGATTTCCCGGGCGGCGGGCAGATCATCAGCACGCGCGAAGAAATCGGGGAAGCGTACAAGATCGGGCGCGGATCGCTGCGCGCGCGGGCGCGCTGGAAGGTCGAGAACCTGGCGCGCGGCCAGTGGCAGATCGTCGTTCACGAGCTGCCGCCCACGACCTCGGTAAAGCGCGTGATGGCGGAGATCGAGGCCATCACAAACCCCCGCGCCCGGGAAAAGGGCGGCAAGGTCTCCGCGACCCAGACCAACCTGAAGCAGGTCGTGCTGAACCAGCTCGAGAAGGTCAACGACGAGTCGGACAAGGACAACAAGCTGCGCCTCGTGCTGGAGCCGCGCTCCTCGCGCCAGGATCCCGACGAGTTCATGCGCTTCATGCTGACGCACACCAGCCTGGAGGAGAACTTCCCGGTCAACCTCGTGGCGCTGGGACTCGACGGGCGCCCCGCGCGCAAGAACATCGCGGAGCTGGTCGGCGAGTGGGTGGAGTTCCGCATCGCCACGGTCACCCGGCGCTCGAAGTTCCGGCTGGGTCAGGTGGAAAAGCGCATCCACATCCTCGAAGGCCGACTGATCGTCCTGCTCAACATCGACAAGGTGATCAAGGTCATCCGCAACTCGGACGAGCCGAAGTCCGACCTGATGAAGCAGTTCAAGCTGACCGAGATGCAGGCCGAGGACATCCTGGAGATCCGCCTGCGGCAGCTCGCGCGCCTCGAGGGGATCAAGGTCGAGACCGAGCTGAAAGAGTTGAAGCAGGAGCGCAAGGGGCTGAAGAGCCTGCTCGGCAGCAACGAAGACATGAAGAAGCTCGTCGCCGAGGAAATCCGCAACGACGCGAAGACCTACGGCGACGCGCGCCGCACGCAGATCGAGGAGGCCGAGCGCGCGACATTCGAGCGCCAGGTGATCGACGAGCCGCTGACGATCATCGTGTCAAAGAACGGCTGGGTGCGTGCGCGCACCGGCCACAAGCTCGACCTCTCGGGCACGACCTACAAGGCGGGCGACGGGCCGTACGCCGAGTTCGAAACGCGCTCCGTGCACAGCGTAGGGATCATAGACTCCACCGGCCGGGCGTTCAGCGTGGAGTGCTCCGAGCTCCCCAGCGGGAAAGGCGACGGCCAGCCGCTCACCGCTTTCATCGAGCTCGCGCCGGGCGCACGCCTCGCGCACGTCGTGGACGCGCAGCCCGGGAAAAAATACCTCGTCGCCAACTCCGGCGGCTACGGCTTCATCGTGAAGTCGGAGGACCTGCTGACGCGCGTGAAGGCGGGCAAGGGCTTCATGACGCTGGAAGAAGGCGAGGACGTGATCCGCCCCGCCGCAGTCCCCGACAAGCCGGAGATGGTCGTTGGCCTGTCCGGGAATAGCCGCATGCTGCTGTTCTCCGCGGAGGAACTGAAGGAGATGGCACGCGGGCGCGGCGTCACGCTGATGGGGCTCGACGACGGCGAGAAGCTCGTCGCGGTCGGCTTCGCAGGCAGCGGCTCCGTCACCGTTTCAGGCATCTCGCGCTCGGGCAAGGAGCGCACCGTGACGATCGACGGCGAGGATCTGCAGAAGCACGTGCTGCGGCGCGCGCGCAAGGGCCGGCTGCTCCCCGGGAAGCTTGCGCCGACGGGTGTCGTCGCAGAAGATCCGAAGTAAGTCAAAAATCGGGCGCCCTGGACGTCGGGCTCGGACTCCATTCGGACACCGTGTCACGACTTCAGTGTCTGACTCCGTGTCCCGGAATGGTGACCGCATGTCGCGGAGCAGCTCTGAAAACCCGCGAGCCTGAGACATTCGTCCGGATCTGTCGGAAAATTTTACACTCCGGTCCATTTTCGCCCGTGCTGCGCCGGGCGAACTCACCAGAACTTTCCACAAGACAATCACTTATTACAACTCGGTACGAAGCTTGCTCAACTGGAGAGCGATCGCAAACACTTGCTTAGAGTGTCTGCAATCTGGACGCGACCGACGTGCACGTGACAATTCTCACGCACGCAATGCGCGTTTGCTGCGTTCATGCAACTCCGGGGGCGATCATGATCGCGGATTAGTCGGTTTTTTTTACACGGCCGAGTCGGTGGTAAGCGACGACGGAACCGGGAGTCGGCGATCCTGGCGCACGTAGATGTTTGTTCACCTAACAGGAGAACAATATGCGCAAAAGTAGCATGATGTTATCGCTAATAGCCGGCCTGTCTGCCGGAAACGTCGGCGCAGTACCGGTGGCGCTCGTCGAGTTGACCGGGGTCACCGGAGGCTCGCCGGCCGCCACCGCGGTTTTCAAAGCTGACCTCTCATCACTGGGCCTGAGCACCGTGCTGTCGATCTCGATCAGGGACAACAGCGCGGGCCTGGGCGGATCACCCGGACAGTTCACGGGTTTCGATCTCGACGCCATCAAGCTGTCCACCACGGATTGCGCCGATGCGGCCTGTGCAGCGGCGCTCGCGGGGATCTCCGTGTTCGATTTCGTGCTTGGCACGTCCTTCACGCCCGGCACGCAGCGGGCTCCCGCCGATCCCAAGCTTTTCGGAACGGGACCGGCCGGCAATACGCTGGACGACAGTGTGGCCAGGCTCGGATCGTTCGACGGCAATTCCACTACAGCGATTCCGGGAGCTGACGGCTTCATCAGCATGGGTGACAACGGTATCCTGAGTTTCAACCTGACGTCGGGCGTGTCCACGGCGGGGTTATTCTTGTACATCGGCGAAGTCGGCGACAACGGCGAAGCGGCGGCGAGCGACATCCAAGTCCGCGACACAAGGATCCCCGAACCGGCGAGCCTGGCCCTGCTCGGGCTCGGCTTGGCCGGGCTGGCGTTCAGGCGGCGCCCTTCCTAGGAGCCCATCCGGCACTAAAACCCCGCCGCGGCGGGGTTTTTTTCATGCCGCCAGCGGAATCGCTTCCTTCTCTCCGCCCGCGGCAAGGCATGCATCCACCACCTCGCCGCTGACCACCTCGTGCTCGAGCAGCTCGGCGGTCAGGCGCTCCAGGGCAGCATGGTGCGCCCGCAACAACGCCCCACACTCGTGCTCCAGGGCCTTCACGATCTCGCGCGCCTCGGCGATCGCCTCGGGGTGGTCGGCGATACGCCGCTCGCGGTCCGGCAGACCGGCGTAGCTGAAGGGACCGATCGTCTTGCTGAAACCGAACTCGGTCACCATGCGATATGCCATGCCCGACACGTGCTGCAGATCGTTGGCGGCGCCGGTCGAAATGGAGCCGAGCGCGAGCGCTTCCGCCGCCCGCCCGCCGAGCAGCATGGCCATGCGCGCCCTTACCTGCTCCTCGCTCTGCAGAGTGACGTCCCGGTCCTCGGTTACGAGCGTCACGCCGAGCGCGCGGCCGCGCTTCAATATGCTCACCTTCTCCACGATGCCGACCTGCAGGAGCTTCGCGACGAGCGCATGGCCGGCTTCGTGCACGGCGATCCGGTGACGCTCCGCGGGGTTCATCGCAGCCTTGCCCGCTACACTGCCGCCGCCCATCAACTGCTGTTCCAGCACGCGCTCGAAATGCGCCAGGGTCACCGCGGAGGCGTCTTCCTTCGCCGCCAGCAGCGCCGCGCCGTTGACGGCATTGGCGATCGCCGCGGGCGAGAGCCCCGCGGAGAGCCGCGCGAGCGGCCGGAAGTCCGTTTTGCCCGCGGTGCGCAGGCGCGCGGCATACAGGCCGAACAACGCCTCGCGCTCGTTGACGTCCGGCAGCGCCAGGTTGCATATCCGGTCGAAGCGGCCCGGCCGGACCATCGCGGGATCGAGATTGCTCACGTTGTTGGTCGCACCCATGACTACGATGCCCGAGGTCGGCGCAAAGCCGTCGAGCTCCACCAGCAGCGTATTGATGATCCGGTTGTTCTCGGTCTCCGCGGCCGAGCTCGCCCCGGAGCGGCGACCCAGGCCGTCGATCTCGTCGATGAACACCACGCACGGCGCCTGCCGGCGCGCCAGCTCGAAGAGCTTCTTCACGCGGCGCACGCCGACGCCGAGGAACATGTCGCTGAAATCACTGCCCGCGAGCGCGATGAACGGCACGCCCGCTTCCCCCGCCACCGCGCGCGCCAGCAGCGTCTTGCCGGCGCCGGAATCGCCTTCCAGCACGATGCCCTTCGGCGGCGTCGCGCCCAGCTCGGAGAATTTCCCGGGCTTGCGGAGATAGGCGACGATGTCCTGGAGCGCGTCCTTGGCCTCCGCGACGCCGATCACGTCGTCGAAGCGCGTGTCTGGCCTGCGGGCGGTCTTGAAGAGCCCGCTGCGCAACGGATTCATCACGAGGATCAGGTAGAGAATCAGCAGCGGTCCCAGCAGGGCGACCCAGAGGGGATCCTTCAGTTGCTGCGCGAGTACCGCAAGCGGCGCCGCCGGAGGCTGTACGTCGCCCAGCGCGAACACGGCGGGAGCCTGCGAGGAAAGCCGGTCCTTCAGGATCTCCGGGAGTAGCGTACGCTGCGTGTCCATGCGCACATAGTAGCGGCTGCCATCGGCAAGGCCGACCAGCACGTAGCCCGAGGTCAGTCCTATGCTCGCGGCCGCGCCGGTCCGCACGTCACGGGCAAAGGCGGAAATGTCGCGCTCGACGGCAAAAAATGCCGCCGACTCGCGCTCCATTTGTTGGGCCTGCGGGTCCTTTCCCCGCTGCGGGGCGGTGACCGTGAACCAGACGAGCGCGGCCAGCGCCGCCAGTGTGAGCGCCGCGGCGCCCCATTTGAGCTGTTTCGGTTTGAACAGTGACTTGAACATGTTTCCTCTTGAATCCGTCTGTAGGAGATCGCGAAGTCGTCCGTAGGCAGGGTCCTACAGAGTAGCAAGTAATGTGCCTGACGGCGCTGCGTGGACACAGGAAAAATTGTGCAGGATGATGAAGATATCGCTGCGTCCTTCTGTCGCTCAACAACGACAGGGGCGAACCGTACGAAAGCTCGTCGGTGCGCGTGTGCGGCCACGGGCAAGTGTCATGGAGACAACATATGCGATTCCGTATAGCCACTTTGAATCTCGAGCAGGACCACAAGCGCTGGGATCTGCGGCGCGAGCTGGTGATCGAGCAACTGGGCGCCGTCCGGCCCGACGCGCTGGCGCTGAACGAGGTCTGCATGCCGCTTCGGACGGCCCACTGGATCAGGGACGCGGCGCGGGAGCGTTTCGGCCTCGACTACCACCTGGTCCAGCAGACGCGCGCCAACGGGCTCTCCGCCGTCGAGGGCGAAGCGCTGCTCACGCGCTTTCCGATGGTCGAGACCGGCAACCTCGACTACCGCACGCGCGACATCGTGGCACTCGTCGCGCGTCTGCTCGTCGGCGGGAATCCGGTGGACGTGTACGTGACGCACCAGGTCGGATCGGTGCACAACGACTCGCTGCGACTCTACCAGGCGCAGCAGCTCCTCGCGTGGATAGACAGCCGGGCCGACATCGCGCCGCGCATCGTCTGCGGCGACTTCAACGCGACTCTGGACATGCCCTCGGCGGCACTCATGGCGACACGCTTCAAGCCGACGCAGACAGCGCCCACGGCATTTACCCCGCTCGCTGGAGCCGACGGTGCAACCACCCATCCCGACTGGCCGCGCATGGACCGGTGCATAGACTACATCTGGATATCGGATGCGTTGCGCGTGGCCGAAAGCCGCGTGTGCTTCGACCGGCCGGCCCCTTCCGACCCGACCCTGTGGCCCTCGGATCACGCGGGGGTGTGGGCGGACCTCGAACTAGCAACTGCGTGACCCGGCGCGTCGAGGGGCGGAAGAGGGGCCCCGCCGTTTTTCCTTGGGCGGGGATCTGACCCCCGGTGACGCGCGGGGCGGCCGACATGAATGCGATGGAATACTTGATGTCGGATCAGAGGCCGCCGTCTCGTGACCGGTGGTGCATAATCCGCCCGGTAACGCGCCATCGCCACCCAAAACGGAGGACACCCAATGAAAACGACCACCAACGGCATCGAGACCCACTACACCGTGACCGGTGAGGGGCCGTGGCTGGTATTCAGTCACTCGCTCGCCAGCAACGTGACGATGTGGGAGCCCCAGGTCAAGGCTTTTTCGAAGCGCTACAAGGTGCTGTGCTACGACACCCGGGGCCACGGACAGTCGAGCGTGCCTGCGGGCGCGTACACGCTGGATCAGCTTGCCGATGACGTCAAGGCGCTCCTCGATTCGTTGGGGATCAAGAGCTGCCACTGGGTCGGCCTGTCGATGGGCGGGATGATCGGGCAGACTTTTCAGTTGAAGCATCCGGGCATCTTCAAGACCATGACGCTCGCCGATACGACCAGCCGTTATCCCGCGGACCTGCAGCCGGTGTGGCAGGGCCGCATCGACACCGCGACCAAGGAGGGCATGGAACCCTTCGTCCAGGCGATGCTGGAGCGCTGGTTCACCGAGCCTTATCGCAAGAGCGGCGCGCCGGTCCTCGGCGCCGTCGCGCAGGGGATACGCTCCACACCCGCGGCAGGCTTCATCGGCTGCTGCCACGCGCTTCCGAAGATCAACGTGAGCGCGCGCCTGAAGGAAGTGAAGATTCCCTCGCTCGTCATCGTCGGCGAACAGGATCCCGGAACGCCGGTATCGATGGCGCGCGAGATCCACGAGAATCTGCCGGGCTCCGAGCTCGTCATCATTCCCTCGGCCGCGCATCTGTCGAACCTGGAGCAGCCCGAGGCCTTCAACAAGGCGCTCTCCGGGTTCCTCGATCGTCATCCCGGATGACCAAACGCGTTCATGTCTGCCCTCCCAAGATTGCCGGTATTCCTCATCCCGCACCCTGTTTCTGTCCCTGCCAATGGCAATCGCCGGTGAAATTCGTGTGCTGAGCCCGAGCGCGATGCATTCATCGCTGGAGGTGCTCGCGGAGGCCTGGCGCAGGGACACGGGCGACGAGGTCAGGCTGGCGTTCGAGACCGCGCCGGAAATGCTGAAAAAGCTCGCCGGCGGTGAGAGGGCCGACGTCATCATCGCGCCTCCCGCCACGATGGACGGTATCGTCAAGGTGGGCAAGGCCGCGGCCGGTGAGCGCTTCGAGCTCGGGCGCGTCGGCGTGGGAGTTGCCGTGCGGGCAGGCGCACCGGTTCCGGACGTTTCGAGCACGGAGGCCCTGAAACGCGCAATCCTGGCGGCCGATTCCATCGTGTACAACCGCGCCTCCAGCGGGCTTTACGTCGAGCACCTGATGGAGAAGCTCGGCCTCGCGGACAGCATCAAGGACAGGACGGTGCGCCACCGCGACGCGCAGGAACAGTTCACCTACCTGCTCGCCGGCAAGGGACGAGAGATCGGGTTCGGCGGTCTCACCGAAATCGTGCGCTGGCGTGACAAGGGCTTGCGCCTGGCAGGCCCCCTGCCCCCGGACCTTCAGAACTACACCGTTTATGCGGCCACACTCGCGGCCGAGCCGCAGAATCCGGATGGCGCACGCGCGTTCCTGCGCTTTCTCGCGAGCCCCGCCGCGAAAGCCATTCTTGCCGCGCAGGGCGTCAACTAACGGCGTCGGGGTGACCGGTCACTGGTCCCTAGTCACTGGTCACTCAGCCTTGATGTTGCGCTCCCGTATCAACTTGCCCCACTTCTGCAGCTCGACCTTCAGGTAAGCCGCGTACTCCTCCGGGGAGTTGGTGACGACGTCGAGCCCGCGATCCTGGAAGCGTTTCTGCTGGTCCGGGGCAGCCATGGCCGCGCGCAGCTTCTCGTTCAGGAGGGCGACGAGCTTCGGCGGCGTCCCCTTGGGCGCCAGCAATCCGTGCCACGCGTGGAACTCGAAGCCGGGCAGCGTCTCAGCGATCGGCGGAACGTCGGGAAGAATCGGGGAGCGCTTCACGCTGCTCACTCCCAGCGCGCGTAACCGCTTCGCCTCTACCATGCGCGCCGTCTCCGAGATGTTCGAGAATGAGATCGGGGCCTCGCCGCTGACCGCTGCTGCGAGCGCGGGGCCGCCGCCCTTGTACTGGATCGCCATCATGTTCGTCTTGCCGAGCAGGTTGAAGAGCTCCCCGGTCATGTGCGAGTTGCTGCCGATGGCCGACGACGCATAGTTGAGCGCGCCGGGACGCGCGCGCGCAAACGCGATCAGCTCGCGCACCGAGCGGACGGGAATCGAGGGATGGACGGCGACCACGGTAGACACCGTGGACAGGAGCGAGATCGGCGCGAAATCGCTGTTCGGATCGTACAGCGACTTGCTCAGCAGGACCGTGCTGGTGAGGAAGGGATTGCTCTGCAGGAGCAGCGTGTAGCCGTCGGGCGCGGCGCGCGCGACCGCGTCCGAGCCGATCTGGCCCGACGCGCCGGCGCGGTTGTCCACGATGATCTGCTGGCCCAGGACCTCCGTGAATTTCACCGCCAGCAGGCGCGCGTTCAGGTCCACGCTGCCGCCCGGGGGAAAGGGCACAACGATGCGCACCGGCTTGTTAGGGTAATCCGTCTGCGCGCGCGCCGGGCCGGCTGCAGCGACGCCCGCCAGAACCGCCGCAATCAGAACGCCGGTGTGAATGGAAACACGCCGAATCCGTGCCATGCTTGCTCCTCGTTCGTTGTGGTCACGCGGTCTTGCCGACCGTCTGCGCCCAGTATCTCGCTAAGAAGAGGTGATGGAAAGGGGTGATGGGAACCGGTGATGGGAAGAGGTGATGGGGTTCATCACCATCATTCATCACCATTTCTCATCACCATCACTTCATCACCCCTTCTCGTCCCTCACCGCTACAATAGGACGGTTCCCCGACATAGGAGCTCCCATGGTCAAGCTCGAATTCCACGACCCGTCCGGCGTGCTGGAAGTCACGCAGCCGCACGCGCCCAGGCTCGCCTCCCTCGAAGGCAAGCGGATCGGCTTCGTCAGCAACGAGCAGTGGCAGGCCTATCGCATGCTCCCGCTGCTGAAGGAATCGCTCGAAGCGGACTTCCCCGGCGTCACCGTGCTGCCGGTGGATGCGTTCCCGCAGGGCAACGCCGTCATCGGCGAGGAGGAAGTTGCGCGGCTCGTGAAAATCAGCGGGGTCGATGCCGTCATCGTCGGCAACGCGGCTTGAGGGGCTTGCGCCACAGCATGCGGCCGTGCAGCCGCTAGGATAGAAGCGCTGGGTATCCCGACCGTCACGATCACGCGGTCGGATTTCGTCGGCGTCATGAAAAACGCCGTGTCGGGGGGCGGGCTCGCGCCGGACGCCGCCATGGTCACGTTCCCCATCAACATGTTCCTTCCGGGCAGCGACATCAACCCGCTCCAGGAACGCCGCCGCGAGATCTATGAGGGCCTGACCGGCTGGAAATCGCAGTCGGCGCGGGCCGCGGGCCCGTCGAAGATGCTCGAAGTCGAAGGGGCCACCTACGAGCAGGCTCTGGACAAGGCGAACAGCCTGCTCCTCGCCAGGAAGTGGGGCGACGGACTGCCGCTTCTGCCGGCGACGAAGGAGCGCGTGGACTGGATATTGAAGGGCGCGGCGCTGCCGCGCACGCACGTGCTGGGCAAGTTCCCGCCGCTCGGCGGCGTCACCACCGTGGAGACGTGCGCGATTGCGCTCGCGATGGCCGGCGGGCGTCCCGAGTACCTGCCGGTCCTCGTCGCCGCCGTGGAGGCGTGCCTCGCCGCGGAGGGCTTCGACCAGCTGCAGGCGACTTCGGGCGGGCCGTTCCCCGCCGTCATCGTCAACGGGCCGATAGCAAAGCAGATCCGGTTGAACTCCGGCTTCGGTCTCCTCGGCCCGGACCCGCAGCATCCCGCCGGCGCGAGCATAGGGCGCGCACTGCGCCTGCTGCAGCAGAACGTGGGCGGTGCCCTGCCGGGTGTCGGCACGATGGCGATGTTCGGCGCCATGCGCTACACCAACGCCGTGTTCGCCGAGGCCGAGGACGAGCTTCCGTCGGGATGGCTGCCTCACGGTACGCAGCGCCACGGTTTCGACCCGGGCACGAACTCGGTGTCTGTCGTCTTCGCGAGCGGCGTCGCCAACGTGCGGCGCCGCGGCGCCAAGAAGGAGACGCCGGAGGAGGATGCGCTGAACGGCATGTGGCGCATGGCGGACTTCATGCGTGCGCCCAATCTCGCGGTGCTCGCGGGATGGGAGAAAGGCACGCCGGGCGTCATGATGATCGGCCCGGTCGTCGCCCAGCGCATGGCCGAGGTCGGCTGGACGCAGCAGTCGATACGCGAGTTCCTGTGGGAGAACTCGAAGATCCCGATGGACCAGATGCGCCGCGCCGGCGCGCCGGCATACATCGAGATCGACTCGAACCCGAAGACGCGCGCCAGCATCGATCTCGATCCGTGGCCGATCTCGATCAAGCCCGACAACATCGTGCTGGTGGTCGCGGGCGGCGGGCACCCGACGCACAGCTACTGGCTGCAGGCGCACTCGCCCACCGTGCCCGGGCGCGTCATACGGACGCCGGAGACCTTCGAGCGATTGCTGGACGAGGCGGATCGGGACCTGGGCGGGAACGTGTGACGGAACCGAAGCGAGAGATCCTGGTAATCGACGACGAGCACGACACGCGCGAGTCGCTCAGGATCATACTCGAGGCGGCCGGCTACGGCGTGCGGGCCGCGCGCGACGGCAGCGAAGGCCTCCGGCTCCAGGAGTCGAATCCCGCCGATGCCGTCATTACGGACATTTTCATGCCCGTCGCCGACGGCCTCGAAACCATCCGCGAGATCCGGTCGAGGTCTCCGCGGACGAAGATCATCGCGGTGTCGGGCGGCGGGAGCGCCGTGCGCAACCCTGCCTATCTCGAAACCGCCAACTTCGCGGGCGCCCATGCGACCCTCGTCAAGCCGGTAGACCCCGACGAGCTGCTCGCCGTGCTGCGGAACTGCCTGGCAGACGGCGGACAATGAAGCTGCGAACCGGCCTGTTCGTGCTGGTTGCCGGCGCGATGACCCCGCTCCTCGCGGCGTTGCTGATGGCCGGGGCAGTTCTCATACAGCACGAGCGCGAAGCCGTCGCGCGCGAAGCGCTCGGCCGCGCCCGCTCGGCGATGAGCGCGGTGGATGCCGAGCTGAGAGGATCGCTCACGACGCTCCAGGCGCTCGCGTCCTCGAAGCACCTGGCGGGCGGGGACTTGCAGGAGTTTTACGAGGAGGCAAGACGGGTAATGGCGAGCCAGCCGGCCTGGCTCAACATCGGGCTCACGACCGTCGCCGGCGTGCAGATGATAGACGCTGCGCTTCCGTACGGGCAGCACAAGCCGCTTTCCGGGGACGAAGCATCGTTTCAACAGGCGGTCAGGACCGGCAGGCCTGCCATCGGCAATGTCACCGGCGGCACCGCCGTTCCCGCGCCCTCGATCAGGATCCGCGTGCCGGTCTTCCAGCAAGGGAGGATACGGTACGTGCTGTCCGCGCCGATCATGCCGTCGCGACTGGCCGAAGTGCTGCGCGCACAGCAGATTCCGTCCGGCTGGGTGATAGCCCTGGCAGATCGCGAGCGGAACTTCGTCGCGCGCATACCGGACGTGCCCGTCGGCAGTCCCGTATCGGAGAGCTTCAGGGCGGCAATAGACCGCGAGCCGGAAGGGTGGTCTGCAGGCCACACGCTGGAAGGAGTGGCGACCTACACGCCGTACGTCACGTCGGCGTTGAGCGGTTGGGTGCTCGGTATCGCCATACCCCGCAGCGTCGTTGACGCGGGCGCACGAAAGGCAACGCTCGTCGCCGGAGCGGGCATCCTGATCGCGCTCGGCGTCGCAATCGGGCTCGCCTTCCTGTTCGGGAAGCGTATCGCCGCCCCGATTGCGGCGCTGGCCGCCGCCGGCGGGCGCTTCGAGAGCAGCTCCGACGCGCCGACGCCCGGTGCTGAACGCATCGACGAGATCGCCCGCCTGGATCGCGCGCTGCACGAGGCAGCGCGCACGGCGCGCGAGCGCCAGGAGCGGCTCCAGGAGCAGGCCACGCAGATGCAGGAGGCCGACCGGCGCAAGGACGAGTTCCTGGCAATGCTCGCGCACGAGCTGCGCAACCCTTTGGCGCCGCTGCGCAACGCCGCCTGGATCCTGCGGGATCCGCGCACCTCCGAGGCGGAAGCGAAGTGGTCCCGGGAGGTGATCGAGCGGCAGGTGCGGCACATGGCGCGGCTGCTCGACGACCTGCTGGACATGAGCCGCATCAGCCGCGGCAGGCTTGAGCTGCGCAAGGAGCGGTGAGCTTTGGCGTCGGTAGTCGACAGCGCGCGTGAAACGAGCCAGCCGGCCATCGAGGAAGGCGGCCACGAGCTGACCGTCGAGCTGCCGGCCGAGCCGGTGCACCTCGAAGCAGATCCGGTCCGGCTCTCGCAGGTGGTGTCGAACCTGCTCAACAACGCGGCGCGGTATACCCCCGCGGGCGGGCATATCCGCCTGCGCGCGGAGCGGCGCGGGCGCGAGCTGACGTTGACGGTCAGCGATGACGGCGTCGGCATCCCCGGGCACATGCTGCCGCACGTTTTCGACATGTTCTCGCAGGGCGATTCCGGAATTGCGCGATCGTCCGGCGGGCTCGGCATCGGCCTTGCTCTCACACGCGGCCTGGTCGAGGCGCACGGCGGGACGATCGCAGCCCGCAGCCAGGGATCCGGCAAAGGTAGCGAGTTCATCGTTCGCCTGCCCATCGTGACCGAAGCGGCGACGCCGGCGCCGGCTCCGCCGGTCGAGGCCGGCAAGGACGCTCGCATGTACCGCATCCTGGTCGTGGACGATGTCGAGGAGAATGTTGTGAGCCTCGCGGCGGTGCTGCGCGGCATGGGCCACGACGTGCACACGGCCGGCGGTGGTGAGGAAGCCGTGGTTGCTGCGGCGCGGCTTTTGCCCGAGGTGGTGCTGCTCGATATCCAGATGCCGCACATAAACGGCTACGACGCCTGCCGCCACATCCGTGGCATACCGGGCGGCGAATCGATATTGATCGTAGCCGTCACGGGACGCGGACAGGAAAAAGATCGCGTGGACAGCGCCCGGGCCGGCTTCGACCACCACCTCGTGAAACCCGTGGACCCCGAGGAACTGAACGCCCTGATCCGGCGGCTGGGCGCTAAGCGAGGGAGAATGACCGGTGACCGGTGACCACGCGCGTCGAGGGGCGGAAGAGGGGCCCCATCGTCGCTTGATGGGGATCTAGTCGATATGCGATCAGAGGCCGCCGTCCAGTAACGCCTCTCAATTATCGGAGCTCGCCCCTCCCGAGGCCGCGCGCACGGTACGAGTCCCCGCCTCCCGCCGCTGCCACATCAGCCACAACGTGGCACCCAGCGCAAGGAGCATGAACGGTATCGAGCCGTAGTTGACCGCGTGCCAGCCGCTCTTGTGGAGGAGGAGCCCCGAGGACGCGGAAGAGATCGCCATCGTCAGGAAGATCAGGAAGTCGTTCGCCGCCTGCGTTTTCGCCCGCTCGGCCGGGATGTGACACTCGGTGAGAAGCGCCGAGCCGCCGACGTACATGAAGTTCCAGCCCACCCCGAGCAGGAACATCGCCGCCCAGAAGTTGATGAGATCCGTCCCGGCGAGCGCCGTGAGCATGCACGCGAGGTTGATCGCGATGCCGGTGAGGATGATCCGCACCACGCCGAAGCGCTGCACGAGCGAGCCGGTGAAGAAGGCCGGCGCGTACATCCCGATCATGTGCCACTGCAGCACGAACGCGGCGTCGTTGAAATGGTGGTCGTGCGCGCGCATCGCGAGCGGCGTCGAAGTCATCAGAAGGTTCATGATCCCGTAGGAGAACATGCCGGCCATCGCGGCGACGATGAAGACGGGCTGGCGCATGATCTCGGCGAGCGGCCGCCCGGGATCCGCGCGCTCCTTTTCGGAGAGCATCGGGATGTCGAGCCGGGTGAGCAGCAGCATCGCCAGCAGAGCGACGGCGATGAGCGACAGGTAGGTGCCGAGGTACTCGTAGCCCACGACGGCGCTGCTCGAATGCTTCGCCATCTCGGGGCCGACGACTCCGCCGAGCAGGCCGCCGGCGAGAGTGAGCGATATCGCCTTCGCCCGGAAACTCACGTCCGCGGCATCGGCAGCCGCGAACCGGTAGTACTTGCCGAACGCGGTGTAGATACCCAGCAGAAACATGCCGAAGCACAGCAGCCCGAAATCCGCGACGTAGAGCGCGGCGGCACAGACGGCGCCGGCGATCATCCCCGCCGCGGTGCCCGCCTGGAAGCCCGCACGGCGGCCGATCGCCTTCATGAGCAAAGACGCGGGTATCGTGGTGATCGCGGAGCCCAGCACGTAGCAGGTGAGCGGAACGGTCGCGAGGGCCTTGTTGTCAGCGAGCGCGAAGCCGGCAAGCCCGGTCACGACGGTCATCGCCGAGGTGATCGTCTGCATCGTGGCCTGGCAGCCCGAAAGCACGAGAACGTTGCGGTATTGCTTTTCCATGATCTGGACGCTCAGCGCATTTCGCGCTTATGAGGATTCGTTGTGACTATACCGCAGCGGCTTGAGCGCTTCCCGTCCCGTGAATGGCGAAGCCAGGGTCAAGCAAGACAGGTGATGGCGCTTCCGTTTACCATGGCATGATGAATCCGCTCGCAGCGCTCTTCGTTTTCATCGTCTCATCTTTTCTGTGCTCCGCGGCCGGCGCTCAACCGTACCCCGCGAAACCCGTTCGCGTACTGGTCGGCTTCACGCCGGGCGGCGCGACCGATCTGGCGGCGCGCTTTCTCGCCCAGAAGCTGTCGGAAACGATGGGACAGCAGGTCATCGTGGAGAACCGGCCCGGCGCGGGCAGCATGCTCGCCGCGGAGGTCGTCGCGCGCAGCACGCCGGACGGCTACACGACGCTGGTCGCGAACGTGACCGTCGCGATGCCTTCCATGTTCAAGAAGCTGTCCTTCGACGTGCGCAAGGATCTCGCGCCGGTATCGCTGGTCGGGTTCGGGCAGGTCGCGATGTTCGCCCATCCCTCGCTGCCCGCGAAATCGGTGAAGGAGGTCGTGGCGCTCGCGAGGCGCAAGCCCGGCACGCTGAACTACGGTTCCGCGGGGCTCGGCGCCTTCACGCATCTCGCCATGGCGCTCTTCGAATCGATGGCAAAGATCGAGATGGTGCACGTACCCTACAAGGGCAGCTCCCAGGCGAATATCGGCGTCACGACGGGCGAAGTGGACCTGGTGTTCAGCTCGCCCGCCTCCGCCATCGGGCTGGTGAGACAGGGCAGGCTGCGCGCGCTGGCCGTCTCCGGCTCCACTCGCAGCAGCCTGGTGCCGGAAGTACCCACCATGGCCGAGGCCGGGATCACGGGTTACGACGCGACCTCCTGGTACGGCATGCTGGCGCCCGCGGCCATCCCGCGGGCGGCGCTCTCGAAGCTGGGCGAAGAGAGCGCGAAAGCGCTGGCCGCCGCGGACATGAAGGAACGGCTGTTGAGCCAGGCTATCGACCCCGCGAAAGGGGGCGTCGAGGAATTCGCGGCCTTGCTCGCTACCGAGGTTCCCAAGTGGGAGAAGGTGATCAGTGCGGCGAAGATACCGCCACAGTAGGACGGCGGGACGGATACGGCGGTGCAGGTACGGCGGTGTAGATACAGCGGATCAGATACGGCGGGACAGACACGACAGCTTTACAAGAACCGCTTTACCTGAACCGCTTTACCTGAACCGCTTTACCTGAACCGCTTTATCTGAACCGCTTTATCTGAACCGCTGTTGTTCAGGGATCCAGATGAATCCGCAATACCGCACTGTCCGCGTAGGGGACCTCGACATCCACTACGACCTCGCCGACTACACCGTGCCGTGGCACGAGCAGCCGCCGGAGACTTTTCTGCTGTATCACGGGTACGCGCGCAACATGCTGTTCTGGCGGCCGTGGGTGCCCCTGCTCGCGACCGACTATCGCGTCTTGTGGTTCGATGCCCGCGGCTGCGGGGAAACGACCAAGCCGCCGCCGGGAAGCAGGATGTCGTTTTCCCAGCTTGCCGGCGACGCCATCGGGTTGATGGACAAGCTCGGCATAGCCAGGGTGCATTTCGTGGGCGAATCCTCCGGCGGCATCGTCGGCATGACGGCGGCGCTGGAGCATCCGGATCGCCTGGCCACGTTGACGTTGTGCGATACGCCGTTCAAGCGTTCGGCAAGCATCCAGACGACTTATACGCTCGGCGAGCCGACCCGCGCCGCAGCGTTCGACAAGCACGGCGTCGGCGGCTGGTGCCGGCAGACGCTCTCTTACCGCATAGACACGACGAAGGCCTCGCCCGCCCTGTGCGAGTGGTATATCGCGCAGATGGACAGGACGCCGAAGCATTGCGCGGTGGCAATGGACGGAGCAGTGGCGGAAGGCGATCTCTGGCCGCGCCTGCCGGAGATCCGGGTGCCGACGCTGATCCTCTCCGGCAGGAAGAGCCCTATCGTTCAGGAATCGGCAGTGAAGGCGATGCGGGAGCGCATGCCGACTGCGAAGCTCGTCGCCTTCGATGGCTACGGCCATGGCGTCAACATGCTCGCGCCCGAACGCTGCGTCGAGGAAGTGCGCAAATTCCTGGCCGAGCAGCGTGGCAAATAACGGCGGCCCAGATACGGCGGTGCAGACAAGGCGGTGCAGATAATGCGGCGCAGATACGGCGAGTCAGTACCGCTTCACCTGAACCGCTTTATCTGGACCGCTTCACCTGAACCGCTTCACCTGAGCCGCTTTACCTGACCCGCTCTATCTGACCCGCTCTATCTGAACCGCTCTATCTGAACCGCTTTACCTGAGACCCTTTATCTGAGACGCTTTATCTGAGACGCTCTATCTGAGACGCTTCACCTGAGACGCTTTATGGCCTATACCGTTCTCTATACCGACAGCAGGGCGAAGGAGCTCGACGTCGAGCGCGAGATCATCCGTCCCGACGCCCTGCTCATACATGCGCAGAAGACCAGCATGGACGACGTGGACGCCAGCGCCCTGGAAACGTGCGATGCGATGGTCGTCAACCGGCTGCGCGTCGACGCAGCCCTCGTGGCGCGCCTGAAGCGCTGCCGGCTCGTGGTGCGCAACGGCGTCGGCTACGACGTGCTCGACCTCGAGGCGCTCGGCGCGGCCGGTATCGCGGCCTGCAACGTCCCCGACTACGGAACGACGGAAGTCTCCGATTCCGCAATCGCCATGATGCTCGCATTCGCGCGCGGGACGCTGGCCTTCGACGCCGCGCTGCGGGCCGACCTGAAGACCGGCTGGAGCCACGCGCACAACGTCACTGCGCGCCGCCTGCGGGGAGCGACCTTCGGGCTGATCGGGATGGGGCGCATCGGCACCGCGTCGGGACTGCGCGCCCGCGCGTTCGGCATGAACGTCGCGTTCTACGATCCCTACCTGCGCAACGGGACCGAGCTCTCCCTGGGATTCACGCGCGCGAAGACCCTGAACGAGCTGCTCGGCATGGCCGACGTGGTATGCATACACGCCGACCTGACCCGCGAGAACCGCGGCATGATCAACGCCGACGCGGTGGCTGCGATGAAGCCGGGCGCGTACGTGATCAACACCGCCCGGGGGCCGATCTGCGACACCGCGGCGCTCCTCGCCGGGCTGAAGAGCGGCAAGCTGGCAGCCGTGGGCCTGGACGTCCTGCCGAAGGAACCCGGCGGGATGGAAGACCCGCTCGTCGCCGCCTGGCACGCCAACGAGCCGTGGATCCGGGGCCGCGTGATCCTCGGGCCGCACGGAGCCTGGTTCAGCCCGGACGCCTTCGCGGACGTGAGGACCAAGTGCGCGGAGATCGTCGTCGCCTACCTGCGCGACGGCAAGCTGCAGAACTGCGTGAACCTCGAATATCTCAAACACAAGCGATAGGAGTGATGAAAAATGGTGATGAATAATGGTGATGAATAATGGTGATGAATAATGGTGATGATTAATGGCGATGAAAACCTCATCACCAGTTCTCATCACCAGTTCTCATCACTATTTCCCATCACCAGTACCCATCACTTGTAAAACCATGGATTTCTCGCTGAACGAGGAGCAGCGCGGCTGGCAACTGAAGGCGCGCGAGTTCGCCCGAGAGGAGCTGCGCCCGCAGTCGCTCGCCCGCGATCAGATCGAGGGCGGTTTCGGGCCCTGGGACTGGGAGATCATGCGGAAGGGCTCGCGTCTCGGCTTCCGCACCCTCGCCGTGCCCGAGGAATGGGGCGGCCCCGGGGCCGACTTCGTCACGCAGGGCATCGTGATGGCGGAGCTCGCGTGCGGCGACAGCGCGATGTCGAAGGCCTTCAGCCAGAACTGGAAGTGGAGCCACCAGATCGCCGAGTTCTGCACGCGCGACCAGAAGGAGCGTTTTCTCAAGCCGTTTCTCGCCGACGACACCTACGTCATGGGCTCGGGCAGCACGGAGCCCAACGCCGGGTCGGACAACCGCTACCCGCCCGAGGACGACCCCAGGGCCGGCTACCGGCTGCGCGCGGAGCGCCGCGGCGACGAGTGGATACTGAACGGGGAGAAGGCGTTCATCGCCAACGGCAGCGTAGGGAAGCTCTTCTTCGTGAACACGCGGACCAATCCCGACGCGTCGCTGCGTGACGGCAGCACCGTGTTCCTGGTGCCGATCGATACACCGGGCTTCCGCATCGGCAAGGTGTTCAACAAGGCCGGCTGGCGCTTCTACCAGAACGCCGAGCTCATATTCGAGGACGCGCGCGTGCCGCACACGAACGTCGTGGGCGAGGTAAACGGCGGCATGAAGGTGAGGAGCGGCGCGTCCCGCGAGTTCAGCGATTTCGAGCTGGCGGCCAACGCGCTCGGCGTGTGCGACGCGGCGTGCGAGTACGCGATGGCGTTCGCGAAAAAGGAGCGGCGGGCCGGCCGGCTGCTGTGGGACCACCAGCTCGTGCAGCTCAAGGTGAACGAGATGCACGCATTGACGGAGACCCTGCGCTCGTTCGTCATGCGAGTCGGGTGGGAAATGGACCACCACGTGCAGTCGGCCAATCCGGTGCTCGTGATG
This sequence comes from Burkholderiales bacterium, assembly GCA_035649495.1. Classification (GTDB taxonomy): domain Bacteria; phylum Pseudomonadota; class Gammaproteobacteria; order Burkholderiales; family SG8-41; genus SG8-41. The sequence continues at coordinate 58,134 of DASRJL010000107.1, read as the reverse complement.
AACTACGCCACGGACGCGATCCAGCGCGTCACGCGGTTGAACCTCGACATCCACGCCGCGCACGGCGGCCGGGTGAGCGCGATGGCGGACAAGCTCGTCCGCGACGGCATCATCTGGACGCATCTCGCGGGTGACGCGACGCAGAGGCTGAAGGCGGTGCGGCGCCTGATGAGGGACTAGGGGCCGGGAGCTTGGAACCAGGGATTCCGGGGCCCGGGACGATGAACAATCTCGGCGCGACGCTCATGACGGTTGTCGCGCTCGCGGCATCCCCGCCTGCGTTCGCGCAAAGCGCATGGAAGCCCGAGAAGCCGGTCGAATTCGTCGTGCTGTCCGCGCCGGGCGGCGGGAACGACAGGACCGCGCGCCTGATGCAGAAGATCTGGCGGGAAGCGAAATGGCTGGAAAACGTCAACGTGTTGAACAAGCCCGGCGGCGGCGGCGCCCTCGCCTACACCTACGTCTCCCAGCACGCCGGTGACGGCCACTATATCGCGGTAGTGCGCAAGGGAGTGCTGACCAACCACATACTCGGACGAAGCACACTCCACTACACCGAGCTGACGCCGCTCGCCGTGATGGCCAACGAGCCGAACGCAATCGCCGTGCGCACGGACTCTCCCATGAAAACGGCGCGGGATCTCGCGGAGCAGTTGAAGACCGATCCGCAGTCGATCACGACCTCGGTCGGCAGCACGCGCGGCGGTCCGTCCCACATGATGATGGTGCAGCTCGCCAAGCTGGGGGGGAGCGACGCGCGCAAGCTCAAGATCGTCACGTTCAGCGGCTCCGCCGAGTCGATCACCAACCTGCTGGGCGGTCACATCCAGGCCATATCGGCGTCGGTGGATGCCCTGGTGCCGCATCACAAGTCCGGCGCCATGCGCATACTGGGAGTCGCCACGGCGAAGCGCCCGGCAGCGCTGCCCGGCGTGTCCACCTTCAGGGAGCAGGGCTACGACGTCGTCTTCGGCAACTGGACGGCGATCATGGGGCCGAAAGGCCTCGCGCCGGCGCAGATCGCGTACTGGGAAGAACTGCTCGAGCGCACCTTCAAGCATCCGGCGTGGCAGGGCATGATCGACGCGGACGCGCTGGAAGCGGATTTCCGGAAATCGCAGCCCATGCGCGAATTGCTGGCGCGGGACGAAGAGCTGGAGCGCCGAATGCTCACCGAGCTGGGCATGGTCAAGCCGGACGCCGTCGCGAAGTGAGCATGCCCGCAAGCCCCCCCGGATGGAGCCTCTCGAAGGCCGCGGCCAACGGCGCGGCCGTCGGGCCGCTCGTCATCCTGATGAACCTGTACTTTCAGGGTAGTCTTGCCGGGACCCCCATCGCCGACCTGGCGATGATGCTGGTGGGAGGAGCGGGCGGCGGCGCGGTGCTGTTCCTGGGCATCGCGTTGTTCATTCGCTTTCTCAATCGCCAGGCCAGCAAGTAAGGACAGACTGCAGATTCTTACTTGAAAAAAAGAGCCGCGCCGCACAAAAGGAGCAGCGCGCTGACGCCGAGGTTGAACCAGCGCTGATCGAGGTGGCCCACCAGCCAGTGGCCGATGGCGGCGCCGAGCAGCATCAGCGGCAGCCCGGCGGCAACGAGTATCGCGGTGGTGTAGTCGAAGAATCCGAGCTGCGCATAGCCCGCGATGCGCAGGCATCCCTGGATCTGCAGTATCGCGGTGATCGTCACGCGAAACGCGTCCCTTTCGAGCTGCCGCGCGCTGAAGTAGATGACGTACAGCGGTCCCGCGGCCGCGCCGAACGTGGCTCCCGCTGCCCCCGCGAGCGTGCTCAATATCGCGCCCACCGGATACAGGGCGCGCCGGGGAACCCGTAACGGCCGCGACGCGGTCGCCAGCGCGAAACACGCATAGAACATCACGAAGACTCCGAACGCCCGCGTCAGCACGCGCACATCCAGGCGCTCGAGCAGAAAAATCCCCGCAAGGACGCCGATCACCGAGTACGGCAGCAGCAGCCGGATCTCCCGCCAGTCGATCTTCGACCAGTCCCGCCGCAGATGCCCGACCGACGACAGCACGGTGAGCACGACGATGGCCGCCAGCACGACCTGCAGAGGAAGGATCAACGCGAGCAGTGGGACGGCGACCGCCTGGCCGCCGAACCCCGCGCCGCCGCGCACGGCGTACGCGACCACGACGACGAGCGCAGCGAATGTAAGCTGGATGAACCCCAGGGATTCCACGGGCGTCGTTGATCCTTGTCGGCGTGTCGATTTTCTCGTACGGCCGCTTCAAAAAGTGACTTATGTCACGCTGGGAGATATCAGCAACCGGACTTGCGTGATCTAATTTCGCACGCGGCCATGAGCCGCGCGAGCTAATGTCAAATCCGACTTAAAACAGCGCGTTGAACTCCATGCTGCGCCGCGATGTCCCATGGACATTCGTCGCAGGGTTTGCAGAGAACGAAGAGCTTCGCAGATGAATCGTTACGGCAACAACCTGGACGTATCCAACAGCGTCGACGTAACCAATCCCGCGGACGTCAGTGACGAGGTCGCGCGGATTTACGTCGAGCTGTATCCCGGCTCTTCCGCCGGCGCGATCGACCGGGCATTCGCCGATTTCGCCTCGCTGTACCGCGGCGCCTGCCGCGACTATCACGCCTGCGACACACCCTATCACGACATCCAGCACGTGCTCGACGTGACGCTGGCCATGGCACGGTTGATGGACGGGTACGAGCGCATGGAAACGGGCTGGAAACGGTTCGGTGCACCCCTCTTTCGCCTTGGAATCGTCACCGCCCTGTTCCACGACGTCGGCTACCTGCGCGCACAGAACGACACGGAACACCGCAACGGGGCCGAGCTTACACTCACGCATGTTTCGCGCGGCTCGCACTTTCTGCGTTCGTACCTGCCGCAGATCGGAATGGGCGACATGGCCGAGGCCGCCGCGGGCCTGATCCATTTCACCGGCTTCGAGATTCCCGTCGCGAATATCCGGGTTCCTTCGCTGCGCTACCGGCTGCTCGGGACCTTGCTCGGCTCGGCGGACATCATTGCGCAGATGGCCGACCGCTGTTACCTGGAGAAATGCCGCGACCGGCTCTATCCCGAATTCGTCGCGGGCGGCATTGCGCGCAAGCGCCTGCCGGACGGCCAGGAAGACGTCGTTTTCGAATCCGGTGATGACCTCGTGAAGAAAACGCCCAAGTTCTTCGAGGCGGCGGTGCACCGCCTGGACAAGGAGTTCGGCTCCACCTACCACTACGGCGGTCGTCATTTCGGTGGAGAGAATCCGTACGTCGCGGAAATCCACAGGAACGTCCGGTTCGCCGAAGCGATCGGGCAGGATGAGGACACGTCCGCGTTGAAGCGCGTCCCTCCCAGCACACTGGTCGGCGCTTCCGAGTTGCAGGAATCCCCCTCCTCCTCTGTCAAGAGTCCGGCAGCCCAGTCCGAGGTCCGCGCCGCCTGACAAACGCAGGATTCGGGATTCGGGAGTCAGGATTCAGCGTATTGCCCCCTGGTTGTTGATTGGGCAGACCTGCCCAACCACGGTCGCCTCCGAATCCTGGATCCTGGCTCCTGATCACTGCCGTAGAATACCTCGCGGAATCGGGAGGGGGGCACGGTGCGCTCGTTCGCAATCGCGTTGAGGACCGCAGTCGTCGTTTGGGCCGGCTGCGCCGCGCTCGCTCCGGCCATCGCCCAGAACTACCCCGCGCGACCGGTGCGTGTCATCAATCCGTTCGCGCCTGGCGGCGGTCTCGATCTCGTCCTGCGCCCCACGCTGCAGAAGATGAGCGAGAGCCTGAAGCAGAGCTTCGTCCTCGACAACCGGCCCGGCGCGGCCGGCGTCATCGGCACGGAAATCGCCGCGAAATCTCCTCCCGACGGTTATACGCTGCTGGGGGCGACGACCGGCACGATCACGATCAACCCGAGCACCTACGCCAAGCTGCCTTTCGATTCGTTGCGCGACCTGGCGCCCGTCACGAGCATCGCCAGCGCGTCGTTCGTGCTGGTGACGCATCCCTCGCTCGCAGCGCGCAACGCGCGCGAGCTGGTGGCGCTGGCGAAACGCCGGCCCGGCGAGCTGACGCTCGGCTCACCGGGCTACGGCGGCATCAATCACGTCGGCGGCGAATATTTCTCGCAGTTGACCGGCATCAAGCTGACCCACGTGCCGTTCAAGGGCAGCTTCCCCATGCTGATCGACATCATGGGCGGGCACGTGATGGTCGCGTTCGACTCCATACAGGCCACGCTGCCGCACATCAAGGCGGGCAAGCTGCGGGCGATGGGCATCGCCGCGGAGAAGCGCTCGCCCATCGCGCCCGAGATTCCGACCATGGTCGAATCGGGCGGCCCCCCGATGATCCTCGCCTCCTGGTACGCCCTGCTGGCGCCGGCCGGCACGCCGCGCGAAGTCATCGCGAAGCTCCACGCCGAGGTCGTGAAGGCGCTCGCCCAGCCCGACCTGCGCGAGCGGTTCGCGGCCACCGGCATCGAGCCGGTGGGCAATACACCCGATCAGTTCGCCGCGGAGATACGCGAGGACATCAAGCGCTGGGCGAAGGTCGTCCGCGCGGCAAACATCCGCGCCGAGTGACCGGTAACCAGTGACCAGTGACCAGTGAGGGCTGACGGCTCATAGCTCATGGCTCATAGCAAAGGAGACAACGCATGCTGATCGTAGACGCACAGATCCACATCTGGACCGGCCACAAACCGGCCAATCCCGGCCATCGCCAGATCCTCGACTTCACCGCCGAGGATGTACTGAAGGAGATGGATGAGGGCGGCGTCAGCGCGGCCGTGATTCACCCGCCCAGCTGGGATCCGAACTCCAACGCGCTCGCCGTCGAGGCCGCGCGCAAGTACCCCAACCGGTTCGCGATCCTCGCCAACTTCCCCCTCGACAAGCCGGACAGCAAAACGGGAATAGACCGGGTGAAGGGCCAGCCGGGGGTGCTGGGACTGCGCTACGCACTTAATCAGCCGCACCAGAAGACCTGGCTCACGGATGGGAGCCTCGACTGGTTGTGGCCCGCGGCCGAGCGCGCCGGCATGCCGGTCGCCCTGATCGGGGAAAACCTGCTGCAGGCGGTCCCGCAGATCGCGCAACGCCACCCGGGGCTGAAGCTGATCATCGATCACTACGGACGGCCGGACAAGGCGTGGTCGCACCTGCCCGCCCTTCTCGCGACGGCGAAATGCCCCAACGTTGCGCTGAAGGCCACCGGCGGGCCAAGCTACTCGGGCGAGGCGTATCCGTATCGCGACATCCACGGGCACATCCGCAAGCTCTACGATGCCTTCGGGCCCGAGCGCCTGTTCTGGGGCACCGACATCACGCGCATGCCGACCTCGTGGAAGAACTGCGTGACGATGTTCACGGAGGAGCTGCCGTGGCTCTCCGCGAAGGACAAGGAGCTGATCATGGGCCGGGCGCTGTGCAACTGGATCGGATGGAAGCTGCCCGCCTGACAGCGCCGGCGGCTTTGCCGCCTAACGTGGAACGTGGAAGAATGAAGGCTGACCCGGTTGATGTAGCAGCTTGAAAAACAGGTCATCCTTCCACGTTCATCCTTCATCCTTGCAGTCAGCAGGTCATCCTTCCACGTTCATCCTTCATCCTTTCTATGAGAACCCGTCATGAAGGTACTTGTGAAGAGCGCATGGGGCTCCGACGACCCGACCAAGGCGGCATTCCCGTTCCTGCATGCGAATGCTCTCGCGGAAGCAGGCCACGACGCCCAGATCTTCATTCTGGGTGAGGCCGTGTCCCTCATGCGCGATCCCGTAGCGGCGGCCGTCGTGCCCGTGGGCTGGCCACCGCTCGCGGAAATCCTGCGAACGACCGTGACGCTCCACGTGCCTGTCCACGTCTGAGGCGCCTGCTCGAGGGCTCGTGGAGTCCTCGAATCAGACCTCGCGGGAAAGAACGCGTCCTTCGCCAATCCCGCGATTCTCGTGCAGCTGATCGAATGGGCGGACAAGGTGTTGAGCGAGTGAAGCGGCCCGCTCGGCGTGCAAGCCTCTTCGGGTACGAGTGAGGTTCAGGCTATCCCCAGAAAAACCGCGAGCGAGCGATTGACCTTGAGCAGGGTAGCGTCGTCGAGCCGGCCGATGATTCTCCCCACCCGTTCACGCGCCACCGTCAAGCTCTTGTCCACCTGGATCTGGGAGATGCGCTGCAGGCCGTTTTCCGGTGACGGGTCGACCGTAATGCGGAAAATGGGCGCATTGCGCAGGGCGCTGGTGACAAGGCACAGCGTTACGCTCGGCAGTTCCTCGAACAGATCGGACTGAACGACCAGCGCGGGTCGCGGCTTGCCGAAGTCGCCCGGCGCTGCGACCGTTACGAGATCACCTCGACGCATCGTCGGTCCACGCTCCCGCCTGCTCGATGAACTCGAGCGCCTGTACCTCCGCCGCATCGCCCTTCAGCAGCCGGGATTGGCGCCGGCACTCCGCGGCAAAGCGCTTCGAGCGCGTGTCCGGCAGCCACAACTGGACGAGGCGCATGCCTGCAGCCCTCTGCCGGGCGCGGTAGCCGCGCATGCGTTCGTGTGCCTTCAAAGCCTTCATGGCAAGCCTCGCAACATGTCACGTAACATGTTACGGCGCCTCGCAGCCATCCGCAAGTCACTAAGCGACGGCGCTGATTGAAAAACCCGGCCGACACCTGTCGACTTGCCAGCGGGCGACGACGGCCTATTGACGGAGGCAACCCCATACGCGCCCGGGCTCCTCCGCCTGTCGGCCGGACAGCGACGCTCATCGGCGCCGCCCACGGCATGAAAGTTGCGAAGACGACCGGTTCCTGGAGCCTCCTTGGAACGCAGTCAGATGAACCGGCAAGGCAATAATCTGGACGTAGCCAGCAAAGTCGACGTGACCAATCCGGCAGCCGTCGGCGCGGAGGTCGCGCGGATCTATTCCCGGCTCTATCCCGGCTACTCCGGCGCCGCGATCAAGCAGGCATTCGATGATCTCGACCGGCTCTACAATGGCTGGTTTCCGGGCTTTCACGCGTGCGACACGCCCTATCACGACATCCAGCACGTGCTCGATGTGACGCTCGCCATGGCACGGCTGCTGGAGGGGCACGAGCGCACGGTGGCGCGACCGGAAAGCCTCGGCGCGGCGCTCTTCCGCCTTGGTATCGTTACCGCGCTCTTCCATGACGCCGGTTACGTGCGCAGTCTGGAGGACACGACGAGCTGCAACGGCGCCGAGCTGACGCTCACGCACGTGTCGCGCGGGGCGCGCTTCCTGCGCTCGTACCTCCCGTTGATCGGCATGGGCGATCTGGCCGAAGCGGCGGCGACCCTGATCCATTTCACCGGCTACGAGGTTCCGGTCGCGGAAATCGCGGTGCCTTGTACCCGTTACAGGCGCCTCGGCTGCCTCCTCGGCTCGGCCGACATCATCGCGCAGATGGCGGACCGCTGTTACCTGGAGAAATGCCGCGATCGGCTGTATCCCGAGTTCGTGGCAGGCGGAATCGCGCGCAAGCGTCTTCCCGACGGCGGGGAGGACGTGGTGTTCGAGTCCGGCGAGGACCTGGTGATGAAAACGCCGAGGTTTTTTGCGAGCGCGGCACGCCGCCTCGACAAGGATCTGGCCGGCAGCCACCGTTACAGCAGCTATCACTTCGGCGGACTGCACCTGTATCTCGAGGAGATCCGCAGGAACGTCCGGTTCGCGGCAACCCTCAATCAAGAGCGGGAGACGGCGGCGTTGAAGCGCATTCCTCCCCGGACGCTGGCTGTCGTTACCGGATCATGGGAGCGCGTGACCAGTGACGAGTGACCGGTGACCCGCAAATCAAGCACTGAAAAGCCAGGATTTTGCATCACGCTATTTCAAACTCATGAGTGGTCCGCGATCGGTTTCGTCGTGAACAGGTAGTCCTTCAGTTCCTTCGAGAAGGCGGGATCCTTGCGGCGGATCCATTCGAGCACCATGGCCGCGTGCTCCTTTTCCTCGTCGCGGTTGTGCCTCAATATCGCCCTCAGCTCCGGGTCCTTGCACGCGTCGACGCGCTGGTTGTACCAGTCGGCGGCTTCAAGCTCTTCCATCAGGGAGACGATGGCGCGATGCATATCGCGCGTTTCATCCGACATTTCTTCGATGGGCTCGTGGTATCCAACGCTGGACATGTCACTCCTCCTCGATCGAGATGGACGAAAGGGGAAACCAGCGCCGCGCCGCGCCGGCGAAGCGCTATCCTACTAGACTGGAAGCTGTCTAAAAGATTCCGCAAAACGCTGGTCAAGATCGAAAATCAGACAGCCCGCGTCGCGGGACCGCATGCTGGCCATTCGTCCTCGCATCGCGCGAAATGGCGCGTGCGCACGTCCTGACTTAACATCGAGCCAGAAGCTACGAGCTTCGGGCCACGAGTCACGGGTCACGGGTCACGAGTCACGCCCTTCAGGAGAGCGCAAATGGCATCCGCCACGATCGATGGCATCAAAACCATCTACCAGGTCACCGGCAACGGCACACCGCTCCTCATGCTCGCCCCGGGCGGGTTCGACTCCACCATGGCGAAGTGGGGCAGCGGCGGCAATGCGACGTGGAAGCCGCTCGATCCGCTCAATTCGCTCGCGGACGAGTTCAAGGTCATTGCCTACGACCGTCGCGAGGCCGGCGCTTCGGGCGGAAGGATAGAAACCTTCACCTGGGAAGCCTACGCGCGCCATGCCGTAGCGATGCTCGACCACGTGGGCGCAAAGAAAGCGTTCATCCTCGGCGGGTGCATGGGCTGCTCGGTGGCGACTGCCATCGGTCACTACTACCCCGATCGTTGCCTCGGCCTGCTGCTGCACTGGCCGGTCGGCGGCTGGCGCTGGATGAAAAAGGGTCACGAAAAGCTCGACGGCCATGCGGCTTTCGTGCGCCAGCACGGCCTCGCCGCTGCGGTCGAGCGCGCGAAGCAGCTGAAGTCGTTCTGGGCCGGCGATCCCGACGGCGGGCCGTGGACCTCGGTCATCGCGACTGATCCCGAATTCGCGCAGGCGTTCGTGAAACAGGACCGCGATCGGTACCTCGCGCACGTGCAGCAGTCGCGCCTGAACCTCTTCAACGACACCATGCCGTCCGGCGCGACCGGCGACCAGCTCCTCGCGATGAAAGTCCCCACCGCCGTCATGTCGGGCGACGACGCGTCGCACGCCACCTCCGCGGCGCACACGCTGCGCGAGCTGATGCCGATCGTGACGCTCTCGCCGCTCATGCCGCCGCAGCAGACGCCGCAGGCGGTGGGCCAGTGGATACGCGAGTCCGCGCGAGCCATGCAGAAAACCGCGGTCGCGGCCTGACCGTCGGCGGGCTAAACTGGATGACTCGTGGCCCGCGGCCCGTAGCCGGCAATCGCGGCCATTTGCCGATAAGAGGTCGCATCCTATGCGACCCCCAATCCAGGGGCCGCGATGAAAGCCAAGGGGCTGGAGCCGGTATGGCCGTGTCAGACAACGCCTGACACGCCTCGAACCTGATTCCCCTTCTCGCCCGGATGCGCACCGCGTCCGGGATTATGTCATCCGCCTGAACTTTGTCCGGGGCCGCCGCTCCAACCGCAGGGCGCGGGGATGCAGCTCGCGGGGAGTCAGTTGCCGATGGCATTTCACAGCGGGTCATTCCATACGAACGAGTCGCCAGGCCCCGGTTTCACGGCCTGCCCGGATTGCGACCTCGTCCAGCGCGAACCGGAATGCGCCGCGCCGTGCGTCGTGCGCTGCCGCCGCTGCGACGCTCTGATCCATCGCGCCATTCCGAGCGCGCTCGACGCCACGCTCGCGCTCACGCTGGCGGCCGCGATGCTATTCATCATCGCCAACGTATTTCCCGTGATGTCTCTCGACCTGCAGGGGCAGCACGTGTCGGCGACGCTCACCGGGATCGCCCGCGCGTTCCACAACGAGGGCATGACCGCGCTCGGCGTCCTCGTATACCTGACGCTGGTCCTGCTGCCGGGATTGGAGATCGCCACCCTGCTGTATCTCCTCGTGCCGTTCCGCTTCGGGAAGGTTCCGCGCGCGCTCACCGCCGCGTCGCGGCTGCTCGTCACGATGCGCCGATGGAGCATGGTCGAAGTGTTCGTGCTCGCCGCGGTGGTCTGCATGCACCGCCTGGCGCAGATCGCGGACCTCGAGGTGCAGGCGGGATTCTGGGCAATCGGCGCGATGATGCTGTTGTTCGCGATGACGGACTCCATCTTCGACGTGCGCGACCTGTGGGCCGGCCCCGCGGGAACCTCCGAAACCTCCGGGAGGACCGTGTGACCGTGATGGCGGCGCACGCCGGCCTGCTGACCTGCGAGCTGTGCGGGCTGTTGAACCGCGGACCAGCGGCGGCGCCTGCGCCTTCCTCGTGCGCCCGCTGCGGGAGCGCGCTCCATGCGCGCAAGCCGGACAGCTTCATCCGCACGTGGGCCCTGCTGGCCGCGGCGTACGCGCTGTACATCCCCGCCAACGTCCTCCCTGTGCTGGAAACGCAATCGCTCGTCGAACAGACCACGGACACGATACTGGGCGGCGCGATCCGGCTGTGGTCGCAGGGTGCGTGGCCACTGTCGGTGGTGATCGTTGTAGCGAGCTTTGCCGTGCCGCTCGCAAAGATGTTCATTCTCACCTGGCTCCTCGTGAGCGCGCGCCTTGACGCGCCCGGCGCACTGCAGCGCACCCGGCTCTACCGCGTGACCGACTTCATCGGCCGCTGGTCCATGGTAGACATCTACGTCGGCGGACTCTTGATCGGCCTGGTGCAGTTCTACCCGTTTGCCGACGTTTCGGTCGGGCCGGCGGCTCCCGCTTTTGCCGCCGTCGTCGTGCTCACGATGCTCGCTTCGCGCGCCTTCGACCCGCGGCTCCTGTGGGATGCAGCCGTTCCGGGCCGCCGCAGGTTCGACCATGGCTGATGCACCCGACAATTCCGAGCGGCGCGGGCCGCCTCCGGAGCAACCCGGGCCGGTCCCGCAAGGGGACGTCCCCGAGGCGGTGGCTGATGCGCGCCGGTCGCGCTGGGCGCCGCTCATCTGGGTGATTCCGGTCATCGCACTGGGCGTAGCGGCATGGCTTGCGCTGCAAGGCGTGCTGAATATCGGCACCGCGATCGAGATCACGTTCAACTCGGGCGAGGGCCTGGAGGCGGGCAGGACGCGGATCAAGTACCGGGACATCGACATCGGCATCGTGAAGGCCATCGAGTTGACGGACGGCCCGAATATCCTGGTCAAGGCCGAGATCAATTCCAAGGCGAAGCACCTCGTCGTCGAGGACACGCGGTTCTGGGTGGTGCGGCCGCGTATCACCGGCGGGCAGGCGCTCGGACTGGGGACCATATTGACCGGCTCGCACATCGCGATGGATCCGGGAAAATCGGGCCCCAGCCGGCGCTCTTTCACCGGCTTGGAGCAGCCCCCCGCCATCACCACCGACGCTCCGGGACGGCTGTTCACGCTGCGCGCGGCGAACCTGGGCTCCGTGGACGTCGGCTCGCCGGTCTATTTCCGGCGCGTGCGTGTCGGCAAGACCGTGTCGACCGAGCTCGACAAGGAAGGCAAGGGCGTCGTGATCCAGGTCTTCGTCAACGCGCCGTACGACCGCTTCGTGACGGCGGGGACGCGCTTCTGGGACGTGAGCGGCGTGGCGATCGCGCTCGATTCGGGTGGCTTCCGGGTCGAGACGGAGTCACTGACCGCGATCGTCATCGGCGGCATAGCGTTCGAGACGCCGCCGCAAACGCGGGTGACGGCGCCGGCAGCCCCGGATACCGCCTTCACTCTCTTCTCCAATCGCGATTCCGCGATGAAGGAGATCTACACGATCAAGGACAGCTACATCCTCTACTTCACCCACTCGGTACGCGGCCTCTCCGTCGGCGCCCCCGTGAATTTCCTCGGCGTGGAGATAGGCGAAGTCACGAGCATCGATCTCGACTTCAACCGCGAGCAGGGCTCGGTGCGTCCCGCCGTGGGAATCGTGATCTACCCGGAGCGCCTGTCGGCCCGCATGCGCGAGCGCGGACCCACCGACGAGCCGGGCCGCCGCGTGGAAGCGCTTCAGCGCTGGGTGGACCGCGGGTTGCGCGCGCAACTAAGCACCGGGAACCTGCTCACCGGGCAAGCCTACGTCGCTCTCAATTTCTTCCCCAAGGAGCCGCGGGTGAAGATCAACGCGGGCCAGACGCCGCCGGAGATTCCCACGGTGCCCGGCGGCTTCGAAGAGCTGCAGAACACCGTGACGAACGTGGCGAAGAACCTGGAGAAAGTGCCGTTCGCCGAGGTCGCCGCGGATTTCCGCAAGGCCGCCACGGAGCTCGAGGCGACGCTCAAGGAAATGAGCGCCCTGTCGGCGCAGATTCGCACCGACATCGCGCCGGAGGTGAGGGCGACGCTGGGGGACGCGCGGGCCACGCTGGAAAAAGCGCAGATCCTGCTGGCCGAGGACGCGCCGCTGCAGGGCGATCTGCAGACCACGCTGCGCGAGGTCAGGCGCGCGGCGCAGGCCGTGCGCGGCCTCGCCGACTCGCTGGAACGCCACCCCGAATCGCTCCTGCGGGGCAGGAAGGACGATACGCAATGAGCTTCGCAACAGCCGTCAGGGGTCAGGGGCCAGGGGTCAGGCGTCACGCTTTTGCAGTCTCCATCGCGCTCATAGCGCTCGCCGGCTGTGGCGGCGCTCCTTCTCCCAAAACGAACTTCTACTCGCTGAGCGTCGAAGCGGCGCCGGTCCGTCCGGAATCCGCAACCGGGCCAGCAGCGGCCACGCGGGTACTGGTGACGCGGGTCGCCATTCCAGGTGTCGTGGATCGCCCGCAGATGGTGTCGCGCACGGCCTCGAACAGCGTGGAGATCCACGATTTCCACCGCTGGGCGGAACCGTTGCAGGAAGCGATACCGCGCGTCATCGCCGGAAATCTCGCGCAGCAGCTCGGCCCCGGCCACGCAGTCAGCACTAGCCCCCTGCCCGGCCTGCCTCCCGACGTGCGGATCGCGGTGGACGTGCAGAAATTCGAAGCGACCATGGGAACGGGCGTTGCCGTCGACGTGCTGTGGAGCGTGCGCCCGGGCGTGGGCGAAGCGCGCGTCGGGCGCTCGACGGTCGAAGAGCCCGCGGCCGAAGCCGGCCACGCCGGCATCGCCGCCGCCTACAGCCGCGCGCTCGCCGCCGTTGCGCGCGACATCGCCGTTGCGGCGTCAGCCCTGCCGGTCAGCCGGCCGGCGAAGCCCCGGCCTTAGCAGAAACGCCCGCAAAAGCCTCACGCAAACCAGCCCACCGCACCCGCGGCCGCCCCAGCGCCGACCGCGATCACCAGGAGCAGCACCGGAGAGACCCCGAGGCGCTCGGCGGCGAACACCAATACGGAGCCCGCAAGCAGACCCGGATGCAACTCGACCACCGGCCGCGCCAGGGTAACGAGCGTAACGGCCAGCAACCCGACTGCCGCCGCGGCGGCAAAGCGCCCAAACACCCGGAATCGCGCGTGCCGTTTCAGTTGCGCCACCACCCCCGCGGAGCCGGCCGCCAGGATCACGGGAATGGCAAACACGCCGACGGTGCCGACCAGCGCACCGGCAATGCCCGCCACGTGATAGCCGACGAACGCGGCCAGGATCAGGATCGGCCCGGGCGTCGCGTACGCGAATCCCACCCCAATGGCGAACTGCTGCGGAGTGAGCCAGCCCGTTTCCGCAACGGTGATGCGCTCCACGAGCGGCAGCGCCGTCCCGCCTCCGCCGAAAGCCGTGGCGCCGACCACGAGAAAGCGCAGAAACAGCTCAACCATCGCCGCGCTCCGTGGCAATGAGCGCGCCGACCAGCCCCGCTCCAATCACCACGACGAGGGCGGGAACGAGAAACCCGAGCACGCAGCCGCCCAACAGTGCCACCTTCAGCGCTCGGCCCTTCGCCGCGCTGCGTGACAACCGCCACATCGAAGCCGCGAGGAGCCCGACCACCCCGATCTGCACGCCTGCCAGGGCTCCGTTGACCCACGGGCGGTCCGGCAAAGCCAGCGTGGCGGCCGCCGCCGCCATCATCAGCGTGGCAGCGGGCGCGATATATGCCGTCACCGCAACGATCGCTCCCGGCCAGCCGCGCAGCCGCGATCCGAGATACGCAACTATCTGTATTCCAGTCGAGCCCGGCAAGGCCTGCGTGATCGCCAGCGCCTCGCTGATGTCGTTTTCCCCGAGCCAGTGCCGCTGATCGACCAGATGTCGCTGCAGCATCGAAAGCGTCGAGCCCAGACCGCCGAAGGCCCCTGCGCCCACGCGGAGCAATACCCACGCCAGCGTCAATAACCGTGGGCCACCCTCGGCACTCATCGACATTCCCTCTCGCGGCTCGGAGGGAATATACCCGCACAGAAAGGCCCGAGACAGCTCCCGCGGCCGGGACGAGCGAAGTGGCGGTTCAGTCTTGCCTTGTCGTTCAGCGCACGCGCAACTTCTCGACGACAGCCATATCCGGCTCCACTCCCAGACCCGGTCCCTGCGGCACTTTCATGCAGCCCTTTGCATCCGGAAGGATGGCGTCGTGCAGCGGGTTCACCGCGAAATCGGCATCGTAGCGCTCGACGAGGCTTTCCCGCGACATGGCCGCGATGCAGTGGATCGAGGCGATCAGGCCCGGCCCGAAGTACGCCGAGTGAGGCACGGTGGGGACGCCGTGCGCGTCGGCGAGCGCCGCGACCTTGCGCAGCTGCGTGACGCCGCCCACCTTGGTGACGCTCGGCTGCGCGTAGGCGAGCGCGCCCGCGGCGAGCATGCTCCTGAACTCGGGGAGCATTGCGTTCTCGCCGGCGGCGGTCGGGATGCCGCCCTCGGTCTGCACGCGCGCGAGGCCCACGTGGTCCTCGGGCGGCCACACCGGCTCTTCCAGCCACTTCAGGTTGAACGGCGCGAGCTTGCGCGCCATCGCTATCGCCTCGCTGACCGTCCACGGGCAGTTGCAGTCCACCATGATGGGGATATCGGGTCCGGCGACATCGCGCGCGGCCTTGATCGGGGAAACCGTGATCTCGTGGAGCTTGATGTAGCGGTAGCCGCGCTTCAACGCGCGTTCCGTGTACTGGGTGACTGCCGCGGGCTCGCCGTAGCGCAGCAGGCTCGCGTACGCGGGCAGCTCGTTGCGCGGCGCGCCGCCCAGGAGCCGGTAGAGCGGCAGCTTCGCGAGCTTGCCGGCGATGTCCCACAACGCGATGTCTATCGCCGACAGCGCGTACATCGCCGGGCCGTTGCGGCCCACGCCGGACAGAAAGCGCTGCAGCTCCTCCACCAGCGAGCTGATGGCCGTCGGATCGCGCCCTACGCACAACGGGCCGACCAGCGTGTCGATCGCCGTCCTCGTCGCCGGCAGAATGCGATGGCCGAATCCCTCGCCCCAGCCGCTGACGCCTTCGTCGGTATCCACCCGCACGAGGAGCGTATCCATGCTGGTGCGGGGCTTGCCGCCCTGCTGCGGGAGCACCGAGCCCTCGATGAGCATGGGCATCGTTACGACTATGGTTTCGACCTTGGTAATTTTCATGGATATACCAGCGGTGACGGAGTAGTGATGATGACTAATGGTGATGAGAGATGGTGATGAGAGATGGTGATGAGTACTGGTGATGAGGGATGGCGCGACGCGCGTTACTGAGCGCTGTTCATCACCAGTTTCCCATCACTATTTTTCATCACCAGTCACTCATCACTGTTCTTCTAGCCCCGCTCGCTGGCGATCGTCACCCCGCCGTCGGCAACGATCATCTGCCCGGTGACATAGGCGGAGGCTTCCGAGGCGAGGAACACCGCGATGCCGCCGATGTCCTTCGGCTCACCGAGGCGCCGCAGTGGCGCGGCCGCTTCGCGCGCCTTGCGCCGCGTCTCGTCCTCCCACAGCGCGCGCGCGAATTCGGTCTTGACCACGCCCGGCGCGATGGTGTTGACGCGTATGCTCTTCGGCCCCCACTCGCAGGCGAGCGCCCGGCACAGGCCGGCCTCGGCCGCCTTGGAGGTCCCGTAAAGGCCGAGCTGGCTGCTGCCGCGCAGCGCGCCTATGCTCGAGATGATGATCATGCTGCCGCCGCCGCGCTCGGCCATTTGCGGCAGCACCATGTTGGCGAGCCAGAACACGCTCTTCACGTTGGTGAGCATGATCTTGTCGAACACCTCGTCGTTGGCGTTCAGCATCGGCCCGAACGCCGGGTTCGACGCTGCGTTGCAGACCAGGATGTCGATCTTCCCCCATTTCTTCAGCGTCACGTCCACGAGTTTCGTCACGTCTTCCTTGCGCCCGACGTTGCACGGCACCGAGATCGCTTCCTGTCCGCGCGCCTCGAACTCGGCCCGCACCGCCTCGCAGGCATCGGCCTTGCGGCTGGATATGACCACCTTCGCGCCGGCGTTGGCCATCTCCTCCGCGATGGACTTGCCGATGCCCTTCGTCGAGCCCGTGATCAGGGCGACCTGTCCTTTCAGACTAAACATGATCCGCTACGCTCCAAAGTCGAGTAGAAGTTCCTGCCACAGAGAACACAGAGTTCACAGACAGCGATTCAAAAGGCGCCAAGAGCTGAGTGCAAATTCTCTTACAGGAGGCAATAGAGAAAACAGAGGACTCAAGACAAGCTCTCTCTGCTACCTCCGTTTCCTCCTGTTAATGGGGTTTCCTCAAGGCAGCTCCCGGTAGACCACGTTCGCCGCGACGTGCACCCGGATGGGCTGCTGCCAGTCGGGATACTTCTTGGCAAACTCGCCGCGCACGATCTCTGCGGTCTCGTCCCCCGACTTGCCCTCCTTCTTCAATTCGCCCACGCGCGCCCGGAGCGCGGTGAGAAAACTCCGGTAGTCCCTGATGATGGAAGCGTCGGTCACGTCGTAGTGCGCCCCCACCACGATGCGCGGCTTCAGCCGCTCCATCTCGTCCAGGCTCGCGAGCCAGGACTCGCTGCGCGACTGCGGCGTCGCAAAGGCCGGGAAAAGCCCCTTCATCGCCAGGTCGCCGGAAAAGAGCACGCCGTCGCCTTCGACAAACGCCACGGTGTCGCCGCGGGTATGCCCCGGACCCATGCGGATGATGCGGACGCGCACGCCGCCCAGGTCGACCACTTTCTCCTTTTCGAAGGTCTCCGCTGGAGGGCGGAAGGTGACTTCCTTCAGAAGATCCGCGATCTCGGGCGAGCGCGAGGCGAACGTGGCGACCATCTTCATACCCATCTCCTCCACGTCCTGCTGCTGCGCCGTCGCGCGCAGGAGCCTGGTCCCGGGAGGAAATGCGATGTCGCCGGTGGCGTGTTCGGGATGGAAATGCGTGTTCACGATGTAGATCTCGCTGCCCTTGCTCACCTTCTGCATTTCACGCAGCACGACCTGGCCGTTCTTCAATCCCATGCCGGGATCGATCAGCAGCGCGCCTCTCGTGCCCACGATGATGCCGACGTTGGGCACCATCCCGACCTTGAAGTCGGGGATCAGGTAGACGTGATCGGACAGTTTCACGGTCTTGCCCTCCGCCTGGAGGGGCACGTGCCACTGCTGCGCAGGCGGCTGGGCGGGAGCCTGTGCTGCTGCAACGGCGCTCGCGCATGCGCACGCCGCAAATGCGGCAAGGCGAACCACCGACTTGAGACCCTCGTTCAGGATATGCATATCTCCCCCATGTCAACAAGGTTGCGGTTGCAAGATACGCTCCTCGAGCGCGGCCGATTTCGCATGCGGTCCAGGCGCGGCTTCTCGCGTCACGAGTCCACGGATCGCCGTGTATATTACTCCACGGCCCGCGAGGCTCCGCGGCGAAAAAGTGATATGTTCGCTATCGTTGCGCGGCTGCGCCAGCCACAATGTGGTCAAGGACGGAAGCGCGCGACAGTCTGCACGACCGACAGAATTCCGCCCGCGCGAAAGCGGTGCCGGAGCAACCGAGGAGGAATAAATGGCTGAAGCATCGATGGGCAGGGGCCGCCAGGCCGACCAGACGCTGAGCTTGAACATGAAGCTCATCTCGCAGCACGAGATGGGCGGGTTCGGCGGCATGGGCGAAGGCATGGGCATGCACAAGACGAAGGACGGCCGCCGGGTGATCTGGCTCGGGCACGAGGGACCGCCCAAGAACTTCACGGCGATCGACGTCACCGATCCCAAGAACCCGAAGATGATCATCCAGACCGAGCTGCCGCACGCGAAGATGCGCTCCAACTCGCTCGAAGTGTTCGGCGACAAGATGTACGTCGCGCACCAGATACGCGGCGATTTCGGCATGACGCCTGCGGGCTTCGATATCTGGGACATCAGCATCCCCGAGCAGCCCAAGAAGATCTCGCATTTCGATACGTCCGGTCTGCACTCGCTGGGCGTGCACTGCGTTTGGACGGGTGACGGCGAATATCTGCATATCTCATCGGGAGCGGCCGATTTCAAGCCGCGCAATTCGAAGGACTACCAGTTCTACATGATCGTCGACGTGCGCAACCCGTCGAAGCCGGTGGAAGTGGGCCGCTGGTGGCACCCGGGCCAGCGCGACGGGGACAAGGAGCCGGAGCTCCCCCGCCATCCCAAGTTCGACGGCGGCTATCGCCCTCACAATATCCAGGTCTACCCGCAGCGGCCGAACCGCGCCTACGTCGCGTACATCGACGGCGGGGTCTGGGTGCTCGATATCAGCGACAAGTCGAAGCCGAAGGCGATCTCGCACTTCAACTATTCGCCGCCCTTCAACGGCTTCACGCACACGGTGATGCCGCTGCTCTCGAAGGAACTCCTGATCGTCAGCGACGAGTGCACGAAAGACGACGGCGCGGACTGGCCCAAGCCGACCTGGGTGTTCGACATGCGGAACGAAAAGAACCTCGTGCCGATCTCGACCTTGCCGCTGCCGCCGGTAGAAGTGTTCGGCAAGCGCGGCGGGCGTTATGGGTCGCACAACCTGTACGAAAACTACCCGGGCGAGCTCTCGTGGCGCTCGGACGACATCATCCTCGCCACGTTCTTCAACGGCGGCGTGCGCGCCTACGACCTGTCGAACCCGTTCCAGCCGAAGGAAGTCGCCTACTTCGTGCCGGGCGCGCCGGCCCTGTCGCCGAAGGGCGCGGTCCAGATCAACGACGTGTACTGGGATGATCGCGGACTGGTGTATGCGGGGGATCGCTTTACGGGTGGGTTGTACATACTGGAGATGAAGATTTAGCCGGAAGGGCGTGACCAGTGACCGGTGACCAGTGACCGGTGACCAGTAAAACGCCGCCTCAGGGCGGCGTTACGTTTACAACGGATATCACGTGTCGCGTATCCCTCACTCGATCGCCTGGCCGATATTTTCGGCCGCAATCGCCGTCTGCTGCATACCGGCCTCGCAAGCGCAAACGTATCCCGTCAAGCCTGTCCGCATCATCGTTCCGTTCCCGCCCGGCGGCGGAACCGACGTGATCGCGCGGCTCCTAGGGCAGAAGCTCGCGCAGGCGCTGGGTCAGCAGATCCTGGTGGACAACCGCCCGGGTGGCGGTGGAAGTATCGGAATCGAAGCCGGCATCCGCGCGGAGCCTGACGGCTACACGTTCGCGCTGGTCCCTCCGAGCTATGCGATCAATCCGAGCGTCTATCCGCTCAAGTTCGACCCGTTGGCCGACTACACGCCCGTCATCCTGGCGGCAAAAGGCTCCTTCGTCGTCATTTCGCATCCGTCCGTGCCGGCAAAAACCATGCGCGAGCTGACCGCCCTGGCGAAGGCCAGGCCGGGGCAGATCCTCTTCGGCACGGCCGGCCAGGGAGGCATCACGCACCTTGCGACGGAGCTGTACCTGGACATGGCCAGGGTGCAGATGACGCACGTTCCATACAAGGGCGGCGCACCCGCGATGATCGATCTAATTTCCGGCCAGATCCAGATCGTGTTCGCGCCGGCGCAGACCGGGCTGCCGCAGGCGCGGGCCGGGCGCGTGCGCGCACTCGCGGTGACTTCGGCGCAACGCCTCGCCGCCGAGCCGCAGATCCCCACGATCGCGGAATCCGGCGTCCCCGGCTACGAAGCCGTAAACTGGTTCGCCATCATCGGTCCGAAGGGCGTTCCGCGAGCCATCGTAGAGCGCATGAATCGCGAGATCGCCCGCGCGGTGCGCCTGCCCGACGTCGTGGAGCGGCTTTCCGCTGACGGCCTGGTTCCGATCGGCGGATCGCCCGAAGAGCTGCATGCGCAGATCAAGAAGGAAATCGCGCAATGGCGGGAGGTCGTGCTGCGGGCGAAGATCAAGGTCGAATAGTCTCCATCCCATCCGGTGGGAAAGGAGACGGGAAATTTCACGAATGAGATCGAAACCAGGACGGCGGCCATGCATCGGATAAGTCGCAGACGGGCATTGGGAGCAGCACTCGCCGGCGCAGCGGGCTCGATTCTCCCTTGCAGTGATCTCTTCGCCCAGAGCGGAAGCACGGCTCTGCTGCGCGCCCCCAGACACGCGCTCGTCGTCGGCAACAGCAGGTATCCCGGCGCGCCCCTCAACAATCCGCTCAACGACGCCAACGCTATGGCGGCAGCGCTCAAAGGCGTGGGCTTCGCTGTCACGCTTGGCACGGATCTGTCCCGTTCGGCCATGCAGGAGGCCATACGGGAATTCGGCGGGAGCCTCTCGAAGAACAAGGCGATCGGCCTCTTCTACTTTGCGGGCCACGGCGCGCAACTGGCCTGGCGCAACTACCTCCTCCCGGTCGATGCCGAGATTGCCGATGTAAACGAGCTGCGGGAGCGTGGAGTCGACCTCAACGGACTGATCGAAGGGATGCGCAAGGCCGGTAATCCCATGAACGTGGTCATCCTCGATGCCTGCCGCGACAATCCATTCGGCAGCACGACGCGGCTGGAACAGAAGGGACTGTCGCAACTCGATGCACCTCCTGGTACCCTGCTCGCCTATGCGACGGCGCCGGGCAACACGGCGATCGACGGAACGGGCGGAGAGCACGGGCTGTACACCGAGCACCTGTTGCGGGAAATCAAGGTACCCGAAGCAAGGATCGAGGACGTGTTCAAACGGGTGCGCCTGGGCGTCCGGCTCCGCTCCAAGGGCCTGCAGTTGCCGTGGGAAAGCACGTCGCTCGAAGACGACTTCTGGTTCATCCCGCCGAAGGAAGTGAAAAGGCTGGCGGAGGCGGAGGCGGAGCGGGAGTTCCAGCAGGAGCTCGCGCTGTGGGAGAAAATCAAGAGCGCGACCACGCCGGATCCATTTGAAGACTATCTCCGGCGGTATCCGCGCGGCAAGTTCGCCGAGCTCGTCCAATTGCGGCTCGACCAGACGCTCGCCAGGCAAGGCGAGAAGAAGATCGAGATCGTGTCCGCCCCCGAGAATCCATATACGAAAGGCAGCGCCAGGGCCAACACGGCCTACCGGGTCGGAGACAGCTACAGCTACCGCAACTTCGACCTGCTGACGAAGGTCGAGTCGGCACCCAGCACACGGACTGTCACGGAAATCACCGACACCGAAGTGATTTTCGGTGACACAGTCACGGATCTGCTCGGAAACCTGCTCAGGTCGAAGCGCGAGGTGTTCTCGACCACACCCCAACAGTTTTTCGTTACGGAGTACAGTGTGGGCACAAAATGGTCCACTCGCTACATCGGCACCGGCACAGAAGGACAGAAGCTGTCCTACCAATACGATTTCAAAGTGACGGCGCGAGAACGGAAGACGGTACCGGCCGGCGCCTTCGATGCATTCAAGGTGGAGGGAATCGGTTATTCCAGTTCCGGTTCCAAGCTGACCACCATCTACTGGATCGCGCCCGATCGCGTCAATCGACCCATCTCGGTCGAGCGTCTCAACAGAAACATCGCCAATCGCATCTATATCAGCGAAGGCAACGAGCTCGTCGCGTACCGCCAGGAACGCTAGGTCCCCAGTGCTCGTCAGTTCGGTGTGAGATTCGCGGCCTTCGCCACTTTCGTATACCGCTCGATCTCGCTCTTCAGGTAAGCACCGAATTCCTGCGGGGAGCTACCTACCGGTTCGGCGCCCTCGCGCGTGATGAAGTCGCGGATCTCCGGAGTCCTGATCGCGCTGACGATCTCCGAGTTGAGCTTCGTAATGATCGCCGCCGGCGTCCCCGCCGGTGCGAACATGCCGTACCAGTTGCCGGATACGAAACCGGGATAGATCGAGTCCAGCGTCGGCACGTCCGGGAAGAGCGGCGAGCGTTTTGGCGACGTGACGGCAATGGGGCGTGCGCGCTGCGATCGAAGCAGCGGCTGCGCCTGCACGACGCCCGTGAAGATCCAGTCCACCTCCCCGCTCATCAGCGCCGTCGCGCTTGCGACACCGCTCTTGTAGGGCACGTGCGCCACGTCGATGCCGGCAGCCTGCCGCAGCATTTCCAGCGCGATGTAGTTGACCGAGCCGGTGCCGCTCGATCCCGCGTTGAGCTTCCCGGACTTCTGCCGCGCAAGCGCGACGAGCTCCCTGACCGACTTTGCGGGAACGTTCGGGTGCACGAGAAGGAGCTGTGGGGCGGAGGCGATCTGTCCGACGGGCGCAAGATCCTTAAGCGTATCGAACGCCATCTTCTGGTAGACGGCCGTGGAGATGGCGAGCTGTGACGAGGTGACGAGGAGCGTGTAGCCGTCCGGAGCCGCTTTCGCAACCAGCTCCGCGCCTATCATGCCCGATGCGCCCGGGCGATTGTCCGCGAAAAAAGACTGACCCGTGGTCTCCGTAAGTCGCTTGCACATGAGGCGCCCCTGCAGGTCGGAGCCGCCGGCCGGGCCGGTCGGGATGATCACGCGCACCGTCTTCGCAGGGTAGGTCTGGGCCGGCGCGCCGGTCGCCAGACACGCGGCGACGACTACGGTGGCCGATACGCCCCGCCAGGATTGCAAGTCGAAGGAAGCCTTCATATGCGAGTTCACGCGATGCCGAGGAGCCCGGCCGCGTTCCGGTAGAAAATGAGATCGATCACGCGCTCCTTGAGCGGAAATTTCAGGAAAGTCTCGATCCCGTCCTTGAACGACATCAGGGGATAGGCGGTCGCGAACAGGAAGCGCTCCGCCATGAAGCCGTTCGCCGCGTTGACATAGTCCGCCGCACCGGGCATTCCGAAGATGTACATGTCGGGTGACAGGTAGATATTCGGGCGGCGGTAGCAGACGTGGATGATCTGCGCCGTCCAGGGCCAATTGCCGTGGCCCGAAATGATCTTCAGCTCCGGAAAATCACGCGCCACCCGGTCGATGTGCTCGGGCGAGGTGTACGAGCAGTCCGGACCCGCGTTGCCCCCGGCCATGAACAGCACCGGCACTTTCGCGTCTTCGCAGTACGCATAGATCGGGTACAGGCGCGCGTCGTCGAGATGCATCGGATGGGTGAGCAGCCCCGGTTCGATGACGACGCCCTTCATGCCTTCCTTCATGTCGAGCTCTATGCCGCGGGTCGCCGCACGCCGATTGACGGGATCGACGGACGTGAAGCCGACGAGCCGGCCCTCGTACTGACCCACCATGCTCTTCACGTCTTCGTTGGCTATCGTGCCGAGCACCGGCGATACGCGGCCGGGCACGACACCGACCTCGATGCCTGCTTCATCCATTTCCCGGAACATGAGGCCGATCGATTTCTGCCGCACGGATGGCGGGAGGCTCATGCCTATGCCCGCCGCCATGCGGGCCGTGCGCTCGAGATCCGCATACATGACCATGTCGAGAAAGCCCTTGAGCGGCGGCCGGAGGCGGAAGTCTATGACGCGCATGGGGTAAGTATGCATGATTGGACACGCTCGGGGGCCGCTGCGACTCGGTGTGCGCAGCAGGGTGCGGGAGCAGCGAGCGGCCCCGGAAAGTGGAAGCGTGTGCGACGCAGCGGCTCCGTGCCCCGTCCCGCACCACCGTTCCGGAGACCGAGGCCGGGGCACGCTGTGACTCGGTGTGCGCGGGCACACCCCGAAGGTCCGCGGCCTTGGCGTTGATGCTCCTTTTGGCTATAACCGCTGGTGGCCGTATCATGCGACTGAAGGAC
The DNA here is from genome assembly GCA_035649495.1 of Burkholderiales bacterium. Lineage (GTDB taxonomy): Bacteria > Pseudomonadota > Gammaproteobacteria > Burkholderiales > SG8-41 > SG8-41. The sequence goes on along the minus strand of DASRJL010000107.1, from coordinate 34,170 downwards.
GACAAGCGATGCCCAAACCTCTCACGCAACGAAAAGAGCCGAACCCATCTTCCGCTGCCGGCCAGCGCTGGGGTTCCGACGTCATCGTCGACATGCTGCATCACTACGAGCTGCCGTACGCGGCGCTGAATCCCGGCGCGAGCTACCGCGGGCTGCACGATTCGATGGTCAACTACGGCGGCAACAGGCCGTACATGATGCTGTGCCAGCACGAGGAAACCGCGGTGCAGATCGCCCACGGCTACGCCAAGGCGAGCGGCAAGCCGATGGTCGCCATCCTGCACAACCTCGTCGGCCTGTTGCACGCCAACCTCGCCATCTACTACGCCTACGTCGACCGCGTGCCGATCTTCATCGTCGGCGCGACCGGCCCGATGGACGAGACCAGGCGCCGGCCCCGTATCGACTGGACGCACACGGCCCTCGTCCAGGGCTCGGCGGTGCGCGATTACACCAAGTGGGACTACCAGCCGACGGTGGTCGACGGCGTCCCGGAGTCCTTTGCCCGCGCCTACGGGGTCATGATGAGCCAGCCGCAGGGGCCGGTGTACATGTGCTACGACGCCTGGCTGCAGGAGCAGCCGCTGGACCACGACGTGCCGTTGCCGCCGCGCGACTCGATGCCCGTTCCGGCGCAATTCACCGCCGATCCGTCCGCGCTGGCGCGCGCTGCGGACATGCTGGCTGAAGCAAAGCGGCCGGTGATCCTGGCTGAATTCGTCGGACGCGATCCCAGGGGATTCGAGGCTCTGGTGGAGCTCGCCGAGACGCTCGGCGCGCCGGTCTACGACGTGGAGAGCCGCCTCAACTTTCCGAACTGCCATCCGCTGAACGTGAGCATGGTGAAAGATGTGTTCCGGGACGCCGACCTGATCCTGTGCCTGGACCTGCGCGACTGGGAGCGTGCGACGACCGAGCTCGTCAGCCAGACGCGCGAGCTCACCGCCATCGAGCCGCGCGACTGTGTCTGGATCGACATCGGCTTCGGCGACCTCGAGCTGTCGAGCTGGGCGATGGACTACCAGCGGCTGAAGCACGCGCAGCTGCGCATCCTCGCCGATACGACGCTCGCGATTCCGCAGCTGACCGCGCTCCTGCGCGGGAAGATATCCGCCAGCCCCGGGCTGGTGAAGAGCATCCAGGAGCGCACGCGCAGGACCCACGAGCGCCACAAGGAAACGCGCGCGAAGTGGGCGCAGCAGGCGCGCGAGGACTGGGACGCGACCCCGATACCCCTGCCGCGGCTGGCCCACGAGGTGTGGGAGGCGATCCGGGGCGAGGATTGGGTGCTCACCGCGGGGACGCTGGAAGATTGGGCGTTGAAGCTCTGGGATTTCGACCGGCCCTATCGCCATCCCGGCAAGTCGCTGGGCACGGCGACGCAGATCGGGATCTCGCTGGGAGTGGCGCTCGCCCACCGCGACGCCGGCCGGCTCGTGGTCGACCTGCAACCCGATGGCGATCTCATGTTCGACGCCGGCGCGCTATGGGTCGCCGTCAAGCACAAGATCCCGCTGCTGGTGGTGATGTACAACAACCGCGCCTACTACAACGACTGGGAGCACCAGATCCGCATGGCGCGCCAGCGCGGCACCCCGGTCGAGCGCGCCCACATCGGGATGGATCTCGAGGAGCCGTTTGTGGATTTCGCGGGGCTCGCCAGGTCGATGGGCTGGTACGCCGAGGGACCCATAGAGCACGGCAAGGACGTCGCGCCGGCGTTGAAGCGCGCCATCGCGCGCGTCAAGGCCGGCCAGCCGGCGCTGCTGGACACGATAACGCAGAGACGATGACGCTGCCCGGCGCGCGCTGAAGGGAGGAGTCATGATCGTCGACCTGGATTCGCACCTGCGGGAAGGCTATTTCCTGGACGAGGTCTACCGCCTCGAAGGAGCGCTCGCGCAGTTCACGCCGCAGCGCGCCGGCGCCGGGCGCGCGCACGCGACGCGCTTCCTCCACTCGCTCGAGCCCGGCGACCAGAACGCGAACGCCGCGTTCAGGCACCCCTACGTCTACGACCCGAAGAACGACCCGGAGCTCGCCGACCGCCAGAAGGGCGGTTACGACATGGAGCGCCGGCGCGCGGACGCGCGCAGGGAAGGCATAGACAAGCAGGTCCTCTTCCCGACCGGCATCAACATCGCCACGCTGAATACCGGAGAGCTCGGCGCGGCGCTCGCCCGCTGCTACAACGACTGGGTCGGGCGCCTCGTCCGGGGCCACGAGGACGTGTTCCTGCCGTGCGCGGCGGCCCCGGCCGGCTGCCCCGACAGAATGGCGGCGGAACTCACCCGGTGCGTGAAGGAGAAGGGCTTCAAGGCCGGCCATCTCGTGTCGTACTGCGGACCGCGCAACCTCGACGACCCGTCGTTCTACGACTACTACGCCACTGCGCAGGAGCTCGGCGTGCCGCTGTTCGCCCACCCGAACAGCGTCGGGGAGCTGACCAACCGCTTCGACAATTTCTTCAAACTGCACATCGCCGGGCGGCCCAACAACTGCACCACCGCGCTGATCGCGCTGGTGGCGGGCGGCGTCTTCGAGAAATTTCCCCGCCTGCGCGTCGCGTTCTTCGAATGCAGCACGGAATGGCTGCTCTACTGGATGCACCGCATGGACGACGACTGGGAATGGGCGAAACGCTACGCCGAGGAGACCGGCGGGGCCGCGCTCCGGATGGCGCCGTCCGAGTACATCAAGCGCAATTGCTATGTCACTTGCGAGGCCGACGAGCGCTACCTCGGCAACGCGGTGGCCGAGCTGGGCGCGGACCATATCAGCATGGCGACCGACTACCCGCATTTCGACTCGAGGTTCCCGGAGACGGTGGCGGGCATCGAAAGGCGCAGCGACCTCACCGCGCAGCAGAAGGAGATGATCCTCGGCGGCACCGCCGCGGGACTGCTCGCGCTGTGACCGACTCAAACTTCAAACGAGGCTAAGACACTCATGCGAACCATCGACGCCATCGCCGAAATACTCAAGAAGGAAGGCATCCACATCCTGCCCTCGTTTCCCACGACGCCGGTCATCGAGGCCGCCGCCGCGGCGGGCATCAAGCCCGTGATCTGCCGGCAGGAGCGCGTCGGTGTGGGAATCGCCGACGGGTGGACGCGTGTGAAGAACGGCACTCCGGCCGGTGCGTTCGCGATGCAGTACGGCCCTGGCGCGGAAAATGCGTTCGCCGGCGTCTCGACCGCGTTCTCCGACGCCGTCCCCATGCTCCTCCTGCCGCTGGGCCACCCGCTGGAGCGCGATCGCGTCTTTCCCAATTTCTCCTCCATCCGGACCTACGAATCGGTCACCAAGTCCGCAGAGCAGGTCAATCATCCGAAGCGGGTCGGCGACACGTTGCGCCGTGCGTTCACGCAGATGCGCTCGGGCAGGCCGGGGCCCGCGCTCGTGGAGGTACCCGTCGACGTCGGCAACGCGGAGGTCGATCCTGCGGTGGTGGAAAGCTATCGCCCCGTGAAAATCGCCAGGGCGCAGGCCAATCCGGAGGACGTCTTCTCCGCCGCCAAGGCGCTCCTCGCCGCCAAGCGACCCGTCATACAGGCGGGCCAGGGCGTGCTCTACGCGGACGCGACGAAGGAGCTGGTGGAGCTGGCCGAGCTGACGCAGATCCCGGTGTACTCCACGCTCGCGGGCAAGAGCGCGTTCCCCGAGCGCCACGCACTGGCGCTGGGCAGCGCCGAAGCGGCGATGAACGGCGCGGCGTTCCGCTTCCTCAAGGAAGCAGACCTCGTCTTCGCGATCGGCTCGTCGCTATCGAAGCACAACATGTGCGCCAACATCCCCGGCGGGAAAGTCATCATCCACAGCACCGCCGATTCCATCGACCTCAACAAATCGTACTACGCCGATCATCCGGTCCTGGGCGACGCGAAGCTGGTGCTGCGGCAATTCATCGACGCCTGCAAGGATCTGCTGAAGGGCAAGGCGCGCGACGGCAAGGCGGTGCAAGGGGAGATCTGGAGCCTGCGCGCCAGCTGGCTCGAAAAGTGGTCGCCGAAGACCTCGTCACGGGAGACGCCCATCAACCCGTATCGCGTGATCACCGAATTCAACGAGGTGGTGGATCCGGACACGGCAATCGTCACCCACGACTCGGGCAGCCCGCGCTATCAGATCTGTCCCACCTATCGCGCCGGCGGGCCGAGGTCCTACATAGGCTGGGGCAAATCGCACCAGCTGGGAACGGGCCTGGGTCTCATCATGGGCGCGAAACTGGCCGCGCCGGACAAGTTCTGCGTGAACTTCATGGGCGATGCCGCGTTCGGCATGACCGGCCTCGACTTCGAGACCGCCGTGCGCGCGGGCATTCCCATCCTGACCGTGGTCCTCAACAACAGCAGCATGGCCGTCGAGACGCGGCACATGAAGACCTCGCACGATCTCTTCAAGACGCGCGACCTGGGCGGCAATTACGCGGACATGGGAAAAGCCATGGGCGGATGGTCGGAGCGCGTCACCAACCCGGAAGACATCAAGGCTGCCATCGGTCGCGCGCGCAAGGCGACGGACAGTGGCCGGGCGGCGCTGCTGGAGTTCGTGACGGCGGAGGAGCACACGGTGTCTCACCTGCACGAACTGTGATCCCGGTGAAAAGAATGATGACACGGTGAGCGCGCCCGTCGAATACAGGATAGTCCAGGTCTCCGACATCCACCTGAGCGGGACCCACGATTACCATCGCGACAACTGGCAAAAAGTCGCGGCGTGGATCGCCCGCGAGCTGCCGGACCTCGTGGTGGTCAATGGCGACATCGTGCTGGAGGACCCGGACGCGGAGGCGGATCACGCATTCGCGCGCGATGCTCTTTCCCGGCTCCCGGTGCCGTGCCGCATCCTGCCCGGCAACCACGACATCGGCGACAACGTGCTGTTCGGGAAGATGGAGAAACGCGTCAACGACGAGCGGCGTGCGCGTTTCCTGCGCTGTTTCGGCGAGGAGCGCTGGGCGTTCGACGCCGGCGGCTGGCGCTTTCTGGGTCTCAATTCCCAGCTCTTCGGCAGCGGCGGTCAGCCGGCCGAGGCCGAGCAGTGGGACTGGCTCGAGAACGACCTGCGGGATCAAGCGGGTGCGCCGATCGCGCTCTTCACGCACAAGCCGCTGTTCCTGGACCATCCTTCGGATGCCGATCCGGATGACCTGACCCTCCGCCAATCGTGTCTCGACCGCGCGAGCCGCACCCGGCTGCTCGCGCTCGCCCGGCGCCACGGCGTGCGGCTCATCTCCACCGGGCACAAGCACCAGACGCGCGCGTTCTCGCTCGACGGCATCTATCACATCTGGGCGCCGTCGACGGCCTGCGTCAATGGACGGCCCGATGCCCTGCACTGGGGAACGCGCGAAGTCGGGTTCATCGACTACCGCTTCACCCCCGCGGGCTTTTCCCATCGCGTAGTCGGAGCGGATTTCCTGTTCCGGCACGAGAACTACGTCCGCAAGCTCGGCGTCGAATCGCCGCTGTAGTAAGGGAGACGCGGCACATGAAGACATCGCACGATATCTTCAAGACGTGTGACCTGGGCGGTAACTACTCTGACATGGCAAAAGCCATGGGCGGATGGTCGGAGCGCGTCACCAACCCGGAAGAGATCAAGGCCGCCATCGGTCGCGCGCGCAAGGCGACGGACAGCGGAAGGGCGGCGCTGCTGGAGTTCGTGACGGCGGAGGAGCACACGGTCTCGCACTTGCACGAGCTTTGAGGACTGCGCCGGGCACAGTCCGCCGCGAATTCCGTCCGCACGCCCCCGGCGCAGTCCTTACATATAAGAATCGCGGGGAAATTGCAGAGCGGAACTGCGTAAGGGGTCGCAAGCGTGTCAGTCAGCGCGTGTATTCTTGCTGTGCGAGGTCGGCGGCGATCGCGTCGACCCTGATGCGCAGCAATGCAACGGTCCCCACCAGGTCCAGCGGATCGCGTGGGGCGGTCAGCTGAGCGAGTCGCTCGTCGTCGAGATGCGCGAAGAGCCGTTCGAAGACAGCGTAGTTCGCCGTGTCGAGCTCTATCCTCTCCGCCAAGCGTCGTGTGCTGGCGACGAGCTCATCGCGGGAGATCGCGGTAGCACCGCGGCCTGTCAGGCCGGACTCGTGCTGGATCTCGTTCCATTCGCTCTGGCCCTCCGCGGCCGCGCTCTCGAGCGCATCGACGATGCGCCGCAGGGTGCGCAGACCGTCGTGTGCGGTGCGCCGCTGCGCCGCGTGCTCCCGATCGTCGCCTTCGATGAACGCAGCCCACGCTCGGCCCCGCGCCTCCCTGACCGCGGACAGCGCCCGGTGCATCCGGAAGAGCAGCATCCCGAAGGCGCGCAGGCCCGGATAGCGCGAAGTCTCGAGCTCCGCGGGCACCCGCCACTCGGTCAGCGCTTCGCCATGGCGGCGGCGGCCGAACTCGGGAACCGGTGGGTCCATCGCGTCGACGCCGAAGAACGTGGCTATGATGAAGAATGTCCAGGCAATCGCCAACAAGACGATGGCGATGATCGTGCCTATTGGATACCCGCCAACGATCTGGACGACCGCGGCGCCGGCTACAAGAACGAACCCCATGCTCATAAAGGCGAGTGCCGCGTCGCGACTGGCAACCTTGTTCACGCTCACGCCGACGATGATTGCGAGCGAGCCGGCGGCGAATGGACCGTACGCGTTCCCGAATGCGTCGACGACGCTGAAGCGCGCGGTGTAATTGAACGTGCGCGATTGCGGCCCGACTTCGACGTAAAACGGAAGGGCGAGCCACTGCCAGTCCTGCATCGTCACCCAGGCGGCCGCGATCCTCGCGCCGGCGGTCGCGGAGATGCCCGTAACCTGGGGACTGGGAGAGAGCGAACGGTCGCTGCCGGTGCCGGTGACATCCGTCGGATGCTCCAGCGCATCGAGGGAAGTCAGGCTCATCGAGGCCGTGCCGAAATTGGTAAAGGAGCCGCGATAGCGATAGCTCATCTTCCAGAACGGAGGGGCTACGCCAGTGGTCAAAGGCGATCCGGGTGCGGCGCCGAACGTCCACCAGGCCGCGCCGACCGGCTCCGGGCGCACGACCAGGGCCACCGTCGCCCGGTACGGACCCGGGTTGAGCCCGCTGCCCTGGATTTCGAGCGTGAGCGTCTTCACGCCGACGATCCAGAAGGCGATCTCGATCGCGGCCGGAATCGAGACATCCGGAGCCGCGACCTGCGCGCCGACCGTCGAGCGCAATCCGATCGTTCGGCTGCCCGAGAAGATCGACGTCGCAGCGCCGCCGAAGAGGATCCGCACGGAAGCGGCGCCGATGTCGGCGCAATCGTTCTGGATGCTCCAATCGAGGCTCGGAACCTCGCCCGGCACGATCGAGCCGGCGCCGCCGACCGCGAGCGACACACGCGGCGGCGCGCCGACGCCGATCGGCCGGGTCACGATCGCCGAGAGCGTCGTCGCATCGCATTGCAGCGGCGAAGCAGAAAGCGGCGTGACGACCGCGCGCACCGTCAGGACGCCCGACCCGATCGCGGCGGCGGGCGGGGTGCGGAAGCGAAGCACCTGTAGCGAGGATCCCGTGAGCGGCGGCAACGGCACCTTCCGATGCTGCAGCACCACCGGCACGGGCCCCGTGCCGGGATCCTCGAGCGTGACGTCCAGCGTCGACGCCGGCGACGCGACGCAACCGCGGTTCGTGACCGTGACCTCCGCGACCAGCGTCTTGTCCGGACACAACGCGACCGGATCGAAAGTCACGATCCCGGACGAATCCTCGAGCCCGATGCGCATGGTCGTGACGAGCCAGGACGTGTAAGTCACCGGGGCGGAGAGAACATACGGGGGAGCGCTGTGGGCGTTGTTCGCGATCTGATGAAACACGTCCACGTCGGCCCGTATCCGCACGAGCGTTGCGGAACTGCACGGAATCGAGACGCGGACAGCGATCTCGGCGCGACTGCCCGGGCCGAGGTGCTGCACCTCGACGTCCTCCACGACCGTGACGAAGTCCGCGCGGAACGGCTGTTCGTTGGAGACGCCGCCGGCCTCGATCGCCACCGCGAACGGCGCCGGCGACGCGGGGTCGCTGCCCGCGTTCTCGATCGTGACGACGAGCGTGACCGGACACGGCGCCCGCAGGGGCGACGGGACTCGAACTGCGATGACACGTAGATCCGCAGCCATGGTTTGTGGACCAGCCTACACCGAAAACAGCTCGATGTGCGTGACGATCCGCTCCTTCACGATCTCGTCGATCAACGCGGTTGACGCTCCCGCAGTTGACGCTCCTTGTGCGCGCGGGATAGATTGCCCGCTCGCACCGGAAAACGCGTCCGGTATCGATATTTTTCGGGAAGGGGGCACGCTCATTTTCCTGGATATCCGGTTCAAAGCCGCGCTTGCGCTTTGCATAGTGGCAGACCTCGCTGTTGCGGCTGGACCGGCCGCGGCGCAGAACTATCCGACCAGGCCGATCCGGCTGATCCTCCCGTTTCCTCCCGGCGGGCCGGTCGACGGCATGGCGCGCGTGCTGGGACCGAAGTTGAGCGCCGCCTTCTCGCAGTCCGTCGTGCTCGACAACCGCCCCGGCGCGAGCGGCATGATCGGCATCGACACCGGGGTGAGAGCCCACCCCGACGGTTACACCATAACGATGGTGTCCAGCAGCTACGCCGCAAGCGCCGCGACCTCCCAGCTCTCGCACGACCCGCTCAAGGACACGACGCCGATCGTGCTGCTCGGCACGGCTCCCCAGCTGATGGTGGTCCACCCGTCGGTCCCCATCGCGGGTGCACGGGAGCTGATTGCGTACGCCAGGGCGAATCCCGGGAAGTTGAACTACGGCTCGTCCGGTACCGGCGGCAGTGTGCACCTGACCGTCGAGTATCTCACCCAGATGGCCGGCATCAGCATGACGCACGTGCCGTACAAGGGCCAGGGCCCCGCCTTGAACGACGTGGTCGGCGGCCAGATCCAGGTCCTCTCCGGCAGCCCGATGATCATCTACCCGCACGTGAAGTCGAGCCGGCTGCGCGCCATTGCGGTGACGAGCGCGAAGCGCTCCAATGCCATGCCCGAGATTCCGGCTTTCGCCGAAGTCGTGCCGGGCTTCGAATCGTTGAGCTGGCAGGCTATGCTGGGACCGAAATCGCTGCCCAAAGACATCGCCGCGCGCTGGAACGCGGAGATGAACCGTGTTCTCCAGTTGCCGGAAATGAAGGAGCGACTCGCCGGCGATTCCATGGAGGTCGCCGGCGGCCCGCCGGAGCGCTTCCTCGATCAGTTGCAGCGCGACATCACGAAGTGGCGTAAGGTAGTCAAGATCGGCAACATAAGACTATAACGAGCTGGTATCGCCATGTCGGACCACGAGCAACTGATACCGCACTGATCGGGGTCTGACCCCGCTATGTCTCTGTGTTTGCGGGTTTTCATGCCTGAATTCGGCGAGATTTGGGGCTTAGGATGTCAGTTTCCGCACCTAAATCGCACTTCCAGGCGGATGCAAGTGGTAGCCTTTAGAGGAGCAATTTCGCCGGAGAAATTGTGCCTGCACGGGCTGTGATCGCGCTCAAGGGGGTTGTCGCCATGTCGGACCACGAGCAACTGATACGCAGCGAGTTCTCGCGGCAGGCGGATGTGATGGCGCAAGCCGCGATCTTCAATGACGCGAACGTTCTCGCGCGCATCTGCGATGCCGGCCGGTTGACCGGGAGCTCGCGCGTGCTGGATGTCGCCTGCGGTCCGGGTATCGTCGTCGAGACGCTCGCTCGTTTGGCGGGTGAAGTGGTCGGCTGCGATATCACGCCCGCGATGCTCGAAAAGGCGCGCGAGCGTTGCGATCGAGCGGGACTCGCGAACACGCTCTTCACCCCGGGCCGGGCGGAAGCGTTGCCGTTCGAGGACGCATCGTTCGACGTCGTCGTGTCACGCTCGGCGGTGCACCACTTTCAGGATCCGACCGCGGCATTTCGCGAGATGACTCGCGTCATCAAGTCCGGCGGCCGGGTCATTACGGTCGATGTCCAGTCGGCGGAGGCACCGGAAGAGGCGGCACTGCACAATGCACTGGAGATCCTGCGCGATCCTTCGCACGTGCGCATGCTGCCAAGAAGCGAGCTGCATCGATCGCTAGCCGACGCGGGGCTCGAGATCGAAGAGGTCGTCGCGTGGACCAATCACCGCGAGTTTTCCGAGTGGATGAAGATCGCCGCGGCTCCGGAGCGCGTCGCACCACTCGGTGTTGTGATGACCGCACTCGCCAAACGCGGCGCGAGCGCCGGGATAGGACTGCGCCTGGAGAGCGGCAAGCTGCGCTTTGAGCATTCGGCCGCGCTGACGGTCGCGATAAAGCGCTGACGCCGGCATCCGGCGCCCCGGGACCGTCATTCCGGCGAAGGCCGGAATCTAGGCCGTTTGTCTGCATGCCGGTTTTCACCGGCATGACGGTACTGAACATGCCAGGGTATTTGCGAATGACGAAAGGGGGCCAGGCTCGAACCTGGCCCCTTCCCCTCTGTTAATAATGGAGGAGACATCATGAACGGAACTCGTACATACACTCCTGTTGGTTCGTCGCTCATCGGCACGCTCTGCGCAGTCACCCTGATTGCAGGTGCCGCGCAGGCGCAACCCTATCCGTCCAGGCCGATCGAGTTCGTCGCGCAGTCCTCCCCGGGCGGCGGCACCGACCTCTTCGCGCGCGCCATCACCGATATGCTCACGAAGCAGAAAAGTTTCTCGCAGCCGCTCATCAATACCAACCGCGCCGGCGGCGGTGGCGTCGTGTCGTACAACTACATCAAGAGCAAGCGGGGCGATCCGCACGTAATCCAGGCGGTCGCCACCGCCGGGCTACTGAACGCGACAGTTCGGCCGGAGCTCGAACTGCCCCTCGATATTTTCACCCCGCTCGCGATGTTCGCGACGGATCCGCAGGTCATCGCGTTGCGCGTCGAATCGAAGTTCAACACGTTCAATGAGCTTGTCGAAGCGGCCAGGCGCGAGCCAGGCACGATAGCGGTGGGTATCTCGGGGGGAGGAACGGGAACCGGGCGCCTCGCGTTCCACCTCATCGAGCGCGCGACCGGCACGAAATTCAGATACGTGGCCTTCAAGGGCGGCGGCGAATCCGTGCTGGCGACGCTTGGCGGGCACGTCGAGGTCACCTGTGAGAACATGAGCGAGATGCTGCCGCTCGTCGAGTCGAAGAAGATGCGGGTGCTCGCGGTGTTGGGCGAGCGGCGCTTTGTCCAGGCGCCCGATATTCCGACGGCGAAAGAGCTGGGCTTCGACGTCGTCGCCGCCGCCGGGCGCGGCTTTGCCATGCCCGCCGACGTGCCGAAGCAAGCCGCCGCCGCGATGGAGGCCGCATTGAAGCGCGTCTACGACAGCCAGGCCTACAAGGAATATTCCCACCGCAACATGTTCGACAACAACTATCTCGACTCCGCCGGGTTTGCAAAATATCTCGCCGTAAACCGTCTCGTGCAGGAAGAGTTTCTCAGGGCGATCGGCGTGGTGAAGTAGGAAATCACTGAGGTTTTCGAGATAGCTCGTAGAGACCTGGCCACAGGATCGAGTGTCCGACATCATGACTGCATACACGGCCAAGGGCACCGAGCTTCTCTCTCGCGCGCGGGAGCTGGTGCCGACGCTTCGCAATCGCGCGGCCGAAGCGGAAAAACTGAGATCCATCCCGCCGGAAAGCATAGCCGACCTGCGCCGGGCCGGCCTGTTCCGCACGCTGCAGCCGGCCGTTCTGGGCGGATACGAGCTGCCCCTCGACGAAGCCGTCCTGATCACCGCGACGGTGGCGGAAGGATGCGGCTCTACCGGGTGGATCCAGGGCATTTTTTCGGACCACTGCGCCACGCTCGGGATGTTCGACGGCCAGGCGCAGAAGGACGTCTGGGAGAAGTCGCCCGACAGCCTGATCTCTTCCGGCTTTCAGCCCGTCGGCAAGGCCGTGCGGGTGAAGGGCGGCTATCGGCTCTCGGGACGGTGGCCTTTCTCCAGCGGCTGCGACCACGCCGACTGGGCGCTCGTGCGCAGCTTCGTTCCGTCGGCCGTGGATACGGAGGCTCCCGAGCTCCACATGTTCCTCGTGCCCAAGACCGACTACACGATCATCGACAACTGGCACGTGATGGGCATGAGCGGGACGGGCAGCAAGGACTTCGAGCTGAGGGGCGAAGTGTTCGTGCCCGCGCACCGCGCGCTCGGCAACAAGGCGATGGCGAACGGAACGGGACCGGGGAGCGCTTTCAATGGCGGCGCGCTCTACCGCCTGCCGCGTCACGCAACCGTGCCGTTCTCGCTGGCGGCCCCCCTGATCGGCATGGCGGAGCGCGCGCTGCAGATTCTTCTGCAGGGCCTGCGGGAGCGGCCGTCCGCCGGCCCCAGGGCAATGGCGGAAGGCGCGATTCACGCGCACATCGCGTCCGCGGCCGCCGAGATCGACGCCGCGCGCGCGCTCATGCTGCGGGACTGCCGCGAAGCGATGGAGATCGTCGAGCGGGGCGGGGAGCTGACGCTGGAGCAGCGAGCGCGCAACCGGCGCGATATCGCCTACGCCGCCCGGCAGTGCACGCGCGCGCTCGACCGCCTCTTCTCCGCCGCGGGCGCGCGGAGTATCTTTCTCGAAAGCGAAGCGCAGCGCCTGCTCCGCGACATACACGCGGCAGGCCAGCACATGGCGCTCAATTGGGACGTCGCCGGGGCGAGCTACGCGCGGGTCATGTGCGGGCTGCCGCCGGGCCTCGAACTTTAGCAGGAGTGTTCATGACACACCGTATCGTGGGGCACACCATCGGGCGGCTCGACGGCGCCGGGAAGGTAACCGGTGCCGACCGCTACTCTGCCGACGTGACGCTCCCCGGGTTGATCTGGGGCAAGGCGCTGCGCAGTCCACTGCCGCACGCGCGTATCGTCGGGATAGACACGTCGCGGGCCAAGGCGCTGCCCGGCGTGCTGGCCGTCCTGACGGCGGCCGACCTGCCGGACATACTGGTCGGGCGGCGCATGTTCGACATGCCGCTCCTCGCCCGGGATCGCGTGCGCTTCATCGGCGAGAAGGTCGCGGTCGTTGCCGCGGTCGACCCGGACGTCGCGGACGAAGCCCTCGCGCAGATCGACGTGCAGTACGAGGACCTGCCTGCAACCATCGACCTTGCCAAAGCGCTCGATAGCGGCGCGCCCGTCGTGCACGAGAACGCCGGGGCATACGAGGGCGCACCGAAAGAGCGGCCCCACCCGAACGTCCAGTCCGTGCTGCGCTTCAAGCTGGGGAACGTCGAGGCCGGGTTCCGCGAGGCCGATCGCATCTTCGAGCACACCTTCCGCACACAGCTCGCGCACCAGGGATATCTCGAGCCGCACGCCGGCGTCGTGGCGATCGACGCGGATGGACGCGTCCAGGTGTGGGCATCGAACAAGATGCCCCACCGGCTGAAGGAGTTGATGTCTCTCGCTCTCCAGCTCCCGCAGGAAAAAATCCGCGTCAACCTCACGCCCATCGGTGGCGACTTCGGCGGCAAGGGCTCGCTGATGGATCTGCCGCTCGCGTACCACCTGTCCCGGGTAACGGGACGGCCGGTCAAGATGGTCATGCGCTACGCCGAAGAGCTGATGGCGGGCAACCCGCGCCACCCCTCGCTGATCACGATGCGCACGGGCGTCACGAACGACGGACGGATCGTGGCACGGCAGGTGAAGTCGCTCTTCAACAGCGGGGCCTACGCCGCGTTCAAGCCGGCGCCCAGCGTCCACCTCGGCGGCGCGGGCATGGGCGCCGGCGTCTACCGGATGCCGAACCTCCTCATCGAATCGTACTGCGTCTACACGCACAACATCCCGTGCGGCCACGCGCGATCGCCCGGCGAGCCCCAGATGGTCTTCGCCGGCGAGTCGCACATGGACATGATCGCGAAAGAGCTCGGGCTCGACCCGACCGAGTTCCGGCGGCGCAACCTGTTGAAGGACGGCGATCTCCTCGCCAACGGCCACCACCTCGAGGAAGTACGCGCGAAGGAAACGCTCGAGGCCGCGCTCGAGGCGAGCCACTGGTCCACGCCGAAGCCGGGACCGTGGATCGGCCGCGGCGTCGCGATGACCCATCGCCACATCGGCGTCGGATTCACGAACGCGCGCGTGCGGCTGGAGACCACGGGGAACGTGACCCTGGTGATCGCGCTGCCCGACACCGGCACGGGCGCGCACCTCACGCTCCGGCAGGTGGTGGCCGAGGTGCTCGGCCTCGCGATCGACGACGTGCAGATCGAGCTCGCGACCACCGATGTCTTCGAGAACGATTCCGGCGTGGGCGGCAGCCGCGTCACGCACACGGGAGGGCGCGCCGCCTATCACGCGTGCGAGAAGCTGAAGGAGCTGATCGCTGCGGAAACCGCGAAGCTCGGCACGCCCGGCGCCTCGCTCGCGGCAATCGCGCAGGCGGCGGCGCGCGAGGGACGCACGCTCGAGGCGTCGCACTTCTACGATGCGAAGACGCACGCCGCTGTCACCTCGTTCACCGCGCAGGTGGCGGAGGTCGCCGTCGACCCGGCGACGGGCCAGGTGAGCGTGCGTCACTTCACGACAGCGCACGACGTGGGGACCGTCATCAACCCGATCGGCCACCAGGGACAGATCGAGGGCGGGCTCATCCAGGGGCTGGGCTACGCGCTGATGGAGGAGCTGCCGACTGAGGATGGCCGGATCAGCACGCTCAACCTGGGCGAGACCAAGCTCCCGACCATAGCCGACATCCCGCCGCTCACGACCGTGCTCGTCGAGGATGCGGTGGGACCCGGACCGTTCCGCGCCAAGGCTATCGGCGAAGGCAGCATCAGCGCAGTGGCGCCGGCCATCGCCAACGCCGTTGCCGACGCGTGCGGGGTGCGCATCCTCGATCTGCCCATCACCGCGGAGAAGGTCTACTTCGCACTCAGGGCAAAGGAGCAACGGGCCAGGGAGCAACAATCATGAACCGCACGATCCGCATCACCGTGAACGGCGTCGCCCGCGAGGTGGAGGTGCCCACCTACCGCACGCTGCTCGATTGCCTCCGCTACGATCTCGGCCTCACCGGCTCCAAGGAAGGGTGCGGCGTCGGCGTCTGCGGCGCGTGCACCGTGCTGCTCGACGGCAGGATGGTGAGCTCCTGCATCGCGCTCGCTGTCTTCGCGGACGGCCACGAGGTCACTACCGTCGAGGGCCTCGCCGGAGACGAGCGGCTGCATCCGGTCCAGCAGGCGTTCATGGACTGCGGCGGCTTCCAGTGCGGCATCTGCACCCCCGGCCAGGTCGTCGCGGCCAAGGCGCTCCTCGACACGATCGAGAATCCGACCGAGGCGCAGATCAAGGAATGGATGCTCGGCAATCTCTGCCGTTGCACCGGCTACTACAAGATCGTCGAGTCGATCCAGGCCGCCGCCAAGGCGGTGGAGCCGTGAACGCCTTCGACTACCGGGCGCCTGCTACCCTTGACGAGGCGCTCGCGCTTCTGCGGGAACACGGCGACGGCGCCCGGGTCGTGGCAGGCGGCACCGCGCTCGTGACGATGATGAGGCAGCGCCTGGTGCTGCCCGATTGCCTCGTGAGCCTGCGCGACGTCGAAGGGCTCAACCGGATCGAAGCGGCGAGCGGTGCGATACGCCTCGGCGCACTCGTTACGCACCGGCAGGCCGAGGTCTCGCCGCTCGTGACGGAGCGCCTGCCCGTTCTCGCGGAAACGTTCCGTCGCGTGGCAACGGTGCGCATCCGCCACATGGCCACGGTGGGCGGCTCGCTCGCGCACGCCGATCCCAACCAGGACCCGCCGGTGACGCTCGTGGCGCTCGACGCCAGCGTCGAGATCCGGCGCGCCGGCGGCCGGCGCGAGCTGCCGCTCCGCGCTTTCTTCCGCGACTACTACGAGACCGCGCTCGAGCCGGGCGAGCTGGTCACGGCGGTGACCGTGCCACCGCTGCCGCCGGCGAGCGGCGCCGCCTTCATCAAGTTCCTCCCGCGCAGCGCCGAGGACTACGCGACGGTGGCGGTCGCCGCGACCGTGACCCTGGAAGCGGGCGGCGAGCGGTGCCGCGAGGCGCGCATCGCGTTGGGTTCCGTCGCGCCGACGCCGCTCCGCGCGGCAAAAGCGGAAGCGCTGCTCCGCGGCGCCAGGCTCGACGAGCGCCTCCTCCGCGACGTCGGCGAGGCGGCGAAGGGCGAGGTGGATCCTCTGACCGACCACAGGGGATCGGCCGCGTACAAGCGCGAGATGACCGCGGTGATGGTCGGGCGCGCGCTCACCCAGGCCTGGGAAGAAGCGCGGCGGGCGAGTCGGTGACCTTCACGCAGGAGTGCGTCGTTCCCGCGGCGCGCGAGCGCCTCTGGGACCTGCTGATGGACGTTCCCGCCGTCAGCCGCTGCGTGCCGGGGGTCGGGACCGTCGAAGCCGTGGGCAACAACGCCTACCGGGGGGGCATCGCGGTGAAGGTCGGCCCCGTACGTCTCTCGCTCGAGGGCACGATCACCGTCGAGGAGCAGGACCGGACCGGGTGGAGCGCGCGCATGCGCGCCGAGGCCAACGACCGGCGCCTCGGCGGCGGGATCCGCGCGCGGATGCATCTCACGCTCACGCCGGCCGAGGCGGGGACGCACATCCGGATCGACACGGACCTCGCCGTACTCGGCAAGATCGGCGAGTTCGGCCAGCCGATCATTAAGAGCAAAGCGGACTCGATTCTCGCCGAGTTCGCCCGGAACCTCGGCGCCGCGCTCGCGGTATAGACTTCTAACACAGACGATCGGGAGGAACCATGAGGCAATACCGGAGCGCGCAGCTGATCCTGATGTTGTCCGCGCTGGCGGCATGGACGGCGGCAGTGGCTCAACCCTTTCCCAATCGGCCGCTGCGCATCATCAACCCCTTCCCTCCCGGCGGCGGAGTCGATATCACGAACCGGATCGTCGCTACGAAGCTCGGCGAAGTGCTCGGCCAGCAGGTCATCGTCGAGAACCGCCCCGGTGCGGCGGGCAACGTCGGCGCGGCCATCGCTGCAAAGGCAACTCCGGACGGCTATACGATGTTCGCTTGCGGCGTCGCCTCGCACGGCGTGAGCCCTGCGATCTACAACAAGCTGCCGTTCGATCCCGAGAAGGATTTAGTACCGATCTCCATGATCGGGTCGACCCCCAACGTGCTCGTCGTCAATCCGTCGGTGCCGGCAAAGACGGTTGCGGAATACATCGCCTGGGCAAAGGCCGGCTCCGGCAAGCTGAACTATGCCTCGCCCGGCGTGGGGACTTCGCCGCACATGACGATGGAGCTGTTCAAGACCGCCACGGGGATCAACCTCGTTCATGTCGCGTACAAAGGGGGCGCTCCCGCGCTGCAGGATGTCATGGCCGGCCATGTGCCCAGCATGTTCGGCAACCTGGGCGAGCAGCTCGGAGCCATCAAGGGCGGCAGGACCCGGGCGCTTGCCGTCACCTCCCTCAAGCGCCACTTCGCCGTCCCCGATGTTCCGACCGTCGATGAATCCGGCATCAAAGGATTTCAGGTCACGGCCTGGTACGCGAGCTGCGCGCCGGCGGGCGTGCCGGTCCCGATCCTGAACACGTTGAATGCGGCCCTGGTCAAAACGATAAAGACGCCCGAAGTCCACGAGCGGCTCCTGCTGAACGCGGTCGAGCCCGCGCCGGGCACGCGTGAGGAGCTGGCGGCCTACATCAGGACCGAGATCGCGAAATGGCGCAAAGTCGCAAAGTCGGCGGGGATCTCGGTCGAGTACTAGAACCTATTTCATAGGTTCTGGGCTTTCCTTTGGAGGAACATCGCTCATGACTTCACTGCGAAATGCGCTCCATCTCGCTCTCGTATGTGCCTGCACGCTGCCGACAGTGCACGCCCGGGCCGCCGACTACCCGACGAAATCCATACGCCTGATCGTGCCGTTCGTAGCGGGTGGCGGCACCGACGTGCTAGCGCGGATCATTTCGCCCAGGCTGGCAGAACTGCTGGGCCAACAAATCGTGGTGGACAATCGCGGCGGCGCCGGCAGCCTGATCGGAACGCAGATGGTCGCCAGCGCGGTCGCGGACGGCTATACGCTGGGATTGTTCGACACTGCTTTCGTCATTCAGCCCGCCGTGGTTGCCAAACTTCCATACGACTCCGTGCGTGATTTCGTGTTCGTCGCGATCATCGCGACATCGCCTACGGTGCTCGTGGCGCATCCCGGTCTCAGGGTCAGGACGGTGCCGGAACTCGTCGCGCTCGCAAAGAGCAAGCCCGGGCAGATCAAGCTCGCTTCGTCCGGCCCGGGCACGGCCGGGTACCTGACGGGCGAGATGTTCATGGCCGCCGCGAAAATCAATCTCGTTCACGTCCCGTTCAAGGGCGGGGGTGCGTCGGTCATCGACGTACTCGGCGGCCACACCGACGTCACCTTCGCGACGCCGGGCTCCGTGAATCACCACATTCAGGCCGGGACGCTGGTCCCGCTGGGGGTGACTGGAAGCCGTCCCTCCCGTGCCCTGCCTGCCATTCCGACCTTCGACAAGGTAGGACTGTCGAGCGTCGATCCCGGCACCTTCCGCTTTGTCACGGCGCCGGCAGCCTTGCCTGCAGCGATATGGAGGAAACTGATTGTTGCGCTGCGCACGGCGATGGATACGCCGCTGGTGCAAACCCGCCTCGCCGAGGGCGGTTTCGACCCGGCGTTCATTCCGCACCCCGAGTCCCGCGTTTACATTGAGACCGAAATGCGCAAGTGGCGGGAAGCCGTCAAGCACGCCGGCGTCAAGCCGAACTGAGCCTCGGAAGACACCCGACGCAAGTCCTGCCGCCCCGGTTTCCTCGCAGCGGCGCAGATCGTCAAAGATGCGCAGATCCGACCCGAAACCCAGACAGATCGCCATCATCGGCGCTGGTATCGGCGGCCTCACCGCCGGCGTCGCGCTGCGCCAGGCTGGGTTCGACGTCGACATCTACGAGCAGGCCCCGGAGCTGACCGAAGTCGGCGGCGGCATCAACATGGGGCCGAACGCGGCGCGGATTCTCTATCGGCTCGGCCTGGGCGACGCGCTCGACCGCGAGGCCATACGGCCGGCCAGCACGCATCAGCGGCGCTGGCAGGATGGCCGCACGCTGCAGAGGGCGCCGCTCAACCCGCGCTGCGAGGAGCTCTACGGTGCGCCGCACCTGACCGTGCATCGCGCCGACCTGGTCTCGATCATCGCCTCGGGATTCCCGGCGGAGCGCATCCATCTCCGCCACCGTCTCGTCGGGCTCGCCGACAAGGGCGATCACGTCGAGGCCAGCTTCGAGAACGGGGCGCGCATCGCCGTCGACGTTCTGGTCGGCGCCGACGGCATCCACTCGGCGGTACGGGCGGCGCTGCTCGGGGAGGAAGCGCCGCGCTTCGCCGGCTGCGTCGCCTACCGCGGCCTGGTGCCCGTCGAGCGCATCGCCGACCTCGGACTGGAGATCGGATCGCAGTCCTGGGTCGGTCCCGGGGGGCATTTCGTGCACTACTTCGTCTCGCGCGGACGCCTGCTCAATTTCGTCGGCTGGACCGAGCACGACACCTGGAACCGCGAGGACTGGACCGATCGCGCCACGGTCGCGCGAGCGCTCGCCGCGTTCGAAGGCTGGCACCCCCAGGTGCGGCGGATCATCGCCGCCGCCGAGACCTGCTTCGTGTGGGCGCTGTTCGATCGTGAGCCGCTGCCGCGCTGGTCGGTCGGCCGCGCGACCCTGCTCGGCGACGCGTGCCACCCGATGTACCCGTTCATGGGACAGGGCGCGGCGCAAGCCATCGAGGATGGCGCCACCCTCGCCGCCTGCCTGGTTGCCGGTGGCGCCGACGACCCGACCGGGACGCTGCGGCGCTACGAAGACGTGCGCCGGCCGCGCGTCACGCGACTTCAGGAAATGTCGCGCGCGAACAAAACGCGCTTCCACCTGCCGGACGGACCGGCACAGGAGGCGCGTGATGCGGAGTGGGCGCGGGGCGGTGACCGCTCGCCCGACGCGTTGCGCTGGCTCTACGACTTCGACCCCAGCGCACTCGAAAAACGTTTACTCAATTAGTAGTAGGGCAGGTGGAGCCGTTCGCGGTCCTGCATTGGCTGGGGGTGTTCGACAACGTGCTGTTGCCCAGCGGCTTCGAAGGGGTGTAGGGGATTATCGCCACTGGCGCCGGTCCGGGCGGCGCATACTCGGGGGCGCGCCCTTTCGGCATTTCGATCCCCCTGGCATCGTACGTCTTGAGCGGCTTGCTCGGCCCAGTGGCGCACAGGCCATCCTGGTACACGGCTTTGCCGCCATCGCTGCATTTAAAGACTTCCGTGGGAATCCGCGGGTCTTGCGGGAAAGCCTGCGGGCACCACGCAATGAGGAACGGTGTCAGGATCGCGAGTGTGCGTTTCATGATCGGTCTACCTCTTTGAATCAGCATATCCTACGACCCATTTGCGGTTTTGGCCAGCCCCGATATGCGAGTTCGGGTCGGGCCTGAAGAATATCGCCCTGGCGCAATTTCTCAGCAGAAACCGGATGTCTAAGGCCGGAAATCACCGTATTCCCGGCGCAATCGCTCACGAATT
Organism: Burkholderiales bacterium; assembly: GCA_035649495.1. Taxonomy (GTDB): domain Bacteria; phylum Pseudomonadota; class Gammaproteobacteria; order Burkholderiales; family SG8-41; genus SG8-41. The sequence continues at coordinate 13,619 of DASRJL010000107.1, read as the reverse complement.
CAGGGACATGCGGGGGTCAGACCCCCGCAGTTCAGTCGACGCGGATTCTCGCCTGCTTTATGACTTTGGACGAACGGTAATGGAAGCGACCCGCCCTAATCGAACATCAACACCGTCCGTGCCACTTCCCCGGCCTTCATCGCGCGGAACGCGTCGTTGATATCACCCAGCCGTCCGCGCCGGCTGATCATCCCGTCCAGGTCGAGCCGCCCCTGACGATAGAACTCCAGGTAGTTCGGAATATCGGTGCGGAACTGATTCGACCCCATGCGGGAGGTCTGCACCTTGCACTCGGGCCGGATTGCCAGCCAGGGAAACTCGATCGTCGCGTCCGGTGGCAGCACGCCTACGATGGTAGCGGTGCCGCGCACGGCCAGGCTCTCGATCGCCTGGCGACACAGTTTCGCGTTGCCAACCGCCTCGAACGCGTGGTCGACGCCCAGCCCGCCGGTCATCGCGCGGATCGCCTTCACCGGATCGCCCTGGGTCGTGTTGACCGTATGGGTCGCACCCAGGCCCTTCGCCATCTCCAGCTTGGAATCGAACTGGTCTACCGCGATGATCTGCCGGGCGGCGCCCAGGCGCGCGCCCTGCACGATAGACAACCCGACGCCCCCCACGCCGAATACAGCCACCGTCTGGCCGGCGCGCATGCCGGAAGACCGTAACGCGGCCCCTACTCCGGTCAGCACGCCGCATCCCACCAGCGCGGCACGGTCGAAGGGTATGTCGGCATCGATCCGCACGACGGAGTTCTCGTGCAGCAGCATCTTCTCGGCGTAACTGCCGATCCCCGCGAACGTGCGCACCAGGCCGCCGTCCTGCGACAGCCGCGGCGTCCCGGTCTCCGGGCGGGTGACGATCCCGCCGGTGCAGACATTGGGGTGACCGCTCAGGCATTGCGGACAGGTGCCGCAGAAGCCGGACAGGCACGCAACGACATGGTCGCCGACCCGCACCGCGGTGACGTCATCGCCCACAGCTTCGACCACGCCGGCGCCCTCGTGCCCCAATACGAAGGGCCGGTCCACGGGATAGCGGCCCAGCCCGTCCACCACGTGCAGGTCGCTATGGCAGACGCCGGTTGCGACGGTGCGCACGACGATCTCCCGCCCGCGCGGCTCGTCCATCTCGACAGTTTCGATCGTCAGCGGCTCGTGCACCTTGCGAAATACCGCGGCCTTGAACTTCATTCTGTTTTCTCCGTTCTGGTGGTCATCTGTCTTTCGTCGCCATCGACTTTCGAATTTGCGCAAGAGCCGCCTCGATCTTGAACTCCAGGCCCCGCTTGCCGTAAGGCACACTCGCGCGCGTAGGATCGCCCGACACCCCGGTCACCTTGCGGTCTCCACCGGGCGCAAGTTTGTCCGATCGAATCCATCCCGGGTTCAGCGCCATCAGCTGAGACGTGTCCGAGATGCCGGCATGAGTACCGATGGATTCTTTCGTCTCTCCCTGAGAGATCAGCCATGGTCTGAAGCCGTTATCCTCGTAGTAGTAGTCGGGAATGAAGTGCACGCGGACACCCGTGTTCGCCCACTCTTTGTTCAACATTTCCGCGGCGATCTGCAAGCCCTTCTGGTTGGGTCCGCTGTCGCCGATCAGGACGATGTCTTTGAAGCCGTTCACCCGGAAGCTGCGCGCTGCGAATTCCGTTACCTTAACGAAGTGCTCCAGCGGCAGCGTGATGGTGCCCGGATACTGCATGTGACCCGTCGGCGGATCGATATCCCCCTCCGGAACGTAGGCGAGCACCGGCGCGACAAGCGTCCTTCCAAGTCTCCGCGCGATCTGCTCGGCGGTATGCTTGACGATGAAGTTGTGCTTGCCGAGCACCATGTGCGGGCCGTTCTGCTCGGTACCGCCCGTCGGAAATATGATCGTAGTGTTACCCGCCTTGATCGCGTCCCGTACCTCGGTCCACGTCAACTCTTCGATGAATACCGTAGCAGGGACGTCGGCGGCCTGCAGCGGGCCGGGAGCCAGCAACATGAGGATAAGGATGGCTCGTCGCATTTCAGGTCCCCCGGTTTAGTACTCGGCTGCAGCGCAGGAAAAGGCGTCTCGAGCCTTTTCCCGTCATGGGCGTAACAAAAAAGGGAAACGAAGAACAGGCAACGAGAAACGAGCCACCCGCCCCCGAATCTACGCCGCCGTTCTCTGGCTCGTTGTGTCGGCGCGCTTGAGAAAATCGACGAATACTTCTGCGAGCTGACCTTCACGCCGTTCCCACTCGGCCAGCGGAATCTCGTCGACGTCCGGACCGGCCGGCATGATGTCGTGCACCTCGCCGCCGGGCATCAGGCGGCCGACGTTCTCCCCGGCGCGGCGCGCGTGGACGACGTCGTTGCCGGGGACGATACAGGTCGGAACGCGGATCGAGTGCAAGTCTGCTTCGGATGCGCCGATCACCGGCTGGTCGGCGCCGGCGACGAAATACTCGCGCCAGTGCGACATCACGGCGATGAAGCGCTCTGTATCCATCGCCATCAGACGCGCGCGGTTTTCGCGTCGCGCGGCAATGCGCTCGCGGAAAAACTCCGAATCGCACACCGCCGCCATGCCGCCGCGCTCGGCAAGCTCGATGAAGTCGGTGTAGTACTGGCGCGCCAGGCGCTCGGCCGCGACGTGCCCGCCGGTCACGCGCCACAAGAGGAGCGAGCGCACCGAGTGCGGATGGCGCAGCGCGAACAGTATCGACATGCGGCAGCCGGAGGAGGCGCCGCCGACGTGGGCGGGCAGTGCGTTAAGCTCGCCCAGCAGGGCGTGCAGATCGTCGGCCCAGATGTCGTATTCGGATTCGTCGCCGTCGATGATGACGTCGGAGGCGCCGCAGTTGCGACGATCGTGGAGGAGCACCCGGTAACCCGCCGCCGCAATCCGCTCTGACAGGGACCGCACGGCATCGCCCGGCCGCCGCCCGCCGGGCGACAGCGTCACCCACGGTCCCCTGGTGCCGACGATTTCGTAATTGATCGCAACACCGCGCACCGTGGCGTATGGCATCGTATCTCTCCGAGTGTGAGGGTTTCCGCGATGATGCGCGCGCTCCACCGTGGTGTCAAAAGCTTGCTCAAGGCCAACGGCAACCGCAAGGAACACAGACCGACACAGTCTGAAAGGCGTCCGTCGAGATGCCTGGGACGCCGGGAAATCCAGAGCTAAAGTTTGATGGCACGTCCTGATCGCCGACCCGGGACGCTTCCAGTTTCCGTGGTGATTGTCGTGAGAACGTCACATCAGCCGATCCATGTTCTCGCGTGCGCTACGGCTTCTTGCTGTTAAAGTCGTGGTTGCTTCGGCAAAACGACGCCCCGGAATCTTCGTGAATCTTCTGTATCTCGCCCTCGGCTCGATGTTCGTGCAGCAGACGTTCATCGCGCTGAGCAGAGCGCTGCCCGCCGTGATCGCGCCGGCGATCATCACTGACCTGCGCGTCGATGCGACATGGGTCGGCATTTATTTCGGCGTGACGGCCGCCGCCTCTCTCGTCGCGCAGCTCGGGTGCGGCAGCTTCATCGTGCGCCACGGCGCCATGCGCATGAGCCAGGTCTCCCTCGTCATGGTGGCCGCCGGCACCGCGGTGATGGCGCTCGGAACGCCGCTGGCTCTCTTCCTGTCCGCGATCATCTGCGGGAGCGGCGGGTCCATCTCCACACCGGCCAGCTCGCACCTGCTCTCCCGCGTATCCTCGCCGCGCTACCTGCCCCTTGTTTTCTCCATCAAGCAGACGGCGGTGCCCGCCGGCCTGCTCCTGGCCGGGTTGCTCGGGCCGCAGTTGACGGAATGGCAGGGTTGGCGCTTCACGATGTTGTTGAGCGCCGTGGCATGCGCCGCCTTCGTGCTCATGCTCCAGCCCCTGCGCGTCAAGTTCGATGACGACCGGGTGCCGTCGCGCACTTTCCAGCTATCGGATTTCAGTTCGACCTTGAACGCGGTGCTCGCCACGCCGGGCCTGCGCGCCCTGTCCTACGCGTGCCTTGCTTTCAACGGTCTGCAGGCGACGGTGACGGCCTATTTCGTCGTGTACCTGACGACGATCGGCTACACGCCTGTGGCCGCGGGCTTCGTCTTCTCCGTGGCAGTGGCAGTTGCCGTGCCCGGCCGCATCGTCTGGGGCTGGCTCGGCAGCACCCACGTCACCCCGCGCACGATCATGGCAGGGCTTGCCCTCGGCATGGCTGGGAGCGTCGCGCTCCTCGCGCTTTGCGGCGCCGGCTGGCCGACGCTGCTCGTCGGCCTGATCGCCTGCGTTTTGAGCGCCACGGCGCTCTCCTGGCACGGCATACTGCTCGCCGAAACCGCCCGCGCCGCGCCGGATGGCATGCGCGGTGGAGTCACGGGCGGCGTGCTCTCCTTCGGCCAGGTCGGCGCGCTGGCCCTGCCGCTCATGTATTCGGGTCTACTCGACCTGACCGGTAGCTACGGCATCGGCTTCATCGTGTGCGGCGTACCGGCGCTGCTGGTCGGGGTGCAGTTGCTGCGTCAGAGACAAAGAGGTGACTCGTGACCCGTGACTCGTGCAGAAAGGACCAGCCGATCAGACCGAACGTGTCACGTGTCACCTGTCACGTGTCACTCCTTCCACGCAAGGCCGTTACTGCTCCAGCTTCGCGCCGGAGATCGTTATCACCTTCTGCCACCTTTCCGTCTCGGCCTCCACGAACTTCCTGAACGCTTCGGGCGTCGACGGCGCGGCCGCGACGCCGGCGTCGAAGAAACGCTGGCGCAGCTCGGGCGATTCCAACGCTTTCATCATTGCGGTGTGTATCTTCGTGACGTACGTCTGCGGCGTGGCCTTCGGCACGGCGTAGCCCTGCCACACGGTGACTTCGAAGTTCGGTATGCCGGACTCGATGACGGTGGGCACGCTGGGCACCTGTTCGGCGCGTTTCGCCGAAGTGACCGCGAGCGCGCGCAGGCGTCCGGCCTTGACGTGGGGCAACGGCCCGGGAAGATTGAAGAAAAACCCCTGGACCTGGCCGCTGATCACGTCGAGATAGCCCTGCGCTGCGACCTTGTACGGGACGTGGATCAGGTCGGTGCCGGTCATCGACTTGAACAATTCCATGGTGAGATGCGGCGAGGCGCCGATTCCCGACGAGGCGTACTTGAACTTGCCGGGGTTGGCCTTGAGGAGCTTGACGAACTCGCCGACGTTTGCGGCGGGGAGACTCGGCGTAATGCACAGGATGTTGGGCATCGTGGCGTACAGCGAGATCAGCGTGAAATCGCGCAGATGGTGGTACGGCAGCTTGCTGTGAAGGCCGGCGGTAATCGGCTGGTTGATGCCGTAGGTGAGGATCGTATGGCCGTCGGGCGCCGCCCTCGCGGCCGTCTCGGTGCCTATGATTCCGGCGGCGCCCGGGCGGTTATCGACCACCAGCGTCTGCCCCCACGCTTCGCCGAATCGTTGCGCGAACATGCGCCCGATGACATCGGTGGAGGCGCCGGGACCGAACGGCAGGATGAGGCGGCCGGGCTTGTTGGGATAGTTGTCGGCAGGAGCTGCGCTCGCTGTGGTGGCGAGCGCAGCGGTGATGAGCGTTGCGGTGACGAGCTTCGCGGTGATGAGTTTCACGGTGATGAGTCTCACTGGTCGACGCGGGCGCCCGAAATCCTCACGACATGCTCGTACTTGTCGTACTCGGACTTCACGAGCCTGGCGAACTCCTCGGGAGTCATGTGCATCGGGTCGAGCGATTGAGACGAAAGATTCGCGGCGACGGCAGGATCCGCCACCGCTTTCTTGATCTCGGCGTTCAACCTGTCGACGATCGGCCGCGGTGTTCCCGCCGGCACGAAGATACCCATCCACGAGATGAATTCGTAGCCCTTCACGGTTTCTCCGATGGTGGGGAGGTCCGGGAGCTGGGTCACTCGCGCAGCCGAGGACACCGCGATGGGCTTCACGCGCCCCGACTGGATGTGCGGGAGAACCTCCGATATCGGCGTGAGCATCACCTGCACCTCGCCGCCCGCTATCGCGATGGCCGCAGGGCCGCCGCCCTTGTAGGGAACGTGAATCATTTTAACGTTCGCCATGTTGGTCAGAAGGCTCGTCGCTAGGTGCTGGAACGCGCCCACGCCGGCCGTGGCGTAGCTGATCTCACCGGGCCGCGCCTTCGCCAGGGCGATCAACTCCTTGATCGAGCGCACCGGCATCGAGGGGTGCACGACCAGCACGCCCACCAGCCGGGCGACCGGCGTGATCCCGATGAAATCCTTCAGCGCATCGTACGGCAGCTTCTTGTAGAGGTGCTGATTGGCGACGAGCGTCGCCGAGTACACCATGATCGTGTAGCCGTCGGGCGGGCTCTTCGCCACGAACGCGCCGCCTATCGTTCCCGACGCGCCGACCCGGTTCTCGATCACGAACTGCTGGTTCAACTGCTCGCCCACTTTCTGGAACACGATCCGCCCTACGATGTCGGTCGCGCCGCCGGGTGGGAACACGATGACGACCCGCGGCGGCTTCGACGGGTACGCCTGCCCCCACGCCGTGCCGCACGCGAACACGATGAGACCTGCCAACGCGCCCAACCATCGAATCGTGCTCAAGCTCTCTCCTTGCGAGTGATCGTTTCAGATGATGTGATCGGCTGCCGGATCGGATTCTAGTCTACTTGACCCGCGCCGCGCGCCGGGCGCATGATCGAAGTTCACTTGGTGGAGGACAGATCATGGCAGAGATTCTGGGCATAGGCGCGACGCACTATCCGCCAGGCATGGTTCCCGAAGAGCACAAGCCGTGGCCGCTGGCGCGGATGCTCCAGACCGATCGGCGCATCCCCGAGCGTATGAGAGACCCCGCCAACTGGCCGGAGCCGATGCGCAAGGAGTGGGGTGACGACGAAGGCATTACGGCGCACAAAGCCCACAAGGCGCGCGTCTTCGCCGCTTTCAGAAAAATCCGCGAAGAGATCGACGCTTTCAAGCCCGACTTCATCCTCATGTGGGGCGACGACCAGTACGAGAATTTCAAGGAAGACATCATTCCGCCGTTCTGCGTGCTGGCGTACGAGAAGTTCGAGTACAAGCCGTACCTGCGCCTGCGCGGCCGGCCCAACATCTGGGGCGAGCCGACCGAGAAGACCTTCAACCACCCCGGGCACCACAAGGCGGGGCGCTGGCTTACGCGGCAGCTGCTGGAGGACGGCATAGACATGTCCTACGCCTACAAGGCCCTGCACCAGGACGGCCTCGGGCACGCCTTTGCCAACACGCTGCTCTACCTCGATCTCGACCGGAAGGGATTTTCGACGCCGGTCCTGCCCGTGGCAGTCAACTGCTACGGCAGCTCGGTGATCCGCTACCAGGGCGGCAGCACGGTGCATTCGGACGAGCCGGATCCACCTTCCCCCTCGCCGCGCCGTTGTTTCGAGATGGGTCAGGCGACGGCCCGCGCCCTGAGAGATAGTCCGTGGCGCGTGGTGATCATGGCCTCATCGAGCTGGTCGCACGCGTTTCTCACCGAGAAGAACCACTGGATCTATCCCGACCTGGAATCGGACCGCGCCCTGCTGGAGCACCTGCGCACCGGCAACTATGCCGCGTGGCGCGATACGCCGCTCGCGCAGATGGAGGCGGCCGGGCAACAGGAAGTCCTCAACTGGACGTGCCTCGCCGGCGCCATGGCGGAGTTGAATTACAAGGCGGACATCCTCGACTGGGTGGAGACCTGGACCTTCAACGCGCCGAAGTGCATGGCGGTGTTCAGAAGCGCGTCAAATTAACCAGGAAGAAAGCCTCGCATGCCCCAGGTAGTTGCCCTCTCCGAGTTACCGCCGGACAAGGTGAACCAGCCCGGCAGCACCGAGCCCGGCAGTCCCGGTGCGATCAACACCACGTTCCTGCGGGCGAGGAGGGAGAATCCCGATGCGCCGACCGCCCGCATCAACCGCTACCCGGGGGACGGCAAGGCGAACATTTCCGCCGCGCATTTTCACCAGGTCGACCAGTTCCAGGTGATCATGGACGGCTCCGGCGACTTCGGCCGCCACCCCGTGAAACCCTACTGTGTCCATTTCTCGCGCGCTTACACCCCGTACGGGCCGCTGAAGGCGGACAGGAAGACCGGCTGGGCCTTCATGGTGCTGCGCTCGCGCTTCGATCCGGGCGCGCAGCGCTTTCCGCAGTCCCTCGAGAAGCTCAAGCAGATTCCCGATCGTCAGCCATGGCAGGTCACCACCGACGTCGACTTCCCGGATCGCACGTCGGGCGTCAACGTGCACGACGTTCCCGAGATTCGCGACGAGCACGGCCTTTTCACGCGTACCGTCACCATGGGCGCCCACACGCGGATGACGGCGCCCGATCCATCGGTCGGCGACGGCCAGTACGTAGTGGTCGTGAAGGGGACCTTGATTCACGAGAACAAGGAGCGCGAGGCGCCGGCGGTCGTGTTCGTCAAGCGCGATGAGCCGGCGTTCGAGGTCGTTGCCGGCGCGCAGGGACTCGAAGCCATCATCCTGAACTTCCCGAAGGTCCGTACGCGCGCGGCGGAAGAGAAACCGCGCGCCCCTGCCGGCGGCTACAAGACCTTGCAGTGCATGCTGTGCTCCTTCATCTACGACGAGGAAGCCGGCTGGCCCGAAGAAGGCATACCACCCGGAACGCGCTGGGAGGACGTGCCCGAGGCCTGGACCTGCCCGGATTGCTCGGCGCGGAAGAGCGATTTCAGCATGATCGAAATCTAGGGAAGCTCCGAGTCATCCTCGCGAAGGCGGGGATCCAGTTTTCGACCTGGTTCGCCTGAGTGCGTTTCGTAATTTCCGCAGCAATAGCGCTGGGACTGTGGCTGACCGGCGCATCGGCCGCGGCCCCTGAGAGCTATCCGTCGCGTCCGCTGCGTATCGTCACAGGCGCGCCGGGCAGCACCGCCGAGCTCACTTCCCGTATCGTCGCGCAGGGCATATCCGGTCCGCTCGGGCAGTCCGTCGTGGTCGATCCGCGCTCGACGGGCGGCGCCACCGTGTTCGGCGAAATCGTCGCCCGCGCGCAGCCCGACGGCCATACCCTGCTCATTATCGGGCCGACGCTGTGGCTGGGACCGCTTTTCCGCAAGGCGCCCTTTGATCCGATCCGGGATTTTTCGCCGATTTCCGTCATGACGGATTCGCCGAACGTGCTGGTGGTCAACCCGTCGCTGCCCGTGCACTCCGTCCGCGAGCTGATCGAGCTGGCGAAAGCGAAGCCGGGCTCGCTCAACTATTCGACCAGCGGGATCGGCGCCTCGCCGCATCTCGCTGCCGAGCTGTTCAAGTTGATGACCGCCACCCGGATCACGCACGTCCCTTACAAGGGGGCCGGTGCGGCCATCATCGGAGTGCTGACAGGCGAGGTGCAGCTTTCGTTCGGCAGCGCCGCGTCGGTGACGCCGCACTTGAACGCCGGCAAGTTGCGGGGGATCGCGGTGAGCAGCGCGAAAACCTCTGCCCTCTTTCCCGACCTGCCCACGATAGCCGCGACGGTGCCGGGCTTTGAAACCGGATCCGAGATCGGTTTCTTCGCTCCGGCGCGCACGCCCGCGGCGATAATCGCGCGCCTCAATCGCGAGGTGGCCGGCTTGTTCTCACGGCAGGACGTGAAGGCGCGGTTCCTCGCCAACGGCGTGGAGCCGGTGGGAAGCCCGCCCGAGAGACTCGCCGCCCTCCTCAAGTCGGACACGCTGAAGTGGGGCAAGGTGATCCGCGAAGCGGGGATACGCGTCGAGTAGCCTACTTCGCACGGTGCCCGACGCGTGCTTTCATCAGATGCGAGTGAGGTGGCGTACGCAATCCATCCGTGCGCCCTGCAAAGTACCGCGCGTCCGCTTCCACCGGTTCCAGGTCCCACACGTGGGCGTACCCAAGCTTCTTCAGCTGCGCCGCGAGAGCCGTTGGCTCGAACTCGGTGAGCCACGGCTCTCCCGTGGAGCTTGCGGTTCTCTTGACCGATGCCACCAGGTGCCGGGTTTCGTCGTCCAGCAGGGATTCCGGCAGTGCATACTGGAAGACGATCTCTGTTCCAGGGGCCAGCGACGCGATGTAGCGCAGCGTCTCGAACACCGCCGCTTCCGTAAGGTACATGGTGACCCCAAGCCAGGAAACGAAGCTCGGCAGGTCCGATCGATGGGAAGCAGCGCTCAATCCGTAGGCCAGGGTTTGCCGCTCGAAATCAACGGGAACAAACGTGAGATTGGCGGGAAGATCGATCTTCAGCTCCCGCAAGCGGATGCTCTTCCACTGCTGCGTCGCCGGGTGGTCGACCTCGAAGACCCGCAAGACTGGAGCGAGGTCGGTCCGTCGGTAAGCAAAGGAATCGAGCCCGGCTCCCAGAATCACATATTGCGTTACACCGCGCTCGAGTGCTTTTTTCAGTTCCTCTTCCGTGTACCGTTGCCGCATGACCGCATTGGCGCGGACGTAACGGGTCAGCGCGGTCCCGAATCCGGACGTGGCCCCGGACGCGATGTCCGCGTCGACGGTGCCGAGGGCTGCCAGCAGCGCTGCCTCGTTTCCGGCCCCGCACAAGCCCAGCGCCAAACGGTCGTGGAAGATCTTCGGATCGCCATCCAGCAGGAGATGGGCCGCGCGCAGCATCGCCATCATCACGGCCGTCGCACTCGGCGATCCTTCTTCCACGCATCCTCCCCGCACGCATCCGTTCAGGGCGCTACTCCGCCTTGATACCCGATTCCTTGATCAGCTTCGCCCATTTCGGAATCTGGGACCTGATTGCCGCCGCAAACTCGTCGGGCGAGTTGCCCATTCCTTCCATGCCTACGTCACCGAGCCTGGCGCGCAGGTCGGGCAGCGCGAGCGCCTTGACGGTTTCGAGATGGAGTTTGCCGACGACCGCTGCCGGGGTCCGTGCCGGCGCGAACAACCCGCACCAGAGCGTTCCCTCGAATGCGGGGTAGCCGGACTCGGCGATGGTGGGCAACTCAGGCACCGCCGACGAGCGCTTCAACGAGGTCACCGCGAGCGCGCGCAACCTGTCATCGCGCACCAGGGGCAAGACCACCACCGTGGGGCTGAACATCATCGTGACGCGCGCGCCCAGGAGGTCCGGGATCGCCGCCGGCACGCCCTTGTACGGGATGTGCCGGATGTCGAGTCCGGCCATGGATTTCAGCAACTCCGCTGCCATGTGGGTATTGGAACCAGTGCCGCTGGAGGCGAACGTCAACTCGCCGGGCCGCCCTTTCGCCAGCTTGATCAGCTCCTGCACGGTCCCGGCCGGCACGCCGTTGTGCACGACCAGCACGAGCGGCGACACGGCAACCTGCGAGACCGGCGCAAAATCCTTCACCGGGTCATACGCCAGCCTGTACAGACCGGGATTGATAACTAGCTCCGGGTTGCACAGGAGTCCCAGCGTGTGACCGTCCGGCGCGGCCTTCGCCAAGCGGTCTGCCGCGATAGCGCCCGAGGCGCCCGTAACGTTGTCGATCACCGCCGGTTTTCCCCAGGCTTCTGTAAGTTTTTGCCCAAGCAGGCGCGCGACCACGTCCGGTGGACCACCTGGCGGAAAACCGACGACGATGCGGACCGTCTTCTCGGGGTAGGCCGTTTGCGCGGCTGAAATCCCCGCTACGAGCAGCGCCGCCAGACCCAGCGCCAGGCTGTTTTCCGGTCTCATCCTCTCTCCTCGATGCCGCGCTACGCGACGACACACGAGCGCAGTAAATCACGGCCGCGCGCGCGGGCGTAAGATGGCAAAGTTCTTACTACGATAACCGGAGGGTTATCCCATGCGCCTGAAGCAGATTCAGGATTTTGTCGCGGTCATCGAGGCAGGCAGTATCCATGCGGCCGCCCGCCAGTGCGGCGTATCGCAGCCGGCGATAACCAAGAGCGTCAGGGGACTCGAGGCCGAGCTGCACGTGCAGCTCCTGCGGCGGACCAACCATGGTGTGGTTCCGACCCCGGCGGGGCGCTCGTTCTTTGCTCGCGCGCGCGTGGCCCACGGCGAACTGAAAAGAGCCCAGGAGGAGATGGCTCATCTCGGGGATGGGGCCGGTCGCTCGGTGGCGTTCGGCATCGGGCCGACCGCCGGCAGGTTGATCGCGGCCGATGCCATCTCGGAATTCCGGCGACAGCACCCGGGCACACACCTGCGGATCCTGGAAGGATTTCCGCTCACGCTCCTGCCGCAGGTTCGCGAGGAGACACTGGATTTCGCAATCGGTGCACGGCCCGAGGGCAAGCTCGATCCGTTGCTCGCGTTTCGACCGTTGTTCCGCCACGACTTCATCGTGGCGGCGCGCAAGGAGCATCCTTTGCGCGGCGCGAGAACTCTTGCGCAGCTTCGGGACGCGGAGTGGATCGGCCTCCTGCCTTTCAGCCAGCCGGATGGGCCGCTCGAACGGATATTCCTGTCGGGTGGTCTGCCGCACCCGAAGATGATGATTCAGTGCGACTCCCACAACATCATCATTGCGGTGCTGGCAAAGACCGATATGCTGGGGATCATTTCCAATCGGCTCCTTGCGGCCCCGCTGGCGCGCGACTTACTGGAACCGATCGCAGTAGCAGAGCGATTGCCCTCGTTTACGGCCGGGATCTTCACACGCAAGGACACTGCTCTTACGCGTCCGGCCGCGGCAATGGCAAAAGCAGTGACGATGGCCGCGCGGCGGCATGCCGGTCCCGCTCGAGGTTGATGGGGAACGTTGCGGCGGGGGCGCTTGAGCAGGGATGCTTAGTCGAACAGCGCCAGGTCGATCGCGTCGCCCAGCTTGCAGTACCCGAGGTCGCTCGGGTGCAGCCCGTCGCCGCAGTCGTAGACGGTCAACATCTGGGTCGGGCGCTCGGGGTCGCGTAACGCCTTGTCGAAATCGACGACGCCGGCCAGCTCGCGGCTCTCGCGAATCCAGTTGTTGAACGCGACGCGATGGCCCTCGCGCACCGGGTTCCACGCGCCGGCCATGTACGTTTCGTTGCCGAACGGCGTGAGCGTCGCGCCGAAGAGCGCGATCCCGCGTGCCTGCGCGCGTAGCGCCATCTGATTGAGCCCCGCGATCAACTGCTCGGCCGTGACTTCTTCCCCGGGTTTCGCCCAGCGGTTGCGCAGGTCGTTGGTGCCGAGCATGACGATCGCGTGCGTCACGCCGGGCTGAGCCAGCACGTCGCGATCGAACCGCTTCAACCCGCTGTCCCCGCGCAGATCGTGCAGGATGCGGTTGCCGCCCAGCCCCTGGTTCAGCACCGCGAGCTGCCGGCCACCCTTGCGCGCGACGAGGCGCCGGGCGAGCTGATCGGGCCAGCGGCAATAGGCGTCGTGCGTCGAGATATTGGCGTCGGTCAGCGAGTCGCCGAGCGCTACGACGCACCCCGTCTCCTGGGACGCCAGCACGTCGATGCCGCTCACGAAGAACCATTCGTCGGTGATCTTGAGGACCGGCATGTTGACGGCAGCGGCGAAGTTTCCGGGCGGAGAGATGTAGTTGGTCTGCCGCGCATAGCGCCCAGTGATCTGTCCGACGGGTACCTCGCGGGGCAGATAGAGCGTGACCGCGAGATCGGCGAGCGGCTTCACGTCGAGCTTGACCGAGTCGCTGACGACGAGCGCGCCTGCTGCGACCGTCGACGAAGGCGATCCGCAAAACGTGATGGCACGCTCCGAGCCCGGTA
>DASRJL010000106.1:0-72358 GCA_035649495.1 Burkholderiales bacterium | reverse complement strand
TGCAACCGAAGTCACGGTACCGACTGGCCGACGCCTACTGCAACCGGGGATATATCAACCTGACCGCGAAAAAGCAGGTCGACCTGGCCATCGGCGATTACGAGAAATCCATCGAGATCGGAAGCTCCGCGGACGGCTGCTCGTGCGAGCCGTACAACCCGTTGGTGGGGATCTATCTCATTCAAAAACCGGACGTCGAAAAAGCCCGTGCGGTCGTGCGCCGGGCTCAGGCCTCCCGGAAATGGATCGCGCCGGAGTATCTCGAGAAGCTGAAGTAGGCAAATTGAACCATCCGCGCCGGATGGCTCATTCATGCGAGTGACTACCAAACGTACGGGATCAGGCGATATTTCACTTTCTTTTGATACTCGACATAACCTGCCAGGTCCCGAACGAGTACTGCTTCTTCATTGGCCAGGCGGAAATACAAGATGCCCAGAAAAACGGGTACCAAAAGCAGTGTCCACCATGAGCCAAGGGCGAGGGGCGTGCCGATGATGAGAAAAAGCGCGCCGAAATACATTGGATGGCGTACGAGACCATATACACCGGTATCGATAACACGCTGACCTTCTTCCACGCGCACGTTGGCGGCCGCATAGGTATTGACTTTCGCCACGAGATAGAAGAAATAGAACGAGAGCGCGACGAGAAGATCGCCGATGATCGAGGTGTGCCACGGTACGGGCGACCAGCCGAAACGATAGTCGAGCGCAGGCACGATCATTAGTGCCAGAAACGCCGCAAAGAAGAGCACTATGATGATCTTCTGGGCCGGTTCTTTTTCGTGCGATGGACCGGCTTGCATGCGCCGCCGCATAAGTGCGGGATCGTAAATGGCGACGTAGAGCGTGTAGAGGCCGGAGGCGATAACAGCCGTGCCCAGGTACGCCCATCCTTGCCAGTAATTCAATGTACCGGCGGGAATGAATATGATGGCAGTCAGCGCAAGGATGCCCGATACGGTCGACCGGATCATCAGCTTGTAGATGGGGTTCATCCGGACAACGATACGCCTTCAAATTTGTCCGGGCACCAGCTCACAAGATTTCCGGCTCGCAATTTTGCTCTGGTGTTGAACCTTTCCCGCTGCAATCCCTCGCACATGAGCCTCCGACGAACGCACGCCCTCATCTTCCTGGTCTGCATGGTGCTGAGCCCTGCTGCAGGCGGGCAGAACGACGCCTCGTTGCAGGAATCGCTCAATACCCTCGAGAGCGTCCGCTATGCCGCCCTTTCCGGGGGCAGGACGCTCGTCCAGATCTCGTTTGCCCGTGAAATCAGGGAACGGCCGCCGGTCGTCGCCATGCACGTGCCGCAGGCGAACATCACGCTCGACTTCGCCGATAGCGCGAGCAACCTGCCCAGGGACGCCATCGAGATCAACCAGCGCGAGTTGCGGGACGTACGGGTCCTGCCGGGCGGCAACCGGGTCCGGGTGGTGCTGAATCTCAACCGCCCGGTTCCGCACGAGCTCGAGCTGAGCGGCCGCGACGCGTTCGTCACGCTGCTCCCGCCGGTGACCGCACCAGGCCGCTGAAGAGCAAGAAACCGGACGCTGTTTCTGAGACCGGTCCAGATCTCGTCGTGTAATTCTTTTCGAGTCAATGGATTGGGTTAGTGTTGAAGCGGATCCGCCGATATGTCGATCCCGCGGCCCGTCGTTCGACTAGTCAGTGACGGGCGTTCGGATGAACACGCCGGCGTCCACCCCCACCCATCATGATCGAGGAGACGAACCATGCGATTCCTGTCGATGATCCGTATTGACGAGAAGCGCGGCCAGGTGCCGAGCGAGCAGCTCATGAACGACATGGGCAAGCTCATGGAGGAGATGACCCGCGAGGGTACATTGATCAGCACCGCCGGGCTGCGCCCGACGGCGGAAGGCGCGCGCGTGCGCCTGCGCGGCGGCAGGCTGTCGACGACCGACGGACCGTTCACGGAAGCCAGGGAAGTCATCGGCGGCTACGCGATCCTCGAGGCGAAGTCCCTGAAGGAGGCAATCGAGCTGACCCAACGTTTCCTGCGGGTCCACGGCGACGAATGGGACATCGAGTGCGAAATACGCCCGCTGGACGGGCCGGAGTTCGGCGGCCAGCCGTGCCCATCTACCGCCCAGGGTGGATGACGCTGCTGAAAGTGCGTAGGGGTCATCTTTCCACGTTCATCCTTCATCCTTGAGGAGTGCGGCTATCGCCGCAATTCCCATTCCCCCGGTTTCAATCCATCGAGCGACCATGCGCCGATAGCCACGCGCACCAGCCGCAGGGTCGGGTGGCCCGCGGCGGCGGTCATGCGGCGGACCTGGCGATTGCGGCCCTCCGTGAGCGTGATCTCCAGCCACGCGGCAGGCACGTTTCGCCGATAGCGTATGGGCGGCTCGCGCGGCCAGAGCCAGTCCGGTTCCCCGACGAGCCGCGCGCCGGCCGGCGCCGTGACCCCGTCCCGCAGCTTCACGCCGCGACGCAGTAGCGCGAGCGCAGCGGCATCGGGGGTGCGCTCGATCTGGGCGAGATAGGTTTTCTTCGTCCGATGACGCGGATCGGCGATCCGCCGCTGCAGCGTGCCGTCGTCGGTCAGGAGCAGCAAGCCTTCGCTGTCGTAGTCGAGCCGGCCTGCCGGATAGACGTCCTTCACCGTCACGAAATCGGCCAGCGTGCGCCGGCCCGCGCCGCCCGTGAACTGGCAGAGCACGTTGAACGGCTTGTTGAAGGCGATCAGCAAGTTTGTCCACAGTACCAGGCTCTCACCGCGGCGGACGCGGCGGACGCTGAGGACCGAACCCAGATTGATTTCTCTGCGTTCCCTTGTGTCCACTGCGTCCTCTGCTTTGAGAGGTTGCCGGATGATAGCTTGCTGGTGGTAAGCTTGATCGGTCATTCAGAGCGCCTATCAAAATGAAGGATAGGCGCCCTGATGTAGGGGAGCATGAGGGGAGGACCCCTCATATTGTTACTCTTGAGGAAAGGAAGCTACATGCGTGTCGGATTCATAGGCCTGGGTACGATGGGCGGGAGCATGGCGCTCAACGCGCGGAAGGGCAAACACGATCTCGTGGTCCACGACCTGCGCGAGGGGGTGGCTGCACCGCACCTCGAGGCGGGATGCCGGTGGGCCGACTCGCCGGAGGCCGTGGCGCGCGAGTCGGAGATCGTACTGACCTCGCTGCCGGGCCCGAAAGAGGTCGAGGCCGTGGGCGAAGGGCTCGCCAAGGGACTCAAGCCGGGCACGGTGTGGTTCGATCTCTCGACCAATTCGCCGACGGTGGTCCGGCGCCTGCACGCGAAACTCGCCGAGAAGAACATCGCGTTTCTCGACGCCCCGGTGAGCGGCGGCCCGAAGGGCGCCAAGTCCGGCCAGCTCGCGATCTGGGTGGGCGGCGACAAGGCGGTCTACGACAAGTACAAACCCGTCCTCGATTCCATCGGCGACCAGGTGCGCTATATCGGGCCCATCGGCGCCGGCTCGGTCGCGAAGCTGGTGCACAATGCCGCGGGCTACGCGATTCACTGCGCGGTGGCGGAAGTCTTCACCATGGGCGTCAAGGCCGGCGTCGAGCCGCTCGCGCTGTGGTCGGCGATCCGCCAGGGCGCGCTGGGCCGCAAGCGCACTTTCGAGCGCATGGCCGACCAGTTTCTGCAGGGCAAGTTCGAGCCACCCGATTTCGCGCTCGCTCTCGCTTTCAAGGACGTGACGCTCGCCACCGAGCTGGCGCGCGAGATCGGCGTGCCGATGCGGTTGAACAGCCTCGCTCACGCCGAGATGGCGGAGGCGATGGCCCGCGGCTGGGGCGCGCTGGATTCGCGGAGCTTCCTCCAGCTCCAGACGGAACGCGCGAAGGTGAATATCAAAGTCTCGGCGGAGGACATCAAGAAAGTCCTCGAGAAGGAGGGTTGACGCAACCCCCCGTCATGCGTCAGGGGTCAGGCGTCAGGCGCGAACCGCCGGGCGGCAGCCACCAGTCACGAGTCACGAGGCACTTCTTCGCACGGAGCGAGCATGACGATACCTGACTACGAGGTCTACGCGATCAAGTACGCCCGCCGCGATGCGCGGCGCCACGAGCATTTCGTCGGTGGCGATCCCCACGACGCGCCCATGCCCATGGATTACTTCGTCTGGCTGATCCGCAACGAGGAGCGCACTATCGTGGTGGACACGGGCTTCACCGCCGAAGTCGCCGCGAAGCGCAAGCGCGAATACATCCGCACGCCGAAAGCCGCACTGGCGCTGCTCGGCGTGAAGTCGGAAGAGGTGAAGGAGTGCGTCATCACGCACATGCACTACGATCACGTGGGCACCTACTTCGATTTCCCGCAGGCCCAGTTCCACATCCAGGACGAGGAGATGCGCTACGTCACCGGCCGCTACATGCGCCACGCGCGCTTTGCACACTCGATGGAGGTGGACGACGTGGTCGGCATGGTACGGGCGCTGTTCAAGGGGCGGCTCACGTTCCACAACGGAGTGGATGAAATCGCCCCCGGGGTGAGCGTGCACCATATCGGCGGTCATACACCCGGCCTGCAGTCCGTGCGGGTCCACACCAAACGCGGCTGGGTCTGCGTCGCATCGGATGCGACTCACTACTACGAGCACTTCGAGACCAATCGCTGCTTCACGTCCATCGTCGACCTCGCGGGCACGCTGGAGGGCTACGACAAGCTGCGCCGCATGGCGGATTCGCCGAAGCACGTCGTGCCCGGCCACGATCCGCTGGTGATGGCGCGCTACCCGGCGGTGTCGAAGGAGCTGGAAGGGATCGCGGTGCGGCTGGACGTTGCGCCCAGGGACTAAGTGAACCGTGCCCGTGACCGGTAACGGCTCGGCTCAACAATCATGAGCAAGGTCTCACGGTTTGCCGTTGCTCTGTTCCTTGCGCTGGCGGCCACGCCCGCGGCGGCGCAGGAGGGGTGGCCCGTGCGTACCGTCAGGCTGGTCGTGCCTTCGTCTCCCGGTGGCGGCACCGACCTGTATGCGCGCTTCCTTGCGCAAGGTCTTACCGAAGGACTCAAGCAGCAGTTCATCGTGGACAACCGCCCCGGGGCGAGCGGCAACATCGGCGCCGAGATCGCGGCGCGGGCCGCCCCGGACGGCTATACCTTTTTCGTTTCCGCGAGCCCCGCGCTGATCATGAATCAGAGCCTCTACCGGAACCTGCCGTACAACGCGGAGCGCGATTTCATCCCGGTGGCGCGCGGCGTCAGCAGCCCGCTCGTTTTCGCGAGCCATCCGTCGGTGCCGGTGAAGACGCTGCCCGCGCTGGTGGCGCTGGGAAAGCGCGAGCCGGGAAAGCTGACACACGGCTCCGCGGGGGCGGGCAGCGCGCTCAACCTCGTGGTAAAAATGCTGGAGGAGGCCACCGGCGCGCGCTTCGTGCACGTGCCCTACAAGGGCATCGCCCCGGCGCTGCAGGCGCTGCTCTCCGGCGAGATTGCGTTCGTGGCTTCCGACATCGGCGCCATATTGCCGCATATACGGTCGGGAAGGGTGCTGGCGCTGGCCGTTACCGAGCAAACGCCCCAGCTTCCGGGAGTTCCCACGCTCGCCGCGGCCGGCTATCCCAACATCCAGGCCTCCGCCTCGTTCATGGTCGTTGCGCCAGCCGGCACGCCGTCCGCGATCGTTCAACGCCTGAATGCCGAAATCGCCAGGGTAATGAAGTCGCCGGCGACCAGGGAAAGGCTCGAGGGTCAGGGGTTTATTCCCAAATTCGACACGCCGGACGAGTTTGCCGCCGGTCTGAAGCGGGAACGGCAGATGTGGGGCGACGTCATCCGTCGCAACAAGATCACCGCAGACTGAATCGAGAGTCCCGATAAACACAGAACGGCCTAGTGCATATCTGATTTGACCTCCTGGAGAGAGCGTAGGTCGGACAAAGGAAGGGCGGTATTTTTGATAACGCTTCTCGTCCCTGTTTAGCAGCTCCCTGCCACGTTTCTAGGCGCGCCGCCGTGACGCTTCCTAAGAAACTTTAGGAGGCGCCCCTTATCTCGCTTCGTGAAAGGTTCCCCACGGTCGAGTCTGGCCGACAGTTTCGTAAACCATTCCGGCGTTCGAGGAGAACGTTTCTTTCGTTCCGTCATCGGGTGATTTTACTGGGAGGGTCCCGAGTAGCATATTCCCCTCTGGTCCCTAGTGGCGCTTGAAGTACTGCACGGCGCGCTCGTGCTTCTCCGCGGCCGCGCGCGTCCCGAACGTTCCGAGGTTGCGCCGCCTGCCGGTCCGCGGATGTTTCTTCCGCGAGTAGAGCCGGTATTTTCCAGACGGTAGCTTGCGGATCATCGTCATCTCCTCGGAGCGCTTGTCAAATGAAGGACAGGCGTTCCTGACATAGGGGAGCATGAGGGGAGCATCCCCTCATTTGTCGAGAGGCTTCTCGAGGTCCGACCGCGATGGCGCCCGTTCGTTCACCGGGCCACGGGCGCCCCGGCAGGGCACGAATTGAGGGCAGAATCCGTGCCTTTTCCCGCGAATCGCGGTACCCACTGTGGACTATCTTACGGCCACAGAGAGGTACCACATGAGCACGACCGCAAACCTCGGCCGCGCCGTATTGCCCATGGGCGTCCCGCAAGCTGACCTGCCGGGCGCCGAATCGCTGATTGAATGGCCGCTGCCGCCTTTCCATGAGGCCGTGGGCGAGATTGCGCCCGTGTTCGAGGGCGCCGTTATCACCTGCCGCGACAGACGCAAGGTGACCGGCCGCCTGATGCGCTTCTCGCCGGCAACCGGCACGGTCGAGTTCTGCCTCGAGCGGGCCACGAACGCCCAGGTGCTTGCCCTGTCCGACATCCTGGAGCTGCGCCTTGCGCGTCCCGTCCGCCTGCGTCCACGCAAGTCCGCATTGAGCGGCGGTACCGGCAAGGACGTGCCCTCCGGCTCGCTGCCTTTCCGCCTCGAGCTGATCAAAGGCCCCCCGCTCGAAGGCGAAACATACGGTTTCCAGGTACACAGCATCGGTCTCTTCCTCTACATTCGCAGCGCCGAGGACGCGGCAATCCGCGCCTTCTATCCGGCTACGGCGATCCGCTGCAAGCAGATCGGCAAGCCCCTCGGTGAGCTGCTGGTCGACCGGCAGAAGCTTTCCTCCGAGCAGCTGACGAGCGCGCTCGACCAGCAGAGCGCAACGCGCTTGCAAAAGATCGGGGAGTATCTCACCGGCGCGAACGTGATCGAGCAGCAGGAACTGCTCGATGCCCTCAGGCGGCAGGGCAGCCAGCCGATGCTGAGACTGGGCGAGGCGCTCATCGAACAGGGCGCCATCAAGGAGGAGCAGCTGCAGGCCGCGCTTGCGCGGCAGAAGACCGAGCGCGACAAGCCGATCGGCGAGCTGCTGGTGGAGCTCGGCTTCCTCACGCGCGCGGAGCTGAGGCGGGTGTTGACGCAGAAGCTCGGCATTCCCTACGTCGACCTGGCGAAGTTCCCCATCGACCCCCAGGTGCTCGAGCTCCTGCCGCGCGCCGTGGCGATCGAATACAACATCGTGCCGTTGTGCATGGACGGGCGCATTCTCGTGCTGGCAGTGGAGAATCCACTCGACCCGAGGCCGCTCGAGCGCGCCCGCTTCCTCACCTCGATGAAAACCGTTGCGGTGATGGCCTCGGGCGACGACATCCGCCGCGCCATTGCCCGGCACTTCGTCGACCCGGTGATCGACGCGCCGGTCGAGAACTTCGCCGCCGAGCTCGAGTCGCCGGACCAGCCGGACGCCGGGAACGAGGAGGATCTCTCGCCGGAAGCCGACAGTGCGCTGGTGCGCCTGGTGAACAAGATGATCGCCGACGCCCGCGCCTCCGGCGTCTCCGACGTGCACATAGAGGCGAACGGCGGGAAGACCCCCGTGCGCATCCGCTTCCGCGAGGACGGTGCGTTGCGCGAGTACCTGACGCTGCCGCAGCACTACCGGCGCTCGCTCGTCTCGCGCATCAAGGTCATGGCCTCGCTCGACATCTCGGAGAAGCGCCGCGGGCAGGACGGCAAGATCCGCTTCCAGCAGGCGGGCGCCGCGCCGCTGGAATTGCGCGTGGCCACTATTCCCACGCTCGACGGACGCGAGGACATCGTCCTGCGGCTGCTATCGAGCGGCGCTCCGGTCCCGCTGGACAAGCTCGGCCTGCGCGCGGAGCTGCGGGAGAGCGTGGACCAGCTGGTGCAGAGGCCCCACGGCATCTTCATCGTCTGCGGCCCCACCGGCTCGGGCAAGACGACGACCCTGCATTCCATCCTCGGCCACATCAACACGGCGGACCTCAAGATCTGGACCGCGGAAGATCCCGTGGAGATACAGCAGGAAGGCCTGCGGCAGGTACAGGTCAATCCCAGGGCGGGATGGACCTTCGCGGCGGCCATGCGCTCGTTCCTGCGCGCGGACCCCGACGTCATCATGGTGGGGGAGATGCGCGACACGGAAACCGCGCAGATCGCGGTCGAGGCCTCGCTCACCGGCCACACCGTATTCTCCACGCTGCACACCAACAACTCGGTGGACACCGTGGTGCGTCTGCTGGACATGGGCGTGCAGCCGTTCAACTTTGCCGATTCGCTCCTCGGCGTGCTGGCCCAGCGCCTGGTGCGGAAGCTGTGCTTCGAGTGCAGGACCGCCGAGGCCCTGGACGGGGAGCGGGCCCTTGCGTTGGCCACCGAATATTGCACCGACACGCCGTTCGAGCCGCGCGCCGTGCTCGCGGAGTGGGAAGGAAGCTACGGTCCGCTGCAGCTATGGAGCGCGCGGGGTTGCGCAGCCTGCCGCGACACCGGCTACCGCGGACGCATCGGCGTGCACGAGCTCTTCGTCAACACGCCCGCCATCGCCCCGCTCATCCACCGCCGCGCCGACGCGCACGAGCTGCGCCGGCTCGCGATGCCGGCGGGCATGCGCACGCTCAAGCAGGATGGCATCGACAAGTGCCTGCAGGGCTTCACCGACCTGAAGGAAGTGCGCGGCAACTGCGCCTGACCCGGGTCTTCACTCCCCGATAGTCCATTGCGGGTTCCACGCGACCTCCCAGAGGTGCTGGTCCGGGTCCTGGAAATAGCCGGCGTAGCCGCCCCAGAACGTGTCGTGCGCCGGCTTCACGATCGTCGCGCCGGCGGTGCGCGCCTCGTTCATCACGGCATCGACTTCCGCCTTCGAGGACACGTTGTGCGCGAGCGAGAAATCGGTCGCAGACGGCGGCCTCTCCGGAATTCCCGTGTCGTGGGCGAGGCTCCCGCGGGGCCAGAGCGCGAGCTTGAGCCCGGCCTGCAGGTCGAAGAAAGCCACCGCGCCGTGCTCGAACTCCTTGCCGACGATGCCTTCGGTCCTTAGCCCGAGGCCGTCGCGATAGAACAGGAGCGAGCGCTCCAGGTCATCGACGCCGAGGGTGATGAGCGTGATTCGCGATTTCATGTGGGCCTCCGGATAGAATTGCGATTATGCATCCTCCGGCGCACCGCGAACCCCGCGCCTATCGACTGCCCGACATGATGTGGTCTCGACCTCGAACCAGGGTCAAGCGTCATGCGTCATGGGTCGTGGTCATGCGTCACGCATCACGGATTTTGATGTTATCGTTGAAAGCTTGAACAGGAGATCGCGATGGCAAAGATCAAGGCCGGTGAGGCGGTAATCGAAGCGCTGGGGGCGGAAGGCGTCGAGTACGTGTTCGGCCTGGTAGGCACCACGACCAACACGATGGTGACCGCGCTGCACGGCAGGAGCGACATCCGCTTTCTCGATACCCGCCACGAGGAAGGCGCGGCGTTCATGGCGTACGGCTATTCCCGCGCCTCGGGCAAGCCGTCGGTGTGCATGACGACCTCCGGTCCCGGGACGATCAACCTCATGACCGGCATCGCGCTCGCCTACAAGGGCCGCGCGCCGGTGGTGGTGATCGCGGGCGACGTCGAGCGGGCGAACCTCGATCGCGACGGCGCGCAGTCCTTCGATCTCGTGAGCATCTTCAAGCCCGTCACGTATCTCGCGCGGCACGTGCACCAGACCGAGCGCATCCCGGAGGCGCTGCACGACGCGTTCCGCACCGCGCTCGGGGCGAAGCGCGGTCCGGCATTCGTCAATATTCCGCGCGACCTGCTGGAGGGCCAGACCATAGAGCAGTCGCTCGGGCGGCCGTCGGCCTACCGGCCTACCGAGCTGCGCGCGCCCGGCGATCGCGAGGCGGTCAAGCGGGCGGCCGAGGTCCTGTCGAAGGCGGAGCGTCCGCTGCTGCTCGCGGGCGGCGGCGTGGTCGACTCCGAGGCGACGGCCGAAGCCGTCGCGCTCGCGGAGCTGCTGAGCGCGGCGCTCGTGCCGTCGTACGGCCACAACGATGCGGTGCCGAACAGCCACGCGCTCTTCGTGGGCACGCCGGGCAACCGTGGCGCGCCGGAAGCCCTCGAAGCGATCAACCACGCCGACGTGATCCTCGCGCTGGGATCGCGGTTGAACCAGCACACCACGCACTGGAACAACTCCGTCCTCAACCGGGAGACGCGCATCGTCCAGGTGGACATAGACGCGCACGAAGTCGGCCGCAACCACCCGGTGGAGGTCGGCATCGTAGGCGACGCGAAAACCGTCGCGCAGCAGCTGCTCGAAGCGCTGCGCTCGAGTAAGCAGCCGGACCGCGCGGGCTGGCGCGCGGAGATCGCCGCGCTCAAGGCGCGGCGCAAGGCCCGCCTGGAGGCGGAGAGCACGTTGCCCGGCGATCCGATGATGCCGCAGCGTGTCTTCCCGGAACTGCGCAAGGCGCTGCCGCGCGACTGTATGGTGACGCTCGACGCCGGCATCGCGCCCGGCCTCACCTATGACCGACTGGATTTCGAGCTGCCGAAGACGTTCTTCAACTACGCGGGTCACGGCGGTCTCGGGATGGGCTATGCCACGGGCCTCGGCACCAAGCTCGGGCGTCCCGAGCGGCCCGCGTTGAGCATTCAGGGCGACGGCGGATTCCTGTACACCTCGCAGGAGATCAACACCGCCGTGCGCCATCGCATCCCGCTGGTGAGCCTCGTGCTCAACAACAGCTGCCACGGCGCGGAGAAGGCTTTCCAGCAACGCAGCTTCGACAAGAAATATGTGGGCGTCGATCTCGTCAATCCCCGCTTCGACAAGCTCGCCGAGGTCTACGGCGCGAAGGGCTACTACGTCACGCGGCCGCAGGACATCGCGGAAACCGTTTCCGCGGCGCTCAAGCTGGACGTGCCGAGCGTGATCGAAATCCCGGTCGCCGAGTACTTCCCCTTGCCGGCGAAGCATCCGGGAGGCGCGCATTGACTCAAGGAGCAAGGCACAAATCCCAAATCACAAACAAGCTTCAAGCACCAAATCCCCAATCACAAACGGCGAGCGTTTGGAACTTGGTGCTTGAGCCTTGGTGCTTGTTTTGAATTTGGTGCTTGGAATTTGGAGCTCGCTTGAAGCGGTTGCATTGAACCGGAGCCAATCTCGCCATGTTTGCCTATGTCGGATCCTTCACCACCGAGAAGCGCAAGGCGCGCGGCAAGGGCATCAGCGTCTACCGCATCGAGCCCGCGTCCGGCGCCTGGACGCTGGTACATGCGCTGAACGCCGTTCACAATCCCGGATTCCTGGCGCTCGACCGCCGGCAACGGTTCCTTTACGCGGCCCACGGCGACAGCGGCGAGGTGAGCTCGTACGCGATCGACAAGGCGACCGGCCGCGTTGCGCTGCTGAACCGGCAGCCGACCGAGGGTGACAACTCGCCGCACCTGACCGTGGACCCGGAGAACCGTTACGTCGTCCTCGCCAATGGACCCGGCGTGGCTGTCTACCCGATCAACGGCGACGGTTCGCTTGCTCCCGCCAGCTGCATCCTCGTGCCGCCCGGCGAGCCGGGGCCGTACCGGCGCGAGCAGGGACACGGCGCGCATCCGCACCAGGTGCTGTTCGGATCCGGCGGCCGTTTTTTCGTCGCGCCCGACAAGGGCGTAGATCGTGTTCACGTCTACGGGATCGACTACGCGAAAGGCAAAGTCGTGCCGGGCGATCCGCCGTTCGTCAAGACACGCTACGGCGCGGGTCCCCGTCACATCGCCTTTCACCCGGAGGGGCGCTACGCGTATCTCATCAACGAGCTGGACTCCACGGTGACGGCGTACCGCTGGGACGCCGGGCACGGCACGCTCGATCCGTTCCAGGTGATCACGAGCCTCCCCACGGACTACACCGGCGACAATACCGGCGCGGAAATCGCCGTGGCGGCGTCCGGAGCGTTCGTGTACGCATCGAATCGCGGGCACAACAGCGTCGTCGCCTACGCCGTCGATCCGCAGAACGGGACGCTGAGCCACGTGGGCTGGGTGTCTACGCAGGGCAGGAAGCCCCGCTTCTTCACCCTCGATCCGAGCGGAAGCCTGCTCTACGTGGCGAACGAGACGAGCGACACGATCGTCGAGTTCCGGATCGACCGGAATTCGGGGAAGCTCGCGCCTACCGGCCAGGTGATAGAGACCGGCTCTCCTTCCTGCATCGTCTTCGCCGATTAGGGACTAGGGACCAGAGACTAGGGACCAGGGACTGGTGTTTTCCAGTCTCTAGTCTCCAGTCTCCAGTCTCTGACGGAGCGCTAGCGCCGCTCCGTCAGAAAATCCGCGCCGCGCGCCGGCACTATTCGCTCCGGCGTCATCTCGGCGAGCGAGTTCATACCCATCAGCGCCATATCGCGGTCGACCTCGTCTTTCAGGAGCTTGATGGCGTGGTGGATGCCGGCCGGACCGGCGATCGCGGCGGCGTAGAGCATGGGCCGGCCGACGAAGACGAAGTTCGCGCCGAGCGCGAGCGCCTTCAGCACGTCGGTGCCGCGCCGTATGCCGCTGTCCATGATGACCGTCATGCCGCGTGCCGCTTCGACGATTCCCGGCAGCACGCGCAGCGGCGCTACCGCGCTGTCCAGATTGCGCCCGCCGTGGTTGGACACGATGACGCCGTCGAGGCCGCTCTCGCGCGCGATGCGGGCGTCGTCCCGCTCGAGTATGCCTTTCACGAGGAAGCGCCCTTTCCACATGCGGCGCATCAGCTCGACGTGCTTCCAGGAGAGCTTGTCGCGCGGGCCGCGCTCTCGCTTCACGGAGCCCGTCAGCAGGGGAACGCGCTGTGCCGTGTTCTCGAAGTGGGGCATGCCGTGTAGGAAGAGCGTGCGCAGAAACATGCCGAACGTCCAGCGCGGCCGGATGATGCCGTCCCATGCAAGCCGGAGCGAAGGACGCAGCGGCGTGCTGTAGCCGTTACGCACGTTGTTCTCGCGGTTGCCCGGCACCTGCCCGTCGACCGTCAGCACCAGCGTGTCGAAGCCGCCGCGCGCGGCGCGCTCGACCATCTGGGTGATGGGGCCGTCTTCTCCCGGGAGGTAGGCCTGGTACCACGCGGTGGGGCCGGCCGCGCGGACCTCTTCCAGCTTCATCAGGGAAGAGCCGCTCATGATCATCGGCACGTTGGCTTCCGCCGCGGCGCGGGCGAAAACGACGTCGCCTCGGTACGCAGCCATTGCGGAAGCGCCCATCGGCGCGATGCCGAACGGCGCGTCGTAGGTGCGCCCGAAAAGCGTCGTCTTGATCGACCGCGCGGAGGTGTCCACCAGCATCCTGGGGACCAGCGCGATCTCGTCGAAAACGGCGCGATTATTGTGCCGCGACACGTTGTTCTCGACCCCGCCCGAGATGAAGCCGAAGACCGGACGCGGCAGGTAGCGGCGGGCCTCTTCCTCGAAGTCCTCCAGCGCGAGCATGCGGCCCAGCACCGCCGGCGGCCTGCTGCCCGAAGCGGACGCGGCACCGGTCGGCGCCGCGTGATCGATCGTGGGAAGCGCGCCCGTCAGTTCCTGTTTTCCGTTCGGCATGTGGCCTCTCGTGCGTAGTGGCAGGGTTTACTGTGCATCATACCCGCGGACGATACGATGGCCCTCATATTTCTGACGTCGCTGCAGAGGCCGCGTCGAGGGAAGGATCACCGGTCACCGGTCACGCAGTTACTTACCGGGCACGTCCCGCGCGCGGCAGGCGAACGGCAGAAATCGCGCGGGGATGTTGGTCCGGTTTTCCCCGACCAGCGTCATCTTCGCAGGCGCTTCGGCATAGCCGCAGACCCACGCCACGGGCACGACGGTCGCGTCCTCCACCACCGCGGGTCGTATCGAGAGAATTTTGCCGTTGATGACGCCGTTCGCGCGGTTGCCGAAGGTGATGTGCAGCGCGCCGTTCTGGACCAGCACCGAGCTGATGTGATTGCTGACGATTTTGTCGGCGGACGGAAGCCCGGCGGCGAAATTGTTCGCCGGCAGCTGCTCGAACGCGGCCCACGACGCGGCCACCGGCTTCTTGGCGACGTCGGCCAGCGGCAGCGCGGTGTTGATCTGGTCCCGCACGATCTGGTCCTGGAAGCTCGGCACCGCCATCAGCGCGAGGATGGCGATCACCGCGAGCACCACCATCATCTCCACCAAAGTGAAACCAGCGTGCCTCATGAGCGCATACTACCTCTCCGTGGATACCGTACCTCTTTCGCCCCTGGAGCGGGCGCAGCAGGCAGCCCTCGCGGCGATACTGGCTCCCGAGTGCGCGCCGGAGCAGCCACCGCTTTCCGATGCGTCTCCGCTGGAGGTCACCGCGGCGATCGGCAGCCTGGCCCTGGGCGGCGCCGAGCGCATCGTTCTCGACTGGGCGGCGGGTTGCGCCCATCGCTACCGCGTGCGGTTGATCGTGCTGCGCGATGCGGCGGCCGAGTGGCCGGTCCCGCGAGGCGT
This sequence comes from Burkholderiales bacterium, assembly GCA_035649495.1. Lineage (GTDB taxonomy): Bacteria > Pseudomonadota > Gammaproteobacteria > Burkholderiales > SG8-41 > SG8-41. The sequence goes on along the minus strand of DASRJL010000106.1, from coordinate 57,611 downwards.
GGAGATCGTCCGGTGCGCGGGCGAGACTTCCGAGCGTCTCGAACGCGAAGGCGCTCGGACAGCCGCCGGCGGAAATCCCGTCGTGCTGTGCCACCTGCTGACCGTGGCCGAACGCCGCGCGCTGGAGCGGGGCGGCGCGCGTGTCGTTCCGGTGCTGCACAACGCCCCGGCGGGCTGGATCGAGCCGGTGGCTGCATTGGCGGATGCTCCGCTTGCGATCGCAGTGTCGCGAAACGCCGCCATGGAGCTGCGAAGGAGCGGCGCCCGTACGCCGTGCGCCGTCATACGCCACGTTCCGCCGGCGGTCGCGCCGCGGCCGGGTGCGCGCCGTGAGTGGCGCGAGCGCTGGGGATTGCCGGGCGACGTTACCGTCATCGGGATGATCGGCGCGGTCAAGCCGCAGAAATCCTACCCGCGCGCGCTGAGAATCCTGGAGAAGCTGCTGGTGCGGCGCGACGCGTACCTCGTGATCGTCGGCGGGCCGGTGGGCAGGGACGGGTTGCTGGCGTGGCACGCGGTACTCGCCCAGGCGCGCCGGCTCGGTATCGAACGGCACGTCCGCCTGCCGGGTTTCGTTCGTGGCGCGGCGGATTGCCTGCCCGCGTTCGATCTGCTGCTCAATACCAGCCGCTACGAAGGCCTCTCCGTCGCGACGCTGGAGGCGCTTGCGGCCGGGCTGCCGGTGGTGGCGAGCGCGGTGGGCGGGCAGGGCGAGCTGCCCGCGCCGGGCCTCACGCTGGTGCCGTACGAGGCCCCGGAAACCGCGTGGGCGCGTGCGGCGGACGAGGCATTGGGACGGCGGCCCGAGCCGCCCGCATGGCGTGGCGCGGCGACGCATCGCCTGTGGACGTTGTTCCATCTTCTGCGTCCTTACGAGCCGGGCGACGGCTGCCTCTTCGTGACCGCCAACCTGAATGCGGGGGGAGCGCAGCGGTCGCTCGTCAACCTGGCGCTGGGCCTCGGCGCCTCCCGCTTCGAGATCGCGGTCTGCGGCAATTCCTCGAGCGACTGGTTCAGCCTCCAGCTCGCGCAAGCGGGCGTTCGCGTTCACCGCAGTGCAGCTTCGCGCGACTGCTACGACCATGCCGAGGCCATCCTGCGCCGCGCGATCGCGGGCCGGTTCGGGACGGTCTGCTTCTGGAACGTCGACGCCAAGGTCAAGCTGCTGCTTGCAAAGGCGCTGGATGCCGTTCCCGTGAAGCTCATCGATGTCTCACCGGGTGGGTACGCCTTCCGGGAAATGGAAGAGACGCGCGCCTTCCAGCAGTGGATCGCGTGGTCCGAGGACGAGTACTACGCGCGCCTCGACCGCCTGGTAATGAAATATCGAGGATCGGCGCCTGCTCCGTTGAACGGGAAGGTCGAGGTCATTCCCAACGGGGTTCCCGAGCCGGAGCGAGAAAAGGTTCCTGACACCTTTTCTCCGCGCATCGTGATGAGCGGGCGCATCGCGCCGAGCAAGTTCCTGGTCGAGGCAGTGGCGGCGATGCGCTTGCTGTGGCAACGGCATCCACGCGCCGAGCTGCACGTGCTGGGCGGGGCCGAGCGGCGCCACGCAGAGTACGCGCGGGAATTGCTGGCCGCGATCGGCATCGGGCTCGACGCGCGCGTGTTCCTGCACGGCGCAGCGTTCGATGCGCCCGCGCGGCTGGCGGGCGCTGCCGCCGTCCTCGTGCTGGGAGAGCATCAGGGGTGCCCGAACGCCGTGCTGGAGGCGCTCGCGGCGGGCGTGCCGGTGGTGGCGAACGACTCGGGCGGCACGCGCGAGCTGGTGGTCGCCGGGCGCACGGGGCTCTTGCTGTCCGGCCGCGATCCACGCGAGATCGCCACGGCGCTCTGCCGGATCCTGGACGATCCCGGGCTGGCGCGGAATCTGTCCGAAGCGGGACGGCGTCACGCCCGTTCGCGCTTTTCCATGGCGCGGATGGTCACCGCGTATCGTGCCCTACTTGAAAACAAGAACTAGGGGCCATCACACCTCTTTCCTGTGGATGCTGGAGGGATGACTGCACCAATGGCACGCCGACGCTTGCGGGAAGCACCGGGGTTCGTGAGTCATCACACGCCTGATCCGACACATCAAGTGTTGTGGATCGCTGATTTCAAGACCAACGCGTTCTCCGGCAACTGCTGGCGACCGCTGGTACCGTAACCATGCGATGTTCTAAAGTTGATGGCACTGATTTCGTGCGACACCGAAGATGGAAAGTCGTCCCGTGAGTCGCGGATGTTAGGGCGGCGTCATTGACGAGACAGGTTCCAGCCACGATGGTCTATTGAGAAGAAGTTATCTTCGCGAAGGCGGAGATCCAGGAGATCGTATGCTCACATTGAACGTCCGGGTTGCGGAGACGCGCGATCGCACGGGGGTTGCGACGTTGCGCGATGGATTGAAAACGGTCATGACAGGTCCGGTCGTTGCCTCGGCCACTCAGGCGATCGCCGCCCGGCGGGCCAACCCTGACTGCAACCCGCTGCGAGTGTGGGGCCATCCGCCGTTCGGCGGCTACCGGTTGCTGCACTACGTGGAGGCGCGTGCCGACCTGCATGGAGAGTACGGGACCCACCTGCTGCTCTTCGAGCCCGAATCGGGCCAGGCGCTGGAGGCGGAATCATTCGGGCGGCTCGCGCTCCCTGCCTACAGCGGACCGGCGGGACGCGACGGGAGATTGCGCCGCACGCAGGGCGGGCTGCGTCTCTCAAACAAGATGCTGAACGCCATCGTCGAGAGGCTGCGCGCGGGCTCCGACATGACGCTGGCGCTCGCGCCGCTCACGGCGCCGGCATGGTGGCAGCTCTGGAGGCGCCCGGAGGAGACCATGCCTCTCTCCGGCACGGTGCCTGGATTCCTGTCCCCGCCCGCCGATGAGGCGAGCGTGGTCGAGGAGCTGCTCATGAATCCTTCGCTCGTCGGTCGGCGCCGGAGGATGCCCGAGCGGGACGACCGCCGCGATTGGGACGACAACAGGGACGACCGTCGGGACCGCTCCAGCTCGGGCAGGGACTCCAGCTCCGGGCGCGAGAGCGTTCAGGGCAGGGGCGGCGAGAGCGCCGGTGCCGGCGCGAGCGGCGGGTGGGACAGCGCGCCGGGCAGAGGTCCGGGCGTGGATCAGGCGGGCCGCATCATCGCCGGCGCGGCCGCCGCGGCGGGGCTCGCGGCGATCGTCAACGAAGCGGCGAGCGCCGGTTCCGGACGGGATGACGCCGGAGGGACACGCGATGGCGGAGCCGGTTCAGGATTGGACGCAAGCTCGGGCACGGCCGGCAGTACGACTACGTCGACAGCGTACTGATCACGCATCACCTGTCACGTATCACGCCTTCGACTAGATCTTGATCCCCAGCAGCTTCGCCGCGTTGCCGCCGAGGATCGCGATCTTCTCCGCGTCGGAAAGGCTCCCCGTGCCGAGCACATGATCCACCGCCTTCTCGTTCCACGGAATCGGATGGTCGGTGCCGATGACGATCTGGCTCGTACCGACTTCGGCCGCGAGGTGCCGCAGCGCTTCCGACGTGAACACCAGGCTGTCGAAGTAGAGCTGCTTCAGGTACTCGGTCGGCTTCTTCTTGAGCGTGATGTTCGGATCACATCCGGCGGGCGAGACGAAGCAGCTGTGGTCCGAGCGCGGAGCGTACGAGGGCAGGTAGCCCCCGCCGTGCGCCGAGCAGATCTTCAGCCCCGGGAAGCGGTCGAGCGTGCCCTGAAAGATCAAGTGCGAGAGCGCGATGGTGGTGTCGAGCGGATTGCCTATCGTGTTCGAGAGCCAGCCGTTGCCCCGGAAGCGCTTCGCGAGCTCAGGCGTGCTCTGCGGATGGATGAAGAGGACGGCGCCCAGCTCTTCCGCCTTCGCCCATACCGGGTGGAACTTCGGATCGGCGAATTCTTCGCCCGCGACGCTGCCGCCGATCGCCGCTCCACGCAAGCCCAGTTTCTTCATGGCGTATTCGAGCTGCTGGACCGCAAGGTCGGGAAACTGCAGCCCGAGCGACGCGAAGGCTGCGAAGCGGTCCGGATGCTTGCCGCACAGATCCGCGAGCCCTTCGTTGTTGATCCTGATCGCCTTTTCCACGACGTCGCGCTCGAGCCGGTACCACGACGGGTTGATGCTCAGCACCTCCATGTCTATGCCCTGCTCGTCCATCGCGCCCAGGCGTTCCGCCAGGACGATTGCCATCCTCGCCTGTCCTCTCACCGCGGTCGGCTCCTGCTGCAGCTTCTGGCCCATGACGGACACCGCCTCCGGTATCACGCAATGGGCGTGCACATCGATCACCTTCGCGCGGCGTCCGGCGACCATCACTTCACGCCGGGGCTTCGCCTGCGCCAGCGCGGGTAGCGCATCGAGCAGGCCGCAACCGGTGAATGCAACGCCCGCCATGGCGCGCGCGGCGTCCCTGATGAACTTCCTCCGAGTAGGCATCTTCTTCTCCCTGGAATGAGTGACAGCCGAAGGCACTGGGTGTCTAATCCGGGTTGCCGGCCAATCATAATCAATATCTTCAGGTTGTTCCAAAGGGGGCGTGATGAAAAGCGAAATTCGGCGTGGTGCTGCGTTGCTGGCGTCGGTCCTGTTCGTGGGTATCGGCGGGCAGCTCGACTTCATCGGGCACGCGGAGGCGGCTGAAACCGCTCGCAGCCTGCCCAGGTTCGAGGTGGATCCCGCCTGGCCGAAAGTGCCGCCCAAGTGGCGGCTCGGCGCCGCGTCCAGCATCGCGATCGACGCGAAGGACAACGTCTACGTGCTGCACCGTCCCCATACATTGAAGCCCGAGGAAGCCGCGATGGCCGCGCCGCCCGTCGTGGTCTTCGACGGGGCGGGCAACTTCGTCAGGGCATGGGGCGGCGAGGCGAGCGGCTACGAGTGGCCGCGGCGCGAGCACGGCATCCACATCGACCACAAGGGCTACGTATGGCTGGGCGGGAACAACTGCCCCGAAAACAACGCGCCGACCAAGCCGGTCACCGACGACCAGCTGCTCAAGTTCACGCAGGACGGCAAGTTCGTGCTGCAGATCGGGCGCAGCAACCAGACCAAGGGCAACGCCGACACAGTGAACCTGCACCGGCCGGCGGACGCGTGGGTGCTGCCGAAGACGAACGAGCTGTTCGTCGCCGACGGTTACGGCAATCGCCGCGTGGTGGTTTTCGATGCGGACACCGGCAAGTTCAAGCGGATGTGGGGCGCATTCGGCGGCAAGCCGACGGACGACCCGAGCTGCGCGGTGAGGAGCCGGAAGGATTTTTCGGACGGGCAGGGTCCCGACCAGTTCAACGTCGCGCACGCGATACGTGTGGCCAGTGACGGCATGGTGTACCTGGCCGACCGCGAGAACCGGCGCGTGCAGATGTTCACCAGCGACGGCAAGTTCGTGAAGCAGCTCCTGGTCACGAACATGGCGTTCGCGCGCGACCTGGCCCTGTCGCCCGACGCGGCGCAGCAGTTCCTGTACGTCGGCGCGGGCCAGGGCATCATGATCGTCGATCGCAGGACGATGGAGGCGCTCGGGATGATCGCGGTCCCGGGGCAGCTCGGACCCGGCCACCACATCGCGGCCGACTCGAAGGGCAATATCTATATCGCGCAGACCGCCGCTGGCCTGCAGAAGCTCGTCTTCAAGGGCATGGCGCCGGCGGGACAATAAGAATCGCATCGCCGCAATCAGAGGGAGGTTCGTCATGCGTCGTGTAATCGGTACATTCGTGGCGTGCGCGTTGCTGGGCGTCGCCATCCCGCGGGCCTGCGCGCAGGAAGCAGCCAAAAAATTCCCGCTTGCCGCTCCTGCCGGCGTGGACAGCAACGCGCGACGCGTCGCGCCGCCGGGGGCGGTAAACCAGGGCCCGTACGACATGGGGACGTGGAAGTACGGCAACGCGTTCAATCCGCCCGCGGGCACGAAGCTGTGGAACCCCGCCAAGATCAAGCTGATGGAGGGCGGCAAGCTCGTCGGCGGCACGGTGCGGGGCGTGCGCGATTCGAGCACCTACTGCGCCATGGCGAACGCCGGCTACGACTTCATCTGGACCGAGATGCAGCACGAGCCGTCGACCTGGCGGGACGTCGTGGATGCGTGGAGGACCTGCCCGCACGCGAAGGCCGTGCCCGGCGTGCGCATCGCCTACACGGACGAGCGCGAGATACAGCGCGCGCTCGACGGCGGTGCGCTGGTGCTGGTCATTCCTACCGTCGACACGGTCGCCGAGGCGAGGCAGGCCGTGGATTGGGCCTACTTCCCGCCGCTCGGCAGGCGCAGCCTGGGCGGCGGCGCGGCGTTCGATCCCACCATGTGGGGCAGCGTTCCGGGCGGCTACCGCAACACCATCAACGACAATCTCGTGCTGATCCTCATGATCGAAACGCTCGAAGGCCTCAAGAACGCCGACGAGATCGCCAAGGTCCCCGGCGTGCACGCCATCTTCGCGGCGAGCGGCGATCTCGGCAATAACTCGGGCTACCGGCAGGGCGACCCGGACTACGAGCGTGCGATCAACATCGTGCATGACGCCGCGATCAAGGCGGGCAAGAAGCTCTGCGGCCCGTTCGCGTGGAAGGACCGCCCGGACTTCACCTGCTTCCAGGCCCAGAACGAGACCGCGCAGATCACGCGCGGCGCCCGGGCCGAGCTGGGCGAGCTGCACAACACTCAGGGAAAGCCGGAAGTCGGGCCGTTCGCGCCGAAGTAGTAATAAACGAATGAAGGGATACTCCCCTCATGCTCCCCTACATAAGGGGCCGTATCAGCGTCCTGATACGGCCTTCCCCTGAACCATGCTGAGGGTGCGACCGCCCATCATCATCGACATCGAGGCGTCCGGTTTCGGCGCCGAGAGCTATCCCATCGAAGTCGGCGTGGCGCTCGACGGCGGCAGGAAATTCTGCACGCTGATCGCGCCCAGGCCGGGCTGGACTCATTGGGACGAGGGAGCGGAGAAGGTGCACGGGGTGAGCCGCAGCGTGCTGGAGCAGTACGGCAAGCCTGTCGCCGAGGTCGCGACCCGGCTGAACGAGTTGCTTGGTCCGCGCACGGCCTATACGGATGGCTGGGTCGTGGACAAGCCCTGGCTCAACCGCCTTTTCTTCGCGGCCGGGGTGAGCTGCGAGTTCTCGCTGAGCTCGCTGGAAATGATCCTGTCCGAGCGGCAGATGGAGATCTGGCATCCGACCAAGGACGCCGTGCTGCTCGAGCTGGGCGACAGGCGGCACCGCGCGAGCTTCGACGCGTATCTCATACAGGAAACCTGGGAACGCACGTGGAGCGCGACCGTCTTGCCGGAAGCCGCGGCGGGATAGGCATGCCCGAAGACCCGCTCGTTTCCAGAGATTTCTTCGTAACGCACGTCTCGACCGTCCCGGCGAACAGGGGCAAGACGGTCGGATTGTTCGTGCGGGAGAAGGCGCTTGCCTCGACGCTCGTGGCGGCGGGAACACGCAAGCCGCACGTGGTGCTCATGGTGCACGGCGGCTTCGGGCCGTCCATCGTGGCCTACGATCTTCGGTACCGCGACTACAGCTTCATGGCGGTGCTCGCGCGGGCGGGCTTCGACGTCTTCACCATGTCGCACACCGGTTACGGGCCGTCTCCCCGGCCCCTCATGGACGATCCGTGCAACGTCGACGCGGAATTTCAGCCGCTCCTCGTGCCGCACGTGTTGAAGGAGCTGTCCGCGCCGCGCTATCCCTTCAAGCTGGTGTCGAGCCGCACCGAGTGGGACGAGCTGGAAACCGTGATACGCCACATCAGGAAGCTGCGCGGGGTGGAGCGCGTGAGTCTCGTCGGCTGGTCTACCGGGGCGCCGCGCGCCGGCGGGTTCGCCGCGCTGCATCCGGACGAAGTGCACAAGCTGGTCCTGTTCGGGCCCGCGCCGTGGTTTCCCGGCGAGCAGCCGCCCGCGCAGATGCCGGAGCCCGGCGCGCCCACGCTACTGCAGACGCGGGAATTCCTTCTCCACCGGCGCTGGCAGGACTACGTGCGTTGCGAGGGACAGCTCGAAGATGCGGAGGTCTGCAACGCGTACTGGCGGGAGATCATGGCCGTGGACGAGGTCGGCGCCGGCTGGGGGCCGAACGGAGAGGGCATGATACGGGCGCCCAATCGCATGAATTTCGGGTGGCGCGCCAATCTCGCCCGCATCGAGGCGCCGACGCTCGTGCTCCTCGGCGAGTTCGACAACTACGCCCGACGGCTGGAAGCGTGGAAAGGCCTGACCGTCGAGCACCGGATGTTCATCCGGATTGCGTGCGCCTCGCACTTCGTGAGCTTCGAGCGGGGGCGGCACCTTCTCTACCGTGCGACGCAGGAGTGGCTCGCGCGCGGCGCGGTGGACGGCGCGCAGCGCGGCGAGTTCCTGGCCGACGTGGAGGGCCGCCTCACTCCATCTCCAGCGCAGATATCCGCGCGGCAGTAAAATCGGTGACGGTGACGGAAGGGAGGAAGGATGAAGGAGTGAGCGGGGAATTCGAAGGAAGTGCCTGCACACTTCCGAGCCCGCGAACGCCCGGCGCGATGCAGCGCGGCGGGCCAGTCCAAGGATGACCTGTTGAGAACCCGAAGATGAAAGCCACGATACTTGTTGAATTCGAAAACGCCCGGCGGAAGAGCCGTGCCCGGTTCGCGAAACCGGACCGGTTCAAGGTCATCCTTCATCGTTCTACGTTCATCCTTGGCTGCGCGCTCGCGTTCGCCGCGGGCGCGCAGCAGCCGTATCCATCGAAGCCGGTGCGGATCGTTTCCATATTTCCCCCGGGCGGCGGTAACGACGCGATCTGCCGCGCCGTCGCGCCCAAGCTCACGGAGCGCTTCAAGCAGCAGTTCATCGTCGAGAACCGGCCGGGCGCAAACGGGATCGTCGGGACGGAGGTTACTGCGCGCGCCGCCCCCGACGGCTACACGTTTGCGCTGATACCGAGCGGCCACGCCGTCAACGCGAGCTTGTACAAGAAGCTCCCCTACGACTCGATCCGCGACTTCACGCCGATCACGCTCGTCGGCTCGAGCGCTCTCATCCTCGCGGTGCATCCGACGCTGCCCGCGAAGAACGTGAAAGAGCTGATCGCGTTCGCCAAGTCCCGTCCGGGGCAGCTGACGTATTCATCGTCGGGAGTCGGCGCTTCGGGACACCTCGCCGGCGCCCAGTTCGACAACCTGACCGGGACGAAGATGCTGCACGTGCCGTACAAGGGCATGGCGCTCGCCATCACCGATCTCATCGGCGGACAGGTTTTCATGACCTTCGGCACCAGCCTGTCGGTGACGCCGCACATGCGCTCCGGCCGGCTGCGCGCGCTGGCGACTACCGGCGCCCAGCGCATGAAGACCATGCCCGACACGCCGACGATCGCGGAGACCGTGCCGGGCTACGAGGCGACCCTGTGGTACGGATTCGCCGGGCCGGCCCGCATGCCGCCCGAGATCGTGCGGCGGCTCGCCACGGAGATCGGCGCCGTGCTGATGCTGCCGGACGTCCGTGAGCGCCTTACGAGCGAGGGACTGGAACCCACGCCCGGCACGCCCGAGCAATTCGCGAAGCTGCTCGTTTCCGATATGGATCGCTGGGCGAAGGTGGTGGAGCGGGCGGGAGTGAAGGTAGAGTGATGAGTGTTGAGTGTTGAGTTTTGAGTTTCGAAGAGTTTCCCTCGCTTGATAGCTAACTCAACACTAAAAACTCAAAACTCAACACTGATGAGCCGCAGCGAGGCAGTCGTCGCGGGCGCCCGAGACGGCTTGTCCGCCAGCGTTCGGGGTGCCCTGTGGATGGTGGGGGCGTTGCTCTCCTTCTCCGCGATGGCCGTGGCGGTGCGCGAGCTGCTCAGCGCCCTGGACAGCCTCGAGATCCTGTTCCTGCGCAGCGTCGTCTCGTTCGTGCTGGTGCTGGCGGTGCTGCCGCGCCTGGGCGTGCAGTCGCTTCACACCCGGATTCTTCGCCTGCACGTCGGACGCAACCTGCTGCATCTGCTGGGGCAGTACTCGTGGATTTACGCGATCGCGCTCCTGCCGCTCGCGACGGTCTTCGCGATCGAGTTCACCATGCCGGTGTGGACCGCGATCCTCGCGGCCCTGCTCCTCGGCGAGCGCCTGACCCGGCACCGCGTCGTCATGCTCGTCCTGGGACTCGTGGGCGTAGGTATCATCCTCAAGCCGGGGATCGCGACCATTGCGCCCGCGAGCCTGGTGATGCTGGGCGGCGCTTTCATTTACGCCTGCTCCCTCATCGCCACCAAGCGCATCACGCGGAACGACTCGACGTTTGCGGTTCTCTTCTACATGCAGGCGATCCAGCTCCCGATCGCGTTCGTCCTTGCGTGGCCGGTGTGGGTGACTCCGGAAGCCGGCGATCTGCCGTGGATAGTCGCGATGGGCGCCTGCGGCCTCGTCGCGCACTTCTGCATGACGCGCGCGCTGCGCATCGCCGACGCCACGGTCGTCGCGCCCATAGATTTCCTGCGCCTTCCGCTCATCGCCGCGGTCGGCACGGCGTTCTACGGCGAGCCGCTCGACTGGACCGTATTCCTCGGCGCCGCCGTGATTTTCACGGGGACGTACTACAGCATCAGGCGGGAGACCAAGGGATGAGGAGGGATGAGGGATAGGTTTCTGAAAGATGAAGGATGAACGTGGAAGGATGACCTGTTCGAAACAGGAGAACGTCGATGTACATACAGGATAAAGTGAGCTGGGACGGGGCGGTCGAAAAGAAGCTGGGGCTTCTCAAAACCCTGGGCGTGGATTGCGTGGCCATGGATATTCCCGACGGGCCGCGCGAGGGCGGGGCTATCGACCTGTCCACCCCGGATGCAGCGGCCGCGTTTTTCAGGAAGGCGAAGGCGGCGGTCGCAGCGCACGGACTGGAGCTGCGGACGGTCCTGGCGACGAGCGGCTTCGACGAGATCAAGAGAGGCGCGGCCGGCAGGGACGGGAAGATCGCCTGGCTGCTGAACGCCGTGCACGGCATGGGCGCGGCCGGGATCCCGATCCTGGCTTACAACTTCAAGCTGCTCAACTCGAAACTGCTGCGTTCCGCGCCGACGAAAGGGCGCGGAGGGGCGAGCTACATCAGCTTCGACTACGACGAGTACCTGAAGAAGCCCGCGCAGCCGATCGATCCGCCGGTCCCGGAGGAGAAGATGTGGGACAACATCGGGTATTTTCTCAAGGCGGTGGTGCCCCCCGCCGAGAGCACGGGGGTGCGCCTCGCGCTCCATCCCGACGACCCGCCCGTCCCGCCCGGAACGCCGGCGCTGGCGGGAGCGGCGCATATCGTCTCCAGCTTCGATCAATACCGCAGGATATTCGGCATCGTTCCTTCCCGATCCAACGGCATGCTGTTCTGCCAGGGCTGCGTGACGGAGATGAAGGGCGTGGATGTCTACGATGCCATCCGCCAGATGGGGGCTATCGACAAGATCGTCATGGTCCACTTCCGCAACGTGCGCGGAGAGTTCCCGCGGTTCCAGGAGACCTTCGTGGACGAGGGCGACGTGGACATGTACCGGGCCATGCAGGCGTATCGCGACGCCGGCTTCAAGGGGCCGTTCTCGCTGGACCATTCGCCCATGTTTCCGGAGGCGGAGATCGCGAACACGGCGTTCGTCGTCGGTTACCTGCGCGGCCTGATCCAGGCCGTGTACCGTTAGAGAGCCCGTATCAAGCCGGCGTCGTGGTAGGCTGCCTCGAACTGATGAATACCTCTCACAATTCGGCTCGCCCGGTCGTTACGTGCGCCTCCTGCAAGGCCTGCTGCTGCCGGCTGGAGGTGATGCTGATGAGCGAGGACGACATTCCGGCGCACCTGACCGTGGAAGACCGCTGGGGAGCGCGCATCATGGCACGCCTCGCCGACGGCTGGTGCGCCGCGCTCGACCGGGACACGCTGCTCTGCCGGATATACGAGCGCCGGCCGGCGATCTGCCGCGACTACGAGGTCGGAGGAAGCGATTGCCTGGCGGAGCGAGCGAAGCTGCCCGTCGGTGTCGTGCGGCAGGCAAAGGAATAGATTCGGCTACGGAAGCATCCCGGCAGGACGGAACCGCACGAAAGGAGGAGATCCATGGGCCTGATCTCTGCCGACATGAAGAGAGTCGTCGACGAACAGCGTCTTGGGTTCGTCGCCACGGTCTGCCCCGACGGCACTCCGAACCTCTCGCCCAAGGGCACCACGGCCGTCTGGGACGCCGATCACCTCGTCTTCGCCAACATCCGCTCGCCGGGCACGATCGCGAACCTGCGCCAGAACGCCGGCGTCGAGGTGAACTTCGTCGATCCGTTCGTGCGCAAAGGCTACCGCTTCAAGGGAGTCGGCTCCGTTCTCGAATCGGGGCCCCTGTACGACAAAGTCATCGCGTTCTACAAGGAGCGAGGCGTGGCCAGCGCCATCCGCGAGGTCGTCATGGTGCGCGTGCTGAGCGCGGAGCCGATCGATTCTCCGGCCTACGATCTCGGGGCAACCGAAGCCGAGGTTCGCGCTCGCTGGGACCTTCACTGGGAAGCGGTTCGCCGGGGGAAGACCGGTTCGCCGACCGGCGAGTAGCCGTCACGTCTTGAACCTCGCACATCATCTTGCGCGCGCTGCCGCGGGCCGGCCGGACGCTCCGGCGCTGGCGCGTGGCAGCGTGGTGGTCGCTGATTTTCGCGCCATGGCGACCCGTGTCGCGCGCCTCGCCGGTGCGCTCCGCGGCTGCCCGCTTGCGCCAGGCGACCGGGTGGCGATCGTGATGGCCAACGCGCCGGTCTATGCCGAGGCGATGTACGCGTGCTGGTGGGCGGGGCTGGCCGCGCTGCCCGTCAACGCCAAGCTGCACGTCCGCGAGATCGCCTACATCCTCGACCACAGCGCTGCCGGGCTCGTGCTGTTCGATGCGGAGCACGCCGCGAAAGTGGCAGCGGCGGCGAGCGAGGCAGCCTCGCGCGCGCGGCTCGTCGACGTCACGACGGCGGAATTTGCGCGCTTCGCCGCCGCCGCGGCGGCGCCGCTCGCCGACGCCGGTCCCGACGACCTCGCCTGGCTGTTCTATACCTCGGGCACCACCGGCCGTCCCAAGGGCGCGATGCTCACCCATCGCAACCTGCTGGCGATGACCACGAGCTACTTCGTCGATATCGACCCGCCGGAGCCGGGCGGCGCCCAGCTCCACGCCGCGCCGATGAGCCACGGCTCCGGGCTATACATGCTGCCCTCCATCGCGCAGGGCAACGCGCAGGTGATCCCGGATTCCGGCGGCTTCGAGCCGGACGAAATCCTGGCGCTGATCCGGGCCTGGCCCGGGCTCTCGATGTTCGCGGCGCCGACCATGGTCAAGCGGCTGGTGGACCATCCCGCCGCGCCGGGCGCGGACGTCGACAACCTGCGGGTCATCGTGTGGGGCGGCGCCCCGATGTACGTGGCCGACGTCAAGGCGGCAGTGTCGCGCTTCGGCTTCCGCTTCGCGCAGCTCTACGGGCAGGGAGAGTCGCCCATGACGATCACGGGCATGACGCGGGCGATGCTGCGGCGAGCGGTCGAGGCCGGCGATGATGACGCGCTGGCCTCGGCCGGCATTGCCCAGAGCGTGGTGCAGGTGCGCGTCGCCGGCGAGGACGACCGGGCGCTGCCCGCCGGCGTGCCTGGGGAAGTCCTCGTCCGCGGCGACAGCGTCATGAAGGGCTACTGGCGCGATGAAGAGGCGAGTTCACGCACGCTGCGCGGCGGATGGCTCCATACCGGCGACATCGGCAGCCTCGACGGGCGCGGCTTCCTCACGCTGCGTGACCGCTCGAAAGACGTCGTGATCTCGGGCGGCGCCAATATCTACCCGCGCGAGATCGAGGAAGTATTGCTGGCCCACCCGGGTGTAGCCGAGTGCGCAGTAGTTGGCGTGCCCGACCCCGACTGGGGCGAGAGCGTTCTCGCCTTCGTCGTGGCGCGGCCCGGCGCCGTGCTCGACGCCGCGGCGCTGGATGCGCTCTGCCTCGCCAACATCGCCCGCTTCAAGCGGCCCAGGGCCTATCGTTTCATAGCAGCACTGCCCAAGAATGCCTACGGCAAGATCCTCAAGACCGAGCTGCGCGCGCTGGTGACAACGCAGGCCTGACCGGCCCAATCGACTATCGGTGATTCCGTCATTGTCTCTTCAGCAATCGGTGCGCGTCACCGGGGGTCGCATCCCCGGAAACCGGGGCCCCTGCTCCGCCCCTCGACGCGTTACTCCGGCTTGATCCCCGCCGCCTTCACCACCTTCGCCCACTTCACCGCCTCCGACCTGATGTACGCGGCGAAATCCTCCGGCGAGCCCGCCACGACTTCCGCGCCGTCGCGCGCGAAGCGCTCTTTGATCTCCGGCTGGTTCAGGATCGCCACGATCTCCTTGTGGAGCCGCGCGATCACTTCCTTCGGCGTACCCGCCGGCGCCATGAATCCGAACCACGACACCGCTTCGTAGCCGGGGAGGCCGGTTTCGGCGACGGTGGGAATGTCGGGCAGGAGGGGCGCGCGGGTCGCGGTCGTTATGCCCAGTGCGCGCAAACGGCCGCTTCTCACGTGCGTCAACGTGGATAGCGTGCTCGTCGCCATGACCGAAACGCGGCCGGCGATGAGATCGATCACGCCGGGGGTGGGTCCCTTGTACGGCACGTGCAGCATCTTCGTTCCGGACTGGAGCATGAACAACTCCACCGCCAGGTGAGAGGCGGCGCCGATGCCGGCGGAAGCGTACACCAGTTCGCCGGGGCGGGCCCTGGCGAGCGCGATCAGCTCCTTCGTCGATCGTACCGGTAACGATGGATGCACGACGAGCAGGTTGGATTGCCGGATCCCCTGCGTGATCGCGGTGAAATCCTTGAGCCCGTCGTACGACAGCGACTTGTAGATGGACGGATTGATCGTGAGGGCCGGCAGGCCGATCAGCAGCGTGTGGCCGTCCGGCGGAGACTTGGCCACGATTTCCGTCCCTATGATGGTCGCTGCGCCGGGGCGCGTATCGACGATCACCGGTTGGCCGAGACGGTCCGAAAGAGGCGGCGCGACGACGCGGGCAAGCGTGTCGGCGGCGCTGCCGGCGGCGCTCGGCGCGACGATGCGCAACGGCTTGGCGGGCCACTGCTGCGCGCTCGCGGCGAAGGCGAGCGCGCAGCAAAGGTAGAAGGAGGAAGGATGAAGGATGACCTTGTACTGAGGGACCATATCCGATTATAGAGGACCTCCCAGTGGACACGCGGAGGCGTGGGATAGAATAACCTCTGCCGAATCCTGAATCCTGAATCCTGTGAAAAAGACCGTCATTTATTTCCACTCCCTGTCCTCCCCATGGGCCTACATGGGCTGGCCAAAGTTTCGGGACCTGATCAGAAAACACGACCTGGACGTGGTCGTGCGTCCGACCCGGATCGTGCCTCCGAATGGAGGCATTCCGCTCCGTACCCGTCCCGACGCTCGGCAGCGCTACCACGAGGTCGAGCTGGACCGCTGGCGCAAGCGCCTCAACATGCCGCTCGTGCTGCGGCCCAAGCACTATCCGACCAACAACGAGTTCTGCGCCCGCATGGTGATCGCCGCCGACAAGCTCGGCTGGGACGCGCTGGCGCTGAGCCATGGGCTGCTGCACGCGTTGTGGAGCGAGGAAAAAGACGTGAAAGAGCCGGCGGTGCGCGTCGCCGTGGCGAAATCGCTGGGCATGGACGGCGAGCGACTGTTGGCGATGCAGGACACGCCGGAAATCGTGGCGGCGTGGAAGGCATCCGAGAAGGAAGCGGCTGATCACGGCGTCTTTGGAACGCCGACGTGGGTGTACCGGAACGTCCTCTACTGGGGCCAGGACCGCCTGGATTTTCTCGACGAAGCGCTATCAGAGTGATGAGGGGTCTCGGAAGATTTTTATTTACAAATAACTGTCGCAATGCATCCGCTTCCGTTCAAGCGTAGTGGTTTGGCAGGCAGACGTACTTTCCTCGCGTTGGGATGGAGTTTCTCGTCCAGGACACTATGAAGACTCGCCATTCTCGAGCGATGTTGGTTACAGCCATCGCTGCGTCCATTTGCGCTTCCACTTTGACCTGCGATGTCGCAGCGCAGAAGTATCCGGAAAAAACGGTGCGCATCGTCACGCCGTTCGGTCCGGGCGGCGGGACCGACATATTCTCACGCATCCTGGCTCAGCATTTCACGGAGACGACCGGCCGGCAATTCATCGTCGAGAACCGGCCGGGCGCGGGCTCGACGCTGGGGACCGAGTACGTCGCCAAGTCCCCCCCTGACGGCTATACGCTGCTGATGACGTCGGCGTCGTTCTCTTTCAACCCCGGCCTGTACCCCAAGCTGCGGTTCGACCCGATCAAGGACTTCACGCGCATAGCGCAGGTCGTGCAGGTGCCGCACGTGATCGTCGTGATCCAGTCGCTGCCGGTGAAAGACCTGCAGGGCCTGGTCAAGCTCGCGCGCGGCCGACCCGGGGAGGTGCTCTATGCGTCTTCCGGCGCGGGAAGCGCAATGCACCTGGCGGGGGCGCTCTTCGGCATCGTCACCAAGACCCAGTTGACGCACGTGCCGTACAAGAGTGGCGGCGCGACGACGGCCGCGGTGATGGGAGGCGAAGCGACGACGGCATTCAATACGCTCGAAACGGCAATTGCCCTGATACGCGCCGGCAGGCTGCGGGCGCTGGCGGTGTCCACGCGCGAGCGCTCGCCGGTGCTGCCCGAAGTCCCGACCGTTATGGAGGCCGGAGTCAAAGACTACGAAGCGATAGGCTGGTTCGGCCTGATGGCGCCGGCGGGCACGCCGCTCGCGATCGTCGAGCAGGTGAGCGCCGAAGTGGCGAAAGCGATGGCGACGCCGGCGATCCGCAAGCTCACGCTGGAGCAGGGCGCCACGCCGGTCGGCAATAAGCCGGGTGAGTTCGATCGCTTCGTGCGCGACGAGATCGCCAAGTGGACCCGCATCATCCAGCAGGCGGGGATCAGGCTGGACTAGCGGGTTACGTGCAGGTCTTCAGTCTGCCTTGATCCCGGCTGTCTTGATCACCTTCGCCCAGCGCGACGACTCGGACCGCATCGTTGCGGCAAGCTCGTCCGGGGTGCCGCCGACCGGTTCCGCGCCCAGACTGTTCAGCCGTTCACGGATGTCCTGAAGCCGCACGACGCGGGTGATCTCGGTGGAGAGGCGCGCGACGATCTCCCTGGGCGTCTCGGCGGGAGCCATCAGCGCATACCATGACACGGCCTCGAATCCCGCGAGATTGGATTCGGCGATAGTCGGCAGATCGGGCAGGATCGCAAGACGTTTGGGACTCGCCGCCGCCACGGCGCGAAGCCTGCCGGATTGAACGTGAGGAAGCACTGCAGGAGTCTGGCCGAGCGCAAGCGATGTCTGGCCACCGAGGAGCTCGCGGATGGCCGGCCCCACCCCGTTGTACGGCACGTGCGTCATGTCGATACCCGTCATCATCTTGAGCAGTTCCACGCCGACGTGCCCCTGGCTGCCGTTGCCGGGAGAGCCGTAGGTGAGCGCGCCGGGCCTCGCCTTGGCCAGGGAGACGATGTCGCGCACGGTCTTCACCGGGAGGCTGGGGTGAACGACGAGGATGTTCTGGACCGCCGCCATGAGCGTAATCGGCGCGAGATCGCGGAACACGTCGTACGGCAGCTTCGAGTACATGTGCGGGTTGACGACCAGGTTGCCGTTGGGCGCGGAGAGGAGCGTGTAGCCGTCCGGCGGCGCCTTGGCGCCCAGGCCCATGCCTATATTCCCTGCACCACCGGGCCGGTTATCGACGATGATCTGTTGTCCCCATGCCTCGGTCAGCTTCTGCCCGACCATGCGCGGCAGGAGGTCGGATGCGCCGCCCGGCGCGAACGGCACGATGATCCGGACCGGCTTCGACGGATACGGCTGGGCGTTCACGGCAACTGCAAGCAGCGCGCTCGCCGCGCCGATCGCGAGTGCAAGGGTTGTCCGGACGGGTCCACTGCAGGGAATCATGGCCATTCGGCTCCGTTCTGCTCGACATCATGGGCGCGCTGCTTCTGAACGTTGAAGTCATCGGGCTCGGGTACCACGAAACCTTTCAGCACGAGGTCTGCCCGCACGGGGCCAAGCTCAGACGCGGTCGCGACGGCGAGAAAAGCCTCGCGGATCCTGGTCAACGTCGCCGCGTCGAGCGCTGCCGTCGAGACCAGGGGCGGCATCGGTGTCGGGGCCGTAGTCGCGACGACGCGCACCTGCGACGCGAAGGCAGGATCGAGATTGCGGAAGATGTCGTGGCAATAACTGTCGAGCGGGCCGACATCGATCCGTCCGTCGGCCAATGCCTGGATCACGCCTTTGGGGTTCATCAGGTTGCCCACGATGGCGCGGTACGGCAACGGCCCCTTTCGCTCGAGCGGCAGCAGGTGGTGGCGGAGCGCGAAGTATCCCGACTGCGAATCCTTGAGGGTGTAGCCAAGGACGCCGCCGAACGTGTCCTCGAGGGTCCGGTAATCGGAATCGGCGCGGACGGCGAGATCGCTGAAATAGACGGAGCGGTCCCCGTAGCGCGGCGCCGAAGGCACGGGTGCGGCAAGAATCAGTGCCCTGGGCTCGCGCAGCGAGTAGGGAAGCCCGCACATCATGGCGCAGCCCAGATCGTCCCGCGCCCACAGATCCGAGAGAAGATTCGGCGGATCCCAGTCGAAGAACTGCCAGTCGACGCCCGCGCGACGCATGACCCAGCGGATCAGGGTGCGCCAGGCCTCCTTCGCGGCCGGGCACACCGAGTACATCCGTGCGTTGACGATCATCGACATGGCGCGACGTTCCCGAGTTGTCCCATGATAAGCTGATCCCTGCTTTTTCCTGACGGCACAGTCTATCGTCTCCGGCTTCCCGGGTGTGCATGACGGGTCGACCTGGATGGCGCTGCTGAAGCGGATGTAGCGACATGGGACAGAAAATCGAGGAGCTGGCACGGTTCGTCGCGGAGACCCGGCTGGAGAACGTGCCGGAGGCGGTGAGACGCCATGCGAAGCTGGTGCTCCTCGACACGCTCGGCGTCATCCTCGCAGGATCGGTGCGCCCCGAGGTCCGGCAACTGCGGGAACGACTGTCGGCCACCGCGGGCAGCGGCGCCACGGTCCTCGCGGATGGCTGGCCGGCACATGACCCGCGCACCGCCGCGCTCCTGAACGGCATCGCCGGCCGCGCGATCGAACTGTGCGAAGGCATGCGTCTCGCCTCGGGTCAGGCGGCGATGCAGATCCTGCCGGGCGTGCTGGCCGTAGGCGAGCATGCTGCGGCGACCGGCCGCGAGATGCTCGCGGCCCTGGTCCTCGGATACGACGTCGCCGCGCGGCTCGGCGCGGCGTTCACACCGCGGCCTTTCGCGCACCAGAACGGACAAGCCATGCTCCTCGCCGCGGCTGCCGCCGGGGCGCGCGTGCGCGGGCTCGATGCGCGGGGTGTGAGCCGCGCCATGCGCGTAGCGACCACGCAGCTGCTGACGCCCAGCTACACCAATACAGTCGCTGGCGCGACGACGCTGAACGTCGCGGGCGGCATGAGTGGGTTCGTCGGCGCGCTCGCGCCTGATCTTGTCCTCGCCGGCTTCGAGGCTCAGGAGGATGCGGTCGAAGAGGCGCTCGGCAGGATGGTGGGCGAAGGGTTCCGCACTGAAGGACTTGTAGACGAACTGGGCAACCGGTGGGAGATCACGCGCAATTATTTCCGCCTCTACGCGTGCTGCAACCCCATCCACCCCGCGCTCGATTGCCTGCAGGAGGCGCTTGCCGAGCTGCGGCCGCGCCCGGAAGAGATCGAGCGCATCGAGTTCACGACCTATCGTTTCGCTTCAGTGATGCGCAACCCGGACCCGCCGAACTACTTCGCGTCGAAGTACTCGCTGCCGCACGCCGCGGCCGTGATGGTCGTGAAAGGCAGCGCGGGCCACGGCGACATCGACGATGCCGCGCTCGCGGATCCCGCCGTCGCCGCGCTGCGGCACCGCGTGACCATGGCGGAGGATCCGGCGATGAGCGCGCTCGTTCCGCGCCTCAAGCCCGCCCGCGTTACAGTGAGACTGAAGGACGGCCGCGAGTGCATCCGTGCGCGGGACAGCCACCGGGGCGATTTCAATGATCCATTTCCGGAGTCGGCGCTGCGGGACAAGTTCCGGGAGCTGGCGGGACACGTGCTCGCGCCTGCGGCTGCTCTCCGCGTCGAGCAGGCAGTGGACAGGTGCGAGGAGCTGGGGAGCGTGCGGGAATTGGTCGCGCTGATGCGTGGCGGGTAAAGCTGTATTTTGGGGAGGACATCCAATGTTCGATCTCGTGATACGCAGTGACCGCGTGGTAACCCCCGCGGGAGTCGGAGCCTGCGACGTCGCCGTACAGGGCGAAAGAATCGCCGCGGTCGCGGCGGCAGGAACGGTCGGAGCCGGCGAGACCCGGCGGCTGATCGACGCCACCGGCAAAATCGTGATGCCGGGCGGCATCGATCCGCACGTCCACCTCAAGTGGTATACGCCCAGTCCCGATGGCACCGTTACCGCCACCGATCCGCCGTCAGTGGTGAGCCGCGCCGCGCTCTACGGCGGTACCACGACCATGATCGATTTCGTCCGCTGGACGCACGGCAACACCATCCAGCAGGCGATCGAGCGCCGCCACGAGGACTGGACCCACCAGTGCTATTGCGACTACAGCCTGCACGTCATGATCGAGGGCGATCTGCCGCCGGAGATCTTCGGCCAGTTGCGCGAGGCGCTACGCTCCGGCTACCCCACCATAAAGATCTTCACGACCGATATCACGCCCAGCCGGCGCGGCCGCAAGGTCGATTTCGGCGACATCTGGGAGGTGTTCAAGGTCGTCGCGGAAGCACGCGGCATGTGCGTGATCCACGGCGAGGACAACGACATCGTGATGCACATGTACGACAAGCTGATCCGCGAAGGCCGCACCGGGTTCGAGAACATGGCGGAGGTGCACAACGCGCTGTCGGAGGACCTGTCCTTCCGTCGCGTGCTGGGGCTCGCCCGCAACGTGCCCGGCATCGTGCTCTATTTCATGCACATCAGCGCGGGAAATGGCGTCGAGGCGGTGCGCGAAGCGCGAGCGCGCGGCATGCCGGTCTACGGCGAGACGCTGCACCAGTACCTGATGTACACGGCGGAGGACTACAAGCGGCCCAACGGCCAGATGTACCACACCTACCCGTCGCTCAAGTCGCAAGCCGACCAGGACGCGCTGTGGGCCGGCATGGGGGACGGAACGCTGCATACGGTCGCCACGGACGAGGTGTGCTGCTCGCTCAAGGTCAAGACTCAGGGTAAGCGCATAGACGACACCACGGGCGGCAACGTCGGGGTCGAGCCGCGCGTCGCGCTCATGTACACGGAGATGGTCGGGCGGCGCGGCTACTCGCTCGAGAAGTTCGTCGACCGGGTCTCGACGAACGCCGCGAAGATCATGGGGCTCTATCCGCGCAAGGGCGCGCTGGCCGCCGGGTCGGACGCCGACATCACCGTGCTCGACCCCGCGCTCAAAACGACGATCAGGAAGGAGATGCTGCACGAGCAGGACTACACCCCGTGGGAGGGCCACGAGGTCCACGTCTGGCCCGCGCTCACGGTGCTGCGCGGCAAGGTCGTGGTCGAGAACGGCAAGTTCAGCGGCGATCTGAAGGACGGGCAGTTCCTGCCGCGGAAGATCTCGGAGGAGATCCGCAGCGGGGCGATGCTCTAGAGCTCCGGGCTACGAGCTGCCAGCTGCGAGCCAGCCGCGTAACGGGCCGCGAGGGTGAGGAGATGGACGACGGTCAGCTCCGGAATTTCGTCGCCGACAGCCTCGCCCTGTGGCGTGTCGCCGGCACGGTTGAAGCGGGCGAAGGGACGGTCGTTGCGCTGGTCCGCGCGGCCGACGGTGCCATCGTGTGGATCGAGCGCCCTTCCGGAGAAGCGCCGCCGTGCCGCTGGCTCGTGCGCTGGCGCGCTGCCGGCGAAGCCTCCGGCGGTCCGCGCGAGACGCGCCCGCGAGCCTGCGCCTCGCTGGTCGGAATGCTGGGCGCCGTGCGCGGCGCGCTGGGCGTGAATCGCGGCAGCGCGGTGCGCATCGCCCCGGCGCCTGGCGCCTGATGATCCCCGTTTCCGTCATCACCGGCTTTCTGGGGAGCGGCAAGACGACGCTCCTCGGGCGCCTGCTGCGCGACCCGGCGATGGGCCGGACGGCGGTCATCATCAACGAGTTCGGCGAGATCGGGCTGGATCACGATCTCATCGAGACGAGCGACGAGAGCTTCGTGCAATTGTCGAACGGCTGCCTGTGCTGCAACGTGAGGAGCGATCTCGTGCTTACGCTCTCCGATCTCGCCGCGCGCCGCGCAGCGGGAACGGTGCCGCCTTTCGAGCGTGTCGTCGTCGAGACCACGGGGCTCGCCGATCCGGCGCCTATCCTGCATGCGTTGATGACCGACCGCGACCTCTGCGACGTCTATGCGCTGGATGGCGTCGT
The DNA here is from genome assembly GCA_035649495.1 of Burkholderiales bacterium. Classification (GTDB taxonomy): domain Bacteria; phylum Pseudomonadota; class Gammaproteobacteria; order Burkholderiales; family SG8-41; genus SG8-41. Next base: position 35,165 of record DASRJL010000106.1, on the reverse strand, counting down.
GGCGACCGTGGACGCGCTCACCGGGCTCGCGACGCTCACGCGGCACGAGGAGGCGCTGCGCCAGGCCGCCGTCGCCGACAGAATCGTGCTCACCAAGACCGACCTGCCGGGCGCCCGTGCGGCCGAGGTCGGCGAGCGCCTCGCCGCCGTCAATCCCGGTGCGCGAGTGGTCGCGGTCGTACGCGGCGAGATCGCGCCGTCAGAGCTGTTCGACTGCGGGCCGTACGACACCGCGGACAGGCATCCCGACGTTCGCGCCTGGCTGGCCGGCGAGGCGATCACCGCGGCGGCCGGCGATGCGCACCGCCGCCATCACCACCATCACGATGGCGTCACAACTTTCTGCATCGTCCGCGAGGAACCGGTGCGCGCCGTGACGCTCGCGCTGGTGCTCGCGGCGCTGGCGGAAAACTGCGGCGCGGACCTGTGGCGCATGAAGGGCATCGTCCGCGTCGCCGAGCGCCCCGACTGCCCGGCGGTGATCCACGGCGTGCAGCACGTCTACCACGCGCCGGTCTGGCTTCCCCGCTGGCCGTCGGATGACCGGCGCACGCGCATCGTGTTCATAGGGCACGGCATCCGCGAGTCGTGGGTGCGCGGCTTGATCGACCTCATCGAAGCAGAGGTCGCCGACGAAACTGAGCGGCGCTCAATGAGCCGATAGGCCGCTACGCAGCTTGCGTCGCCGGCTGCGTAACGCCCGCCGCGCGCAATTCCTCGAGCTCCTGCTTCGAGTAGCCCAGCCACGCCAGCACTTCGTCCGTGTGAGTCCCGGGTTCCGGCGCGGGACTGCGTATCGCTCTCGACTTGCCGGTGAAGTTGAGGGGAGAGGAAACGAGCTTGGTATCGCCCATGACCGAGCCCTTGACCGGCTGGTCCATCGCGAGGTGCTGCACCTGCGGGTCGGCGAACACCTTGTCCACGGTGTTGATGGGACCCGCCGGTATTCCTGCCTCCTCGAATCTTTCGACCCAGTGCGCCGCCGGCTTGTGGCGGGTAACTTCCTCGATCGCCTGGTTCAGGGCAGGGCGGTCCTTGGTGCGGCCCGCGGAGGTGTTCCACCCGGCCTTGTCCTTCCACTGCGGCTTGCCGAGCGCGTCGCACAACCGCGGCCACAGGCGTCCCGAGCTTGCCGCGATGTTCATATAGCCGTCGCTCGTCGGGAACACGCCGGTCGGCGTGAACGTGGGGTGGTTGTTGCCCTCCTGGTTGGCGACCTCTCCCTTGACGAGGTAGCGCGACGCCTGGAAGTCGAGCATGAAGATCATCGATTCGAGCAGGCTGGTGTGCACCCACTGGCCTTCGCCGGTACGGCTGCGGTCGAAGAGCGCCAGGGAGATGGCGAGCGCCAGCAAGTTGCCGGCGGTGAGGTCGGTGATGGGAATGCCCACCCGCATCGGACCGTGCTCGGGCGCGCCGGTGATGGACATCAACCCGCCCAGTCCCTGCGCGATCTGGTCCACGCCGCCGCGCTCGCGGTACGGGCCGGTCTGCCCGAAGCCGCTGATGCTGCCGTAGACCAGGCGCGGGTTCAACGGCTTCAGGTGGTCGTAGCTGATCTTCAGACGGTCCTTGACCGGCGCGCGCATGTTCTCGACGAGCACATCCGCGCGCTCGACGAGCCGCTTGAACACGTTGTAGCCGCGCTCGCTCTTGAGATTCAACTGGACCATGCGCTTGTTGCGGTGCAGGTTCTGGAAGTCGGACCCGTGCCGCCGGCCGATCACGTCTTCGCCCATCGCTTCCGGCGGCTCGATCCGTATCACGTCGGCGCCCCAGTCCGCGAGGTGCCTGACGCACGTGGGGCCTGCGCGCGCCAGCGTGAGATCGAGCACCACTACTCCCGTAAGCGGTAAACGCGTTGCGTTGCTTCCATCTGCACCCATGTTCGTGTCCTTTCAGTTTGCCCTTGCGCCTGACAGCTTCACCACGCGCGCCCATTTCTCCAGCTCGCTCTTCAGGAACGCGCCGAATTCCTCGGGTGTGCCGCCGGCCAGTTCCATGCCGAGCGCCGTGTAGCGGTCCTGCAGTTCGGGCAGCACGCGGTTGATGGTGCTGTTGAGACGCGTCACCACCGCTTTCGGAGTTTTCGCCGGCGCCGACACGCCGTACCACCCCGTCACCACGTAGCCCGGCACGCCCGATTCAGCGATCGTGGGGAGTTCAGGCGCAGCTGGCGAGCGTTTTGCCCCCGTGGTCGCGAGCGTCTTCAAACGCCCGGCCTTCGCCTGGGTGAGGGCGACGCTGCTGGTGAAGGAGACGTGCACCTCGCCCGTGAGGAGCGCCGCCACCGCGGGAGCGCCGCCCTTGTACGGCACGTGGGTCATCTCGATGCCGGCCATATGCAGGAACAGCGCGCCTGCCAGATGGTTGGCGCTGCCGATCCCGGTAGAGGCGTACGTGAGGCGCGGGTTCCGCGTCTTCGCCAGCGCGATCAGCTCCTTGACGGAGGTCGCGGGCACGGCGTTGGCCACGGACAGGTAGTACTGGGAGTGCACGAGCAGGCCGACCGGCGCGAAGTCCTTGATGGCGTCGTAGCGCACGTCGCGGTACAGGCTGGGATTCACCACGTGGGTCGGCGTGACGATGATGAGGGTGTGACCGTCCGGCGCCGAGCGCGCGGCCAGCTCACCCGCGACGTTGCCGCCGGCGCCGGGCCGGTTGTCGACGACGAAAGTCTGGCCGAACACTTCGGCCAGCTTTTGCGTAAGGATACGCGCCACGCTGTCGGTGCCGCCGCCCGGCGCCAGCCCGACGAAGACTCTGACCGGCCGCTCCGGGTACGCCGGCTCCGCGGCGGCAGCCAGCGCCGCCCCGCCCACGATCATTGCCGCCGCTGCCGCGATCGACCACTGAACTTTCACAGGCGTTCTCCAGTCTTGTGACCCGGACGCAGCACTTTACTCCGTGCGAGGACCGGCGTTGCCTAGTTACCCGCATCCGCTATGCAGGATAGCGGGCCAGGAGGAAAATTGGCCCGGGAGGGCCCGTTCACCCCCGCGGCGGCAGCAGAAGCTTATCCGCTGCGATCGACGATGAGTCAGACATTAGAACCTGTTCTGGATGCTTACGGCCACCGGCGCGACGCCCTGACGCTCCCCACCTTCCGGGTGGCGGTCGTGCTGTCCGTGCTCGTGCACGTGCTGATGCTGGGCAAGTGGCTGCCGCAGATGCACCTGCCGTCGGCCGATGACTTGGCGCAGGGGGAAACCAGCCGTTCGCTGGTGGTGAATCTCGCTCCGCCGCCCAGTCCGCCGCCGGCGCCACCGCCCTCACCGGCAATGAGAGCGGCGCCGCGACCTGCGCCCTCGGCCGTGCCGCAGGCGCCGCCGCCCGTGGCAGAAGCGCGGCCCCGGCGGGCACCGTCACCGCCGGTCATGGCGCTCAACAAGCCGGCGCCCGACGTGCCGGCGCCCCCGCCCGCTACCGCGCGTGCCGCGCCGGCACCGCCCACGCCCGCAGGCGATTTCGCGTCGGATATGGAGGCGCGGAAACGTGCCAACCTCGCGTCTGCGCCACCGGCTCCGTTTTCGCCGTCGCCCGACCGTGGGCCGTCTGCGCCGGTCGAGAGCGATGCTGCGCGGGGTGACCGCGCGATCGCGGCCAATCTGGGCTTGAATCGCACCCCCAGCTTCGGGGCGGACGCGACGAAAAACGGCGGCGGCGTATTCCAGATCCAGCGCCTGGGCTACAGCGACGCCGAGTTCCTGTTCTATGGCTGGAACAAGGACATACGACGGAATACGACGCAGCTGATTGAAGTGCGCAAGGGAGACGCGAGCGATATCCGCGTCGCGGTCGTCCGCAGGATGATCGCGATCATCCGCGAGCACGAGCAGGAGGAATTCCTGTGGGAGTCGCCGCGGCTGGGCCGCAACGTCACCCTGTCCGCCCGCTTGCGGGACAACGCGGGGCTGGAGGACTTCATGCTGCTCGAGTTCTTCCGCACGACGCAGGTGCCGCGGTGAAGGGTGCGCCGCGGTGTGGACTCGATATGCCCGGGGGCACTGGCAGGCCGTAGATCTCATCCTCGGCAGCCCTTCCGCTATGTGGACGCCGAAGTGGGCTTGAGCGGCCGCGCGCTCCCGCTTTTGTTTGACACGCCCCGGCGGCAGGCCTACGCTTTCCTCTGGTCTACCCACCCACTGGAGGATAACGATGAGCGCGCATCTGAAACCCGCGGAAGTCCATTCCCGGCTGAAGCATCCGGTCGTCGACGGCGACGGTCATTGGCTCGAATACACCCCGGTCTTCGCCGAGAAGATGCGGAAGGCGGTCAGCGACAAGGCGGCGGACGGTTTCATCGCCGCGCTGAAGACGACCTCCGACGCGCTCAAGATGACCCAGTCAGCGCGCGACGACAAACGCGTCGCCATGCCCAATTTCTGGAACCGCCAGGCCGAAAATACGCTCGACCGCGCGACCGCGATGATGCCGAAGATGCTCTACGAGCGGCTCGACGAGATCGGTACGGACTTCGCCGTGATCTACCCGACCTCCGGATTGCGCCTGCCGCGCATCAAGGACGACGAGACCCGGCGCGCCGTCATCCGCGCCTACAACATCGTCTCGGCCGATTATTTCCGCGGCCTCGAAGACCGCATGACGCCGGCGGCGATCATTCCGATGCACTCGCCGGAAGAGGCGATCGAAGAGCTCGAATTCGTCACCAAGCAGCTCGGCTCCAAGGTCGGCATGTTCGGCAGCGGCATGTCGCGCAAGGGAGCCGACGGCTCCGTGTGGTACGACGTGCTCGCGATCGACAGCCCGCACAACTACGACCCGGTGTGGAAGAAGTGCGTCGAGCTGAAGATCGCTCCGACCTTCCACAGCAGCGCGAGCGGCCAGGGGCTGCGCAACTCGCCCTCGAATTTCGTCTACAACCACATCGGCCACTTCGCGGCGGCCGGCCACGCGGTCGCCAAGGCCATTTTCCTCGGCGGCGTGACGCGGCGCTTCCCCGAGCTGAACTTCGCCTTCCTCGAAGGCGGCGTAGGCTGGGGCTGCCAGCTCTTCGGCGACCTGATCGAGCATTGGGAGCGGCGCGGCGCGCGGGCGCTGGAGCGCATGGATCCCGACAAGCTCGACCGCAAGCTGCTGCTCGACTTGGTCGAGAAGCACGGCTACAGCGACATCGCCGCTGTCCTGAAGTCGCGCGACGGCTGGCCCGAACCCGATGCCAAGAAGCTGATCGGCAACCGCACCGAGCTCGACGACTTCGCGCCGTGCAAGATCACGCGCAAGGAAGACTGGGTCGACCTCTACGCCAAGCCGTACTACTTCGGCTGCGAGGCGGACGATCGTATGAACGCGACCGCGTTCGGCAAGGGCAACCCGTTCGGGTCGAAGCTGAACGCGATCTACAGCTCCGATATCGGCCACTTCGACGTGATCGATTTCCGCGACCCGCTGCCGGAAGCCTACGAGCTGGTCGAGGACGGCCACATCACCGAGGACAACTTCCGCGACTTCGTGTTCGCCAACACGGTGCGGCTGTGGGGCAGGCAGAACCCCAGCTTCTTCGACGGCACGGTGGTCGCGAAGGAAGCCAAGGCCGTACTGGCGGAAGCATTCTCGCCGGTAAAGGCGGCGGCGTAAGGTTTGACTGACCGCTTTCTGACACTTGGCCCCGGCGCGGGCGCCAAGTGTCAGTCTCGCGCCAACCGAAGCAGGCGCTCGGTCACCGCATCCGCAAGAGATTCCAGCAGCCGCTGGCTGTCTTCCCAGCCGATGCAGCCGTCGGTAATGCTAAGTCCGTACACCAGGGGCTTGCCCGGAACATGATCCTGTCGCCCGGCGAGCAGGTGGCTCTCGGCCATTACGCCTACGATGCGCGTATCACCAGCGGCGATCTGCCGTGCAACGTCGCTACCCCCCTCCATTTGCTTCTCGAACTGCTTCGACGAGTTGGCGTGACTCAGGTCGATCATGAGATTTTGAGGTAGGCCCGACTCGCTCAGAGACTTGCACGCGGCATCCACGCTCGCAGCATCGTAGTTCGGGACCTTGCCGCCGCGCAGCACGATGTGGGAATCGGGGTTGCCGCCGGTGGTGACGATTGCGCAATGTCCCGCTTTCGTGACACCAATGAAATTATGTGGCGCCCGGGCCGCCCGGACCGCATCGACGGCAATACGCACATTGCCATCCGTTCCATTCTTGAAACCTACCGCGCACGACAGCCCGGACGCCATCTCGCGATGCACCTGGCTTTCAGTGGTGCGCGCGCCTATTGCGCCCCACGACACCAGATCCGAAATGAATTGGGGCGTAGCCATGTCGAGGAATTCGCACGCCACGGGCATCCCCAAGTCGTTGAGCTCGACCAGAAGCTGCCGCGCCATCCTCAGGCCGTCGTTTATCCTGAAGCTGCCGTCCAGGCCGGGATCATTTATCAGCCCCTTCCAGCCGACGGTGGTGCGCGGCTTCTCGAAATAGACGCGCATCAATATGACGAGACTCTCTGCCAAACGCTGACGAAGCTCGAGCAACCGCTCCCCATACTCCCGAGCGGCCTTTACGTCATGTATGGAACAGGGGCCAATGATGATGACGATCCGCCCGTCCGCTCCGTGCAGTATTCGATGAATATCCTGGCGCGCCCCGGCCACGACGCTCTTTGCGCGGGACGACAGAGGAAACTCCCGCAGAATCTCCGAGGGGGGCGTCAATTCCTGAATGCCACGGACGCGCAGATCGTCCGTGTTTTCTTGAGCGATAGACCCCTCGGGTATCATCCAAACGATGATACCTGAACGTCATCGCCCCTGGAACCGGTCAGTTCCCCGCGCGCCAATCTGGCATACCCGGCTGACCCGACGGGACTTTCAGCGACCGCGACGACGGCAAACCCCGGCTCAGGCGCCTCGCGATTTGGAGATCGCCAATTGTTCAGCCTGCACGCGCGCAATCATCTCGCGCTCGGCTCTGGCGATCGTTTCCGGGTGCGCGCGGCGTATGGGGACCCCAAGCAGCTTGACCTGACGCTCGGCTTCACACCGGGCCCTGCGTTCGATCTCGAGCCTCGCCTCGGCCTCCTGGCGAGCCTTCTGTTCGGCTTGAATTCGAAGCTCGATTTCAGTGCGTGCCAAGTCCTCCGCTTCCTGCCATGTCTCTCTCATCGCTTGAACACGCAAGCGGAATTCGGCGTCGATTTCCTTTCTTAAGTCAGCATACGCTTTGCCCTGCTGAAGGCGCTTCGACAGCCAACTGCGCAAAGCCGTCAGGCCTTGAGCCAGAGAGGCATCCACCCGACGGTAGGAGGTGAGAGGCAGTGTGCGCAGAATATTGCGCAGCCGCCTGCGCGATCGACGTTCCTGCCTCTTTCCGGTCGCCGCGCCGCCGCGCTGCAACAGGTAACTGACCTGTGACATATTCCCTCCTGGGGCCGCGTCGGAGCAAGCGGCGTGCCACTTTCCGGAGGTTCAATCGTATCAGCTAGATAGCGTCTTCCGAGCGGATCTTCCCTGTCTCAGACTGTCTCCAAGCAGGGACATTAAAATGAAAATTTATACACATGTTTTTGAGTTCATACGCTTAATTTGTCGTCAGGTTGAGACATTCGAGCAAGACTTGGCACTTCCCGACGGCAAACCCCGCCCTAGGCGGCTCGCAACTCGGAGACCGCCAACTGTTGTTCAGCCCGCACGCGCGCAAGCATCTCGCGCTCGGCTCTAGCGATCGTTTCCGGGTGCGCGCGGCGTATGGGGATCCCAAGCAGCTCGATCTGACGCTCGGCTTCACACCGGGCCCTGCGTTCGATCTCAAGCCTCGCCTCGGCTTCCTGGCGCGCCTTCTTTTCGGCTTGAATGCGAAGCGCGATTTCAATGCGCGCCAAATCCTCCGCTTCCTGCCATGTCTCCCTCATCGCTTGAGCACGCAAGCGGATCTCGGCGTCAAGTTCCCTGCTTAACGCAGCAAACGCGTTGCTCTGAAGGCGCCTCGACAGCCAACTGCGCAAAGCCGTCAGGCGTTGCGCCAGCGAGGCATCCACACGACGATGGTAGGAGGCGAGAGGCAGTTTGCGCAGAATAGTGCGCAGCCTTCTGCGCAGTGGACGTTTTTTGTTCTTGTTTGCAGGGTTGATAGCCGACCGATCCAACAGGTAGCTCAGTTGTGACACAAGACCCCCGGCTCTAAAAAAAGGCACATATTCCGCAGATTTCAATTGCATCAGACCGATCGCTGACTGATCTGCGGGCTCAATGTCTCCAAACGGAGACACTATGTTGCCCCCTGGTATATCTTTTTTGCCCCTGCCTGTTGTCGCTACATATTGACAGGGTGTAGCGCGAATTTTACACACAAAATGTGTCAATGCACATGTGCGGCACAATAATTGGGGGCGTGCGGCCGATCGTTTATTCACCGCGAGCGCGAGCCGTTGTGGTTGAGTCGGCAAAGTCTCGTAGCGCCCTGCATGGAGCAAAAGGCGAGCGCCGAAGGAGACGACTCCACGAAGGAAATCTCCCTTGCGGGTGTCGTACCTTCGTGGCGAAGCTTCTTGATTACGATGCCGTGGGAGCGCGAAGAAGCCGCTGCGTCCCGCTTAATACCGCCAGCACCAGCGCGCCCGCGATGATGCCCACCATCGCGTCCGCGATGAACGCGATCGGCCAGCCGAACGCCCCGCTCGCCATCGCGACACGCTCGATGGCGTGATGCAGCGCGGGTATGCCGTGGGCGATGATGCTCCCGCCTACGAGGAACATCGCCGCCGTGCCCGCGACGGAGAGTCCCTTCATGAGCCACGGCGCCGCGGCGAGTATGGCCAGGCCCAGTCCGCGCGCCAGTCCCGTTTTCCGGCTGAGGTACAGGCCGCCGTCGTCGAGCTTGACGATGCCCGCCACGAGTCCGTAGACGCCCACTGTCATGGCCAGGGCGATGGCTACCAGTACCGTAACCTGCGTCACGAAGGCGGCGGCAGCCACCGTGCCGAGCGTGATGACGACGATCTCCGCCGACAGTATGAAATCGGTGCGCACCGCGCCCTTGATCTTCTGCTTCTCCAGCGCCACGAGATCCAGCGCGGGATCGGCGATCGCCCGCACGAGCTCGGCGTGGCGCGCCGCGTCTTCCTCACCACTGTGCAGGAGCTTGTGCGCGACCTTCTCGAAGCCTTCGTAGCAGAGGAACGCGCCGCCGATCATGAGGAGCGGCACCACCGCCCACGGCGCGAGCGCGCTGATGGCGAGCGCCGCAGGCACGAGTATCGCCTTGTTGACGAGCGAACCCTTCGCCACCGCCCACACCACCGGCAGCTCGCGGTCGGCTTTCACGCCAGCGACCTGCTGCGCGTTCAGCGCGAGGTCGTCGCCCAGCACCCCGGCGGTCTTCTGGGTCGCGACTTTGGTGAGCAGCGCCACGTCGTCGAGGATCGTGGCGATGTCGTCGATCAGCGCGAGGAGGCTGGAGGTCATTTCAGTCCTCGTTCTTCGTCAGGGGTCAGGGGTCAGACGCCCGTCATCAGCCGTCGCAGCAGTCACCAATCACCAATCACGATTTCGTCATCACTCCAAGCGGATATTCGCCGCCTTCGCCACCTTGCCCCACTTGGCGATTTCGGCGCGCACGAAGGCGCCCATCTCTTCCGGAGTCATGATTATCGGCTCCGCGCCCTGTGCGATCAGCTTCTCGCGGACGTCGGCCAGCTGCACCGCTTTCACGACCGCGCCGTTCAGCCGCGTCACGATTTCACGGGGCGCGCGCACCGGCGCCATGAGTCCATACCAGGTGCCGGACTCGTAACCGGGGAACCCCGATTCCGCGATCGTCGGCAGCTCGGGGGCTACCCCGCTGCGGCGAAGCGTGGTGATCGCGATGGCGCGCAGCTTCCCGCTCCTCGCCGCGGGGAGAACGACCAGGGAGTTGCCGAAGAGGATCGGCACGTTGCCGCCCATTACGTCGGTCGCGGCCGGCACCATGCCCTTGTACGGCACGTGAAGCATGCTCGTGCCCGAGAGCATCTTGAGCAGCTCTCCCGCCAGATGCGGCGAGCTGCCGGTGCCGGGCGTCGCGTAGGAGAGCTGTCCGGGCTTCGCCTTCGCCAGCGCGAGCAGCTCGGCGAGTGTCTTCGCCTGCACGGATGGATGCACGGCCAGCACGAACGGCGCCGACGCCATCATCGATACCGGTGCGAAATCGCGCACGAGATCGAACGGGATCTTTGGAAATACCGTCTGGCTGACCGCCGCGGCGGCTGTGGCAGCGAGCAGGGTGTAGCCGTCGGGGGCGGCGCGCGAAGCGAGCTCGATGCCGATATTGCCGGCCGCGCCCGCCCGGTTGTCGACCAGGAATTGCTGCCCCAGCGCCTCCGAGAGCTTCGCGGTGACGAGGCGCGTCGTGATATCGACCCCGGCGCCGGGCGGAAAATTGACGATGACGCGCACCGGCCTGACGGGATACTGCTGCGCGCCCACGGCAAAGCCGAGCGCGCAGCCAAGGATGAAGGCGGAAAAATGAAGGAGGACCCGCAGGCCACTCCAATTGCTCCGCCGTGTATTCCGCCTCTTCATCTGCAAAGGCAGGGTAATCCTTCCACGTTCATCTTTCATCCCTGGCCCTCTTGGAGGTAGCGCGCCTCCAGGTGCGCGCGAAAATGCGCCGGGTTGAGCGGCTCGCCGCTCGCGCGGCGCGTGAGCTCCGGCGTTTCCCAGCGGCTCGCCTGCGACCAGATGTTCGCCGCGAGCCACTCGAACACCGGCGAGAAATCGGCGGCCGCGATCCGCGCGTCCAGGTCCGGCACGGCGCGCCGCAGCGCGGCAAACCACTGCGCCGCGTACATCGCGCCCAGCGTGTAGCTCGGAAAGTAGCCGAACGCCCCTTCCGACCAGTGCACGTCCTGCATGCAGCCGTCGCGGTAGTTGCCGCGGGTGTCGAGTCCGAGGAGCGCCCGCATTTTCTCGTCCCACAGCGCCGGTATATCCTCGATCTCGATCCCGCCCTCCACCAGCAGCCGCTCGATCTCGTAGCGCAGGATGACGTGGGCCGGGTAGGTGACCTCGTCGGCGTTCACGCGGATGAGCCCCGGCTTGACGCGTGTCAGCAGCCGGTACAGGTTGTCCGCCTCGAACGCGGGCTGCGCGCCGAAATGTGCGGCCAGCAGCGGCGCGAGCAGCACGACGAAAGGCCTGCCGCGCGCGAGCTGCATCTCGAAGGACAGGCTCTGGCTCTCGTGTATGCCGTACGAGCGCGCCACGCCGATCGGCTGGCCGAGCCACGCACGCGGCAGGCTCTGCTCGAAGCGTGCGTGACCGGTCTCGTGTATCGTGCCCATCAGGCTTTGCACGAAATCGTCGTCGCGGTAGCGCGTGGTGAGCCGTACGTCTTCGGGCACGCCGCCGCTGAACGGGTGCATGCTCTCGTCGAGCCGTCCCGCCTCGAAGTCGAAACCGAGGATCTTCATCACCGAGAGATTCAATGCGCGCTGGGCCGCGACCGGGAACGGCCCCGCCGGGGCTATGATTTTCTCCTCGTGCTGCCTCGCCTGCGCGCGCGCGACGAGGCCGGGCAGCCACTGCCTCACGTCGCCGAAGATCCGGTCGATGTCCGCCGCCCGCACGCCCGGCTCGTAGCGGTCCATGAGCGCGTCGTAGCGCGAGAGCCCCGTTTCGTCCGCGAGCAGGCTCGCCTCCTCGCGCGCGAGCCGCACCACTTCGCGAAAGTTCTCCAGGAACCCCTTCCAGTCGTTCGCGGCGCGCTGCGTGCGCCACGCGTGCTCGCAGCGGGCGCCGGCGAGCGTCTTCGCTTCCATCAGCGACTCGGGGAGGGCGTTGGCGTCGCGCCAGTCCCGCCGTATCTCGCGCAGATTGGCGCGGGCGGTGTCGTCGAGCGGCTCCTGCTCGGCCGCGGCCAGCCATTCGGCCAGGCGCGGATCGGTGCGGGAGCGATGCATCAGCGTGGACAGCTCCGCCTCGGCCGCGGCCCGCGCCTCGTTGCCTTTGGGCGGCATCATGGCGTTGCGGTCCCAGCCGAGGATGGCTGCGAGATGGCTATAGCGGTAGATGCGCGTGCAGGCGCGGCAGAGCTCGTCGTAGGCGGGAGTGGCGGACATTCGTGGACTGCGTGATTAGTGAATGGTGATTGGCGATTGGTGCCTGTTTCCTGCAAAGCTCAGCTTCAAGACCAATCGCTAATCACGAATCGCCAATCACGCATTGCGGGTTTAATCAGCCTTCACCTTCGCAGCCGCGATCACCTTAGCGTAGCGCGCGACTTCCCGTTTGAACATCGCGGCGAGCTCCTCGGGCGTGCTGCCGACCGGGTAGGCGCCGTCGCGCTTCAACTGTTCCCGCATCTCGTCGGAGTTGATCGCCTTCACCGTTTCGGCGTTGAGCCTCGAGACGATGTCCTTCGGCGTGCCGGCCGGCAGGAACATCGCGTACCACTGGTCGCACTCGAAGCCGGGATAGATCGAATTCATGGTCGGCACGTCGGGCAGCAGCGAGGAGGGCTTGGCCGTCGTGACGGCGAGCGCCCGGTAGCGGCCGGCGCGGACGTGGTGGACGCTCGCAAAGATGGACCCGAAGCGGAAATCGATCTCGCCCGTCAGCAGCGCGATCTGCGCCGGGCCGCCGCCCTTGTACGGCACGTGCACGGCGTTGATGCCGGTGGCCTGGTTCAACATCTCGATGGCGAGATGGCTGGTCGTGCCGGCGCCGTTCGACCCTGCGTTCATGGGACGCTTCTTCGCCAGCGCGACCAGCTCCTTCACGGATTTCGCTGGAACGCTCGAATGCACGAACAGGACGAGCGGCACCGAGGCTATCCAGGTTACAGGAGCGAGGTCCTTGACCGGGTCGAAGGCGAGTTTCTGCAGGTTGACGTTGACCGAAAGGGATGCCGTTGTGACGAGAATGTTGTAGCCGTCCGGGGGAGACTTCGCGACGAATTCCGCGCCGATGATCCCGCCCGCGCCAGCACGGTTCTCGACCACGAAGGACTGGCCCAGCGCCTCGGTATACCGCTTCGCGAGCAGCCGCCCGGCGATATCGGTGCCGCCGCCCGGCGCGAACGCGATGATCATGCGCACCGGCTTCGTCGGCCATGCCTGTGCGCCTGCATTGGAAGCGAATGCCAGGGCCAGCGCGAGTACAACAAGGCGCGCTGGCTTCTCGGTGATCATATGCTGGTCTCCTGTGGGGGCGGGTCGGCGTGCCTGCGCCATTGTAGAATGGCTCGAGCCGATCCTGTGGCTCAATTCTGAATTTTCAGGAGGCAGCATGGGCAAGCGGATTGCATTCATGGGCACGGGGGCGCTCGGCGGCTATGTGGGCGGGTACCTGGCGCATCACGGCCACGACGTGACGCTCATCGACATGTGGCCGGAGAACATCGAGGCGATACGCTCGCGCGGCCTGGAGCTGGACGGCGTGACGCCGGAGGAGAAGTTCACGGTGACGAAGGCGAAGACGCTGCACATCACCGAGGTGCAGTCGCTCTCGAAGCAGAAGCCGATCGACATCGCGTTCATCTCGGTCAAGTCGTACGACACGGAGTGGGCGACGACGCTCATCAAGCCTTACGTCGCACCGGACGGATTCTTCGTATCGCTGCAGAACTGCTTCAACGACGAGAAGATCGCGGGCATCGTGGGCTGGGGCAAGGCCATCGGCATCGTCGCCTCGGTCATCTCGGTGGACATGCACGACGTCGCCCGCATCCGGCGCACGGTGGCCAAGGGCGGGGACAAGCACACGGTCTTCCGCATCGGCGAAGTGCACGGCACTGTCACGAAGCGCGTGCAGGAGCTGGTCGAGATGTTCAAGGTGATCGACAGCGCCAAGGCGACCACCAATCTGTGGGGCGAGCGCTGGTCCAAGCTCTCGCAGAACGGGATGCGGAACGGCGTCTGCTCGGTGACCGGGCTGACCAGCGCACAGTGCGACAAGAACCCGGCCGTGCGCCGCTTCTCGATCATGCTGGGCGGCGAAGCGGTTCGCGTGGGCCAGGCGCTCGGCTACCAGCTCGAGAACATGCACGGCCTGAAGCCCGAGCTGCTGGCGGCCGCGGCCGCGGGCAGCGCGGATGCGATGGCGGAGGTCGATGAGCATCTCGCTTCGCACGCCAAGGAAAATCCGCGCGGCGACCTGCAGTTCCCGTCCATGGCGCAGGACGTGCGCAAGGGCCGGCGCACCGAGATCGAGTTCATGAACGGGCTCATCGTGGAGAAGGCGAAGCAGCTCGGCATCCCGACGCCCACGCACGAAAAGCTCGTCGAGCTGGTCAAGAAGCTGGAGCGCGGGGAGATCAAGCCCTCGCCGGCGCATCTCGGGGGGTGAAAGCCGGCGGATGGTGAGCTCGGAACCGTTTGTTGCCCTGGCATCCGCCCTGAAAGACGGCGGGTTTACGGCTCACGGCCGTCGCCTGGAGAGTGTTCTCAACGGCACCTGGACAACCTCATCGGAACTCATTGGCGAGCTTGGGGTGGCGGTGGTGACCATTCGCAAGGAGTGCAAGCCGCTGAGTCCTGTTCAAAAGGCTCTGGTCAAGGAATGCCTGCGACAAGTACGCAAGGTCTGGCCCGGCTTTGGATGGTTCAGCTGGCTTCCCTTCAGGAAATTCTTGAGTTAGTGGCAGGCGTTTACGGTGATGCGAAGCGATCGTGAATTGCTTGCGCGGAACGGCTACGCGGTGCTCTCCGGGCTGGTGCCCGATCGCCTGTTGCGCGCGGCCTCCGATGTCATCTGCTCTTTCGTGAACGCGCACCTCGAGCGGCCGGAAACGTGGTACTCGCACGAGCCGCTCGAGTGGAGCGTTGTCCCCGTTCACCACGCCCAGGCCTTCTGGGACATCCGGCAATGACCGGCCGTGTGGCGGGAAAAACGGGCCCCGGCGTGGTGGCGGGGCTGGAAGGGCCAGGCGGATCCGGAGCCCGGCGAGCCGGCACGACTCACTCCGCTCGGACGCCGGCTCGCCGGAGTCGACAGGTGGCCGTGAGCAACGTACAGTCGCACGTAGGGTTTGGTTCGGCGCACGCAATACGCCGCACGGGTCTCGCGTGGCATGAGGGGTTTGGAGGCTTTCCGTGTCCGACGTTGTGATTCTACGGGTCGTTGGCTGGGATCCGCGCCGCTCGACGGCGGAGCAGGAGCGCGCCACTCTCGCGCTGGAAGCCGGGAACGTCCTCCTGATCCCGGATCTCCATTTCCCGCTGCAGGACGGCGAGAATCGCTTTCTGTCCCCCGAGGTGGCCGGCAAGACCAAGAACGTCAGTTTCGACCCTGTCTCCGGCACGCTGGGCGGAACCGGCGTGGACGAACCGGACCGCGAAGCGCTGCGAGGCATGGTGGCGCGCTTTGCTGCGTCGAGCGGGGCGCTGGTCCGGAACCTGCTGCCGCGCTATGCGGCGCACCTGCAACAGGGACGCACCAGCTACCGGCCGGCGGAGATCGCCGGACGCAGAACCTCATGGCGCAAGGACGACACGCGCCTGCACGTGGACAGCTTTCCATCTTCGCCCACGCAGGGCAAGCGCATCCTGCGCGTTTTCTCGAACGTCGACCCGCAAGGGCACACCCGGACGTGGCGGCTTGGCGAGCCCTTCGAGGACGTCGCTCGGCGCTTCGTGCCGTCGTTCCCCGGGCCTCTCCCCGGCGGCAGCGTGGCGCTGCATCTCCTCGGGGTCACGAAGAGCCGGCGCAGCGCGTACGATCACTACATGCTGCGGCTGCACGACCGGATGAAGGCGGACCTCGGTTACCAGTCGGAAGCGCCGCAGCGCCGCTACGAGTTCTCGACGGGAAGCACGTGGATCGTGTTTACCGATCAGGTCTCGCACGCCGCCATGAGCGGGCAGTACGCGCTGGAGCAGACGTTTCATCTGCCCGTCGACGTCATGCAGGATCCGTCCCGGTCACCGCTGCGCATCCTCGAACGCCTTCTGGACCGGCCCCTGGTCTAGAACCTGGTTCTGGCTCAAGCCATCGGTCCCGGCCGCTTGAGGTAGGTTCCCCTGATGTTGTCGGCCGCCCAGCAGGCGAGGGTGCCTATGGTTTGCGTCGGCGGGTAGGCGGCGTTCTGCGGGAAAGCGCTGCCGCCGATCACGAACACGTTGCTGACGTCCCACGACTGCAGGTACTTGTTGACCGCGCTCGTGGCCGGGTCCGCGCCCATGGCCGCGCCGCCGATGTTGTGCGTGCTCTGGTAGGGCACGATATCGTAATGGCCGTGCTGCCCCGAGGTGTTCATCCGCGACGGGTTCATGGCCTTCGCGATCTCCTCGGCCTTCCCCGTGACCCAGTCGATGGATTTCCGCTCGTTCTCACCCCAGTCGAAGGTCATGCGCAGGAGCGGCAGGCCGTTGGCGTCCCGATACGTCGGATCGAGGTCGAGGTAGTTCTGGCGATAGCTCTGGCATCCGCCGCCTACGCGGATGCTGAAGTTGCGCTGGTAATAGTGGGCCGCGGCCCGTTTCCATTCCGAGCCCCATTTCGGGGTTCCCGCGGGTACCGTGGTCGAGCGTATCGGGAGGGCGCCCGCGCTCGCGACGTTCACGTAGGCGCCGCCGAAGAAATCGAGTCCCGAGTGGTCGAAGTTGTCGCCGTTGAACTCGTCGATCGCCGTGCCGCGCGCGCCCCCGCCCATGAAGGGATTGAACGCCTTCTCCTCGAAGAACATCGTCACCCGGCCGTGGGACTGGTAGGAGTAGTTGCGGCCGACGACGCCCCTGTTGGCCACCGGGTCGTACGGCGCGCCTATGCCCGAGAGCAGCATGAGGCGCACGTTGTTGAAGGTATACGCCCCGAGAACGACGATGTCGGCCGGCTGCTCGAATTCGCGGCCGCTCGCGTCGAGATACGTCACGCCGGTGGCGCGCTTCCTGTCCGAGTCGAGGTTTACCCGGATCACGTTCGAAAGCGGCCGGATCTCGCAGTTCTCCTGCTTGAGGAGCGCCGGTATCACGGTCGTGCTCGGATTGGCTTTCGCGCCCTGCGAGCAGGCGTGGCTCGTGCAGAAACCGCCGCGTATGCACTGGCCCAGCATGAGCTTGTACGGGTTCGTGTAGGCCTGCGTCTGGGCCGCGATCGGATTCACGTGGGGCTTGTAACCCAGCTCCGCGCAGGCCGTGGCGAACATCGTGCCGGCGTAACTCATGGGGGAGGGCGGATTCGGGTATTCGCGAGAGCGCGGGCCCTCGAACGGATTGCCGCCTTCCTGGATCACGCCGTCCAGATTGCCTGCCTTGCCGCCGACGCCGTAGAGGTGCTCGAACTGGTCGTAGTACGGCTCCAGCTCCTCGTAGGTGATGCCCCAGTCCTGGCTGGTGCAGTTTTCGGGAATCATTCCCTTCCCGTAGCGCTCGACGGTGCGGCTGCGGGTCTCGAAATCCCACGGCAGGAAGCGGCGTGCGTGGGTGCTCCAGTGGAGCGCCGTTCCGCCCACCGCCTCGCCGGGCTTGAACGAGCCCATCTCGCGCATGGGGAGCGCCCTTTCACCCGGACTGTTGCGAAACGTGAGTGTCTCGCGCGAGAGGTCCTGGAAGATGTCGCTGAAGCGGTCGAACTTGAGCTCGTCGTAGGTGGACGGGACCGCGAAGTCGTGCTGCGGGTCGATCATACGTCCGCGCTCCAGCGCCACCACCTTCAGGCCGGCATCGGCCAGTTCTTTCGCCATGATGGAGCCGACGACGCCGGTGCCGACGATCACCGCGTCGACGGGTTTCAGCTTGGTTGCCATGGTCCTTACTCCTGTTCCGCGTCCTTGAGGCGTACGTGTTTCGGCAGGCCCTGGGCGTCGAGCTGAACCTTTCCCTGCCGGATGTCGAGTATGCTGACCGGCTCGACGCGGTAGGGCACGTTGTGCTCGTCGATCAGATCGTTGTAATTGGAAGGCGGCACGCCCGGGAAGCCGATCAGCTTCCAGCCGACCTTGTCGCGGTTGCCGCCGTAAATCGGGTCGGCGAAGAAGCCTTCCATCGTGTTCCTGATGAGGAGCCCGAAGAAGAGCTTCGACGAGACCGACGACAGCTCGATCGTGCCGCTTTCCAGCCCCTTCAGCACGTCGTCCTGCTCGCGCGGTCCCAGGAACTCAAAAGCCTTCTGATATTGCTTCAGGCAATGGACGTTGGTCTCGCGGATGGCGGCACGGTAGATTTCCCGCGGCGTGAGCCGTGACTGGAAGCCCTGGTACGGCGTGCCTTCGGGCCACGGTCCGCTGCGATAGTTGCGACCGTGCGAGCCCCAGACGCTGTTCAGCTGGTTGTCGATGTAGGCGCTGACGCCTGCTTCCTTGCCACCCGGTCCGAGATCGTCCGCCGGTATCAGGCGGGCGGCGGCCGCGTCGAGAAAGCGGACTTCCGGCTGCGTGAGGTAGTTGAAGACGTGCGGAGCTTCGGCAGATTCCTGCATGGTTTCCCTCCCAGAACCCGTGGTCCAGCAGCTACACCGGGACTTCCGGCCCCACGATGAGGCGGTACATCTCCCGGCGGTAGCCGTGGTAGTCGTTGATCGCGTTGTGCATGGTGCAGCGGTTGTCCCAGACCGTGAGCTGGCCGGGCTCCCAGCGCATGCGACAGGTGAACTCGTTCTCGATGCAGTGATCGTTCAGGTACTTGATGAGCGGACGGCTTTCCTCCTCGGTCATCCCGTCGAGACGGAGCGTATGCAGCGCGGTCACGTAGAGTGCCTTGCGGCCGGTGTCGGGATGCGTGCGCACGATGGGATGGCGCGCCACGTAAGTCTCTCCCTTGTCGATGTTCTGCATCGCCATGGCGCTGATGCCGCCGAGGTGAACGGTGCGCGGGCCGCCGCGCCGGTGCTTCAGGCTGCCGTCGCTCACGCCGATCACGCCTTCGATCAGCTTCTTCATGCCATCGGACAGCGCGTCGTAGGCGGCCGCGGTGTTGGCGTAGAGCGTATCGCCGCCTTTGGGCGGGGTCTCCACCGCGTAGAGCAGCGTCGCGCGCGGCGGCTTTTCCAGGTACATCGTGTCGGTGTGCCAGGCGTTGCCGAAAGCTTCCCGCTGGTCCTTCTCCTTGATGATCCGCGTAACGAGCGGAAAATCGTCCATGCCCTTCGCGAAGGGATAGTGCGCCGGCTCGCCGAACTTGCCGCCCACCCGCATGAGGTCTTCCGGCGACAGGTCCTGGCCGCGCACCGCGATGACGTGGTATTCGAGGAACGCCTGCCGCAGCTCCGGCCACATCGGGCTGTCGTCGCGGTCCTTGAGATTGGCGCCATAGATCTCGGCGCCGAGCGCACCGGCGATAGGGCGCACTTCCATGGTTCGATAGGTCACTCGCGTCCTCCGTAAATCCGGCCCAAGTATAGACTATGGCCATGGCCGCCCGCTTCATCGCCCACCTGGACATGGACGCGTTCTATGCGTCGGTCGAGCTGTTGCGCTACCCGGAGCTGCGCGGCAGGCCCCTGGTGATCGGCGGCCGGCGGCGAACCGCGGAAGAGGGGGCGATTCCGACGCTGCGCGAATACAGCGGCCGGGGCGTCATCACCACCGCCACCTACGAGGCGCGGAAATACGGGCTGCACTCGGGCATGGGGCTCATGAAGGCGGCGAAGCTGGCGCCGGAGGCGCTGCTGCTGCCCGCCGATTTCGACGAGTACCGGCGCTACTCGCGGCTCTTCAAGGAGGCGGTTCGCACGGTCGCTCCCTGCGTCGAGGACCGCGGTATCGACGAGATCTACATCGATCTGACGGAACTCGTCGAAGCAGGGGCGGCGGACGGCTCGCCCGACCCGTGGGTGCGGGCGCGGGTTATCGCGACGGACATACAACGCTCGGTGCGCGAGGCGACGGGACTCTCCTGCTCGATCGGCATCACGCCCAACAAGCTGCTCTCCAAGATCGCGTCCGAGCTGGACAAGCCCGGCGGCCTCACCGTCGTCACCGAGGCGGACATTGCCGCGCGCGTCTGGCCGCTCGCGGCGCGCAAGGTGAACGGCATAGGCCCCAAAGCGGCGGCGCGCCTCGCGGCGCTCGGCATCGACACGATAGGGGAGCTGGCGCGGGCCGGTCGGGAGCTGCTCGTGCGGGAGTTCGGCGAAAGCTATGGCGCCTGGATGCACGAGGCGGCGCATGGACGGGACGAGCGGGGCGTCGTTACCTACCGCGAGGCGAAATCGGTGAGCCGCGAGACCACCTTCGAGCACGATTTGCACCCGGTGCGCGACCGGGAGCGGCTGTCGCGCATCTTCACCGATCTGTGCGTGAAAGTCGCCGGCGATCTGGAGAGGAAGGGCTACGTCGGCAAGACCATAGGGATCAAGCTGCGCTACGACAACTTCAAGACCGTCACCCGCGATCGCACGCTGGAATCGCCCACGCGCGACGCCGCCGCCATCCGCCGCGCCGCCGGCGAGTGCCTGAAGCGCGTGCCGCTCGACCGGCGCATCCGGTTGCTGGGTGTGAGAACCGGGGCGTTGAGCCGGCCGGGTGCGGTGGTGTCCGGCGAGGCTCGGTCGTCCGTGGCGCAGACGGCGACTCTCTTCGAGGAACAATCCTGACGGGATTCGACTCGGACCACCCCGGCGGTCTTCGCGCGCCACCCCTCCTCGTCGTAGGAGGGGAGAAGAACAGCTGCCGACGTGCTGGAAGGAAATCCCCTCCTTCATATAGGAGGGGTGCCCGCAACGCGGGCGGGGTGGTCTGGGACTTATTCCTCCTGCTTGATACCGGCAGCGCGCATCACGCCGCGCCACTTGTCGATCTCGTTCTTCACGAAGGCGGCGAATTCCTGCGGCGCCATGATGTCCAGCACCAGCCCGCGCGCGGTCAGCTGCTCGCGAAACGCGGTGTCCTTCAGCTGTGTGTTGATCTCCCGGTTGAGGACGTCGATCGCCTGGCGCGGTGCGCCGCGCGGCGCGAGTACGCCGTACCAGGTGCCGCTGACGTGATCCACGCCTGCCTCCCGCAAGGTCGGGATCTCCGGCGCCATCGGCATGCGCTGCGCGGCCGCGACGCCCAGCGTCCGCGCTTTCCCCGCCTGTATTATCGCCAGCGCGCCGCTCACCTGGGGCATCGAGAACTGGACCTCGCCGACGAGAAGCGCCGTCAGCATGGGCCCGGTGCCCTTGTACGGCACGTGCGTGACCTTGATGCCGGTTTCCTTTGCGAACAGCTCGTTGGCCAGGTGTCCGATGCCGCCCGTGCCGGCGGAGGAGTAGAACAACTGCCCGGGACGCGACCTTGCGAAGGTGATGAACTCCTTCACCGATTTCACCGGCAGCGCGGGATGCGTGACGAGCACGAACGGCACCGCGCCGACCGACGCCACCGACTCGAAGTCCCGCACCGGGTCATAGGGAAGCTTCTTCAGAAAAACCGCGGTTGCGGCATGCGATGCGGTGCAGAAGAGCACCGTGTAGCCGTCAGGCGGCGCCTTCGCGACCATGTCGGTACCCAGCACGCTCGCCGCGCCCGCCCGGTTCTCGACCACGAACGACTGGCCGAGCTTCTCGCTCAACCTCGGCGCAAGCATGCGCGCGATGATGTCCGAGCCGCCGGGCGCGAACGGAACGATCAGCCGCACCGCGCGAGTGGGGTAGGCGGGCTCTGCCGCAATGGAAGCGCTGGTTGCGGCCAGCGCCGACAAGCCCGCGAGTATCAGCGTTCGCCGCAGAAATAAAAAACAGGCGGGGATTCTCAAACCGCCCCGCCTGCTTTGCCCCTCCTCAAGCAGGAGGGGAAACTTCCTTAACACCAATCACCAATCACGAATCACGCCTTCTGCCCTTCCAGCAGAAGCTTCACCACCTGGGGTGTGATTTCCGCCGCACGCTGGTCGAGCATCGCGTCGGTCAGGTTCGCTATCGGATGGGGAACCTCGAGGAACTTGAACTCCGGCACGCCCCACGTCCGGGCCATCGCCTTGCCCGTTGCCCTGAACACGTCCGTGATGAGGGACGCCGACGGAATGCCGTGCTGTTCGAAAACTATACTGTCGAGCACACTGCCCGACGAGCACGACCCTCAGTCGCCAACGCCGGCGACGACGACGTCGCAGGCGGCCTTGTATTCGTCCACGATCTCGGCGTGCGGCGCGACGCCCGAGCTTTTCTTCTTGCGGATGATGTGCGCCTTGGCGCCGTGCTCGCGCTCCAGTATGTCGGCAATGCGCAGGAGCAGCTGGTCGGAATTGTGCTTGGTGTTGTCCACCAGGCCTACCCGCAGCCCCTTCAGGGACTTCGGCCGCGGCGCGTAGTTGATCTTGCGCGCGGTGGCCTCGGTTGTTGGGTCGAAGATCTGTATGGGCATCTGCTACCTCCTTTTCTGAACTTAGGGACTAGAGACTGGGGCTGGAGACCAGGGACTGGGATCCCGGCTCTGGTCTCCGGTCTGTGGTTACGCCTTTCGAATCTCCCTGGTAACGCTCTGCGAGCCCGCCGTGGAGCCCCAGCCGGGAATATACGCCGATTGCACGCCGGCCTTGCCGCCCGCCGCGAACACCAGCAGATCCTGCGGCTTGGCGACTATGGGCTTCATGGTGCGCTCGTCGTCCGGCGTGATGTCGCCGGCGATGATGAAGTTGCGCTTCAGCTCGGCAACGGGGATCTGCGCGTGCTCGAACACGTACTCCTGCACCTGCTCGCGGGTCCAGCCGTTCTTCTTGATGGTCACCTGGTGCTCGCCTGCGAAGACCATCGCGTACTGCGGATGCCGGCCCGAACCGGCGGAAATCTTCATCTGGGCACACGCTGTCTTGAGTATCCCGTCGGGCGTCGAGGAGAGCTGGTTCGAATACTGGTGCGGTGCGAGGGCCGCGAACACCGTCACCGCGTTCTGGTCCTTCCTGAAGCCGCGCGTCGTGTGAAACGGCGGCCACGGGCTGTCTTCCTCGTTCTCCGCGATGCAGAAGCTGAACTTGCCGCCGTGACCGAGGCTGCTGCGGTCGAGCTCGCCGGGGAGCGTGCCGATCGTGTTGCGCATGACGAGGCGCACCGCCCGGCCTATGGTCGAATTCGCGCGCCAGCCTGGACCGAAGAGGTTGTCACCGGAGTTCATGCCGATCTCTTTCGCGATCGGGCCGTTCACGCACATGAAGACGGCCGAGCCACCCGTGCTGGTCGCCGGCCCGTGATAGCCGTAGAGCGGGTCGCCGATCGCCTCGACGGCCGCGACGACGACCGGGAAGTACTCGGCTTTGCAGCCGGCCATCACGGCGTTGATCGCGACCTTCTCGGCGGTGACCGAGATCTGGCGGTTCTCGATGAAGGCGCACTGGTAAGACGGCTCCAGCCCCGCTGCCGCGAGCATGCCGACAATGCGCTCTTCGGTCGGCGGGACGACGGGGAAGCCATCACTCCAGCCATTCGTGTAACAGTACTCCATGGCCCCGTCGGTGTCGGCGACAGTATGGCGGCGTGAGGTCAGTTCCATTGCTGCTTCTCTCCAAGGGTAGTGGTTGAAGATTCTAACGCTTTATGCGGCAGGCGGGCGTGCCTGTCAAACACGTTATCGCGGGGTTTCCCGGACCAGACCCTTGAACAGAAACCTCTGGGCGCGTTTCCCATCCTGGACTTCCGTGGTGTAGAGATTGCCCTTCGAGTCCACGTTCATGTGGTGCAGGACGTAGAACTCGCCGGGCCCCACGCCGGGCCGCCCGAAGGCATACAGGGGCTCCAGCGTTTTTCGGTCGAGCACCCAGATCCGGGCGGGGCTGCGGCTCGCGACGTACAGAAACCGCTGGCCGGGATCGTGGGAAAACGCCGTGCTGGCGACCGTCTGCCCGTTGCCGCAATGGGGCGCCTCGCACCAGCGGTCTATGAACGCCTGCGCGACGAATTTACCTTCGAGTGTGAACACCTGGACGCGCTTGCCGCCGCGGTCGGAGACGTAGACGAGGTCGTCCTTCGATACGCGCGCGGCGTGCACGGGGCGTTCGAATTGGCCCGGACCATCTCCCTTTTCCTCCATGGCGGGTATGCGCGACTCCTCC
This sequence comes from Burkholderiales bacterium, assembly GCA_035649495.1. GTDB lineage: Bacteria > Pseudomonadota > Gammaproteobacteria > Burkholderiales > SG8-41 > SG8-41. The sequence continues at coordinate 11,272 of DASRJL010000106.1, read as the reverse complement.
GCAACCTTGGGTTTGGGGGGCACCTTGTCGGAGGGAGGTTTGCCGAAAGCGCCCCACATGCGCTTGAACGCGCCGGTGTCGGCGTCGAACACGATGATGCGGCTGTTGCCGTAGCCGTCGGCCACGAAGAGCTCGTTGGTTTTCGCGTGGACGAACGTGTCGGCGGCCTGCCGCACGTTCCGGGTGTCGGCGTTGCCCTTGCTCTCGCCCTTGCGGCCGATCTGCATCAGGAACTTTCCGTCCCGCGTGAACTTGAGGAGGCTGTGGTCCGTCTTGCCGTTGCCGCCGATCCAGACATAGCCCTTGGGATCGACGTAGATGCCGTGCTCGATTTCCGGCCAGTCGTAGCCCTCGCCGGGGCCGCCCCAGCCCTGGACGAATACACCGGCGGCGTCGAACTCCATCACGGGCGGCGCGGCGCGGCCTTTCTGGTCGGTTCTGATCGAGCCCGGCCGCTGCAGTATCCAGGCGTGGTCCCGCTCGTCGAGCGCCACACTGGATACCTGCCCCCACACCCACTTGTCAGGCAGCTTCGGCCAGGACGGATCGGCCTCGAATCTAGGCACTTCGCGCGCGGGGCCGGATTGCGGGGTCGTGCTCCCGCACGCGTACAGACCGAGAAATGCCGCAGTGGCAAGCAGGGCGGCGGCGCCACGGATGCGCGTGTCCATCGAATCTCCCTTCGAGTACCTAACAAATGAGGGGACACTCCCCTCATACTCCCCTACATTAGGGCGCCTATCCTCCATTTTGATAGGCGCACCTAAGTCAGGCCCGTTCTTCTGCGTATTGCCGGGCGTGCTCGCCGAGCAGCTCCACGATGCGCTGCGGCGTGATCGGCGCCTCGGCTATGGTCACGCCGAACGGTGCGAGCGCGTTCTCGACGGCCGCGACGATCGCGGCGATCGCGGGTATCGTGCCGCCTTCCCCTGCGCCCTTGATGCCCAGCGGATTCAGCGGGGAAGGCGTTTCCAGGTGCACGAGGGTGACGCGCGGCACGTCGGTCGCGAGCGGCAGCAGGTACTCGCCGAAATTCGTGGAAAGTGGCTGCGCCTCCTCGTCGTACACCATGCGCTCGAAGAGCGCGTTGCCGACGCCGTGAGCGACGCCGCCCACGACCTGGCCGTCGACGACCATGGGATTGATCACGCGGCCGCAGTCGTGCGCGACCGTGTAGCGCAGGATCGCGACTGCGCCGGTCTCGATGTCCACCTCGACCTCCGCGACATGCGTGCCGTTGGAGTACACCGACTGGTCGGGCGTGAAATACGACGTGTGCTCGAGGCCCGGGGTGAGACCACCCGCCATTGAAAAGCCGGGCGTGCCGATCGCCTTTACCGCGATCTCGCGCAGGCTCTTCCGCACGTCGGGCGCGCTCTTCAGCCGCACGTAGCCGTTGGCGACCTCCAGATCGTCCTCGACGCACTCCATCATTCCGGCCGCCAGTTCCTTCGCCTTTTTTGCCACTGCTGCTGCGGCGAGGTGCACGGAGGATCCGGCGTTGACCGCGGTGCGCGCCGCGAAGGTGCCCATGCCCAGCGAGATCGTGGAAGTGTCCGCGGTCACCACCGTCACGTCGTCATAATCCACGCCGAGCTGCTCCGCGGCGATCTGGGCGAGCGTGGTCTTGTGCGCCTGTCCTTGCGGCGTGGCGCCGGTGTACACGACGATCTTCCCCGAGGTCGAGACGCGAACCGTGGCGCCCTCGTAGGGTCCCAACCCCGTCGCTTCGACCGCGTTCGCGATCCCGATGCCGATATGGCGGCCGGACCGGCGCGCTACGGCCTGCCGCTCTCCGAATGACTCGTAGTTCGCGGCGCCGAGCGCGCCGGACTGGCACGCGGGATAGTCGCCGCTGTCGTAGGTGACCGGCCGTCCGTCGCGGAAGACGATGCCGACGTTGTACGGCATCTGCTCCGGCCGGATGAAGTTGCGCCGGCGCACTTCCGCGGGATCGAGCGCGAGCTCGCGCGCGACGCGGTCCATCAGCCGCTCCATCGTCGTCACCGCCTCGGGCCGGCCCGCGCCGCGCACGGGCGTCGTCTGGATCTTGTTGGTGAACACCGAGACGACGTCGAGCTTGAAATGCGGAATCACGTACGGCCCCGGCACCGTCGTGGCGGTGATCCACGGCAGCACGATGCCCCACGGCACGTAGGCGCCGGTTTCGTGGATCAACTGTCCCCGGACGCCGGCAATTTTCCCGGCGGCGTCCACGGCGATCTCCATGTCCCAGTACTGGTCGCGCTCCTGGTGCGTGGCGAGGAAGTTCTCGCGCCGGTCCTCTATCCACTTCACCGGCCGGTCGAGGAGCCGCGCGGCCACGGCGGCGTTCACGTACTCGGGATAGAAGGAGCCCTTGGGGCCGAACCCGCCGCCCACGTCCGGCGTGACGACACGCACCTGGTGATCGCCCAGGTCGAACATGTCGAGCATGCAGCGCTTCTGGCGGTGGACGCCCTGCGAGGAGACGAAGAGCGTATAGGACTGCGTCTCTCTCTCGTAGCGCGCCACGACCCCGCGGCACTCGATGGAGAAAGGGCCGCCGCGGTGCTGATACAGCTTCTCGCGAAATATGTGCGCCGCGCCGGCGAACGCCCGGTCCGCATCGCCCACCCTCACGGGAAAACGCGCCGCAACGTTCGATCCGGTTCCCGCATGCGCGAGCGGGGCGCCCGGCTCGAGCGCGGCGCGGCAGTCGCTCACGGCGGGCAACGCCTCGTATTCCACTTCCACCCGGTCGGCGGCGTCCTCCGCGATATAGCGGCTCTCCGCGATCACGCACGCGACCGGCTCGCCGGCATAGCAGACCTCGTCCTTCGCGAGCGCGTACGGCATCCGGGCGAGCCTGATCGCCGGGTGCGGAACCAGCAGCGGCAGCGTTTGCCGGCGCACGGACTCCGGCAGGTCGGCGTACGCGAGCACCGCGTGGACGCCGGCAACCGCGAGCGCCGCCGATTTGTCTATCCTCCCCACCCGGGCGTGCGCGTGGGGACTGCGCACGAACGCGGCGTGCAGCATCCCGGGCAAGTGGATGTCGTCGACGAACTGTCCTTCGCCGCGGAGAAGCGCGGGATCCTCCTTGCGCGGAACGGAGGCGCCGAAGCCTGTGAATGTCATTGAATCAACCACAGAAGCCCCTTTGAACAGGAGGAAACGGAGATAACGGAGGAGGGCCCGTATTGGACTCTCTGTTACCTCTGTTACCTCCTGTTCGGATTTGCAGTCAACCTTTCGTGTCCCGCATGCGCTTCGCCGCCGCCAGCGCCGCATCGACGATGCCCTGGTAGCCGGTGCAGCGGCACAGGTTCCCGGACAGCGCCTCGCGCACTTCCGCTTCCGCGGGATCGGGATGCTCGCGCAGGAACTCGGTCAGCGTGATCAACATGCCCGGGGTGCAGAAGCCGCATTGCAGGCCGTGGTGGTCCTGGAAGGCCTGTTGCAGCGGGTTCAACCTCCCGTCTTCGGCCAGCGACTCGACGGTGGCGACTTCCTCTCCGTCGCATTGCACAGCGAGCATGAGGCAGGCGCGCGCGCTCGTCCCGTTCACGAGCACGGTGCACGCGCCGCACACCCCGTGCTCGCAGCCGACGTGCGTGCCGGTCAGGTGGAGCTCGTGGCGCAGGAAGTCCGCCAGCGTGAGGCGCGTCTCTACCGTGCGCTCGTGCGACCGGCCGTTCACCGTCACCGTGATCGTCCTCGTGTCGGCCACTGGTGCCTTACCCTTTCGCCCTCAACTCTTGCGCACGCGCTGTCGCCTGCTCCAGCGCGCGGCAGGTGAGCACGCGCGCGAGATGTCTTCGATACGCCGCTGTCACGTAGGGATCCGCCATCGCGTCGAGCTTGTCCGCATGCGACGCCGCCGACCGGAAGAGCGCGGCGTCCGGCTGCCGGCCGCGCAGCGCATGCTCGACGGACGGAAGCCGCACAGGCACCGGGCCCAGGCCGGAAATCGCGAGCGACGCGTCGGCGATGCTGCCCTGTGCATCGAGCGCAACGAGCGCGGATACCGCCACGATGGCGAAGTCGCCGTGACGGCGCGCAAACTCCACGAATGCATGGCCGTGGTGGCGTCCCGGCAGCGGAATGGTGACCCCGGTGGCGAGCTCATCCGGCGCGAGGCTGGTGGTCAGGTAGCCCATCGCGAATTCGGAGAAGGGGATGTCGCGCCGGCCGCGCCGGCTCCGGGCATGGACCGTGGCGCCGAGCAGAGCCGCGACGTTCGCGAGCTCGGCGGACGGATCGAGATGGCACAGCGATCCGCCCAGCGTTCCGCGGTTCCGCGTCTGCCGGTGGCCGACGTAGGCGAGCGCAGCGTGCAGTACCGGGCAACGCTGGCCCACCTCGGCTGACCGCTCCAGGTCGCGCTGGCGCGTCATCGCTCCTGCTTCCAGCGCGTCGTGCGTCACGCGCAGATAGGCGAGCTCGCCGACCTTGTTGAGATCGATCAGGTGGTCCGGCGACACGGCGCGGAAGTTCAGCATCGGCATGAGCGACTGCCCGCCGGCGAGCGCGCGCGCGTTTTCGCGGGTGGCGAGGAGATCGCAGGCCTCGGCGACGGTGCGTGGGTCGTAGTAGGTGAAGGGAGCGGGTTTCAACGGCGGTTCAGATGAGGCGGTTCAGATGAGGCGGTTCAGCGAATCCACTGGTCGCAGTACCTGAATCGCAGCACCTGAACCGCTGTACCCGGATCGCAATATCTGGACCGCAGTATCCGCCCCGCTTTTCAATCCAGCTTCTCGAATTTCCGCACCGGCGTCTCGGGCGTGACGTCGCTCCGCTGGCGCGCGAGCGTTTCGATGCCGTTCTGCTCCCACTCGCCGGCGGTAGCGCGGCGCGCGAAGCGCTCCCAGGTATCGGTCCAGTCGCCCAGCGTGTAACCGTGCCAGGGCGCGCTCGCGGACAGCGCCGGAAGTTCGAGCTCCTCCCAGATCGCGCGGGCGCCCTCCATGTACTCGCGGGTCGGCAGGGCAAGCGGCGCCATCGGGTATTTTTGCGTGGCATCCACGAGCAACGTCGATTCCGACTGGTCCGGCCCGTACTGCGCGCCCTGGACGCCGCGGCGGTGCGGAACGATCACGACGTCTTCCGTCGGCGTTGAGCGGTAGGCGAGCGACCAGAACACGGCGTCGGTGTTCGCCGGGTCGATGTCCTCGCTCACCCCGATCACGATCTTGCCGCAGTCGGCGCGTAGCGTCGCCGCGCCGTGCAGCGCCCGCCAGACCTCGGTGCGCGGCGCACCGCGCGCGAACTGCACGAATATGACCGGCCGCAGGTTCGAGAGTGGCTCGTGCATCACCACGCGGCGCACGCTCCGGATCTGGAGGCTGTCGCGCAGGTGCGAGAGGAACAGCGGCTCGTAGGCGACCTTCTTCACGACGCACGATTCGCTCGGCGTCACCTGGCTGATGATCGCCGAGAACACGGCGGAGACTCTGTGCGTGATCGCCGTTACGCGCATGGGCATGTTGTACGCCTCCAGCGCGACGTAGCCGTTGCTTTCTCCGAACGGCGCCTCCGGCTCCAGCACCGAGGTGTCGATGATGCCCTCGATGACGATCTCCGCGTCCGCCGGCACTTCCAGATCGACGCTGACGCATTTCGCCTTGCGGATGGGCGCGCCCGCCAGCCCGCCCGCGACCGTCAGCTCGTCGCTGTCCACCGCGAGCTTCTGCGGGCCGGTGAAGAATACGACGGGCGCGCAGCCCAGGACGATGGCGATCGGCATGGGCTCCTTGCGCGCCCGGTACTTGAGCCAGTGCAGGTAGCCCCCGGCGCCGCCCACACGTGCCGCCATGCGCACGCCGAGCCGGTCGGTGGCCTTGAGCGCGGCGCGGTAAGTGCCCATGTTCTGTACGCCGTTTTCGGGATCGCGCGTGACGCACAGCGTCGCGGTGAGGTACGGCGCGGAATCGAATCCCGGCGTAGAGATCGGCACCGGCAGGCGCGCGAGCCCGCCGCCGGGCTCGCGGAGCGCAGCGCCGGTGATGACCACCTGCTGGCATGTCGGCGCCTCGACCATCACGGGAGCGATCGGGTTCGCGATGGCGCGCACCCAGGTCTCGCCGATCTTCTCGACGGGCTGGCCCATCCCCAGCGCGTAGATACGGGGCGAAGCCGCCCATGCGCCCAGGGCGACGGGCATGTCGTAGCGCCTGCCCTTGCCGTCCACGACGTTGGTGAAGAGGAAGGCGCGGCGATCGTCTTCCGCGATGCCGCCGACGAACTGCCAGCGCACGAGCGGCTGCAGCTCGGTGTCCTTGTTGATGGCGCGCGTCACGCGCACGAGCAGCCCCTGCGCTTCCAGTCGCGCGAGGTGCTCCTGGAAATCGAGCGGGGCTCGTGTCGTGGTTTCAGGTTGCTTCTGCGTATCGTCCGGCATGTCGGTCCTTTCCGTGCCCTTCCGTATTGCTCAAGATCATTAGCCACGGACACACACGGAAACACACGGAATGTTCAAAACTTGAATCGTAACGTCCTTCAACGTCCGTGACCTTCCGTGTGATTCCGTGGCTGATTTTTATTTTGAGATTCTAATTACTGAAGTTGGCGCTCTTGATGACCTGGCTCATCCTGGCCATCTCGGACTTGATGAAGGCCGCGAATTCCTCGGGGCTGCCGGTCACGACCTCCACGGCGTTGTTGGCCAGGACCTGCGGGTCCGCGCCCTTCAGCGCCTGCGCGATCTCGCGGTTCAGGACCCCGACGACGGCCGCGGGCGTCTTCCTCGGGACGAAAAAGCCTATCGCGGCCTCCGCTTCGAACCCGGGCAGCGTTTCCGCGACCGTGGGCAGCTCGGGAGCGAGCCGCGTCCGCTTTGTCGTCGTCACCGCCAGGGCCCGCACCCGCCCCTGCCTGACGTGCGGCATCGTCGGGCCGAGCGCGCTGAACATGAGCTGCACCTCGCCCGTCAGGAGGCCGATCATGGCCGGGCCGGTGCCCTTGTAGCGGACGCGCACGATGTCGAGGCGCGCCAGGTACTTGAAGAGCTCGCCGGCGATGTGCGGCGTGGAGCCGCCACCGCCGCCGCCGTAGTTCAGTTGCCCCGGCCGCGATCTGGCGAGCGCGATCATCTCCTTGACCGTCTTGACGGGCAGCGACGGGTGGACCACCAGCACGCTCGGCGAGGTGATCGCGAGTGTGATCGGCGAGAAATCGGTGAGCGGGTCCCAGTTGACCTTCGCCAGGTACGGCTGCAGCCAGACGACGGCGCCGTAGAACAGCAGCGTATAGCCGTCGGGCTGGACGTCCTTCGCCACGTACTCGATCGCGATGCCGCCCCGGTTGTCCACGATCACCTTCTGGCCGATGCGGGGCGCAAGCTCCTGCGCCGTCAGGCGCGCGCCCCAGTCGTGGTTGCTGCCGGGCGCCGCCGTGACGATCCGTATGAGCTTCGCGGGATACTTGTCCTGGCCCAGCACAGCGTCTGTGGCGGACAGCAGTATGGCGGCGGCAAATGTCGCGGCCGCGATGCGCGCGTGCAAGATGGCTACTCCCGAGTTGGTCCGGCAGCCGGGGACGGCTGCAGCCACGCACCTTCGCGGTGCGCGGCAATGCCAGTATGCCATCAGCCGCCGCGTGGGACGCCGGAGTTTTTGACCGGGCGCCCCGGGCCGCAGTAGCATCAACCCGATCCACCTGCGGTTCGATGCGACTGGAGGCATGTCATGCCCTATCGTTCCATACGCGCCATCATAGAGCACCAGGAACTCGTCTCCGCCCCCGGTACCACGACCGTGCGGGAGGCGGCCCGCCTCATGAAGGACCGTCGCGTCGGGGCGGTGATGATCGTGGAGGACGGGAAGCTCGCCGGCATATTCACCGAGCGCGACGTGCTGTTCCGCGTCGTGGCGGAGGACAGGGATGCGCGGACGACGTGCCTCGCCGACGTCATGACCCGCAACCCGCAGACGGTGCATCCGGACAAGCCGTTCCCGGACGCGCTGCATCTCATGTACGAGGGCGGGTTCCGGCACGTCCCGGTCGTGGAGGACGGCCGTCCCGTGGGCGTGATCTCCGCGCGCGACGCGCTCGGGCCGGAGCTGGAAGACTTCGTCTACGAACTGCTGCGGCGGGAGCAGTCCACCGACATCCTCGCCTAGCCGGCCGGCGGCCAGCGGCCAGCGGCCAGCGGCGAGACAGAAGTGATGAAAGATGGTGATGTAAAGTGGTGATGAAAAATGGTGATGAACACCGTCGCTAAAATCCCATCACCAGTAATCATCACCAGTAATCATCACCAGTAATCATCACCAGTAATCATCACCTCTTCCGGCAATGACAATCCAGATCCGCATGGGCGGCTACGGCCCGCCGTCCACGACGTGCAGCAGGGGGCTGAAGGTCATGGGCGACCGGCTGGAACGCGACTTCGGCAAGGACGTCGAGGTGAAGTACGTCTGGAACGTCATGGACCTCGGCTACCAGGGCGGTGATCTCCTGTGGATGGCCGAGCACGGCATACTGACGCTCTCGTACCAATCCACCAGCTATCTCGCCGACCGGGTGCCGGAGCTGGAGTTCGCGGACCTGCCGTTCCTGTTCGACGATCTCGCGCATGCGCGGGCGGCAATGGACGGGAAGCTCGGCGGGTACTTGAGCCGGAAGATCGAGGAGCGCATCCCCGGCTACCGCGTGCTTGGGTTTTTCGAGAACGGCTACCGCCACGTATCGAACCGGCTGCACCCGGTGCGCACGCTCGCCGATCTCAAGGGACTGCGCACGCGGCTGATGCCGGGGAAGACGCACAACCAGAGCTTCGCGCTGCTGGGCGCGGTGCCCTTCTCGCTCGATCTCAAGCCGGGGCTTGAGGCGATCGTAGCGGGCAAGGTGGACGCGCAGGAGAATCCGCTCGCCAACACGGTCGATTACGGGGCGCACAAGGTGCACCAGTACCACACGCTGACGGGACACTCCTATCTATCGCGGGGAATCTACCTGAACCGCGCGCAGTTCGAGAGCTGGCCGAAGGCGCTGCAGGAGGGGATACAGAGCGCGGCGCGCGAGGCGATCCTCGTGCAGCGGGAGCTGGCGCTCGCTGAAGAAAAGGTCGCGCGCAAGGCGATAGAGGAAGCGGGCGGGGAGGTGATCGAGCTCGCGCCGGAGAATCGGACGGCGTTCGTGAACGCGGTCAGGCCGCTGCACGCGGAGGCGCGGCGGCGGTTCGGGGAGGAGATGTTTGCGTTGTTGCGATGAACTGCAACCGCAGATGAAGAGCGTCCATCTGCGGCTGGAATTTCTTTTTCGACCTGGAGGAATCCCGTATGAAATCGATCAAAGTGAGTCAGGATGAAATGCGCCGCAGGATGGCGCGCTTCAAGGATCTCAAGTCGTACCAGTACCAGAACGAGGCCGCAGGCGGGATTCCGATGGAGGTGATGGAGAAAATCGCCGCGCATCGCGTCTACCCGGTGATGGTGCCGGAAACCTACACCGGGCGTAGCGCCCAGGCGCCGATCAAGGGCGCGCCCGGCGTCGTGCTGTCGATCGCGGAGTGCCCGCCCGGCGACGGACCCGCCTCGCACATCCACGAGAAGACAATAGAGAATTTCTTCTGCCTCTCCGGCCGCTTCGAAATCGCGTGGGGCGACCCCGGCGCGGAGCAGAGCGTCGTGCTCGAGCCCCTCGATTTCGTCTCGGTGCCGCCCGGCGTGCCGCGCCGCTTCACCAACGTGCACGCGACCGAAACCGGGCGGCTTTTCGTCATCATCCAGGTCCAGACCGTCGAGCAGAGCGACCGCGTCTCTTTCCAGCCCGAGCTGCGCGAGGAGATAGAGCGCAAGCACGGCAGGAAGACCGTCGATGCGCTGGACGGAATCGGCATCCGGTTCGATGCCGGCGTGGAAGCTTGAAGCAGATCAGCCACGGATCCACACGGAAACACACGGAATGTTCAAGAACTGAATGGTAGTTGCCTTCAACGTCCGTGCCCGTCGGTGTGATTCCGTGGCCAATGTTTTGACCCGGCGAACGGAGAGAACATGAGGCTGGTCTTGTGTGCCGTCGCTCTTGCGTTGATGTTTGCTTCGAGCGGCGGCGTCGCGCAATCGTACCCCAGCAGGCCGGTGCGCATCGTCACCGCTCCTATCGGGGCCGGCAACGATTTCATGGCGCGGCTGATTGCGCAGGGACTAACGGCACCCCTGGGGCAGCAACTCGTGGTGGATAACCGGCCCGCCGGAATCCTCGGCGAGCTGGTGGCCAAGTCGCCCCCCGATGGCTATACCCTGCTCGCCGTCGGCAGCGTGCTGTGGCTCACGCCGTTACTGCAGGACAATGTGGGGTACGACCCGGTGAAGGATTTCGCCCCCATCGCCGTCACGTCGAGATCCGTGAATCTCCTCGTGGTGCATCCATCCCTGCCGGCCGGCTCGGTGAAGGCGTTGATTGCGCTGGCCAAGGCAAGGCCCGGGCAGTTGAACTACGCCACCGGCGGGACGGGTTCCTCCAATCATCTTGCGGGAGAACTGTTCAAGTCGATGGCCGGCGTCAATCTCGTGCGCATTCCGTACAAGGGCGCCGGCCCTGCGGTCAACGATCTCCTGAGCGGCCAGGTCCAGATCATGTTTCCGACGACCGCCTCGTCGTTGCAGCACGTGAAGTCGGGCCGATTGAAGGCTCTGGGAGTCACGAGCCTGAAGCCGACCGTGCTCGCTCCCGGTTTGCCCGCGCTCGCCGAATCGGGTCTGCCCGGTTACGAATCGGTCGTCATCTACGGGCTTTTCGCGCCGGCGAAAACGCCGCCGGCCATCGTCGAGAGGCTGAATGCGGAGCTCGTGCCGTTCCTCAGGTCGGAGGCGACGACCGAGCGGCTGCTCAACTCGGGAGTCGAGCCCGTGGGCAGCTCTCCGCGCGAGCTTGCGACGGTGATGGAATCGGAAATGACGAGGATGGGCAAGCTGATCAAGGACGCCCGCATTCGCGCCAACTGAGACGATGCGTGACCCGTGACCTGTGACCAGTGACCGGACAGCCCCGTCGTGACGACCCAGCTGCTATTCCGGGATGATGCCTACACGAAAGCCGCGAGCGCGCGCGTCGTCGCGGTGAACGAGCGCGGCATCGAGTTGGATCGCACGATCTTCTATCCCCAGGGCGGCGGGCAGGTGGGCGACACGGGCGTGCTGTTGCGCGCGAATGGGGAGAAGATCGCGGTAGCCGATACACGCAAGGGGGAGGCGCCGGAGAGCGTGCTCCACGTTCTCGCGCCGGCCGCGCCGCTGCCCGAGGTGGGAGAAGAGCTGGCGCTCGAAATCGACTGGGAGCGCCGCTA
>DASRJL010000105.1:0-10154 GCA_035649495.1 Burkholderiales bacterium | reverse complement strand
GTTTTGTCCGTGTGATTCCGTGTGATTCCGTGGCCAAGGTCTTCACGCCCTTCGACGAAGCAACGAAGATCAAAGGCTTTAGCCACGGACACACACGGAAGGGCACGGACGCTAAACCCCGGTTGATGAATTCTCTCTGTGATTCCCCGGGAGAAAGGGTTTTGCCTCTCATTTTCCGTGTGTTTCCGTGTGATTCCGTGGCTAAGGTCTTCACGCCCTTCGACGAAGCAACGAAGATCAAAGGCTTTAGCCACGGACACACACGGACAGGTTCATAATGTAGCGCCGTCAACAAATCCCTGCGGTTTTGTCCGTGTGATTCCGTGTGATTCCGTGGCCAATGTTTTCACGCCCTTCGACTTTGGTCCGTGTGTTTCCGTGGCAAATGTTTTCAGGCCTGCAATCTGCTCCCGCACACTGCGCAAGCGGGGTCGCGGGCCAGGCGGATGGTGCGCACCTGCATGGTGAGCGCGTCGAGGAGCAGGAGCCTGCCCGCGAGCGTTTCTCCCGCGCCGGTCAGGAGCTTCAGCGCCTCCGCCGCCTGTATCGAGCCGACGATCCCGGTCAACGGCGCGAATACTCCCATCACCGCGCAGCGCACGTCCTCCGCTTCCCCGTGCTCCGGAAACAGGCACGAGTAGCAGGGCGAAGCGTCCGTGCGCATGTCGAACACGGCGACCTGACCGTCGAAGCGCACCGCGGCGCCCGATACGAGCGGCTTCCCGAGGCGCACGCACACGCGATTCACCGCGTGCCGGGTCACGAAGTTGTCGCTGCCGTCGAGCACGATATCCGCGGCGGCCGCCAGCGCTTCGAGCCGCTTCTCGTCGACGCGCTCGGGCAGCGCGGCGACCGCGACCTCCGGATTGATCCCGGCGAGCGTGGCGCGCGCCGATTCGGCCTTCTTCATGCCCATGGCCTGCATGCGATGCACGATCTGGCGCTGGAGGTTGGTGAGATCCACGTCGTCGCCGTCGCAGATCGTCAGGCGGCCGACGCCGGCGGATGCGAGGTAGAGCGCGACGGGCGAGCCGAGCCCGCCCGCGCCGATGATGAGCGCATGCGCGGCCAGGAGCTTCTCCTGCCCCTCTATGCCGATCTGGGGAAGCAGGATGTGCCGGCTGTAGCGCAGGAGCTGGTCGTCGTTCATGCCGGAGAAGCGAGGCGTCAGGAGTTAGGGGTCAGGGGTCAGGCGTCAGGGGTCAGGCGGACGACGCGCCTATGCGTCGGAGTGTAAAACAAAACGCCCGGCGCGTGGCCGGGCGTCCTTACTTCCGAACAAGTCATCCCCGCGAAGGCGGGGATCCATTTTGATGCGTTATTTCGCTGTTGCCGCCGTCCGCGGCGCCGTGCCGCGGGTCTTCAGGAACGCGACTGCCTGGTTCAGCTCGTAGTCGTGCACGGAGACGATTTCGCCCGGCTCGGGTTTCAGGAGCTTCTCGTCGACGTCCTTCGGACGCGGCGCCGGGATGAAAGTGTATTTCTCGGCCGGCGCGCCCGGGGGCACCGCCTGCGGCGCCGAAGCGGAATCGGTGAGGTGCTTGGTGAGGTCCGCCTCGCGGAGCTTCAGGCTGGCGGTTTTCTCGCCGCCGCCGTCGTCGAGCGGAATGTCGGGCACGATGCCGCGCGCCTGTATCGAGCGGCCGTTGGGGGTGTAGTAGCGGGCCGTCGTCAGCTTGATCGCCGTGTTGTTGCCGAGCGGCAGTATGGTCTGCACCGACCCCTTGCCGAACGATTGCTGGCCCATGACCACCGCGCGCTTGTGGTCCTGCAGCGCGCCCGCGACGATCTCCGACGCCGAGGCCGAGCCGGAGTTGACCAGCACCACCATGGGCACCGTCTTGGATTCCGCGGGCAGGCGCTTGATGTAGTCGTCCTTCAGCCGGCCGCGCAGGTAGTTCTCGGGACTGGCGTGGAGCTTCATCCGCGCGTCTTCCGTGCGCCCGTCCGTGTACACCACGAGCGCGCCTGCCGGCAGAAACGCGGAGGTCACCGCGACCGCGCCGTTCAGCAGCCCGCCCGGATCGTTGCGCAGGTCGAGCACGATGCCTCTCATCTGTCCCTCGTTCTGCTTGAACAGGGTCTCGATGGCCTTCGCCAGGGTTTCGCCGGTGTGCTCCTGGAACTGCGACACGCGGAAGTAGGCGTATCCCGGCTCGATCAGCTTGGACTTCACGCTCTGGATCTTGATGACCGAGCGCGTCAGGGTGACCACGAGGGGCTTCGCATCGCCCTTGCGCACGATCGTGAGGGTGATCTGCGTATTGGGCCGGCCGCGCATGCGCTTCACCGCGTCGTTCAACGTCATGCCCTTCACGGACGTGTCGTCGAGCTTGACGATCAAGTCGCCCGACTTGACGCCGGCGCGCGAGGCGGGCGTGTCGTCTATCGGAGCGACCACCTTGACGAAGCCGTCCTCCATCCCGACTTCTATCCCGAGCCCGCCGAACTCGCCCTGCGTCCCCACCTGCAGCTCGCGGAACGCTTCCTGGTCGAGATACGCCGAGTGCGGATCGAGTCCCGTCAGCATCCCGTTGATGGCTTCGGTGATGAGCTTCTTGTCGTCGACCGTTTCGACGTAGTCGCTCTTCACACGGCCGAACACTTCGGTGAAAGCGCGCAGCTCTTCGATCGGCAGCGGCTTCAGCACCGCGTCCTTCTGCGCGACAGCGGAGAAATTGAGGCTGATCAGGACACCGATGAACACGCCGGCCGCGATCAACCCTATCTGGCGAAATCGATTACGCATCAACACACTCCTGGAAACCTGAGTCGAAAAAAACGCCCCGCAAGCGGAGCTCATTTGACGCTGATCCAGCCCAAGGGGTCCACAGGACGGCCCTGGTACCGGATCTCGAAGTATAAACCCGAATCGGGGTTGCCGCCGCTATTTCCCACCGCCGCCACCGGCTCGCCGCCGTGAATTAAGTCACCGACCTGCTTGAAAAGACTCTCGTTATTGCCATACAGGCTCATGTAGGCGTCGCCGTGGTCGACGATGAGCAGGTTGCCGAAACCCCTCATCCAATCCGCGAAGACCACCCGCCCGGGGGCCACCGCGCGCACCTCCTCGCCCGCGCGGGCCGCGATGAAGAGGCCCTTCCAGCTCGTGCCCCCGCTCGCGCGCGGGGCGCCGAAGCGGTTTGCCGGCTCGCCGCGCACCGGCAGGGCGAGCTTGCCCTTCAGCGCCGCAAACGGTCCGAGCGCGGCTAATTGTCCGGATCCGGCCGCGGGTCCGGGCACGCGCTCGCTGCGCGAACGGGGCGCCGGCCGGGGCTCGCGCGCGACCAGCCGCGACAGGCTCTCCACCAGCCGCGCGAGGCGGCTTTCGTCGCGCTTCAGGGTGCCCATCTGCCGGTGCTGTTGCGTGATCTCGCGCGAAATCCGGGTGAGCGTGGCGCTGCGCGCCGCCTTCTCCTGCTCCAGGCGCCGGCGCTGAACCTGCTGCTCGGCGGCGATGGCGGCGAGCTCGTGCGCCTTCTCCTCCGTTTCCCGGGCAAGGTCCTTCAGATGCGCGAGGTTGCCGCGCAGCCCGGAAATGACCCCGGCGCGCGCCCGGGAAACGTAGGCGAGATAGTGCAGCTGCCGCGCGATCTGGTTCGGGTCCTCGCGGTTCAGCAGCAGCTTCAGGGGTTCCGCCTGCCCGCCCACGTAGCGGTGGTAGAGCAGGCGCGCCAGGAGCGCCTGCTGCTCCTTCAACGCGCGCTGTCCGACTCCGGATTCGGCGCGCACCTTCGCAAGCCGTGCGTCCACCTGGCGCGCCTGGCCCGACAGCTCGCGCAGCGCCCGGTTCGCGTCCGAGATGGCGCGCTCGGACTCCTTCAGGGCGTCGACGGCCTCGCTCTTCGATTCCTCGGCATCGGCGAGGCGTTTCTGCAGCGCGGCTATGCGCCCGCGCAGCTCGCGCAGCTCCTTTTGCTCTTTTGCGCCCGCGGGGCCCGCCGCGGGCAGCGCCGCGGGAGCGGCGGCCAGGAGCGACAGAAGGACCGCGGCGGCGCGCCAGCTCACGTGGGCGGTAGTTTGAGCCGCATCAATTTCGCAACCTTCGTCCCGTGGTTTCATTTGGGAAAAGCAAAAACATTTGCCACGGAAACACACGGAAACACACGGACCAAAGTCGAAAAGCGTGAAAACATTTGGCCACGGAAGCACACGGAAACGCACGGAAAATGAGATGCAAAACCCTTTCTCCCGGGGAATCACAGAGAGAATTCATCAACCGGGGTTTAGCGTCCGTGCCCTTCCGTGTGGGTCCGTGGCTAAAGCCTTTGATCTTCGTTACTTCGTGTGCTTCCGTGGCCAGTATTGACCTCGTTATAGGTTTGTCGGTCTGAGGCGGAGCCTCGTTAGTTACGTGAGCGTGAGTAGCGCCCTGCCCGTCATTTCGGGTGGCTGCGCGAGCCCCATCATGGCGAGCAGCGTCGGCGCCACGTCGCGCAGGGCGCCCCCGCCGGCGACCCGCGCCGGGCGTCCGACGTAGAGCAGCGGCACCACGTTCAGCGTGTGCGCCGTGTGCGGCTGCCCGGTCGTCGAGTCGAGCATGGTCTCCGCGTTGCCGTGATCGGCGGTGATCAGCACCTCACCGCCGATCTCCCGCATGGCCGTCACTGCCCTTCCCACGCATTCGTCGAGCACCTCGATCGCGCGGGTGGCGGCGGCGAGATTGCCGGTATGGCCGACCATGTCGCTGTTGGCGAAGTTGCACACGATCGCATCGTAGCGCCGCGAGTTGATGGCTTCGACCAGCCGGTCGGTGACTTCGAACGCGCTCATCTCCGGCTTGAGATCGTAGGTCGCGACCCTGGGGGAAGGCACCATGACGCGGTCCTCGCCCGGGTACGGCGCCTCGGTTCCGCCATTGAAGAAATAGGTGACGTGCGCGTACTTCTCGGTCTCGGCGATCCGCAATTGCTTCAATCCGAGCCGCGAGAGGTGCTCGCCGAAACCGTTCGCGACGCTTTGCGGGGCGAACGCGGCGGGCACGTGGGCGAGATCGTCGCCGTAGCCCGTGAGCGAGCAGAAGTACGCGAGCGCCGGCACGCGCGCGCGCGCGAAGCCGTCGAACTTCGGGTCGGTCAGCGCGGCGGTCATCTGCCGCGCGCGATCGGCGCGGAAATTCATGAAGACCACGGCGTCGCCGTCGCCCATGCGCGTGCGCGCCGCGCCCGGCGGGACGATCGCGGTCGGCTTCACGAACTCGTCGGTCTCGCCGCGCGCGTAGGCGGCGTTCAACCCGTCCGCCGCGCCGCCGGCCTGGAATTCCGCCTGCCCGTCAACGATCAGCCGGTACGCGGCCTCGACGCGCTCCCAGCGGCGATCGCGGTCCATGGCGTAGTAACGGCCGCAGATCGACGCGATGGTCACGCAATTCAGTTCCGCGCATTTTTTCTGGAGCGCGACGAGCGAGGCCTCCGCGCTCTTCGGCGGCGTGTCGCGGCCGTCGAGAAAGGCGTGCACGCGTATATCCTTCACGCCCGCCCGCGCCGCCATTTCCAGCAAGGCGTGAATCTGCGACTCGTGGCTGTGCACGCCTCCCGGGGAGAGCAAGCCGAGCACGTGCAGCGCGCGCCCCGGCGCCTTTGCGGTCACGATCGCTTTCACGAGCACGGGGTTCGCGAAGAACTCGCGGGTCTCGATCGCGTTCTCGATGCGGGTGTAGTCCTGGTACACCACCCGGCCGGCGCCGATGTTCATGTGGCCCACCTCGGAATTGCCCATCTGGGCGCGCGGCAGCCCTACCCATTTCTCGGAGGCATCGATCGTCGTGTGGGGATGGGTCGCCCACAGAAAATTCCAGTGCGGCTTGCGGGCCTGGCAGATGGCGTTGAAGTCGCATTCCTCGCGGTGCCCGAAGCCGTCGAGTATGATCAGCAGGACCGGGGTGACTTTCATCGTTTCATGATTCTAGCAGTTCGCCCGGCTGGCCCGCCGTCATCCCGCGGAGCTCACCCCTCTGCTAGAATTGGCCGCGGCGAGAAGAGCGGAGCTGCGCGGGAGCGGCGCGCTCGAGGTCGGCGCTTCGCGACGGCACTCGCCGTCACTGACCCGCGATCACCAGGACAGGTAACGTTGGAGAGTTTTTTCATTTTCCTGCAGAAAAGCCCGATGAACATGATGCTCTTCGGGCTCGCGCTGGCCTCGGGCGGCATGCTGATCTGGCCGCTCATCAGCCGCGCCTACCGCCCGGGCGCGGAGGTCGGTGCGGCCGAGGCGGTGCAGCTCATCAACCGCCGCGACGCGGTGGTGCTGGATCTGCGCGACACCGGCGAGTATGCGGCGGGCCATATCTCGAACGCGAGGCACGTTCCGCAGGCCCAGCTGGCCGAGCGCGTCAAGGATCTCGAGAAGTACAAGGCGCGCCCGGTCATCGTGAGCTGCGCGAGCGGCTCGCGCGCTCCCGCGGCGGCGGCCGCGTTGCGCAAGCTCGGATTTTCCGAGGCGGTCGCGTTGCGGGGCGGTGTGTCGGCGTGGCAGCAGGCGGGGCTGCCACTGGAGAAATAAGCCGCCATGGCCGACATCCTCATGTACTGCACCGGCCAGTGCCCGTATTGCCGGATGGCGGAACGGCTGCTGGAGTCCAAGGGCGTGACGGCGATAGAGAAGGTCCGCGTCGATCTTGCGCCGGAGCGGCGCCGGGAAATGATGGAAAAGACCGGGCGGCGCACCGTGCCGCAGATCTACATCGGCGCAACCCACGTCGGAGGCTACGACGACCTGGCGGCGCTGGACGAGGCGGGCGGGCTCGAACCGCTCTTAAAAGGATAGCTCCACTGAATTTTGAGTGTTGAGTTCTGAGTTTTGAGTTTTGAGTTCGAGACTTGAAACTCACAACTACAAACGTAAAACTCAACACTCAACACTCAACACTCAACAGTCAGCACTCAGCACTCAACACTCAAAACTCAAAACTCAAAACTAGAGCCAGTCATGAGCGAACAACCAGCAACCCCCGTCTTCTCCATCGAGAAGATCTACCTGAAGGACCTGTCGCTGGAGATTCCGGGCGCGCCGCAGGTTTTTTCCGAGCGCGAATCGCCCAAGATAGACGTCAACATCCACAATGCCGCGAGCGGCCTCTCTCCGGGGATTTACGAAGTCGTGCTTACCGCCACCGTCACGGCGAAACACAGCGACCGCACGGCGTTCCTCGTGGAGGTGAAGCAGGCGGGCGTCTTCCAGATACGCAATATCCCGCAGCAGGACATGGACCCGGTGCTCGCCATTGCCTGTCCCAACATCCTGTTTCCCTACGTGCGCGAAGCGGTCTCCAGCATAATTTCCCGCGCCGGGTTCCCGCCGTTCGTGCTGAACCACCTGAGCTTCGAAGTGCTCTACCAGCAGCACCTTCAGCAGAAACAGCAGGGGGAGCTGCAGCCTCAGGCGCAGCCTCCCGGAGACGCGGCGCCCAGCGCTCATTGAGCGGCGGGGAACGGCCGGTTACGGTCAAATGAGGGTCAAATGAGAGCGACGCACCGCGGGCATCTTGCCGCGGCCTGCGCGGCAGCGGCGCTCGCCGGGGGCGTCGCGGCGCCTGCCTCGGCGCTCGAGTTCCGCTCGGTCGGCGAGACCGCCGCCGTGCTCTACGACGCGCCCTCGGCGAAGTCGAAAAAGCTCTACATCGTGAACCGCGGCTATCCGCTCGAAATCGTCGTCGTGGTGGAGGGCTGGAGCAAGGTGCGCGACGCGGGCGGCGAGCTCTCGTGGATCGAGACCCGGAGCCTCGCCGCCGCGCGCACCGTGATGGTCAAGGTGCCGCTCGCGCAGGTGCGCGACCGCGCGGACGACGGCGCGCCGGTCGCCTTTCAGGCGCAGCAGAGTGTGATTCTCGATCTCCTGGAGGTCGCCGGCGCGTGGCTGCACGTCAGGCACCGGGACGGGCAGACGGGCTACGTCAGGGTCACGCAAGTGTGGGGGGCGTGACCCAGTGTTGAGTGTTTAGTGTTGAGTTTTGAGTTTTGAGTTGTGAGTTGTGAGGGTTGAGTGTTTAGTGTTTAGTTTTGAGTGTTGAGTTTTGAGTTGTGAGTGCCGAATGTTGAGTGTTGAGTGTAGTGTTGAGCGTCCTTGGGGGGTAAGGCAGCGATGAGTGCAGAGTGCAAAGTGCAAAGTTTAGCCAGCGCGCACACCGCGCCTGACAACTCATTACTCAACACTCAAAACTTAAAACTCAAAACTCAAAACTCGCAATGAAGTGACCCAGTGTTGAGTGTCAAGTGTTGAGTTGAATGCCCACAGCAACTCAAAACTCAAAACTCGAAACTCAAAACTCGCGATGAAAATCGCCATATTGGGCGCGGGCGCCTGGGGCACCGCGATCAGCATCGTGCTCGCCCGCCGCCACGAGGTGACATTGTGGGCACGCGATCCTGCGCAGGTGGCCGCGATGCACTCGGAACGCGCCAACCGCCGCTACCTTCCAGGGTTCGATTTCCCGCCGGGTCTCAGGCTCGAAAACGATTTGGCGGCAGCACTGGACGGCACGTATCTCGTGCTGGCGGCGGTCACAACCAATGGATTGCGTGAAGTCCTGCGCAGCGTCACACGGGCGGATTGCCGTGCTCCGCTCGTCTGGCTGTGCAAGGGCTTCGAGACGGAGCAGGCGCTGCTGCCGCACCAGGTGTGCGCCCAGGAGCTCGCGCCTGGCACGCCGCGCGCCGTATTGTCGGGCCCCAGCTTTGCCCCGGAAGTGGCGCGCGGGCTGCCGGCAGCGCTGACCCTTGCCGCGGCGGATGCGCGCGCGCGCGATATCGCGCAGGTGCTGCATTCACCGGCGCTGCGCGTCTACGCAACCGATGACGTCACGGGCGTCGAGGTGGGAGGCGCGGTGAAGAACGTCATGGCCATTGCGGCGGGGGTGAGCGATGGCCTGCAACTGGGAGCGAATGCCCGCGCCGCCCTCATCACCCGCGGCCTGGCGGAGATGACGCGCTTCGGCGTCGCACTCGGCGGCAGGGAGGAAACGTTCATGGGGCTCGCCGGCATCGGCGACCTGGTACTGACCTGCACGTCCGATCTCTCGCGCAACCGCCGGGTCGGGCTGGCCCTGGCGCAAGGCGAGCCGCTGGCGGCGGTGCTCTCGCGGCTCGGCCATGTCGCCGAGGGGGTATTCACCGCCCGGGAAGTGGGCCGGCTCGCGGGCGAGTTGAGTGTCGAGATGCCGATTACCCGCGCCGTGTGCCGCGTATTGGCCGAGCCGGGTGCGGCACGGGTCGCTGTCCAGGAATTACTTGCCCGGGATCAGAAGAACGAGTTCCAGGAACGAACGTGAGTGGTTGCTCGTGGGCGCCAATGTGGCTTCCGCGAGTGTGATTTTTCGCCGCAATCTACTGAAATCAGGCCCGCATTTTGCTTCCGTATTTGGGCGGATAATAGTTCGCAATGTAGAATGCCAGAGGAGGTTCTTGCATGACGACGCAGACATTGCCGGTTCCCAAGGCGGCGCTCAAGGTCCCTGCACTGGGCAATTTGCTGGTCGAGCAGGGGCTCCTGGCGCCGGAAAAGCTTGCCGAGGCCCTGGCGGAGCAGGAACGCACCGGGCGGCTGCTCGGGCGCGTGCTGGTGGAAAACCGCTTCCTCACCGAGGAGCAGGTTGCCCGCGCGCTCGCCGGGCAGCTCAAGGTGCCCTACATCGACCTCAGGCGCTACGAAGTCAATTTCGACACCGTGCGCGCGTTCACCGAAATACAGACGCGCCGCTTCCGCGTCATCGTGCTGGAGGAGCGCCCGGACACCTATCTCGTCGGGATGGTGGATCCGTTCGACCTGCGCACGCAGGACGAGATCTCGGCGCTGCTCAGGCGGCCGGTCGACGTCGCGCTGATCACCAACGACCAGCTCAACCAGACCATCGACCGCGTCTACCGCAAGACCGAGCTGATCGGCGAATTCGCCAAGGAGGTGGAGCGCGAAATCGCGAACGACGACCAGATCGTCGACCTGAACGCGCTGGACGACTCGAGCCAGGCCGAAGACGCGCCGGTGGTGCGGCTGCTGCAAACCGTATTCGACGACGCGGTGCAGGTGCGCGCCTCCGACATCCACATCGAGCCGCAGGAGAAAAAGCTGGTGGTGCGCTTCAGGATCGACGGCGTGCTGCATCCCCAGCTCGAGGCGGACGCGCGAATTGCCAGCGCGGTGCTGGTGCGCCTGAAGCTGAT
>DASRJL010000104.1:0-62744 GCA_035649495.1 Burkholderiales bacterium | reverse complement strand
CGACCGACGGCACCGTGTACAGCGTAGTGGAAGGACGCGGACGCAGTCACATCGCCGGAAAGATCCTGGAATGGGAGGAAAAGGACACGTTCGTCGTGCCGTCGTGGGCCGCAGTGCGGCACGAGACCGACGCCGATGCGGTGCTCTTCAGCTTCTCCGACCGTCCGGCACAGAAAGCGCTCGGGCTGTGGCGCGAGCAGGCCCCGGTGACTGGTGACCAGTGACTGGTGACTGGTGCCACCATCTCGAATCGCAATGAGCGTTTTCTCCGGTCACGGGTCACGGGTCACAGGTCACTGCTCTTCCGGCCACTGGTCATGGGTCACGGGTCGCCAATGAAGCTGTACAGCTTCTTCCGCAGCTCCGCCGCGTACCGCGTGCGCATCGCCCTCAACCTCAAGGGATTCGGCTACGAGTACCTGCCGGTGCATCTCTCGCGCGGCGGCGGCGAGCAGCACCGGCCCGAATACCGCAAGGTGAATCCGCAGGCGCTGGTGCCCGTGCTGGAAGACGGTGAGCGCCTGTTTTCACAGTCCCTCGCCATCATGGAGTACCTCGACGAAACCCGGCCCGATCCGCCGCTGCTCCCGAAGACGCCGGTGGAGCGGGCGCGCGTGCGCGCCCTCGCGCAGGCGATCGCGTGCGAGATCCACCCGCTCAACAACACGCGGGTGCTGAGCTACCTGACCGGAGCCGCGAAGCTGACCGAGGACGCGAAGAACGCGTGGTATCACCACTGGATCGCGGAGGGCTTCCAGGCGCTCGAAGCGCGCCTCGGGGGCGATCCCGCGACCGGGCGGTTCTGCCACGGCGACGCGCCCGGCCTGGCGGACTGCTGCCTGGTGCCGCAGGTGGCCAACGCGCGGCGCTTCAAGTGCGACCTCGGGCCGTACCCGACGCTCGTCGCGATCGACGGCAACTGCCGCGCCCTCGACGCTTTCCAGCGGGCCGCGCCCGAGCGGCAGCCCGACGCGGAATGATCCGACCAGCGGCGCCGGTCACGGTCCTGGCATGAGCTACGTCGAGCAGTGGGCGATCGCTGGCCTCCTGGCCGCGGTGTTCGTGGTCGCGAATTGCGTGAACGTCTCCCAGTTCCTCCGGACGCACCGGAACGCCCACGAGGACACACGCAGCTCTCCGATCCTGCTGATCGGCGGCATCGGCGGCGCGATGTCGGTTGCGCTGTCGCCAAGCGAGACGCTGCGCGCGTACTACTGGGTACCGCTGCTGGTGGACCTCGGCACGGGGCCATACCTGGCCGTCATCGCGGGAGTCCTGTTGCGCCGCCTGTGGAGATCGCGAAACTGGCTGGAGAGTCTCCCGTTCGTCCACTATTTCTTCGAGCGGGAAGCGCCGCGACAGGCCACCTACCCGATGGAGCAGGCCATGGTGGGCTGCATCCTCGGCACGGCCGTCGGGGACGCGCTGGGACTCGCGTGCGAGGGCCTGAGCCGCGGCCGGCAATCGCGCATGTTCCCGGAACTCGCGGGCTACAAGCTGCTGCCCTTCGGCAAGGGCCTGTGCTCCGACGACACCGAGCACACCTGCATGCTGGCGCAATCCCTGATCGAGACTGCCCATTTCCGCGACCCGGACGGCATGGCAAGAAGGCTGGCCGTGAATTTCGGCTGGCGCCTGCGCTTCTGGCTGCTCGGGCTTCCCGCGGGCATCGGCTTCGCGACGCTGCGCGCGATCCTCAAGCTGTGGATCGGCGTGCCCGTGCGCTACGCCGGGGTGTACTCGGCCGGCAATGCGCCGGCGATGCGCAGCGCGCTGATCGGCGTCTGCTACGGCCACGACGAGCCCCGGATGCGCGCCCTGGTACGAGCTGCGACCCGCGTCACCCACACCGATATCAAGGCGCAGCTGGGAGCGCAGGCGGTGGCGCTCGCCGCGCATTTCGCCGCGACTCGCAGGAATGACGTGGCCCCGGAGGAGTTCGTCGCCGCGCTGGAGCCTCTCTGCGAGGGAAACGCCGGCGTCATCGGGCTCCTGCGCGGGGTGGCCGCGAGCGTGGCCCGCGGCGAGAGCGCGGCGGCGTACGCCGAATCCATAGGCTGCAGCAACGGGGTGAGCGGCTACGTGTATCACACGGTGCCGGTGGCCCTCCACGTCTGGCTGCGCCGGCAGGCCGACTATCGCGGCGCGCTGATCGAGGCAATTCGCCTGGGCGGGGATACCGACACGGTGGCGGCCGTGGTGGGCGCGCTGGTCGGCGCGCGCGTCGGCCGGGACGGCATCCCGGCCGAGTGGCTGCGCGACCTGAGGGAATGGCCGCGCACGCCGGCGTGGATGGAGCAGCTCGGCACCCAGCTCGCGCGAAGCTGCAACGACCAGGCGAGCGCGGGTGAATTGCCGCTCAACTGGCTCGAGCTGCTGGTGAGAAACGTGCTCTTCATTCCTCTCGTGCTCGCGCACGGCTTCCGGCGGCTCCTGCCTCCCTACTAGAGACTAGAGAATGGAGACTCGAGACTGGGTTTTCCAGTCCCTGGTCTCCGGCGTCAGCCGCGGTAGAGCGGCTCGGGCTGCGCGAAGAACGAGTGCAGTATCTCGTACACCATGAGGTAGTTGATCTGCTGGAAGCTCGCGTGGGAGATGCCCGACATCACCGCGAACTGCTTGTCCGGGTTGGGCAGCCGCTTGAAGAACGCGAGCAGGTCGTCGATGCCTGCGATCCCGTCGAACTGACCCCGCATGAGGATGGTGGGCGCAGTGATCTTCTCCGGGCTCACGACCGGCAGCTTCGAGCACATGTCCACGTACGTTCCCGTCGGCACCGAATCGTCCAGCGCGAGGACGGCATCGGCGAAAGCGGTCACCGTCGCCTCGTCCGCGCACCCCGGGTGGTCGCGGTTGAATATGCTCTGCACGAAGGCGCGGTCTATCGGACGCCGGTTCCTCGCCAGGAACTCGGGCAGCTTCCTGCGCCGCTCCTCCAGGGTGGGACTGCCATCGCCGGTCCACACGAACGCGTCGAGCGCGAGCCGCTCGACGCGCTCCGGATGGCGCTGCGCGTAGAGCGCCGCGCGCAGCGCCCCTGACGAGATGCCGTACACGAGGAACCGGCGCACGCCGCGCGTCTTCATGATGTAATCGGTCGCCGCTTCCAGGTCGTCCGCGCCGTTCGCGATATCGCAGTTCACGTCGCGGTGCTTGTCCGAGCGGCCGTAGCCCTCCAGATCGACGCACCACGTGTCGAAGCCGCGCGCGGCGAACCAGTCCATCACCGACGAATGCGGCCGGCCCGGTACCTGGAGATCGAACGTCGGCGTCGAAGCCATGGACGATCCGTGCACGAACAGTATCGTGCCTCGCGCGGCATGCGGTCCGACACGGGGCTTCTCCCACAGCCAAAGCCTGATGTCTCTCTTCTTCGCCCAGTGCTCGTTTCCGGTCACGGCGGGGCTGGTCTCAAGCTGGTCCATCGCATTCTTTCGTCGTTGTCGGTGCCAATGCGGAAAACCCGGCCGGGCGGACGGCGGCTGCCAGTCTAGGATAGGGACTCGTTCAGCGTCAATCGGCAAACGCGGCATTGCGCGTTTGCTGCCGGCTCGACCAGCCGCATATACTCTTACGCGCGCCGCGCAAGCGTATTCACCGTTCACCACTCACGATACAACATCATGGATTTCACAATCAGCGAGGAACAGCGCGCCTTCGTGGACACCGTCCGCCGCGTGTGCCAGACCGACTTCAAGGCCCGCGCGATCCGCTACCTCGACGGCACCTGGCCCGCGGACAACATGAAGCAGCTGGCCGAGATCGGCGTGCTCGGCATGTCGGTTCCCCAGGAATATGGGGGCTCGGGGCTGGGAATACTCGATACCGTCCTCGTGCTCGAGGAGATCGGCAAGGTATGTTACGTGACCGCGATGGCCGCGCTCGGGGAGCTCGGCGTCCAGACGCGCGTCATCTCGACCTACGCGCCGGAATCCATCAAGCGGCGCATCCTGCCGCGCGTCGCCACCGGCGAGGCGATCCTGGCGATCTGCATGACCGAGCCCAACGCCGGGACCGACGTGCCGAACTACGCGACCAACAGCGAGGTGAAGGGCGACCGCGTGATCGTGAACGGCGTGAAGACGCTGATCTCGCGCGCCGACATCGCCGAGATGCACGTCGTCTTCACGCGCGTCGGCAAGGTGCCCGGCGCGAAGGGCATCGGCTGCGTGCTGGTGCCCGGCGGCGTGAAAGGCCTCACCGCCCGGCCGAGCTTCCACACCATGGGCGGCGAATACCTGAGCGAAGTGGTGTTCGACAACGTCGAGGTCCCGCTCGAGAACCTGGTGCTGAAGGAAGACGGGATGAAGAAGCTGCTCTCGGCGTTCAATACGCAGCGTTGTCTGAACCCGGCGATCTGCCTCGGGCTGGCGGAGGGCGCGCTGGAGGAAGCGGTGCGCTACATGCGCGAGCGCTCGGCGTTCGGGCGCAAGATCGGGGACTTCCAGGGGATGCGCTGGAAAGTCGCCGACATGTACGTGCAGGTCGAGGCCGCGCGGGGGCTCCTCTACCGCGCCGCGGTGAGCGGCGACCGGTTTCCCGACCCGACGCTCGCCGCGATGGCCAAGATCTACTGCAACGAGATGAGCATCCGCGTGACCTCGGAAGCGATCCAGGTGCACGGCGGCTACGGCTTCACCGACGAATTCCCGGTATCGCGCTACTTCCGGGGCACGCGCTACGGCAGCCTGGGCGGCGGCACAACGGAAACGCTGCGCAACCTGGTCGGGAAGAAGCTGGTGGACGACATGGACCTCGCTACCGGCGTCCTGGGGATGGGAACGTTCTAAATCCCAGGGACTGGGGACTAGTCTCTGGTCTCTGCCTCAAAGGGTAGGCTTGGGCCTGAAGTAGCTGTCCCGATCCACGGACTTGACCCGCACCTTCTGAACGCGCCCTTCCCGCAGGACGTCGAGCAGGATCTCCACACCCGCTTCGCCGCGGGACCACAGCTTGTTGTAGAAGTCGGCCTGCCCCGTCAGCGGCTGGCCGGCCACGCCCACGATCACATCACCGACGCGGATCGCCGCCGCTTCGGCGGGGCTTTCGGACGACACCCGCGTGACGATCACGTTGCCCTGCACCTCCTGAGTGTTGACACCGATCCACGGACGCGGGCGTGCTGACGATCTGCCGTTGGCGAGGAGGTCGCCCAGCAACGGCTTCAGGAGATCAATGGGAACGAAGAGATTGCCGGGCACCTGGCTCGCCGCGCCCATGGCGTCGCTCACGACGAGCGAGCCGATGCCGAGAAGCCTGCCCTCGCGGTTCAGGAGCGCCGCGCCGCTCCAGTTGACCGTCGCCGGGGCCGTATAGATCGCCTCATCGAGCAGATATTCCCAGTAGCCGACGAACTGACGCCGCGAAACCACGTAAGCGGGCGCGACCCCGTCGTATCCCACGATCAGGACCAGCTCGCGGTCGGCCACCGTGGCGGATTGCCCCATCTGGACCGGCGGGACGGGCAGCGGGCGCAGGGCGCGCAGCAGCCCGAACCCGGTGGCGTTGTCATAGCCCACCACGGTCGCGGGATAGGAGCGGCCGTCGCTCGTCACCAGGTCCACCGCTTCCGATTCAATAATCAGGTAGCCGATGGTGAGCACCAGGCCCTCGGAGTCGATCACGACGCCGCTTCCCTCGCGCTGGGGTCCGAGGGTCCGCAGCGAGCGCGCGTTGGAAACCGCCTTGCTCCGGACTTTCACGACCGACAGCGACTCCACGGTCAACTGCGGTTCGGAGCCGGCGGCCGGCGGCGCGGGAGCGGGCTGGCCCTGCGCCGCGACAGGCGCATGCACGAGCGCTGCAAGCAGGCAAAGCGGGACGAGGAATGCGAAGCGCATGATGTGGGCGAAATCGACCAGCGCCCATCCTACGCCAATCCAGGCGCCCGTCGACCCCGGAGGCACCGCGGGTTTCCAGCGCGGGGATTGCCGGACGGGCATCACTTGATGCATGCTGCGGAACCGATCACCACCGAATCAACTTTGTTGAACCAAACTGAGGGGGCCAGATCATGGAACTGGGATTGAAGGGCAAGGTTGCCGTCGTCACCGGCGGCTCGCAGGGCATTGGGAAGGCCACCGCACTGCGCTTCGCGAAGGAAGGCGCCAACGTCGCGATCTGCGCGCGCAATGCCGACCGGCTCGAGCAGGCGTCGGCCGAGCTGCGCAAGGCCGGCGTCGAGGTACTGTCCATGTCCGCCGATTGCAGCAAGCCCGAGGACATCGAGAAATTCATCGGCGCCGTGGTGAAGAAATTCGGCCGCATCGACGTGCTGGTCAACAACGCGGGAGAGTCGCAGCGCGGGAAATTCCTGGAAACCGACGACGCCAAGTGGAGCTCCGACATCGAGCTGAAGGTGTTCGGCGCCATCCGCTGCTCGCGGCTCGCCATACCGCACATGAAGAAGCAGGGCGGCGGGCGCATCATCAACATCACGATTTCCAGCGCCAAGCAGCCCGGGGCGGAATCCATGCCGACCTCGGTATCCCGTGCGGCGGGGCTCGCGATCACGAAGGCGCTGTCGAAGGAGTTCGCCGCCGACAACATCCTCGTCAACACGGTGTGCATCGGCAGGATCAAGTCCGGCCAGCACGAGCGCCGCTACACGCGCGAGGGCAGGAGCGCGGAGGAATACTACAGGGAGTCCGCCAAGGGCATACCGCTCGGGCGCGTGGGAGAAGCCGAAGAGGTCGCGAACGTCATCGCCTTCCTCGGCTCCGACGCCGCGAGCTACGTCACCGGGACCAGCATCAACCTGGACGGCGGCATCTCCGGGACGCTCTGACACTGGCAGCAGAGGGAAAAGAGTCCGTTACATAGTTCCAGGAAAGTAGGGAGCACGTCATGCTTTATGCCATTTCTTCATGAATTTTTCTATTTCTTGATCGCTATAAAAATGGCGCACATATTTGGAAGTGTAAATCCTGGAAACATATTGAAATGGCAGATTAACCTCCTTCATAAATGAAGTATAGGCAGCATGATATTGCTTTTGGCTGGCAGTGTTTGCACTGACTAGACGCATATTTTGCGAATCGAGAAATTCATGGAACGCCTGCCGATAACAATCTGCAAGCCTTTCAAGTTTCAGGATCAATATATCACTGCTTGCTGCTCGAACAATTTGGAAGCCTGCGGATTCCGGAAACTTGGTTGAATAAACATCAACACCGGTTACGCCTCGGAATTCCTCATCAAACCAGTCTAGGGGAACAGCATATTCCTCCGACTCCTCACTGAATCTTTCGAGGAATCGGTCAATCAGTTCCGGAGTTTTTATGTCCCCCGAGCGATAGCGTTCGTAAAAGTTCGGTATGTGTGGATCGCTTTTTTCGGTATCCACCGAATAGAAAAACTCGGACACATTTCTAGCAATTGGATCCCTGACCAGGGTAATAATCTTCCATCGGACATCGGTGTTTTTGCTGAACTGTGACTTTAGCGAATGACTGATGAAAACATGGGTTGTTTCCGGTAACAGGGACCTCCGAAGGACTACCGGGGTGTTCCCCCAGTACCTCTTCTCCATCGCCTGAATGCCTCGATCTGAAAGTGTATGAACGTGGAAAACAGAGGAAAAGGAACCCAAGAATTCCACCGCATCACGAATGGACGTCGAACCCACCTTACCCATCTGGTAGATCACAATCGGTCGCGGGCCAATGCTGCTTTTGTCTAATTTGTAGCGATAGAGAAGCTTCGCCAAAATATAGTTGTTTTTAAGTGAGTTTTTGATTCGTAGACTTATACTCATCGGGTGGACAGCCGTCGTTGTCGTCAGGGTGCTTTGCGAGATTCGCTTACGGGCCCGTAGCATAAGTGTCGACGGCTTTCCTGCCGGCTGCGCCCTTCATCACCCGCAATCAAACAATCTTGGTGCCTTCTGCTCTTTCTCAAAGGTCCCAGATCGATGCGAAAGATGCTGCCCACGACCAGTGGAAGCGCATTGAGCATTTGTACGAGAAGTTGGCGCGGAACTACTTCTCGGTGCCCTACCTGGTCCGTGCGTACCTGGCTGGCTTGATTGTTAACACTACCTAGCGGATGTTATCCCTAGGCCATTGCTTTCTTGGTGCTGTAGAGTGGACTCGAACCACCGACCTACTGATTACGAATCAGTTGCTCTACCAACTGAGCTACTACAGCATGGGATTTTGTGGCACTTCGCCTCGACGAAATCCTCAATGAGAATCCCCAAAACAGATTGGTGGACACGTCAGGCAAGGATTTTTGATTATACGCCCGAACGGATGCGCACGATGATGTCGACGCCTTCCGTCACCATGCCTTCCGGCAGCTGCGGCAGCCCCGAAATCGCGATCGCGCCGGCCTCGATGTCGGTCAATTCCCCGGTGTCGACGTTGTAGAAATGATGGTGCGGGGCGGTATTCGGATCGTAGAAGACCTTGCTCGGATCCACGATCACTTCGCGGATCAGCTTCTTCTCCAGGAACAGGTTCAACGTGTTGTAGACGGTCGCCTTCGAGGTTTCCGAGTGCCTGCCGTTCACGATCGCGAGCAGCTGGTCCGCGGAAAGGTGCGCCGCGCGCGAGAACAGCGCGTACGCGATCTCGATACGCTGGTGCGTCGGGTTGATTTCATGCGCCCGCAGGACCGCGGCGAGATTGTCGCGGGTATAGTGTCCGGCCATCATTTTCGAGGCATTCTAATGCATTGCTTAGACTGTGTCTAATTCGTAACAATTCAGCGAGTTGTGATCGACCGGCCGCCGTTGGGGTGGTCTCGAAACGCGCGCCGCGGCGCCCCCGGGCCCGACGTGCGGTTTGTCACGTCCCACCGCGCACCGCCGCCGCTCCGCCTCCTTTCGTTCCCGGATTCCGTCCGCCCATCGGGCATCGCTGGATTCGCGACCGGCGGTTCGCCACAATCGGTGCGTGTCTCAAACGAAACGAACAGCTACGCGTACGCAATGATTTCCCGGCGCGCCGGATTTACCCTGATCGAGGTGATGATCGTGATCGCGATCATCGCCATACTCGCGACGGTCGCGGCGCCATCGATGCGGGACATGGTGAGGAACGCCCGCATGACCTCCCTGGTGAACGACCTGATGACCGACCTGAGCGTCGCCCGCGCCGAAGCGGTGAAGCGCGGGGTGCGCACCACCGTCTGCACCAGCAACACCGGCACGGGGTGCACCGCGACCGAGTGGCGCTTCGGCTGGATCATGTTTGCCGAATCCAATACCGCCGGAGCCTTCGGAGCCGTCGATGCCGGCGAGCCCATTCTGAAGATTGCGCCCGTTATCAACGGCGCGAACGAAAACCCGGCCACCCGCATCACCAGCGTCGGTCACCAGACGAACACCGGAAGCTATATCGCCTTCAGGCCGACGGGCGTGACCAACCCCGGTGGGGCCGGCACCATCGACTTCTACCTGTGTGATGCACGCAACCTGGCACAGGCCGGGGTGACCGCATCCGAGGCCAATGGCAAGGGACGCCACATCGTAGTGAGCGGCACCGGCCGCGCGCAGCAGAACCGCTGCACCTGTAGCAGCGCAACCCTATGTGCCCCCTGAAACCCATGAACACATATTACCAACGCCGCACGACCTCGGGCTTCACCCTGCTGGAAGTGCTGATCGCGATCGTCGTCGTCGCCTTCGGCCTCCTCGGTCTCGCCGGACTGCAGGTATTCGCGCTCAAGAACAACCAGAGCGCGAGTATGCGGGTCGCGGCCACGAACCTCACCACCGACATCATCGACCGCATGAAGGCGAACTACATAGGCGTCATCAACAACCAGTACAACAAGCCGACAACCGACTTGTATACGACGGTGGTGGGAAACTGCGCCACGAGCGGCTGCGTGCCCGATGATCTCGCCCGCAACGACCTGAGGGAATGGCAGCAGCGCGTGGCCGCCACGCTGCCGGGAGGCATCGGCATCGTCTGCCTCGACGAGACTCCGAACACCGACGCCGCCCCGGCGCCGTCGGCGGCCTGGACTCCGCCGGCGACGAACTGCGACGGCAACGGCGGGACGGCGTACGTGGTGAAAATCTACTGGTACGACGACCGCAACCAGATGAACGCCGCCAACCCCACCACGCGCAAGTACATGTACACGGCGTTCAATCCATGACATCCCGCCCCGCCACGCCGCGTTCACGCCGGGCGGGGAGCCGCGGCGTGACGCTGGTCGAGCTGATGATCGCCGTCGCCATCGGCCTGCTGCTCGTCGTCGTGCTCGCGCAGCTTTTCCTCGGCAGCCGGCAGACTTTCGCGACCACCGACGACGTTTCGCGCATGCAGGACAGCATCCGCTTCTCGCAGATCCTGATGACCCGCACCATCCACCTCGCGGGCTACAAGAGCCAGGCCAACTCCGTCACCGCCACGGTTTTCAAAGCCTTCCCGGCGCTCGAGGCCGTGGACCGGGCCGCGCCCAATTCGGACGACCTCATCGTCCGCTACCAGGGCAGCGGCGACGGCGCCGGCGTCGCGGACGGCACCGTGGTGGACTGCCTGGGAGCGAAGGTCGATGCGGGCCAGATGATTACGAATACGTTCAAGATCGAAAAAAACCTGTCGAGCGGCCGCCTGGGGCTCACCTGCAACGGCGCCGAGCTCGTCCCCGACGTGCTGAACATGCAGATCATGTTCGGCGAGGACCTGAACGGCGATCTCGTTGCGGACCGCTACATAACGCCGGACGCCGTCACGGTCGCGGGCAACATGAGCAACGTGGTCAGCGTGCGCGTGGCGCTGCTGTTCGAGACGCCCACGGAAACGTCCAAGGCCGTAGCCGATGCCACGGTCTACGACATGCTCGGCAACAACGTCGAGAAGCTGGGCCCGTTCGCCGACCGGCGCATACGGAGACTGGTCGTGACGACGATCAATCTGCGCAACCGCACCCCCTGAACCCGCTCGAGGGAGATACCCGATGAAACCCGTACATCGCAACGGCCAGCGCGGCGCCGTGCTGGTGATCGCGCTGCTGTTCCTGACGATACTCACGATACTCGGCGTGACCGCGATGACCACCACGACCTACGAGGAACGGCTGGCCGGCAACGCGCGCGACGCCGGCACTGCGTTCCAGGCGGCCGAGGCCGCGCTGCGCGACGCCCGGCGCGACCTGAACAACATCATCGTTCCGGCGACCTGGGCCAACATACGCACCCCGCCCATCTCGGGCAAGACCGGCTTCGGCAGCGGCGCGGTGGACGCCGACGACGGATCCTGCGGAACCGCAACCGTCGCGCCGATAACGCAGGGCCTGTGCCGGCCATACCCGTACAACGCGACGAAAGGCGTCCCGCCGCCGTTCAACCCTACCGTCAGCCTCACGGCCTCGCCGAGCGTGGAATTCGGCACCTACACCGGAGCGCCGAAGCTCCAGGGCGTGCGCGTGCAGCCCCGGTACTACATCGAGGTCATGTGCCTGCCGCAGTTCGGCGGGTCGCTGGGGGATCCGAACTATTGCAGTTTCTACCGCATCACGGGCCGCGGGTACGGATTGAACCCGAACACGCAGGTCACCGTGCAGGAAATCTTTTTGAAGATGTAGCGTCCGCTCGCGGACGTGAGGGAGCGCACCATGAAGTCCACCACCAGGAAACGGGTCGACAGGGTCATCGCGGTAACGACGCTGTTCTGCATGACGGCGCAGGGCGCGTTCGGCGCCTATCTCGACCTCGCCGATCAGCCGCTCTTCATCGGTGCGAACGTACCGCCGCAGGTGATGCTGACCATCTCCAAGGAGCAACAGCTCTACAAAAAGGCCTACAACGACTACTCGGACCTCGACGAAGACGGAAAGATCGAGACCACCTACAGCCACGCCATCGACTATTACGGCTACTTCGACAGCTACAAGTGCTACTCCTACGACGCCGCCGGGCAGCTGTTCGTGCCGGTCAAGGACAACTCCGCCGCGAGGAATATCGAGACCGACGACAATGGCAAGCCGACCACCGCGGCCATAGAGGACAACAAGAAAGCCAAGTACTGCGAGTCCGGGGCCAAGCAGTGGAGCGGAAACTTCCTGAACTGGGTCTCCATGTCGCGCATGGACACGGTGCGCAAGCTCCTCTACGGCGGCATGCGCTCCACCGATGGGCCCGCGGTCGCCGGGGTATCGACTACCGTGCTCGAGCGCGCCCACCTTCCGACCGACGCGCACTCCTGGGCGAAGTATTACAACGGCACGGACATCGCGACCTTGACGCCGTTCGACCCGCCAACGGCGACGAAGCCGTTCGCGGCAACGACCGCGCAAATGATCACGTTCTGCCCTTTCACCGCGGTTAATTTTGGTTTCCCTACCGGCGTTTACACCCAGCCGACCCCGCCCCCCTCCGGTCCGGTGCCGTTCGTGATCCCGCCGCGGGTGCTAACGCCGTGTCCTGTGCCGCTGCCGTCGGGCGGCGACGGGTCTCCGCTCCTTCCCCCTCCTAATCCGCCGGTTCAGACGCCGTCCGTGCCTCTGTCGAGCCTCCCCCAGGGCGGCGATGTCGACATCACGTTCACCACTGCGATGAACACCGAGTTGTCTCGGGGCGACCAGGTCCGGTTCGAAATCGCGGCTACCTCGAGGGGGCCCTCCATTGCCGACTGTTCCGGGGCTGTGACGCCGTGCATGATCGGCGTCGTACAGGGTTTTTCCAACGCGAACCAGACAGTGCGGGTGCGCGTGAACCCCGGCGGCACTCCCGGTAGCGTCCTTATACCCGGCAGCGGCTTCACGTTGCAGGTTACCAACCTGAGCCGCACCGGCATCTCCTTCTGCAACGTGACCTTTCCCAAGGTCGGCAACAAGCTCTCGCACCTCAATCAGGACCTCCCGCTCATACGCGCCGCGCAGGGCAATTTCCACCTGTGGAACGCGAACGAACGCTTCCAGTGCATGTGGAGAAGCGAATGGGCTCTTCCCGCGGGTTCCCTGTTCCCCGGCCCGGGCGCCAACGGGAACCAGGCAGCGCTGTCCGAGATCTATGCAAGCGCCGACAACCCTTCGCAGCCCGAGCACGCCCTCCCCGGGGGCGACAACGGCGACTTCGTCGCGCGCGTCGCGGCGTGCGTGAGCGGGCTCTTCGGCACCGAGCGCTGCAAGCAGTATCCGAGCGGCAACTACAAGCCGATCGGGCTCCTGCAGGAATACGGCGACGTCGACCTGATCCAGTTCGGCCTGATGACCGGCAGCTACGCGAGGAACATCTCGGGCGGCGTGCTGCGCAAGAACGTCGGCACCTTCACCGACGAAGTCAACGTGACAACGGACGGCACTTTCAAGACGCCCGCGGTACCCCCGGGCAGCCCCAGGGGCACCACGGCGGCGGCGACTCCGCCCGGAATCGTGAATACGCTCAACTACGTCAAGATCTTCGGCTACAACTACGTCGACGGCCTGTACAACGTGACCGATTCCTGCCCGTTCCAGCTCACCAACATCACCCAGGGGGCCTGCACGAGCTGGGGCAACCCCATGTCGGAGATCTACTTCGAGTCCCTGCGCTACTTCGCGGGAGGGACCCCGACAGTTGCGACGGTACCGCAACCGACAGCGGCGTTCACCTACGCGAGCGACCTCGGAAGCAAGGACAATCAGCTCGGGCTGCCGTTGCCGGTGTGGAAGGACCCGCTAACGAAAAACAACTACTGCTCGCCGCTCAACGTGCTGGTGTTCAACGCGAGCGTGTCGACGAACGACGACGATCTGCGCAACGTCTCCGCGGCCAGCATCAACTCGGCGAAGACCCCCCGGGAGCTCACCAACATCGTTGGCGACGCGGAAGGCATCACCTACGATGCCGTCAAGAACAACATCGGTTTCTTCGCCGGCAAGCTGATCGGCGCGGCGCCCACTCCCGCCACCGACGTCGGCTTTGAGTTGTGCACGGCGAAGAACATTCCCGGGCTGGGCGACGTCTCCGGCATCTGCCCCGAGGGACCGACGCTCGCGGGCTCGTACCTGATGGCCGGCCTGGCGCACCACGCGCGGACCAACCGCCTCCGCACCGACATCGCCATACCTTCGAACGACGCCAAGTCGCTCAAGGTGACGACCTACGGCATACAGCTCGCGACGAACGTGCCGACGATCGTGCTGCCCGTGCCGGGAAGCACCACGCAGAAGGTAATCATTCAGCCGATCACCCGCCTGCTTGCGGCCGGGGGCGGTCTCGGCGGCGGCGCACTGGTCGACCTGAAATTCGTCCGCCAGGAAACGACCGCCGGCTCCAACAAGGGCAAGGTGTACATCAACTGGGAAGACTCCGAGCAGGGAGGCGACTACGACCAGGATATGTGGGGAACTCTGGAGTGGGAGCTCACGAGCAGCAGCATCAAGATTACCACCCACGTGCTTTCAGAATCTACCAATCGGCCGATGGGATTCGGCTACTCGATCAGCGGCACGAAGCAGGACGGTCCGCACTTCCATTCCGGTATCAGCGGTACCACCGGTCTTCCAGGATTCAGCTTCGCCGATCCGACGGGTGGCCCCACTTGCACGAACTGCCAGGTCCTCGATTCGGGAGGTGTGCCCACGACGCGCGTCTATGAGTTGGGAGCGAGCACCGGCAAGACGCTCCAGGACCCGATGTGGTACGCCGCCAAGTACGGCGCCTTCGTCGACAGCAACGGGAACGGCATACCCGACCTGCAGAGCGAATGGGACAGCAAGTTCGCGAACGGACAGACTGCGCCGAACGGGGACGGCAACCCCGACACCTACTTCCTGGTGATCAATCCGCTCGGCCTGGTGGCTGCGCTCAATCGCGCGTTCGTCGCGATACTTTCCAACGCGTCGGCCTCTTCGGTGGCGACCAATTCCACCTCGCTGCAAACCGGCACGACGATTTACCAGGCGCGCTTCAACGCCAACGACTGGAGCGGACAGGTGCTGGCGTTCAAGGTCGACGACAAGGGTCAGATAGCCAAGGACCCGACCTGGGACGCGGGTCAGATCGTCAACGCCCAGAGCCCGCTCGACACCGCGTCACCCCCGGCGAAGGCGGTCATCAGCACGGACCCGGATGTCATCAAGGGCAGCGGGCGCACGATCATTACCTACAACACAGGCTCGCAGCAGGGCGTGCCTTTCCGCTGGCCCGCCAACCCGGCGTCTCTCCAGACGACGGATATCCCCAAGGCGCTCGTCGACAACCTGAATCTCGGCACCACCGGCACCAATCCCCCGCCCGACGGCCGTGGAAAGCAACGTCTGGAGTGGATGCGCGGCAGTCAGGCGAACGAGGGCGCCGGGGTCAACGCGTTCCGGGTACGCCCGATCAGCAGGCTGGGCGACATCGTCAATTCGAACCCGAACTTCGTCGCGGCGCCCAGCAGCGGCTTCGGCGACGAGCTCTACAACAAGTTCCGGCAGGACAATCTGAACCGGAAGGCGATGATATACGTCGGCGGCAACGACGGAATGCTGCACGCGTTCCGCGCCGATGACGGCCGGGAGGTGCTTGCCTATGTTCCCAGCATGGTCCACAACCGGCTCAACAAGCTGACGGACAAGACCTACGTCGGCGGCGAGCACCGCTATTACGTGGACGGGTCGCCGGAGATAGGGGACGCTTTCATCAACGTGGGCGGGACGGACGCGTGGCACACCGTTCTGGTCGGCTCGCTCGGCGGCGGCGGGCAGGGTGTGTTCGCGCTCGACATCACCAAGCCCGACGACTTCAGCGAGACGAACGCCGCCAAGATCGCACTGTGGGAATTCACCGACAAGGACGACCCCGACCTCGGCTTCATCTACGCCCAGCCGACCATCCGGAGGATGGCGAACGGCAGGTTCGCCGCCCTCGTGCCGGGAGGCTAC
Source organism: Burkholderiales bacterium (assembly GCA_035649495.1). Classification (GTDB taxonomy): domain Bacteria; phylum Pseudomonadota; class Gammaproteobacteria; order Burkholderiales; family SG8-41; genus SG8-41. Next base: position 46,937 of record DASRJL010000104.1, on the reverse strand, counting down.
AACCAGTCCAAGCCGCAACCCGGCGAAGTAGTCTGCGCGGACTCCACCAAGCCGGCGTCGGATCCGGCCCGCGGCCCGGCAGGTTGCACCACCAATACCACGGGCTCGGCTTACCTGTTCATCATCTTTCTCGACGGTCCGGGCTCGGACGGCGTGTGGGAGGAAGGCAAGGACTACGTAAAGATCCGCGCGGCGCAGCTCGGCGACACTCCCGGCACGCCCAACGGGTTGACGCAGCCCCTCGCCGCCGACGTCGATGCCGACGGCTTCGTGGATTTCATCTATGCTGGCGACCTGCGCGGCAACCTGTGGAAATTCGACGTGCGGCTCCAACCTCATAGCAAATCGGTACCACCAGCCGATCCGATCAAACCACCCTTTCCCAGCGACCAGTCCATATCGGGCTGGACCTCCGGTGACAACCGGCTGATCCTCTTCGTCGCCAAGGACGCCAGCGGCGCGACGCAGCCCATCACCGGCAAGCCGGAGGCCACCCTGCACCCGATCGACGGTTTCATCGTCACGTTCGGAACCGGCAAGTACATCGAGCGCAACGATCCTTTCCCGCCGGGCGGGCCACCCCCGACCCCGCCCACGCCGTACCAGGCGCAAAGCTTCTATGGCATCTGGGACAAGAACGACGCGAGGCCGATCGCCAAGGCGAGTGTCGACGAGAGCCTCGCGCCCACGCCAGTACAGACCTGGGTGGAAACGCGGGATCAGCTGCTGCCCCACGAAATCCGGACCGCCGACTCAAACAGTGCTATCCGGGTGATAGTGCCGATAGTGGTGGGCAAGGTGAAGCCGACGGATCCGGACACGCTCCTCGACACACCCTTGTGGTCCGAGGATAAGACCCCGCCGACCGCGGACGATGCGCCGAAGGACAGCCCGCTCTCCACGGGCAAGCACCTGGGCTGGCGTCTGGATTTTCCGAGCGCAGCCAGTACGGGCGAGCGCAGCGTGTTCCGGCCCATACTCACGTCCGGGCGGCTCATCTTCACGACGCTGCTCCCCCTGACGGAGGCATGCCAGTCCGGCGGCACGAGCTTCACCATGGTGATCGATCCCACCTCGGGAGGCAGGATAGACGCGCCGGTTCTGGATACGAATGCCAACGGGCTGTTGAACGACAAGGACGTGGTCACTTCAGGCACGTTCAAGGACATCTTCGCGAGCGGCTTGCAATCCACCATCGGCATCACGCCGACGCCCACCATCATCCGGGCGGGCAGCCTGCCGCCGGATACCGCGAGCACGGGCTCGAAGATCCTCGGCACCAGCGGTCCGCTGGTTGCCGCGTCCGGCGCCCTGCTCGCTTACGCGCTTTCGGCCGGGTCGAGTGGTGGCAACGCCTCCACCGTGATAGGCTTGAGCGCCGCCGGCGGGCGCGTGTCGTGGCGCGAGCTGACGGCGGAATAATGCTTCGGGAGACGATGTGGTTAAGAGGGACGGAGCGGCCGGTTTCACCCTGATCGAGCTGATGGTCGTGGTGGTGGTGCTCGCCGTCCTGGTCGGGGTGGCCTACCCGGGCTACCAGGACCACCTCCGCAAGGCGAAGCGCGCCGAAGCCAAGGCGGCGCTCCTCAAGACGGCGCAGGTGCTCGAGCGCTACTATTCCGACAAGTCGACTTACGCAACCTGCCCCCTGGCGGCGCCGACGGCGATAGACCCGGCGCCGGTGTTCGCTTTGGCCTGCGGCGCGACCGTCTACTCGGGTGAGAACGCCGCGGACAACAAGAGCCCCTACACGATCACCGCCGTGGCCGCGACCGGCGCCTGCCCGGTCGACACCTGTTTCCAGATTACCGCCACGCCCAACGCGCCGTTCGTCGATCCGCTCTGCGACAAATTCACGCTGACCAGCACGGGGGCGCGAGCGTCCACCGGGGGCACCGGGTCGGCAACCGACAAATGCAAGTGGTAGGCAGGCTGCATCATCCCGGCGCCGGATAATCCGTAACCATGCAGGTGCTGTCCCGGATCTTCGACGGCATGTCGCCGGGCCGGATCAGGCTCGCGGGATTCATCGCGCTCTCCATCGCGCTGCACCTGATCACGATGATCGGTGCGGGACCACTGGATCTCTCGGTGCGGTGGCCAGGCGACGCGCCGGGGAGGACCGAGCTGCACGCGACGCTGCTACCGGGCGAAAGCGCACGGCCCGCCGCCGCGCCCGCTCCGGACGCGGAGAAACCGGCGGCCGGTGCAGATGCGGCGGCTGCCCCTGCGGCCGCAGTCGAGGGTACGGCGCGCGCCGGGACGGATGCCGCCGAGCGCGGGCTGGCGCTGCCGGCGCCGGACAAGTGGTACACCTCGAGCGAAGTGGACGTGCGCGCCGAGCCGATAACCGAGATCCGGCTCCGTTACCCGCCGGATCTGTCCGAGCGCGTCACCGGCACGGTGCGCGTGCGCGTGTTCATAGACGAGGGCGGCGTAGTGCGCAAGCTGCAGATTGCCGCGTCGGAGCCGCCGGGGCTGTTCGATGAAGCCGCGAAGCTGGGCTGGCAGGACGTCCGTTTTTCTCCGGCGCGGAAGAACGGCGTTGCCGTGAAAAGCCAGAAGCTGATCGAGCTGACCTACCAGCCCACGACCCTGTAGGGCTGGCTCACGCGGCGTGGTTCGTCTCGGCCAGCGGCCTGGGCAGGGGAAAAACCACTTTTTCCGCGATTCCCGACAGCTCCTCCACGCTCGCGGCGCCCAGGCTCTGCAGCCTCTCGACCACCCGCTTCACCAGCACCTCCGGTGCCGATGCGCCCGCGGTGACGCCCACCACGCGGGCGCCGGAAATCCATTCGGCCTTGAGCTCGGATGCATCGTCGACCATGTGCGCCCTGACGCCCTGGTTGCGGGCGACTTCGCGCAGCCGATTGGAATTGGAGCTGTTGGGAGAGCCCACGACTATCACCACGTCGCACTGCCGCGCGAGCGTCTTGACCGCGTCCTGGCGGTTCTGCGTGGCATAGCAGATGTCATCCCGCTTGGGACCGACGATGCGGGGGAACCGCGCCTTCAGCGCGTTCACGATATCGTGCGCGTCGTCCACCGACAGGGTGGTCTGCGTGACGAACGCGAGGTTGTTCTCGTCCCGCACGGCCAATCGCGAGACGTCGCGGACATTCTCGACCAGGTACATGCCGCCGGAGCTCTGGCCCATGGTCCCTTCGACCTCGGGGTGGCCGTGATGCCCGATCACGACAATCTCGCGCCCCTGCTCGCGCATCTTCGCGACTTCGACGTGCACCTTCGTGACCAGCGGACAGGTGGCGTCGAATACCTTGAGCCTGAGGCTCTCCGCCTGCTGCCTGACCTCCCGGGAAACGCCGTGGGCACTGAATATCACCGTGGCGCCCTCCGGCACCTCGACGAGATCCTCGACGAACACGGCCCCCTTGCTCTTCAGGTCCTCGACCACGAACCGGTTGTGCACGACCTCGTGCCGCACGTAGATCGGTGCGCCGTGGAGCGCGAGCGCGCGCTCGACGATCTCGATGGCGCGGTCGACGCCGGCGCAGAAGCCGCGGGGATTGGCGAGAAGCACTTTCATGTCGGAATTATAACCGCAGAGCACGCTCAACGTCTCTGCGCCTCTGTGGTGGGATCTGCGTTCTTTTTCTGCGGACGCAGGGCGTCCCAGGCAAGCAGCACCGCGCCGCAGGTGATCGCAGAATCAGCGACGTTGAAGGCCGGCCAGTGGTAGCCGAACGCGTGAAAGTCGAGAAAATCGACCACCGCGCCGACCAGGATGCGGTCGATCACGTTGCCCACTGCTCCCGCCAGCACCAGCGTCAGCGCCAGCGCGAACAGACGCTCGCGTGGATGCTTCGCGAGCAAGTAGACGATCCACACCGAGGCGGCGAGCGCGATGGCAATGAAGAATCCCCGTTGCCAGCCGGCCTGGTCCGACAGAAAGCTGAAGGCGGCGCCGGGATTGTGTACCAGCACCATGTTGAAGAACGGGGTCAGGGGAACGCTCTCGCCGGGCGCAAAGCTCCCCGCCACGAGATACTTGGTGATCTGATCGACCGCGACGATGAAGGCCGCGAGGGCGAGCCAGGAACCGGTGCGGGTCACGGGACGCGCCGTCGCGATGCCGGGCGCTGACCCGACGACGATCGCGCTCTATGCATGGATGCGCGGCTCGCCGCCGCCGAAGAGATTGGCGACGCAGCGACCGCACAAAGTCGGATGCTCCGCGTTCCCGCCGACATCGGCCCGATGATGCCAGCAGCGCTCGCATTTCGTGTGCGCGCTCGGCATCGCCAGAACGCTGACGTCGGCGAGCGAGGTTGGGCGGGCACCGGCCGGCGCCTGCGCGACGAGCTCCGCCCGCGAGGTGATGAATACGAACCGCAGGTCATCATCGAAGGACCGGAGAAATTCCCGTTCGGTTCCGTTGGCGTACAGCTCCACCTCGGCGGCAAGCGGCGAGCCGATGCTGCGCGCGGCGCGCAGCTCCTCGAGCTGCTTCAGAACATCCGACCGCAGCGTCCGCAACCGGTTCCAGCGCGCGCGGAGTTCCCCCGCATCCTGCGGCGGCGCGAGCTCGTGCCAGGTCTGCTCGAAAACGCTCTCGGCGCCGCCGTTGAGCGTTTCCCACACCTCCTGCGCGGTAAAGGAAAGTATCGGCGCGAAGAGCCGCGTCAGCGCCTGCGCGATGTGGTAGAGCGCGTTCTGGGCCGAGCGGCGCGCGCGCGAATCCGCGGGCGTCGTGTAGAGCCGGTCTTTCAGCACGTCGAGATAGAAGCCGCCGAGGTCCTCGGAGCAGAAGTTCTGCAGCTTCTGCACGACGAGGTGAAACTCGTACCTGTCGTAGTGGCCGCCGCCCTCCGCGCCCTCTTCGCTTGCCACCGGCGACGCCAGCTCCTGCTGCAGGTCGCGCGTCATCACCCAGGCGTAGCGGTCGATCTCCAGCCATTCGTCCACCGCCAGCGCGTCGCGCTCGGGAACGAAATCGGCAAGATTCGCGAGCATGAAGCGCAGCGTGTTGCGCATCCTGCGATAGGACTCGACGACCCGGTCCAGGATTTCCCGGGAGATCGAGAGCTCGCCCGAGTAGTCCGTCGCCGCCACCCACAGCCGCAGGATATCGGCGCCGAGATCGCTCATGATTTTCTGGGGCGCGACCGTGTTGCCCTTCGATTTGGACATCTTGCGGCCTTCGCCGTCGACGAAGAAGCCGTGCGTGAGGAGCGCCCGGTACGGCGGCACGCCGTCGAGCATGCACGATACGAGGAGCGAGGAATGGAACCAGCCGCGGTGCTGGTCCGAGCCCTCCAGGTACAGGTCCGCTGGAAACGCGCTTTCGGCGCGGTGCGACCCGCGCATCACCGTGAAGTGCGTCGAGCCGGAGTCGAACCACACATCGAGCGTGTCCTTCACCTTCTCGTATCGCGCCGCGTCCTCGCCGAGGAGGTCTTCCGGCGTGAGCGCCTGCCAGGCCTCGATGCCGCTCCTCTCGACGCGCTGCGCGACCTCCTCCAGCAGTTCGAGCGAGCGCGGGTGGAGCTCGCCGGTTTCCCGGCGGATGAAAAACGGCATCGGTGTGCCCCACTGGCGCTGGCGCGACAGCGTCCAGTCGGGCCGGTTGGCGATCATCCCGTGCAGGCGGGCCTGGCCCCACGCGGGAAAGAAGCGGGTTGCCCCGATACCGCGCAAGGCGGTGGCGCGCAACGACTCCGGCGGCCTCGCGCCCTGGTACCCGGACACCTCGTCCATGCCGACGAACCATTGCACCGTCGCGCGCAGAATCAACGGCGTCTTGTGCCGCCAGCAGTGCATGTAGCTGTGCTCGTGGGTTTCCTCGTGGAGGAGCGCGCCGACTTCCCTCAACTTCGCGACGATGGCGGGATTCGCCTTCCAGATCGGCATGCCGCCGAAGAACGGGAGCGCGTCCGTGTACTTGCCGTCGCTCAGCACGGGCGTCAGGATCTCCTCGTCCTTCATCCCGTAGCGGCGGCAGGAATTGAAGTCCTCTGTGCCGTAGGCAGGCGCGGAGTGGACGATACCGGTGCCCGTGTCCAGCGTCACGTACTCGCCGAGATAGACCGGCGCGAGGCGCTCGTAGAACGGATGCCGGAAATTGATGCGCTCGAGCGCCCTTCCCGCGCACTCGCCCAGCACCTGGTGCTCCTCGAGACCGTAGCGCTTCAGGCACGCATCGCGCAGGTCGGCGGCGAGGATCAGCAGTCCGCGCTGCGTGCGCACCAGCTGGTAGGCGTAGTCGGGATGAACGTTGAGCGCCTGGTTCGCCGGCACCGTCCAGGGCGTCGTCGTCCAGATCACGGCATAGCCCGGCCCGTCCGCCAGCCGCGGGAGGCCGAAGGCCGCCGCGACCTTGTCAGGCTCGGCGAACGGGAACCCGACGTCTATGGCGGAGTCCCTGCGATTCTCGTACTCGACCTCGGCCTCGGCAAGCGCGGAGCCGCAATCGAAGCACCAGTTGACCGGCTTCAGGCCCCGGTACACGTAGCCTTTCGCGAGGATCTTCCCGAGCGCGCGAATCTCGTCGGCCTCGTTGCGAAACGCCATCGTGAGGTAGGGGTTGTCCCAGTCGCCCAGCACGCCGAGGCGCTGGAAATCCTTTTTCTGCCGCTCGATCTGCTCCGCCGCATAGGCGCGGGCGAGGCGCTGCGTCTCCTGCGGCGGCAGGTTCTTACCGTGCTGTTTCTCGATCTGCACCTCGATCGGCATGCCGTGGCAGTCCCAGCCGGGCACGTAGGGCGCGTCGAAGCCCGACAGCGTCTTCATCTTGACGACGATGTCCTTCAGGATCTTGTTGAGGGCGTGGCCGAGGTGAATGTCGCCGTTCGCGTACGGCGGACCGTCGTGAAGGACGAATCGAGGCGCCCCGCGCCGCGCCTCGCGGATGCGCTGGTAGAAGCCGCGTTCCTGCCAGCTCTTCAGCATGAGCGGCTCGCGCTTCGCGAGATCGCCGCGCATCGGGAACGGCGTGTCGAGCAGGTTGATCGTTTTCCGGTAGTCGGTCATGTGGGGAAAATCTGGCCTTTGACTTTCCTCTGCGCCTCCGCGTCTCTGCGGCGAAAAAAGGCTTTCACGTTCTCGACGTCGAGCGCGATCTGCTTCGTCAGCAGGGCGAGATCGGCGTATTTTTCCTCGTCACGGAACTTGTGCAGAAACTCGATCCGCAGGTGACGGCGGTAAAGGTCTCCGTCGAAATCGAGCAGGTGCACTTCCAGCACCGGCGCGCCTTGCAACCTGACCGTGGGCCTGACACCCAGGCTCGCCGCGCCGGGCAGCGGCCCGCGGCCCACCCCGTGCACCTCGACGGCGAATATGCCGGTGAGCGGTGGCCGGTTGTGCTTCATCTGCACGTTGGCGGTCGGAAAACCGAGCTTGCGGCCCATCCCGTCGCCGTGCACGACGCGCCCGGTGATCGAGTACGGGTGACCGGAGAGCCGCCGCGCGCGATCGAGCTCCCCCGCCGCGAGGGCCTGGCGCAGGGCCGTGCTCGATACGCGCTCCCCGTCGAGCAGCACGCTCGGCAGCGCGGCCACCTCGAAGCTGAAACGCGGGGCCGCCTGCTTCAGCATCACCACGCTGCCCGCCCGGCGCGAGCCGAACCGGAAATCGTCGCCCACCTGGACCCAGCGCGCCCCGAGCCCACGAACGACGATGTGCTCGATGAAATCCTCGGCCGTCGTCTGCGCGAAGCGGTAGTTGAAGCGGCAGATATGCGCGCGGTCGACGCCGAAGGACGCGAGCAGCTCCAGTTTCTCGCGCAGGGTAGTGAGGCGCGTGGGCGCCCTGTCGGGGGCGAAGAATTCGCGCGGGTGCGGCTCGAAGGTGAGCACGCACGCGGGCACGCCCAGGCGGGCGGCGGCGCGCCTCAACTCGGCCAGCATGGCCTGGTGTCCCAAGTGGACGCCGTCGAAATTGCCTATGGTGAGCGCAGCCGGGGTGTCTGTGGCGGCTGGAATGCCGCGTGTCACGCGCATCGTGAGCCTGGGAATTGCCGTAAAAGCTTGAATTCTAGCGTGTTTCAGTCAAGCGAACCAGAATCGGCTGCGCCTGCTCCTGCGCGGTGGCTTGACCGGCAGTCCCGGCGTATCCGGTTACGCCCCGCCTTCCAGGTCGGTCGTGCCCTCGCTGCGGTTCCAGAGCCGGATCAGGTGACGGCGCTGCGAGCCGTCCGGGGCATCCTTGAAGGCCGTGCGGCTATGGGCGAACTGGCGGTTGTTGATGTACTGGAGCTGTCCGCGCTCGATCCTGAACTCGACCCAGTTGCCGGGATCGTCAACGATGCCGGTCAGGGCCCCGAGCGCCTCACGGCCGAGATCGTCGAGCGGCTCATGCGCCAGCTTGTGGCCGTTGTGGATGTAGTCCTCGTACCACCGCGCCATCAGCGTGCCGTGGCCATCGTGCTCGAACACGGGGTGACGCGAGAAGCGCGGCGCGTCCGGAGCGTGCTCGGCCTGCCGGTCCCAGGCGAACGGACGGTACAGTCGCGCCAGGAGTTCGGGAGCCCGCCGGGCCAGATCGTTGTGCGCCGTCACCAGGCTCACGCACCGGCTCAAGCCGCCTTCCGGCGCGGCTTCGATGCAGAACAGGCCGACATAGGCCGGCGGCAGCCACAGCCATCCCGCATCGGTGTGGAAAGGCTGGCCGAGGTCGGTCACCGAGCGGCGCACGCCGTAGCCGAGCTTCTGGCCGGTATCCTTGACGTCGTAGAGCCGGGTGCCGGTCCAGCTCTGAGCAACGACCGGGCCCAGCATGCCGGCGAGCAGCCAGCCTACCGCCTGATTCTCGGACACGCTGTAGCGCTCGACCGGCACCCGGTCCACAACCGCCAGGCCGATCTCGTTCAGCTTGTGGCGCGCGGCCGTCATGAGGTCGGCGCAGGTCGCCAGCTCGAAATCCCCGGGCGCCAGGCTTTCCGCGGGCCGCGGATTACGCCGCAGGCGCTCGACGACGGCGTCCAGCTCGGCGACCGCAGCCCCGGGGAGGGGCATGAGCCAGTCCTTCGGCGTAATGCCGTCGCGCTTCCACGTCTGGGGGCCGGAGATCTGGTTCAAGGCCATTGCGTACTCCTGTCCGACAAACCGCCAAGAGTACCTCAGGACGCCGTGTGTCGGCGTGACCGCGCGAGCGACCGCCGTCACGCCATCCTATAGAGCGGCGGGAACGCGGATTCGGCGGTTGCTGCAAGCGCCGAAGCGAAGACCGCGCCCAGCATGATGACGGTCGGTCCCTCGAAGCCGTACGCGGAGATGCCCGGCAGCTCGATCAGCGTCAGGGCGACGCGGCGCGCCTGCGGCAGGCTCGCATTCTCGATGACCAGCACGGGGAGGCTGGGTGAGGCACCGGCGCCGAGCAGAGCTGCAGTGATCGCCTCGGCTTCGCCCGCACCCATGTAAATAACGGCGGTGTCGGCGCCGGCAGCGCTCCTTGCCCAATCGCTCGGCGCTTCCCCCTTGCCTACTCGCGGCGTGACGAAGACGACGCTCCGCGCGAGTCCGCGTTGCGTCAGGGAGAGGCCCGCTTCCGCCGCCGCCGCCATCGCGGCGGTGACGCCAGGCACGATTTCATACGGCACCCGGGCGGCCTGGAGCGCAGCGATCTCTTCCTGCGCCCGCCCGAAGAGCGTGGGATCCCCGCCCTTGAGTCTCACGACCACGCGGTGCGCGCGGCCCGCGTCCACGAGCCGTTTGTTGATGAACTGCTGCGCCGTTGCGTACCTGCCGGAGCGCTTGCCCACCGGCACCTTCCGCGCGCGCGCGGCGAGCGCGAGAACTTCGGGATGCACCAGCGCGTCGTGGAATACGACGTCCGCGCGCTTCAACACCTCGGCCGCGCGCAGCGTGAGCAGATCCGGCGCGCCGGGTCCGGCTCCCACGAGATAGACCGTACCCGGGGCGCGCTTCATCGCCCCGCGTCAGGCATTTTTCGGGCGCTCGACGCCGTCCGCCGACGCGGAGTGGCGGCGGCGAAAAAGCGGCACGGGCCGCTCTGTCGAAGCCTGGTACGTCTCGCTGAAAACGCGGAATCCCGCCAGCGCCTCGAGCGCGCTCTCTCCTTCGCGCAACTCGAAGGCGTCGAAGCCGCAGCCCGCCAGGAAGTGGAGCTGGTCGCGGAAGATATCACCGATGGCGCGCAGCTCGCCCCGGTAACCGTAGCGCTCCCGCAGCAGGCGCCCGAGCGAGAATCCGCGGCCATCGGTGAAGGTCTTGAAATACACCGCCACCACGCCGAAATGCCGCAGGTCGTCGGCGAACGAGGACGGTTCCTCGTCGCCGTTCACCCGGATGCCGATCCGGCCGCCGATGCGCGCAAGCAGAGCCTCGCGCTCAGCCTGCCACACCGCCAGAGGCACGATTACGTCGCCCTGCGCCGGGATAACCGGCGCGGCGCCGTCCGCGCCCGCGTCAAGCCGCAGCCAGGGATCGGCCGCGAGCTTTTTGTCCTTGATGATGGTCGCCATAGACACGCTCCTTGAAGGGCTCCAGGCCGGTACGCCGAACGACGTCGATGAACCGCTCTTCCTGGTCTTCGCGCCGCTCCAGGTAGACCTCGATCAGCTTCTCGATGACGTCGGGAATCTGCGCGCGCGAGAACGACGGGCCTATCACCTTGCCCACCGCGGCGGGCGCGCCGGGACGGGTCAGCCCCTGGTTGCCGCCGATGGAAATCTGGTACCACTCCTCGCCGTCCTTGTCGACGCCGAGGACGCCGATATGGCCGACATGGTGGTGGCCGCACGAATTCACGCAACCGGAGATGTTGAGGTCGAGCTCGCCGATGTCGTACACGTAATCGAGGCTGTCGAAGCGCTCCTGGATTGCCTGCGCGACCGGGATCGACTTGGCGAAAGCGAGCGAGCAGAAATCGCCGCCCGGACACGCGATGATGTTGGTAATCATCCCGATGTTGGGCGTTGCCATGCCCAGCGACTTCGCGGCGATCCACACCGCGTGCAGGTCGGACTGGCGCACGTCGGCGAGGATCAGGTTCTGCTCGTGGGAGACACGAAGCTCTCCGAAGCTGTAGCGCTCGGCGAGGTCGGCCACCGCGTCCATCTGGTCGGCGGTCGCGTCTCCCGGCGGAACGCCGGTCTTCTTGAGCGACAGCGTCACCGCCGCATAGCCCGGCACCTTGTGGGAATGAACGTTGCGCTTCGCCCACGCCGCGAAGGCGGGTTCCGCGTCGAGCCGGGCAAGGTGCAGCAGATCGTCCCCAGGCAGCCGCTCGTGCTGCGGCCGGGTGAAGCGGCTTTCGACACGCGCTACCTCCTTCGCCGTCAGCGTGGCCGGGCCGTCCTTCAGGTGCGCCCATTCCGCTTCCACGTCCTCGCGAAATACCTCGGGAGTGCGGGCCTTCACCAGGATCTTGATGCGCGCCTTGTAGATGTTGTCGCGCCGGCCGTAGCGGTTGTAGACGCGCAGTATCGCTTCCAGATAAGTGAGCAGGTGCGGCCACGGCAGGAACTCCCGGATCACCTGGCCGACGATGGGCGTGCGCCCCATCCCGCCGCCGACGATGACGCGGAAACCAATGTAGCCGGTGCTGTCGCGCACCGCCTGCAACCCGATATCGTGCAGGAAGATCGCGGCGCGATCCGCAGTCGCGCCGTTGACCGCGATCTTGAATTTGCGCGGAAGATAGGTGAATTCCGGGTGGAACGTGGACCATTGGCGCAGGATTTCGCACCACACGAACGAATCCACGATCTCATCGCGCGCGACACCGGCGAAGTGATCCGTGGTGATGTTCCGGAAGCTGTTGCCGCTGGTCTGGATGGCGTGCATCTGCACCGAGGCCAGCTCGGCCAGGATGTCCGGCACGTCCTCCAGCCGCGGCCAGTTGTACTGGATGTTCTGGCGCGTGCTGAAGTGGCCATAGCCGCGGTCCCAGGTGCGCGCGATGTTTGCGAGCGCGCGCAACTGGCGCGTGGACAGAAGGCCGTACGGGATCGCTACGCGCAGCATCGGGGCGTAGCGCTGGATGTAGAGGCCGTTCCTCAGCCTCAGCTGCCGGAAGTCGTCCTCGGACAGCTTGCCCGCGAGGAATCGGCGGGTCTGGTCGCGGAACTCGGCGACCCGCTCGTTCACCATTCGTTGGTCGATCTCGTCGTACTGATACATGTGATTTTTCTCTCCCGAGATCTATCTCTTCGAGCCAGGTGTGAGGTGCGGCAGCGGACCCGATTACAAGGGAAAACTATCGGTAAATCAAATCTGACAATCCGTGAGCTATGGTATTTCCGTCTTATTTACAAAAGCTTGCGCAGGGCATCTCCGAAATGGCTGTTGGAAAAAACCTCTGGAATGTCGTCATGCATCCCTGCTTTGGTCGAGCGCAGGATAGTAGCAATACCCCTTTATGTTACAAAGTAATATTGTGTTAGACTGTAATAACTAACCATTATTTGCACGTAAGTATATGAAGTTACAGCAATTACGCTACCTGAGAGAGGTCGCCAAGAGCGGGCTCAACCTGTCGGCTGCCGCCGAGGTCTTGCACACGTCCCAGCCGGGCATCAGCAAGCAGATCCGGCAGCTGGAGGACGAGCTGGGCGTGCAAATCCTGGTGCGCCACGGCAAGCGGGTCGTCGAGATCACCGAGCCCGGCAAGCTCATACTCAACATCGCCGAGCGCATGCTGAAGGACGTGGAGAACTTGAAGCAGGTCGCGCGGGAATACAGCAGCGAGGACACCGGCGCTCTCGTGATCGCGACCACCCACACCCAGGCCCGCTACGCGCTGCCATCGGTCGTCAACCGCTTCACCCGGCGCTATCCGAAGGTGCGCCTGTCGCTGCGCCAGGGCAGCCCGCAGCAGATCGCCGAGCTGGTCAAGACCGGCGAAGCGGACATCGCGATCGAGACCGAGGCCGAGGAGTTCTACGAGGGCCTCGTGCTACTGCCCTGCTACCAGTGGAACCGCTGCGTGATCACCCCGCCCGGGCATCCGCTCCTCAACGAGCGGCAACTGACGCTCGAGGGCATTGCCCGGCACCCTCTCATCACGTACGACTTCGCATTCACCGGCAGCTCTCCGATCAAGCGCGCGTTCGACACGAAGGGCATCACGCCCAACGTGGTGCTGACCGCCATAGATTCCGACGTGATCAAGGCCTACGTGGAGATGGGACTCGGCGTCGGCATCCTGGCGAAGATGGCCTACGATCCGGCGCGCGATCTCGGACTTGCCCTGCTCGACGCGAGCCATCTGTTCGAGCCCAGCACCGCGCGCATCGCCATCCGCCGCAACGCCTACCTGCGCGGCTACGTCTACGAGTTCATCGAGCTGTTCGCTCCGCACCTGAAGCGCGCCGTCGTGGAAGCCACCCAGCGCGGCGAGGGCACGAGCTACGAGCTTTGAGAAGCGGTTTCAGACGCGCTTCGAGAAATCGGAGAGACGAAACCCGGCTAGCCACAGCGCGGCGAAATACGTCGCTGCGCCGAGCACGACGATGCCCGTCAGCCGCGCGGCCCGCGTTGCGGCGTCCGCCGCGAGCCAGCCCGCGGCGCCCCCCACGGCAAGCCACAGCACCGCCGACATGGCAAGCAAGGCGAGTCCCAGCTTCAGGAGAAAGGCGGACCAGCCCGGCTGGGGCGTATAGATGCCGCGCGCGCGCAGCCCGCGGTAGAGCAACACGGCGTTCCAGCACGCCCCCAGGCCGATGGCGAGCGCCAGTCCGGCGTGCCGCAAAGGCCACACGAAGATGAGATTCATCACCTGCGTCGCGAGAAGCGCCGCGAGCGCCATCCTGACCGGCGTCCTGATGTCCTGGCGCGCGTAAAAACCCGGCGCCAGGACTTTCACCACGATCAACCCGACCAGGCCGACGCTGTAGGCCACCACCGCGCGCTGCGTGGCCATGACGTCGGATGCGGTGAACTCCCCGTAGTAAAACAGCGTGGTCACCAGGGGCACGGCAAGCAGTGCCAGCGCAGCGGCCGCCGGCGCGGCGAGCAGGAACGAAAGACGCAACCCCCAGTCGAGGAGCCGCGAGTACTCGTCGGCGGACTGCGCGGCGTGATGCTTCGTGAGACTGGGCAGCAGTATGGTGCCCAGCGCGGCGCCCAGGAGCCCGCTCGGAAACTCCATCAGGCGATCCGCGTAGTACAGCCAGGAAACGCTGCCGGTGACGAGGAACGAGGCGAAGATCACGTTGATGACGAGGCTCACCTGCCCTATGGACACGCCGAAGACCGCCGGTCCCATTTGCCGCACGACTCTGCGCACTGCCTCGTCCCGGAAATTCACCCTGAACCGCGGAAGCAGGCCGAGCCGCGCAAGAAAGGGCGCCTGGAACGCGAGTTGAGCGACGCCGCCCGCAAGGACCGCCCAGGCGAGCGCGGTAACAGGAGGATCGAAATACGGCGCCAGCCACAATGCAAACGCGATAAACGACAGGTTGAGCAGCACGGGCGTAAACGCGGGGACCCAGAACCGGCTGTAGGTATTGAGCACGCCGCCCGCGAGCGCGGTAAGGGAGATGAAAAATACATAGGGAAACGTGAGGCGCAGCAGGTCCACGGTGAGCTGGAATTTCCCCGGCGTGGCGGCAAATCCCGGCGCGGTCGCGTAGATGATCAGCGGCGCCGCCAACACGCCCAGCGCCGTCACGACGGCGAGCACCACGGCGAGGGTCCCGGCGACGTGATCCACGAGAAGCCTGGTCTCGCGCTCGCCGCGCCGGTCCTTGAACTCGCCGAGGATGGGCACGAAAGCCTGCGAGAAGGCGCCTTCCGCAAACAGGCGGCGCAGCAGATTCGGGATCTTGAAGGCGACGAAGAACGCGTCGGTAACGAGCCCTGCACCGAACACGCGGGCGATGGCGAGGTCCCGGACGAAACCCAGGATACGGGAGATGAGCGTCATGCCGCTCACCGTCGCCAACGCCCGCAGGAGGTTCATGGATTCCTAACGAATGAGGGGATGCTCCCCTCATGCTCCCCTACGTGAGGGCGCCCATCCTTCATTTTGATCGGCGCTCTAAAGGAAGGCGCCTTCGCGCCTTGCACAAACCCTCGAACAACCGTATCATAGCGGCCTTTTTCCGATTTGATTCCGGAGTTTACAGCACATGGCCAACATCGCATCGGCCCGCAAGCGGGCGCGCCAATCCGAACACCGCCGCCAGCACAATGCGGCGCTGCGCTCCGAGTTGCGCAGCGCAGTGAGGAATACGCGCAAGGCGATCGCAGCCGGCGACAAGCAGGGAGCGCTCACGGTGTTCCGGCAGGCGTCGGGTGTGATCGACTCGATTGCCGACAAGAGGATCATTCACAAGAACACGGCAGCCCGCCACAAGAGCCGCCTCGCGGCGCGCATCAAGGCCATGTCCTGAGGCAGGGCCGGCCGCTGCGACTCGGGCACGGCGCTTCCGGTTTTTCTATTCGGGCAGTGAAGCGGTTCCACTAGCCGCCGACTCGGCAGCGGCGGCTTCCGGGCGTTGTTGCTTGCGGCCGGGCCGTATCTTCAGCTCGTTGTCCTTCGCGAATTCCAGCAGGAAACGGAACGCCGCCGGATCCAGTTCCTCCAGCTTCATGTCCAGCACGACGCAACGCACGCCGGCGGCGATGATCGGCTTCAGATAAGGCGAATAGCTCAGATAGCGGTCCTCGCTGAACGCGGACATCATCCCGCAGAGCCGCTCCGCCCAGTCGCTGGGGCGAAACGGCTGACCCGACACGGTCACGCCCTGGATGACGATTTCGAGGCAGTCGGGGAACATGGACGGCGACAATATATCGTGCTTGCGCTGCGGGGGCGAATGGGACAGAATTATCCGCACTATACGACACGGCGGCTTTCGTGCCGCCGTGCGCTTTTGGGGGGGCAGCCATGTCGCACGTCATGAACACCTATGCGCGGTTGCCGGTCGCCTTTGCCCGCGGTGAGGGTGTCTGGCTGTGGGACGCGAACGGCAAGCGCTATCTCGACGCCCTCGCCGGCATCGCGGTATGCGGCCTCGGCCATAGCCACCCGCGGTACGTGGCCGCACTGCAGGAGCAGGTGGGCCGCCTGGTGCACACCTCCAACCTGTACGAGATCACGCTGCAGGAGCGTCTCGCCGACCGGCTCGCCGCGATCTCGGGCATGGACAACGTCTTCTTCTGCAATTCCGGCTGCGAGGCGAACGAGGCGGCGATCAAGCTGGCGCGGCTCTACGGCCATAACCGGAACATCGAGTCGCCGGCGATCGTCGTGATGGAGAAGGCCTTCCACGGCCGTACGATGGCCACGCTGTCCGCCACGGGCAGCCGCAAGGTGCAGGCCGGCTTCGAGCCGCTGGTCGCAGGCTTCGTGCGGGTGCCGTTCGACGACCTTGCGGCGGTCAAACGCGTGGCCGAGGCCAACCGCAATGTGGTGGCGGTGCTGGTCGAGCTGATCCAGGGCGAGGGCGGAGTCCAGATCTGCCACGACGGATACCTGCGCGGACTGCGCGATATCTGCGAGGCACACGGCTGGCTCTTGATGCTGGACGAGGTGCAAAGCGGGATGGGGCGCACCGGCAAATGGTTCGCGTTCCAGCATTCGGGCGTTCTGCCCGACGTGATGCCCCTCGCGAAGGGCCTGGCCAATGGCGTGCCCATCGGCGCGTGCCTCGCGGCGGGCCCGGCGGCAGAGATTTTCAAGCAGGGCAATCACGGGTCCACGTTCGGCGGCAATCCGCTGGCCTGCGCCGCGGCGCTCGCCACGCTCACCATCATCGAAGAGGAAAAGTTGATGGAGAACGCGGTCGCCGTCGGCGACTTCATCCGCGCCGAGCTGGCGCGGCGCCTCGCGGGAGCGAAGGGGATAACCGAGATCCGCGGCCAGGGGCTCATGATCGGCATCGAGCTCGACCGTCCCTGCGGCGAGCTGGTGAAGCAGGCGCTCGAGCAGGGCCTGCTCATCAACGTCACGATGGACAACGTGGTCCGGCTGCTGCCGCCGCTCGTCATGCGGCGCGAGGAGGCGGAGTCGCTGCTGGCGACGCTCGTCCCGCTCATATCCGGGATCCTGGAGAAGCAGCTCGCACCGCAGCCGGCCGTCCAGACGGCGTAGCGGCCGCCGGGGCGCCGGGCGCAGACTGCCTGACGTTCGTTCGACCGATTCCTGGAGCAACGGCGTATGGCCGTCCGCCACTATCTGCAATTCAAGGACTTTTCGCGCGACGAGTACGAGTACCTGTTCCAGCGCACGGCCTGGATCAAGGACATGTTCAAGCGCTACGTGCCCTACCAGCCCCTGCGCGACCGGACGCTCGCCATGGTGTTCGAAAAGCACTCCACCAGGACCCGTGTTTCGTTCGAGGCGGGCATGCACCAGCTGGGCGGAACGGTGATCACGCTGATGACCCGGGACACGCAGATGGGCCGCGGCGAGCCGATCGAGGACGTCGCGCGCGTAATAACGCGCATGGTGGACATCGTGATGATCCGGACCTTCGAGCAGGCGATCATAGAACGCTTCGCGGAATACTCGCGCGTGCCGGTGGTGAACGGCCTCACCAACGAATACCATCCGTGCCAGATCCTGGGTGACATCCACACCTATATCGAGCATCGCGGCACGATACGCGGCAAGACGGTGGCCTGGATCGGCGACTCCAACAACGTCTGCAACACCTGGCTGCAAGCGGCGGAAATATTCGACTTCAACGTGCACGTTTCCACTCCCCCGGGCTACCAGGTCGAGCCCGAGCGCGCCGGGCTCTACGGCACCGGCCACTACGAGGAGTTCGACGACCCGATGAAGGCAGCGAAGGGAGCCGACCTCATCACGACCGACGTATGGACCAGCATGGGCGACGAGTCGGAGGGCGCAAAACGCAAGCGCGATTTCGAGGCATGGCGGGTGGACCGGCAGATGATGCGGGCGGCGAAGAAGGACGCGCTCTTCATGCATTGCCTGCCGGCGCACCGCGGCGAGGAAGTCGCCGCCGAGGTAATCGACGGTTCCCAGAGCGTGGTATGGGAGGAAGCGGAAAACCGGCTGCACACTCAAAAAGCTCTGATGGAGTATCTCCTTCTCGGAAGAATCAAAACCCAGGGCGACTTATGGTCCACGTGATGCCATTCGTCAATTCTTGCAGCCGGTTTCGGTGGAGGCTAACGTGAGCGTTCGAACGTTAAGGCGCGAGCCGGCCGGAACCAAAACCGGCTGCACACTCAAAAAGCTCTGATGGAGTATCTCCTTCTCGGAAGAATCAAAACCCAGGGCGATCTCTGGTCGACTTGAAATGGATAACGTCAAAAAAGTAGTGCTCGCCTACTCCGGGGGGCTCGACACCTCGGTGATCCTGAAGTGGCTGCAGGAGACCTACGGCTGCCAGGTCGTCACGTTCACCGCAGACATCGGCCAGGGCGAGGAGCTCGCCCCCGCGCGCAGCAAGGCGAAGCTGATGGGTGTGAAGCAGATCTTCATCGAGGACCTGCGCGAGGAATTCGTGCGCGACTTCGTGTTCCCGATGTTCCGGGCGAACGCGCTGTACGAGGGGGAGTACCTGCTCGGCACCTCGATCGCGCGACCGCTGATCGCCAAGCGCCTCGTGGAGATCGCGAGGAAGACCGAGGCGGACGCCATCTCGCACGGCGCGACCGGCAAGGGCAACGACCAGGTCCGCTTCGAGCTCGGCGCCTACGCGCTGATGCCGGACGTGCGCGTCATCGCGCCGTGGCGCGAATGGGACCTCACCTCGCGCGAGAAGCTGCTCGCCTATGCCGAGGAGCGCGGCATCCCGGTGGAGGGCAGGCGCAAGAAGGGCGAGGCGCCCTACTCCATGGACGCGAACCTGCTGCACATCTCGTACGAGGGCGGCATCCTGGAAGATCCGAACTACGAGCCCGAGGAATCCATGTGGCGCATCACGGCTTCGCCCGAAGATGCGCCCAACCGCCCGGAGTACGTCGAACTCGCCTACGAGTCGGGCGACATCGCCGCGGTGAACGGAAAGTGGCTGTCGCCCGCGGCAGTGCTGACGGAGCTGAACCGGCTGGGCGGCAAGCACGGCATAGGCCGGCTCGACCTGGTGGAGAACCGCTACGTGGGCATGAAGTCGCGCGGCTGCTACGAAACGCCGGGCGGCACCATCATGCTGAAGGCGCACCGCGCCATCGAGTCCATCACGCTCGACCGGGAAGTGCTGGCGCTGAAGGACGATCTCATGCCGCGCTACGCGCGGTTGATCTACAACGGCTACTGGTTCAGCCCCGAGCGCAGCGCCCTGCAGGCCCTGATCGATCACACTCAGGCCCGCGTCAACGGGACGGTCCGGTTGAAGCTCTACAAGGGCACGGTATTGGTGACCGGCCGCTCGTCGAAAACGGATTCGCTGTTCGATCAGGCGATCTCGACCTTCGAGGACGACCAGGGCGCCTACAACCAGGCGGACGCGGAAGGGTTCATACGGTTGAACGCGCTGCGGCTGCGGATCGCAGCAAAGTTGAAGAACCGCAAGAAGTAACCGCAGCTGAACGCAGATACGTCAACATCAATTCAGCCTCCACGATACGCCGGAGGCAGGCCGCCTCAACTCAACAAGAAGCCATTCTGTCCAGGTGGGCTTGGAGGTTTGAGTGCAGAGTCCAATCTATCGGGTCGTAAGTCTGTGGGTCCGCTCAGGCGCCGTTGCTGAATTCGAAGCCTATGAGCGAAAGGCGGCGCGAATCATGAGGAAGTATGGCGGCTCAATTGAAAAGGTGATTCGCACGGGGCAAGAGAATTCGCCAGATATCCCGTTTGAGATACATCTTGTCAGCTTCCCTGGTCAGGACCAGTTCGCTGCCTATCGCGCTGACCTCGAGCTCTTGTCGTTGGCAACCGACCGGGAATCGGCAATCCTTAAAACAGTGGTGGTTCCTGGCATAGGTGGCCCAGCGTATTCCACCTAACAAGTCGCTGCAGCGGACGGGGAACCTCATCCGATAGAGTAGACACCTCGGGCTAACGAGGCCGGAGGTGTCAGGCAGGCAAGAGCAAACCCCCGATGCGGTAGAATTGCCGGGGCGCTCGGGAGGGGAAGAAATCATGCCATCCTTTGATATTGTCTCCGAGGTGAACCACGTCGAGATTCGCAACGCCGTGGACCAGGCCAACAAGGAGATCACCAACCGCTTCGACTTCAAGGGCTCCGACGCGCGGGTCGAGATCAACGACAAGGAGAAGTCCCTCACCGTGTTCGCGGATGACGAGTTCAAGCTGCGCCAGGTGCGTGACGTGCTGACCGGCAAGCTCGCCAAGCGCGGCGTGGATACGCGGGCGTTCGAGTCGGGGCGGATGGAGCCGGTATCCGGCAACAAGGTCAGGGAGGAGATCAAGATCCGCGAGGGCATAGAGCAGGACCGCGCCAAGTCCCTCGTCAAGCTCATCAAGGACAGCAAGCTGAAGGTCCAGGCGAGCATACAGGGCGACGCCCTGCGCGTCTCGGGCGCGAAGAAGGACACGCTGCAGGACGCCATCGCGCTGGTGCGCAAGAATGTGACCGACCTGCCGCTACAGTTCAAGAACTTCCGCGACTGAAGCCGAAGTCGTGATTGGTGAAGAAACACCCGGCGCCAATCGGAATGATTGCCCCGGCTCGCGCAAGCGAGCGTTATGACGTCGCCGTCATCGGTTTCGGCCCGGCCGGGGCCGTGTGCGCCGGCCTGCTGGGACGGCTGGGCGTGCGCACGCTCGCCATCGACCGCTCGCGCGAGTTGTACGACAAGCCGCGCGCCTTCGCGCTCGATCACGAGATCATGCGCGTGTTCCAGAACCTGGGGATCGCGGGTGAGGTGACCCGGCACGTCGCGCCGTTCGCGCCCGCGGAGTACTACGGCGCCGATGGACAGCTCATCAAGCGTCTCGGCGCCGTCGCGCCGCCCTGGCCGCTCGGCTGGTGTCCCAGCATGGTCTTCAGCCAGCCGGCGGTGGAGACCGCGCTGCGCCGGGCCGTAAGCGCCCAGCCGGGCGTGGAAGTAGCGCTCGGTGTCGAGTTGACCGGCATCGGGCAGGCGCGCGACGAGGTCACGCTGCGGCTCTCCGACGAAGCGCGGGGCGAGCGCACCGTGCGCGCCCGCTACGCCATCGGCTGCGACGGTGCGGCGAGCACCGTGCGCGGTCTGCTCGCCATCGCTCACGACGACCTCGAATTCGACGAGCCCTGGCTGGTGATCGACGCCATCGTGAACGACCGCGGGGCTGCGAAGCTGCCCCGGACCGGCGTCCACCGCTGCGACCCGTCCCGTCCATCCACTTATCTTCTCGGGCCCGGCGCGCACCGCCGCTGGGAGATCATGCTGCTGCCGGACGAAGACCCGCGGGAGATGGAAACCGAGGCGCAGGTGTGGCGGCTCCTCGCGCGCTGGATCACTCCCGCGGACGGCCGCCTGTGGCGCGCGGCGAGCTACTCGTTTCACGCGCTCGTGGCGCGCGAATGGCGGCGCGGGCGGGTCTTCATCGCCGGCGACGCGGCGCACCAGCAGCCGCCGTTCCTCGGGCAGGGAATGTGCCAGGGCGTGCGTGATGTCGCCAACCTGAGCTGGAAGCTCGGCAGGGTCCTGGCCGGCGAGGGCGGCGACGCCCTGCTCGACACCTACGAAACCGAGCGCCGGCCGCACGTGCAACGCCTCACCACGACCGTGCGGACGATCGGCCGCATCGTCTGCGAGCTCGATCCAGCGGCGGCGCGGGCGCGCGACGCGCGCCTGCTCGCCGAGGCGGGCGGCGCGGTAACCACGGTGCCCAGGCAGGACCTCATCCCGCCCCTCGAGACGGGACTCCTCTCCCCCGCGCGCCATCGCGCGAACGGGACGCTCTTTCCGCAACCGCGCGTGCGGGCGGGACGCGAGACGGCGCTACTGGACGATCTCGCCGGCGCGGGGTTCCGTATCGTCACCAGGGACCGGGGGCAGGCAGAGGCGGCGCGCTCCGGTGGCCCGAACGAGCGGTTGCGCGCACGCGTGATTCGACTCGCACCGGAAGCTCCCGTCGATGCGCCGGACGTGGACGGCGTGCTGTCCGTAGCCGAAACCGAGGGCGTCCTGGCGGGCTGGCTCGATCGTCACGATTGCTCCGCCGCCATCGTGCGGCCCGATCACTATGTCTACGGAGTCGCCGCGAGCGAGGGGGAGCTCGTCAAGCAGCTCGAGACGCTCGTGGCGGACCTCAATCGCGGCTGAGACCGGCAACCCAGCGGTCGTAAACCCGGTCCGCCACCGCGTTCAACGCGCGGGTGCGCTCCTCGGCGAATTCCGTCATCTGTGCCGGCGTCTGCACCGAAGACACGCGGCGCGCGAGGGATTCCACCTCTTTTCCCCAGGCTGCGCACCAGGCACGGATCAACTCGGGCGTCATCTCCACGTGGCACTGCAACGCCAGGTGCGGACCCAGCGCAAACGCCTGATTTTCGCAGTGAGGGCTGCCCAGAAGCCGCGTTGCGCCGGGCGGAATGGAGAAGGTCTCGCCGTGCCAGTGAAACGACTCGAACGACGTAACTTCGTCGCCGAACCAGCGTGCCGAGACCTCGCCGCGGAGGACTTCCACCCTCCCCCAACCGATCTCCTTCACCGCGTTGCGAGTGACCTCGCCCCCCAGCGCCTTCGCCATGAACTGCCCGCCCAGGCAGTGTCCGAGCACCGGCACCTCGCGGGCCACCGCGGCGCGTATCAGGGCAAGCTCCTCCTTGATCCAGGGCAGCTCGTCGTTGGCGCTCATCGGTCCGCCCATGAAGACCAGGCCGCTGAATTCGGCCGGATCGCGGGGAACGGCCTCGCCCTCGTCGACCCTGACGAGACGCCATGGCACGTCCCGGCGCGTGAGGTATGTGGCAAAATACCCGGGACCTTCAGCCTCCAGGTGGCGGAATATCGCGACGGGTTTCATGGTGGCTCACCGCTCGTGGATTTTGACCGCTCCGGGCACAAATCTTGCTCGAAATCCGTCTGTGGTAGCGCGCATACAGGCGGCGGAACCGGGATTCCACTCGATCATGGGTCGTATTTTAGTCGGATTCGTCCTGCTGCTCGGATCCACCCTCTCGGCGGCAGCCGACATCACCGTGATCGGACTCATGGCCGGCAGGGCGGTCGTCGTCGTCGACGGCGCCAAGCCCCGCACTATGCGCGTAGGCGAGACTACGCCCGAGGGCGTGAAGCTCGTGGAAGCCACGAGCGAAACAGCCATCTTCGAAGTCAAGGGCAGGCGCCAGACGCTCTCGCTCGGACATCATGGAACGGTCGCAAGAAGCGAGCCTGCCAAGACCTCCGGGACCGTCGCTCTCACTGCCGATTCGCGCGGCCATTTCATCACGACCGGCACCGTAAACGGCATGTCCTTACGCTTTCTCGTGGATACGGGCGCATCCATGATCGCGCTTTCGGTGGACGATGCGAAACGCTCCGGCGTGAACTATCTCGCCGGTACGCGTGGCCAGGTGCAGACCGCGAACGGCTCGGCCACGGTTTACATGGTGAAGCTCGACGCGGTAAGAGTAGGTGAGATCCTGCTCACCAACGTCGACGCCGCCGTCATCGACAGCGACAAGCTGCCCATCGCGCTCCTCGGAATGAGTTTCCTGAACCGCATGGAGATGAAGCGCGCCGGCGACACGCTGACGCTCATCCAGCGTTATTGACCCCAGCACTCAGGATTCGGTAATCGGGATTCGGCAGAACCCGGCTACGCTTTCCTGGATCCCAGATCCTGAATCCCGGATCCTGCTTGTCTGCTCGGCGGGTACATGCGGAGCAGCTCGGCCTTTTCCGCATCCGTCAGCGGGAAGAAGCGCTCGGTGCGGGACACGAACGCATCCGGCCGGCACGGCGAGGGGCGTCCGCACATCAGCATCGCGGGATCGGTGTTGTGACCCAGTCCCAGTGCATGCCCCAGCTCGTGGGCGATCACGTTGCGCGTAACGTTGGGCAGAGACAACGGAGGCGTGCGCGCCGTTCTGATCGCCAGCAAGGCCCGGCCCTCGTCGAGCCAGCGGGAGGCGAAGGAAACGAAGTCGGCGTCGGACAGCACGACGATCAGGTCGCCCGGCATTGCCCGCAACCCTGCCGTGAGCTCCGGCGGTCCCGAGCGGCTCAGCACCTTGTCGCTCATGGCCTTGAGATCGCTTCCGGCGACCGAGCCGGCGCTCTGCGTCACCGCGCCGATGCGAAACGGCGTGCCCAGCTCGGCAAAAGTGTGGTTCCAGAATTCGACGGCCTCGCGTACCGCAGGAAGACGGGGATCGTTCTCCTGGGCCACGACGACGACCGATGGGCTCTTCGTCCAGCCCACGCCCCACCAACCGCCCGGCGTGCCTTGCGCGGCGGAGAGCGCCGGCAGGAGCAGCGCCATGCACAGGACGACGTGCAAGGACAGTCGAGGATAGAGGATGCGGGATTCAGGATTCAGCAGGACCTCTGATCTACTTACGCTTCTTTCCCGACTGTCGGCTTCTGCCTGCCGCTTCCGGCCGTTCAACCCTTGTTGCTGAATCCCGAATCCTGACTCCTGACTCCTGTTGTTCGCCGACGAGGGACAGCAGGTGCCCGAACTTGGTCCGCTTGGTGCTCAGGTAGGCACGGTTCGCCTTGCCGGGAGCGACCTCGATCGGCACGCGCTCGGTGACGGTGAGGCCGTAGTCCTCGAGGCTTTTCACCTTGTCGGGATTGTTGGTCATGAGACGGACCTGGCGCACGCCGAGGTCGAACAGGACGTGCGCGCCGGTCTTGTAGTCGCGCATGTCGGCGGCGAACCCGAGCGCGTGGTTGGCCTCCACCGTGTCCCGGCCCTGGTCCTGCAGGGCGTAGGCGCGGATCTTGTTCAGGAGCCCTATGCCGCGTCCCTCGTCGAACATGTAGACCAGGACGCCGCTGCCGGCCCGCTCCATCGCGGTCAACGCCGCGTCGAGCTGCTCGCCGCAGTCGCAGCGCTGGGACCCGAACACGTCTCCCGTCAGGCACTGCGAATGCAGGCGGACGAGCACCGGCCGGTCGGGCCGCACCGCGCCCTTCACCAGCGCGACGAAAGCCTGTGTCTCCAGGTTGTCGCCGTAGACCAGCAGCCGGAAGTCCCCGGCCTTGCGCGTCGGCAGGGTGGTCTCCGCGCGGCGGCGGACCTGCCGCTCGTTCCGGCGGTACGCGATGAGATCGGCGATGCGCAGAATCTGCAGCTGGTGACGGCGGGCGTAGCGTTCCAGGTCGGGCATCCGCGCCATGGCGCCGTCGTCTTTCATGATCTCGCAGATCACGCCGGCGGGCTTCAGTCCCGCGAGCCGCGCGAGGTCGACCGCCGCCTCGGTATGCCCGCGGCGCGCGAGCACGCCGCCGTCCACCGCGCGCAGGGTCTGGAGCCTGCCCGGACGGATGAGATCGGCCGGCCCCGTGCCATCGGCAATCGCCACCGCGATCGTGCGCGCGCGGTCGTGCGCCGACATGCCCGATCCCACGCCCTCGCGCGCGTCTACGGGAGTGGCGAACGCCGTGCCGAACTTCGTCTGGTTGCCGCTATCGTCCGTGAGGAGCGACAGCCCCAGCGCCCGCGTGCGCTCCTCGGTCAACGCCAGCGAGATGAGCCCGCGGCCGTGTGCGGCCATGAAGTTGATCGCCTCCGGCGTCGCGCGCTCCGCCGCGACGAAGAGATCCCCTTCGTTCTCGCGGTCCTCGTCATCGACGAGGATGACCATGCGGCCGCGGCGCACGTCGGGCAGCAGCTGCTCTACCGCGTACTCGCTGGTTTTTCCGGCTCGGCTCATGGATGAAATTCAGCCACAGAGATCACAGAGGACGCAGAGAAAGTCCTGCGATGGCACTTCCCGTTGGCCCTGAGCGTAACGCTCAACAAGAACGGCCCTCTCTGTCTTGCGTGGATGCCTCTGTGATCTCTGTGTCCTCTGTGGCTATGTTCAACCAACAGGATTGGAGCGGCCGAGGAGCCGCATGAATTCCGCCCGGGTCTTGTCCACGTTGAACTCGCCCGTGAAAGCCGAAGTGGTCGCGATCGAATGCTGCTTCTGTATGCCGCGCATCACCATGCACATGTGCTGCGCCTCGATCACCACGGCGACGCCCGTGGGCTTCAGCGTGTTCTCCAGGCAGTCGCGTATCTCCACGGTCAGCCGCTCCTGCACCTGGAGGCGCCGCGCGTACGCGTCCACGACGCGCGGGATTTTCGACAGGCCGACGATCTGGCCGTTGGGAATGTAGGCGACGTGGCACTTGCCGAAGAACGGCAGGATGTGATGCTCGCAAAGCGAGTAGAGCTCGATGTCCTTCACGATAACCATCTGGCGGTATTCCTCCCGGAACATCGCCGAGCGCAGCAGCTCCGACGGGTCGAGGTCGTTGCCGTGCGTGAGAAACTGGAGCGCCTTCGCCACGCGCTCGGGCGTCTTCTTGAGTCCCTCGCGATCGGGATCTTCGCCGAGCTCCTTGAGGATAGCGTGGTAGTGCCGGGCGATGGTGTCGACGACGACCTGGTTGTACTGATCGTTGCGCGCGTACCCCGTGTAGCCGTTCATTTCGTTTTCTTCGAGCATTTTCCTGTTCAATGCCATGAGGCAGGACCTCCGTGGGGCGATACATTCGTCAACGTTATGACAGCTCGTGGAAGCATTGTATCCCGTCGCGGACGCGCGGCCTGGAGCGAGCCGCGCTGCGCCGGGTCAGGCGGACAGACGGTCCCGGATGGACTTGACGATGCCGTCCCGGTCGAGGCCGGCCGCGGCGAGCTGCACGCCCGGGTCGCCCTGGTCTATGAAGCGGTCCGGTAATCCGAGCCGAAGCACCGGGGTCTTGTTCGCGCCCTTGTGCAGGGCCTCGAGCACCGCGCTGCCCGCGCCACCCGCGATGACGCCCTCTTCCACCGTCACCACCAAGTCGTGGGTGCTCGTGAGGTCCCGCACGAGTTCCTCGTCGAGCGGCTTGACGAAGCGCATGTTGGCAACGGTGGCATCGAGCACTTCCCCGGCTTCCAGCGCCGGCTTCAGCATCGGCCCGAACGCCAGTATCGCTATCTTCTTCTTGAGCAGGGCGAAGGTCCGGCCCTTGCGGCGGATCTCGCCCTTGCCGAGCGGCAGGGCAACCAGGTCCTTCCTGATCACGGCACCCGGCCCGGTGCCGCGCGGGTAACGCACCGCTGCGGGGCTGCTCATCTGGAACGCCGTATACAGCATCTGGCGGCACTCGTCCTCGTCCGATGGCGTCATGACCGTCATGTTGGGCAGGCAGCGCAGGTACGCCAGGTCGTAGCTGCCGTTGTGGGTCGCGCCGTCGGCGCCGACCAGCCCCGCCCGGTCGATGGCGAACACGATTGGCAGATTCTGGATCTGTACGTCGTGTATCAGCTGGTCGTAGGCGCGCTGCAGGAAAGTGGAGTAGATCGCGACGACCGGTTTCATGCCCTCGCACGCGAGCCCTGCGGCGAAGGTGACGGCGTGCTGCTCGGCGATGCCGACGTCGAAGTAGCGATCCGGATACAGTTCCGCGAATCGCACGAGACCGGAGCCTTCCCGCATGGCCGGGGTGATTCCGACGAGCCGCTTGTCGAGCGCCGCCATGTCGCACAGCCACTCGCCGAACACCTGCGTATAGGTGAGCCTGCCGCCGCTCTTGCCGCCGACGATACCGTTGGCGGCGTCGAATTTCGAGACGCCGTGGTAGAGGACGGGGTCCGCCTCGGCGAGCTTGTAGCCCTGGCCTTTCTTCGTCACGACGTGGAGGAACTGCGGCCCGGAGAGCGCCTTCATGTTCCGGAGCGTCGGGACGAGGGCGTTCAGATCGTGCCCGTCGATCGGCCCGATGTAATTGAAGCCCATCTCCTCGAACAGCGTGCCCGGGGTGACCATCCCCTTCACGTGCTCCTCGGCGCGCCGCGCCAGGTCGCCCAGCACCCTTTCCCCGGCGCGCTTGGCGGCCGCGTAGAACTGGCCCGACATCAGCTTCGCGAAATACCGGTTCAACGCCCCCACCGGCGGGGAGATCGACATCTCGTTGTCGTTCAGTATGACGAGCAGGTTCTCGTCCATCGCGCCGGCGTTGTTGAGCGCCTCGAACGCCATGCCCGCGGTCATTGCGCCGTCGCCGATCACCGCCACCACGTTGCGCCTCACGCCGGCCAGCCTGGAAGCCACCGCCATGCCGAGCGCCGCGCTGATCGACGTGCTCGAATGGGCGGTGCCGAACGTGTCGTACTCGCTCTCCTCCCGGCGCGGGAAACCGGAGAGCCCCTGCCACATGCGCATCCGGCTCATCTTCTCGCGCCTGCCCGTCAGCACCTTGTGACCGTAGGTCTGGTGACCGACGTCCCAGACGATGCGATCGTGGGGCGTGTCGAGCACGTAATGGAGCGCGATGGTCAGCTCGACCGTTCCGAGGTTGGAGGAGAGATGGCCGCCGGTCTGGCTCACCGATTCGAGCAGGAAAGCGCGCAGCTCGAAGGCGAGTTGCTTCAGCTGCCGCTCGTCCAGGCCGCGCAGCTGGTGGGGGTAGTCGATGGTCCTCAGCAGCTCGTACGAAGACGGTCCGGCCGCCGTCCGTTGAGCCCCCAGTCCCGAATTGAGCACGTTTTCCGGCATGATTAACGCACGTTAAACCCTATGTGCCGCCAATACAAACAAATAATCCGATATCGCCGCTATTGCACGCGGAGTTCGGTCAACCTGCAACAGGACGCTCAGAACTTCCGCAGCACGATGAAATCGGCAAGCTCGCGCAGGCGCAGCGCGCGCGCGCCGAAGCCCGCCACCGCCGCCAGCGCCTGCTGCCGCAGGTCCTCTGCGAACTCCCGGGCCCGCACCATGCCCAGCGCGCTCACGTACGTCGGCTTTCCGTCCTTCGCGTCCTTGCCGGCGGTTTTCCCGAGCGTCGCGGTGGAAGAATCCGCGTCGAGCACGTCGTCCACGACCTGGAACGCGAGCCCGACGCACTTGGCGTAGGTATCGACGTGCGCAAGCTCACCGGCGGGGAGCCCGCTGCCGCAGCGCGCGCCCAGGAGCGCGGCAGCGCGTATCAGCGCTCCCGTCTTGTGTATGTGCATGAACTCGAGCTCCGGCACGGTCAGCGTCTTGCCCACCGAATCCAGATCTATCGCCTGGCCGCCCGCCATGCCGCGCGACCCCGACGCGGTCGCGAGGAGCTTCACCATTTCCAGCTGCGTGGCCGGATCGTCCGCCAGCCGGTACTCGCCCACGAGCTGGAAGGCAAGGCTTTGCAGCGCATCGCCCACGAGCAAAGCGGTGGCCTCGTCGAATTCCACGTGGCAGGTCGGACGACCGCGCCTGAGCACGTCGTCGTCCATGCACGGCAGATCGTCGTGCACCAGCGAATAGGCGTGTATCAGCTCGACGGCGGCGCCCGCAATGGCAACGCGCTCGGCGTCCGCGTCCGCCACCTCGCCCGCCGCGTAAGCGAGCAGCGGACGCACCCTCTTGCCGCCGCCCAGCACGGCGTAGCGCATCGCCTCGTGGAGCCGCTGGGGAGCGATCGCGGGCGCGGGGAGAACCTTCTGCAGCACGGCGTCCGTACGCTGCAGGTGCGCGTGCGACCACGCCGCGAAATCAATGGTCGTTGTCGCGGTCGTCACTCTTGAAATCTTGAAGGACGTTGCCCTCGAGTATCCTGACCTGCTGCTGCGCGTCCTGCAGCGCGGCCTGGCAGAATTTCAGCAGTTCCGCGCCGCGCTTGTAGGCCGCCAGCGATTTCTCCAGCGGCATCTGGCCCGCCTCCATGCCGGAGACGATTTTTTCCAACTCCGCCAGCGCGGATTCGAAGGTCTGGTTGCTCGAGGACTTTGGGGATTGGGACACGCAGCTGCCGCGCGGGGGCGGAAAATCAGCAAATCTAGCCCAATCAGAGGGTTGCGGTCAACAAAGAACACCGGCCTCGGCGTAACATCCGCCGGTGCTCCCCAAACGTAAGTCGATGCGATGAACCGCTACCGCTGGCTCGTGCTCGTGCTGATCGCCGCCCTGGTCGCGGCGTTTTTCGGCCTGGGCTTCGACCGCTATCTCTCGCTCGATTTCTTCAAGTTGCAGCAAGCGGCCGTGGACGCGTACTACCGCGCCCATCCGCTCCACGCGGCCGCGATCTATTTCGCGATCTACGTCGCCGTGACCGGCCTGTCGCTTCCCGGCGCCGCGATCCTCACGCTTGCAGGCGGCGCCGTCTTCGGCCTGCTGTGGGGCACCATCATCGTCTCCTTTGCCTCGACCCTGGGCGCGACGCTCGCGTTTCTCGTCTCACGCTTCCTCCTGCGCGACTGGGTGCAACGCGCGTTCGGAGACAAGCTGAAACCCATCAACGCCGGCATCGAGCGGGAGGGAGCGTTCTATCTCTTTGCACTGCGGCTCGTGCCCCTGTTTCCTTTCTTCGCCATCAATCTCGTGATGGGCCTGACGCCGATCCGCACCTGGACCTATCTCTGGGTCAGCCAGCTCGGGATGCTCGCCGGCACCATCGTCTACGTCTACGCCGGCACCCAGCTCGGAGAGTTCCGGGTTTCCGCCGGCCTGATCGTGGGGCTCGCACTGCTGGGCGTGTTTCCGCTGATCGCCAAGAGAGCGCTCGATGCCGTGCGGGCGCGGCGGGTCTACGCGCGGTGGCCGCGCCCGGCGCGCTTCGACCGCAATGTCGTCGTGATCGGCGCCGGCTCCGCGGGTCTCGTTTCCGCGTACATAGCCGCTGCGGTCAAGGCGAAAGTGACCCTGGTCGAGAAGCACCGCATGGGCGGTGACTGCCTCAACACCGGCTGCGTGCCGTCCAAGGCGCTGATCCGGTCGGCGCGCCTGCTCGCGCAGATCAAGCGCTCGGGGGCGCTCGGGATCAGGTCCGCAGCCGCGGAATTCGATTTCGGCGAGATCATGGAGCGCGTGCAACGCGTGATCGGGACGGTTGCACCGCACGATTCCACGGAGCGCTACACCCGGCTGGGAGTCGAATGCCTGCAGGGCGAGGCGCGGATCGCGTCGCCGTGGTCGGTCGAGGTGAAAGCGCCGGGCGGGACGCAAACGCTCACGACGCGCGCCATCGTCATCGCGGCCGGCGCCCGGCCGTACGTGCCTTCCATACCCGGTATCGAGACGGTGGGCTACGTTACGTCCGACACGGTCTGGGCACTGCGGGAACTGCCGAAGCGGCTGGTCGTCCTGGGAGGCGGACCGATCGGCTCGGAGCTGGCACAGTGTTTTGCGCGCCTGGGCTCGCAGGTGACGCAGGTGGAAATGCTGCCGCGCATCCTGATCCGGGAGGATCCCGAGATCTCGCAACTGGTCGCCGACCGTTTCCGGTCCGAGGGCATCACCGTGCTCGTGAACCACAAGGCCGGCGCGTTTCGCGTCGAGAACGGTGAGAAGGTGCTGATCGCCGAGCACGAGGGACGGGATGTGCGTATAGCGTTCGACCAGGTGCTGGTGGCCGTCGGGCGTGCCGCCAATACCGCAGGCTACGGGCTGGAGGAGCTCGGCATAGCCGTTACCCGGTCGGGAACCGTGGACACCAACGATTACCTGCAGACCCGGTACCCCAACATCTACGCCTGCGGCGACGTCGCGGGTCCGTACCAGTTCACCCACACGGCGTCGCACCAGGCGTGGTACGCGGCGGTGAACGCGCTGTTCGGCGGGTTGAGGAAGTTCCGGGCCGACTACTCCGTCATCCCGTGGGCCACCTTCACCGACCCGGAAGTGGCGCGCGTGGGATTGAACGAGACCGAGGCGAAGGAGAGCAATACACCGTACGAGGTAACAACCTACGGGCTGGACGACCTCGATCGCGCGATAGCCGACGGCGAGGCCCACGGCATGGTCAAGGTCCTGACCGCGCCGGGAACGGACAAGGTGCTGGGCGCGACTATCGTGGGTGAACACGCCGGCGACCTGATAGTCGAATACATCGCGGCCATGCGCCACGGCATCGGGATGAACAAAATCCTCGGCACCATCCACATCTACCCGACCTGGGCGGAAGCCAACAAGTACGCCGCAGGCGCGTGGAAGCGCGCGCATCAGCCCGAGAGGCTGCTCAGGTGGGTCCAGCGATATCACGATTGGCGGCGCGGATGACGACGCGGAAGGATGAACGTGGAACGTGGAAGGCTGACCTGGTTTTTGGCTCGACCGCCCGGGTCGTCCTTCACCCTACGGGTCATCCTTCATCCTTCATCCTTCATCCTTGTCGTGGCGAGCGCGATACTCCTCGCGTTGCCGCCCAATACCGCGAGTGCGCAGGAGTTCGATCACTCGCACGGCGTCTGGACCGCCCTTCTGCGCAAGCACGTGGTGCTGGTCGACGGCGGCAAAGGCTCCCAAGTGCGCTACGCCGGCTTCCGGCAGGACCGCGCGGCGCTCAAAGCCTACCTCGAAGCGCTCTCGAAAGTGACGCGGGAGGAGTTCGACGGCTGGAGCAAGGCCCGGCAGATGGCCTTCCTGATCAATGCCTACAACGCCCATACGGTGGAAAAAATTCTCATGCGGTACCCGGCCATCCGGTCCATCTGGGACTTCGGCAAGGTCATCGGTAATCCCTTCAAGGACCGGTTCTTCACGCTGCTCGGGGGCGTATCGTCGCTCGACCAGGTCGAGCACGAAATCCTGAGGAAACCCGGCGCCTACGACGAGCCGCGCGTGCATTTCGCGGTCAACTGCGCGTCCGTCGGCTGCCCGATGCTGAGGGAGGAAGCCTACACGGGCGCGCGGCTCGCGGCGCAGCTCGAGGAGCAGACGCGGCGGTTTCTGTCCGATCGCTCGCGTAACCGCTACGATCCCGGCGCCAACCGCCTCGAAGTCTCCCGCATCTTCGACTGGTACAAGGTGGACTGGACAAGCGGCTACCGCGGCGTCGACGGCGGGAGCCCGCCCCTTGCCTCGCGCGAGCAGTTCTTCGCGCATTACGCCGACCTGCTGGCCGACAGCCCCGAGGGCCGGAAGGCCATAAGCGAGCGGAAAGCGGAAATCCGCATCCTGGAATACGATTGGGCGTTGAACGATGCCAAGAAGTGACTCGTGACTGGTGACTCGTGACCAGTAAGATCGGAGCCGCGATCGTCCCGGGCAACGGGTGCAATCACGTGTCACGTGTCACGTGTTACTTTTTTTAATGTCCCTTTCGATCATCATCCCCTGCCTCAACGAAGCCGAAGTCATCGCCACCACACTGCAGGCGCTCGCGCCGCTGCGAACGCGCGGCGCCGAAGTCGTCGTCGTGGACGGTGGCAGCACGGACGACACGGTCGCCCGCGCACGGCCCGGCGCCGATCTCGTGCTCTCGGCGCCGCGCGGCCGGGCGCTGCAGATGAATGCGGGCGCCGCCCGCGCGGGTGGCACCATCCTGCTCTTCCTGCACGCGGATAGCATGCCGCCGCCGCAGGCCGATACGCTGATCGTGAATGGCTTGAACCGCACGCGGCGCAGCTGGGGAAGATTCGACGTGTGCATCGCGGGTTCTCACCCCCTGCTGCGAGTGGTGGAACGGGCCATGAACCTGCGCTCGCGGTGGACGGGCATCGCCACCGGCGACCAGGGTATCTTCGTAACCCGATCCCTCTACACCGCGGCGGGCGGCTACCCCGAGATCCCGCTCATGGAGGACGTGGCCCTGGCGAAGCGCTTGAAGCGCTTCGGCGCACCCCTCAACCTCAAGCACCGCATCACCACCTCGGCGCGGCGCTGGGAAAGAAACGGCGTCCTGCGCACTATCCTCCTCATGTGGCGCCTGCGGCTCGCGTACTGGCTCGGCGCGGACCCGAAGCGACTGGCGATGCGATATCAAAAATAGGGACAGTCCTTGTCGTCTAAAATACCGGAACTGTCCCTATCTGGAGGCCGGCCTCATGGCAGATCCCGTCCGCATCAAGGAAATCCCCGAGAACGAGCTGAGCGCCGAGCAAGCGAAGGTAATCAAGGACCTCGTAGCCGGGCGCGGCAGGCTGCTCACGCCCTACAAGATCTGGATCCACTCCCCCAGACTCGCCGCCGCGCTGGAGACGATAGGCACCTTCCTCAACAAGAAGGGCTCGCTCTCGGAGCGCGAGGTCGAGCTCACGATCTGCATCATCGCCAACCACTGGAAGGGTGAATACGTCTGGACCGTACATGCCAGGACGTGCGTCAAGCTCGGCTTCCCGCAAAGCGTGTTCGACGCGATCCGCGCCGGCCAGGATCCGAAGCTCGACAACGAGCGCGAGCGCGCCGTCTACGACCTCGCAAAGATCGCGATGGAGCCGGGTGGCGGCTCGGACGAGGTGTTCGACCGCGCAGAGCGCGTGCTGGGACGCAACGGCATCGCAGAGGTCCTGGCGTTGCTGGGCTACTACAGCTCGGTCTCGATGGGCGTGAAGCTGCACCGGGTCCCGGTGCCGGCCTGAATCTTCCGGAATGCCTGTCCAACAGGATTCCCCGCTCATCGTCTTTGCGCGCGCTCCGGTTCCGGGGCAGGTAAAAACACGCCTGGTACCGCTGCTCGGCGCGGAAGGGGCTGCGGCGCTCCATGTGCGCCTGGCGAAGCATGCCCTCGGCACCGCGCGCAAAGCATCGTTCGCCCAAACCGAGCTGCACTGCGCTCCGGATGCGGAAGACCCCTTTTTTCGCTTCTGTGCGGGTCACTACAAGGTCGCGATTCGCCCCCAGGCGGAAGGCGACCTCGGCGCGCGCATGCACGCCGCCTTCGAACGCGCGCTCGTCACCTGCCCGCGCGCGCTACTCATCGGATCCGACTGCCCTGCCCTGACCGCGCGCCACCTGCGGCACGCAGACCAGGCGCTGCGCGATGGCGCCGATGCGGTGCTCGTGCCCTGCGAGGACGGCGGCTACGCCCTGATCGGCCTCGCGCGCGCCGACCGGCGGCTCTTCGAGGACATTGCGTGGGGTGGAGAAACCGTCATGGCGGAAACCCGCCGGCGCCTCGCCGCGCTCGGATGGCAGTGGCGCGAGCTGGAAACGCTGTGGGACGTGGACCGTCCGGAGGACTATCAACGGCTCCTCGCCTCCGGACTGCTCGACGTCCGGCGCGAGGAGCCTTGAGGATCCGGGATTCGGGATTCAGCGGTTGTTAGCCCTGACTCCTGAATCCTGAATCCTGTTACTTGGCAAGCGCTGCCTTGGTGCCCTCCTGCGGCCCCTCCGCGCGCTGGCGCCGCTCTTCGTACACGCGCCGGCTTTCATCCATCGAGTTCGGGTACGCCGCCACGGCCTTCTCGGCGGGCATGCCGCCACCGCCAGCGCTCAGTACCACCCACGGGCTGGCAGCCACGATGAACAACGTGGCAATACCGGCCGCGCACTTCAGGACCGCTGCCAGTGGTCTCACCTGCTCATCGGCGTACCGCCGCTGCAGGCGGCGTCTGTCTTCGGTACTCTGCATGTCATCTCCCGGTTCGAAGCTGTGGCTTAAAATGTCGGCAGGTCCTCGGAGGACTCGACGCCCTGGTTCACGTACCTCGAAGGGAAGTAGTCGAACTCCAGAGTTTCCACCGCGGCCGCCTGGACCGGCTGGATCAGCAGCGATTCCTGCCGGGCGGCCAGCGATGCACCCACGGCCACTCCTCCCAGCATCAGCGCCGTGATGACCGCCGCCAGCGCGACGTCGCGCCGCATCGCGATCAAATATTCGCACTCGATGCTCGGACCGGCCTGCTTGCTGCTCGGATGCTGGCTGACGCTCATGATCGGCTCCTTTCGAGTTGACCTTGCGCGCGCATTCTCGCGAACACCGGGCCGGCGCGGTATCAGCCATAAGCGCTAGGAATGAAGCCGGAACTTTGCGCGGACGGCACGTAAAGAGGGAAAAGCGCACGGAAGCGCCAGGTCCGCCAGGCTGCTAGACTATGCCTAACGTCGTATGACCTGTCCGACAGGTCCGCGAATGTGGTCTAGTGCCGCTATACCACAATTTTGAAACGATTCTGCCCACGGGTAGGATGTTGCGGAATTGATGCGGCTCAAGACGATACGGTTCCGAGCCGCGATGTGGCTTCCGGGAAGAGGGAGACCGTGAAGATACTCGTCGTAGACGATCACCCACTGATACGCGAGGCGCTGCGGCAGGTGCTGCAGGCGCTGGACGAGCGACTCGACCTGCTGGAAGCCCAGTCGTGCGACGAGGCGTTCGAGTTGACGCGGCTCCATCCCGACGTTTCGCTGATTCTGCTCGACCTCACGCTTCCCGGCGTGGACGGGTACGAGGTGCTGCGCCGGCTGCGCGATGAGTACCCCGGCATACCGGTGGTCGTGCTCTCCGCGGCCGACCAGCCCGACGCGGTCATGCGGGCGATCGACGGCGGCGCGATGGGCTTCATACCCAAGACGTCTTCGAGCCAGCTCCTGCTGAACGCGCTGCGCCTGGTCCTCTCGGGAGGCATCTACCTGCCGCTCGAGGTGTTGCGCAAGGAACAGGACATCGCGCCGGCGACCCCGCGGGCTCCCGCGACCCCGTCGGAGCTGCGCAATCCCGCCGAGGTCGGCCTGACCGGGCGCCAGGCGCAGGTGCTCGCGCTCCTGGTCCAGGGCAAACCCAACAAGCTCATCTGCCGCGACCTGAACCTCGCCGAGGGCACGGTGAAGATACACGTGACTGCGATACTCAAGACCCTGGGCGTCATGAACCGCACCCAGGCCGTGATCGCGGTGAGCAAGCTCGGCCTGAGGCTGCCGCAGGGCTAGAACCTATCTCATATCTTCGTGCGCGTCGGCATCATCTCCGTCTTCACCGACTACCACCGCCGCGGCAGCCATCATCGCGGCGTGCTCCAGCCCCAGATCGGTCCGTTGATCGCCGCCCTGCTGCCCCGGGAGGTGGAGGTCGACGTCATCAACGACACCTGGGAGGAGCCGGACTGGCAGCGAGACTACGATCTCCTGTTTCTGTCCTGCCTGCATTCCGACTTCGACCGGGCGCGCCAGATTTCCCACTACTGGCGCCGACGGGGCGCAAAGACCGTGCTCGGCGGCACCCTGGCGAGCACCTACCCGCAGCTCAGCAAGCCGTACTTCGACGCGGTGGCGATCGGCGATGCGGAGGGCTGCGTGCCCGCCGTGTACGCGGACTTCGACCGCGGCGCGGTGAAGCCGTACTACGTGTCGGGCCGTTACGACCCCGCGCTGCTGCCCGTCCCGCGGCTCGACCTCGTAGCGCGCAAGCAGCGCATGCCGGTCGGCCTGGAAGCGTTTCGCGGGTGTCCGTTCGGGTGCGAATTCTGCGCGCTCACCGCGCTGGGGACCCGCTTCCACGCGCGGCCTGCCGCCGCGGTTGCGGCGGAGGTCGAGCACGCGCGCCGCATGCTGAGGGGTCACGTGTCGCGCTTCCGGCGCAAGGTGGTCGGCTTCTACGACAACAACATCGGCGGCAGCATCCGGCGCCTGCGCGAGTTGTGCGCCGCCCTGGCGCCGCTCGGCATCCGCTGGGCGTCGAGTATCACGTTCAACGTCGTGGCCGATCCGGAAAACGTGCGGATGCTCTCGCGCGCCGGTTGCCGCTTCCTGTTCGTAGGGCTCGAAAGCTTCAACCCGGACGCGCTGGCCGATATGAACAAGCATCAGAACGCGGTCGGGCAGATCCGGCGCGTCGTGGATTGCTGCCGCGACCACGGCATACTCGTGGTAGCGGGCCTCATGTTGAGTCCCACCATCGACGACCTCGACTACATCGCCTCCATCCCGGAGCGGCTGGAAGACTGCGGCCTCGGCGTGCCGGCCTTCGTGAGCTTCGAGACGCCCCTTCCGGGCACGCCCTGGTTCAAGCGGCTGGCGGCAGCCTCGGAGCCGGCGCTCCTGCCCGGGGCGCTGCTGCGCGACTTCACGGGATACACGCTCGTGGTGCGTCCGGCGCACGCGGGGGTCGACGAATTCATCGGGGCCTATCGTTCCCTGCTCGGTGAGGTCTATGCGCCGGGACGGCGGCTCGCCAAGATCGCCGCCGACGGCGCGCGCCTCCTCAAGCGCGGCTACCCGTTCCCGGCGCTGGTGGGAGCCATGGACCAGCTCTCGCCCCAGCAGGCCTCGTGGCCGTGGCGCACGTTCGTTGCAGGCACGGACGCCCCACCGCCGGAGACCGTGCCCCTCACCGACGCCGACTTCGTGTCCGAGGCCGAGCGCGACGCCATCCTGGCGCCCGCCCGCGTCACCGACGCCGGGGGTGAGATACTTCCCTGCTGGCTCACGCCCACGCGCGTCTACGACACCCGGGGCCGCCCGACCGCAGCCGCCGTCGCGTGGTCCGGCGAGGCCTGCAGCGCACCCGCGCCGGCACGTTCACTCCCGGCCCGCGCAGCGCAGGACGCCGGCTTGCCGGACACCGCCAAACCGCCGAATCCTCTCCAGCCTGGTCTCGCTCCGACCGCGCTATGACCCCGCGCGACCGCCAGATATACACGGAGCGGGTGCGGACGCTCTATGCGCAGCTGCCGGTCTCGGTCCCCTCCCAGGTCGTCGGCAGCGCGATCCTGGTCGCGGCCATGTGGACCGAGGTATCGCACACGACGCTGGTCGCGTGGTTCGCCCTCCTGTGCGCGTTCCAGATGTCGCGGCTCGCGCTCTACGGGGCGTGGCGGCGGAGGGCGAAACCCGACGAAGACGTCGAGCGCTGGCGTGCATGGTGGGCGACGGGCGCGGGGCTCTCGGGCCTCGTCTGGGGTGCAGCGGGGATCGTGATGTTCGCTCCCCATTCGGCCATCCACCAGGCGGTGTTGATCGTCGCGCTGCTGGGCGTCGCCACCGGCTCCATCACCGTGATTGCGACCGACGTCAAGGCCTTCTATGCGTTCGCCGGAGCGGTCGTAACGCCCGTGCTCGTCCGCGCGGCGTGGGAGGGCGGCACGGACTACGCCTGGCTTGCCGCGATCGGCGCCGTGGTGCTCGCGGCCGTCCTCGCCTGCGGGCGCAACCTGTCGAAGGAGGTGGCGCGTTCCCGCGAGGTGGAACTCGAGCTCATCGAGAAGCTGGAAGCAGCCGGTCGCGCCAAGACGCAGTTCTTCGCCGCCGCGAGCCACGACCTGCGCCAGCCGCTGCACGCCATGGGTCTTTTTGCCGCCGCCCTGTCCGAAAAGGCGCACGACCCCGAGGTGCGTCGGGTCGTCGACAGCATCAACTCCTCCGTGCAGGCGCTCGAGGCCCTGTTCAGCGAGCTGCTCGACATCGCCAAGATCGACTCCGGCGCGATGCAGCCCGTGCTGGCACCGTTCGCGCTCGGGGAGATGTTCGGCCGCCTGAAGAACGACTTCGAGGCCGAGGCGGCGGCGAAGGGTCTCCGCCTGAAGGTGGAGGGCGGCGCCCACGTCGTCACCAGCGACGCGCTGCTCCTGGAGCGCATCATCCGCAACCTCCTCTCCAACGCCATCCGCTACACGGCGCAGGGCGCGGTCCGGCTGACGGCGGCGCCTGCCCCCGACGGCGTGCGGATCGAAGTGGCCGACACCGGCACCGGCATACGCGAGGAGGACCGGCAGAAGATCTACGAGGAGTTCATTCAGCTCGGCAACCCGGCGCGCACCAGCGCGAAGGGCATGGGGCTCGGCCTCTCCATCGTGCAGCGCCTGTGCGGGCTGCTCGGCTACCAGCTCGCGCTGGATTCGACGTACGGGAGCGGCTCGACTTTCGGCTTCACCGTGCCGCGCGGCGCCGCCCCCGCGCCGTCCCACGGACCGGCGACGGAGCCGCCGCGCCACGCCGATCTGTCGGGCAGGCTCGTGGTCGCGATCGACGACGAAGCCGCGATCGTGGAGGGCATGCGCGTGCTGCTCGCGGGCTGGGGCGCGGAGATGATCGCCTCGCTCACCGGCGACGACGTGATCGAGGCCGTGCACGCCGCGGGCCGCATGCCCGATCTCATCATCGCCGATTACCGCCTGGGCAGCGGAGCGACGGGCACCGAGGTCGTGGAACGGCTGCGGCGCGAGCTGGACCCGGAGATACCCGCGATACTGGTGAGCGGCAGCACGGCGCCCGCGCTGGTCGCCGAAGCGCGGGCGAGCCGCTGCGACCTGCTCCTGAAGCCCGTTCAGCCGGAAAAGCTGCGCGAGTTGATCGACGCTTCACTCACTCCGCGCGGACTCCGGCGTCCTTGATGATCTTCGCCCACCGTACGAGGTCGGACTTGATCAGCGCCGAGAATTCTTCCGGCGTCGAGGTGGCCGGATCCAACCCCTGACCGAGGAAGCGCTGCTGAGTCTCCGGCGTGTTGATCACCCGCATGATCTCGGAGTTGAGACGGGAAACGACGGCCTTCGGCGTGCGCGCCGGCGCCAGGATGCCGAACCAGCCGGTGCATATCTCGATATCGGGCATCCCGACTTCGGCCACCGTGGGGATGTCGGGCGCCGCGCTGTGGCGCTGCTTGCTGGTCACCACGAGGCCCTTCAGCTTGCCCGCGCGCACGTGAGGGATCGCTCCGGTGAGCGAGGTGAAACCGATCGACACGTTGCCGCTCATCACGTCGATCAGCTGCGGCCCGGCGCCCTTGTAGGGCACGTGGACTAGGTCGATGCCGGCCGTCGACTTCAGCATTTCGCCCGCGAGATGCGTGACGTTGCCGATGCCGGTGGAGCCGTAGGTGAGCTTGCCCGGAGACGCCTTGGCAAGAGCGATCAGCTCCTTTACGGAGTTGGCCGGAAGCGAAGGGCTCGCGGCAAGCGCAAGCGTCACACGCGAGGTCAGGCTGATCGGGACGAAGTCCCGCACAGAATCGTACGGAAGCTTCGAGAAGATGGCCGGGTTCATGGTGAGCCCCGACATCGGCCCGAGCAGCAGGGTGTATCCGTTCGGCGCGCTTTTCGCGACGGTTTCCAGCGCGACGACGCCGCTGCCTCCCGGGCGGTTGTCGATGATGAACTGCTGCCCCAGCTGCTCGCTCAGCTTCGTTCCGAGTATGCGCGCCTGGAAATCGGCGGAGCCGCCCGGAGGAAACGACACCACCAGCCGCAACGGCCGGCTGGGGTAGTCAGCCGCGGACGCAGCGCCCGACCACGCGACCGCAACGAGCGGCAGGAGCAACCATGCTGCAACCGAGGATCGAATTTCCTTTTTCCCGTTCATCGGCTCTCCTCCTCGACATCCTGTTTACCATCCTGCGCGCACGTCAGTCCTGCGGAATGCCGGCTTCACGCACGGCACGCCGCCACGCTTCCAGCTGCGTCTTCACCAGCGTCGCCACGATGCGCAGCTTTCCATCCTTCGCCTGCTGGTAGTCCGGAACGGTGGCCATGAACGCCATCTGCAGCCTGCCGCCGATGAGATCGAGTGTCGTGGGCGCATCGATGATCTGCTGCCCCAGGGCCTGGGTCAAAGGGGCGGCACAGATACGCCCGACCAGGTCGGCCAGGCCCCCCGCCGGAAACGGCACGATGAAACGCACCGGCTTCACCGGGTACTGGCCGTGCACAGGTCCGGTTGCGAGCAGACTTGCGGCGAACAACCCCGACGCCAGAGCAGCTCGATACGTGCCGCGTCCCCCGCTCACCGTGTCCCCGCTATTCAACCTTGATGTTGTTGTCGCGGATCAGCTTGCCGAGCTTGTCGGACTCGCCCCGCACGTGGCGCAGGAACTCTTCGGGCGTGCCGGCCACGACCTCGAAGCCCTGCTCGACCAGCTTTGCGCTCACGTCGGGCGTCTGCAGGGTGCGCACCATGCTGCTGTGCACGCGCGCCAGCACCTCGCGCGGCAGGCCGGCCGGGCCGAGGATGCCGAACCAGGAGATCTGCTCGAATCCCGGATAGGTCTCCCCGAACGTCGGTATGTCGGGCAGCTGCGCCATGCGCTTTTTACCGCCGACCGCGATCGCCTTGACCTTGCCGGACTTGATGTGCGGCATGATGAGCGGCGCGGACAGGAAGGTGATGTTGACCTCCTGGCTCAACAGCGCCTGGATCATCGGCCCCCCGCCCTTGTAGGCGATGTGCGTCAGCCTGATCCCCGCATAGCGCTCGAAGAGCAGCGCGGCGAGGTGATTGGAGCTGCCCGAGCCCGACGTCGAATAGGTGACCTTTTCGGGGTTCGCCCTGGCGTGGGCGACGATCTCCGGCATGTTGTTCGGGGGATAGCTGGTGACCGCGACCAGCGCGCTCGGTGAGGTCACCATCAGGCTGACGTGATCGAGGGTCTTGAACGGGTCGGGCGCCGACTTGTAGAGATGGTGATTGACGGCGTGGGTGTCGAACACCATCAGAAGCGTGTAGCCGTCCGGCGCGGCGCGCGCCGCCTCGGCGGCGCCGATCGAGCCGCCGGCTCCGGACCGGTTGTCGATCAGCAACTGCTGCCCGAGCTGCTCCGTGAGCTTCGGCTGAATGATGCGCGCGATGAGATCGGTCGTGCCACCCGGTGGAAACGGCACGATGATGCGGATCGTTTTGGCGGGATAAGCCTGCGCGAGCGCGAGGCAGGGCGAGACGAGCAGCGCGATGGCAAGCATCACCCCACGGCGTGCTTCGAACACACAGCGCATCACGGCTTCTCCTCCGGATCGGTGCCGCCGCTATGACAATCTATGTTGTCTGCGCGAGTCGCGAGCAGGGCAGCGCCCGGTCACCTGACAATCTAGTCCAACGCCTGGGGCAAGGCAAGCCTTTGCCCTGCCCGCGTGACAGCCCGGTGGCAGACTGGCACGATGAGCAGCGCATGCATTCCGTACTGGCTGACGTCGTGCTCGTCGTGCACTTCGCCTTCGTGCTGTTCGTCGTGGGCGGGCTGGCGGCGACGTGGGCCGGCGCCGCGGCGGGCTGGCGCTGGGTGCGCAACTTCTGGTTCCGGACAGCGCACCTCGCCGCGATCGCGTACGTCGCGGCCGAATCGCTGCTCGGAGTATGGTGTCCGCTCACGGTGTGGGAAGACGCGCTGCGCGGGCGGCACGAGGAGAAGAGCTTCGTCGCGCGCTGGATACACCGGGTGATGTTCTACGACCTGCCGGAGTCGTTATTTACCGCGCTCTACGTGTTGTTTGCTGCGGCAGTGGCAGCAACGTGGTGGTGGATCAGGCCGACACGAGGCCGCAGCAAACAACCATGATGTTCCTTATTCGATGTCCTTCCTCAATGAAAAAAGGGGCGACCGCCCCTTTTTTCATGCGCCGCATTCCCGCTGCTTCTTCTTCTCGTCCTCCGCCTTCTTCTTGGCCTCCGCGTCGTTCTCGTCGAGGGCGTCGTTGATATCGGCGAGCTTGTCTATCGCCGCGAGGAGCTGCGCCTGAAAATCGAAGTCCACGCTACCACCTTCGGGAA
The DNA here is from genome assembly GCA_035649495.1 of Burkholderiales bacterium. Lineage (GTDB taxonomy): Bacteria > Pseudomonadota > Gammaproteobacteria > Burkholderiales > SG8-41 > SG8-41. The sequence goes on along the minus strand of DASRJL010000104.1, from coordinate 3,820 downwards.
GCGGCGGCGGCAGCGGACCGAACAGTCCGCTGTTGACCAGCACCTTGCCGCCCGCGGACGCCGAAATATTCTGCAGTTTCGTCGGCAGCGAGTTGTTGAACAGGAAATTCTGGCCTGTACCCGCGCTGCCCTGGACGACTCCCGGAACTTCATTGCCCGCGGCACGCAGATCCACTCCGCCGGTGCCGGCAAAGGCCGAGAGATTGCCGACGCGCTGGCCGGTAGCGGTAACCTTCTGCAACAGGATGGGGGCGCCTGGGCTCTGGGTGATCGAAGATCCCGAACGCAGTGTAAGTTGATCGAGTGTGGCAGAAGTCACGGGCGCGTTGATCGCCAGCGCGCCCGAATTGTTGCTGCCGATGGTGAGAAAGTTCGAATTGATCAGGGCAAGCTCGGCGGCTGTCAGGCTCATCGCACCCGAAACCTCTGTGCCGAGGCTGATGGGACGGTTGGCGCTGATCGGCTGCACGGTCGCCGATGACAACGGTGTCGTGGACGACGACCCGATGGGTGCGGCGATCTGGACGTTGTCGCCGGTCACCGTAACGGTGCTTTGCGCCGTCACCGGGGCGTTGACGTTGACCGTTCCTCCAGTCAGGCCCACGCTGCCGTTGGGTGATGCGAATGCCGCATTGACGTTAATCGTTCCGGCCGGTGCCATGGCCAGGTTGAACGTCCCCGATGCCCGATCGACGGGCGCCGTGACATTGAGCACGCCCGTGTGGCTCGCCGTGCCGATTGACAACGTATTAGCGGAGATCATATCGATTTCCGCATCGCTCACGCCGAAGACGCCGGCGGGTTTGGAACCGACATCGATGGGCGCCGTGATTTGCCGCGGCGCCAGCGTTACGTTGAAGCCCGAAATCGGATTCGACACGGTGATGGTATCGGACCTGAGGTCAATGGTGCTTCCTGACAGCCCGGTCGCGCCGTCGACCGCGCCGATGTTGAGCGCACCTGCGGTCGTGAAGTTCAAGGTGCTGGCGGACCCCGCCAGGTTGCCTACGCTATTACTCTCATTCAGCGTCGCGGAACTCGTTTGAATGCGGAGATTCGGCGCGGTAATCGTGCTGCCGGCACTCTGGGTAATACCGAAGGCCGAGACGAGCGCCAGCGCGCCGATACCCCCGGGCGCGGTTATCGGGGCGGAGAAGTCGATCGTTCCCGTGGTTGTGTTGCCGAGCTGGAGCACGCCCGAGGTAGAGAAGTTGCCGATCTCGGCTTGGGTCAGTCCGGTCGTACCGAGATTCAGACCTGCAAACGACGTGCGGGGAGCGACGGTAATGCGGCCGCCCGTGGTCTGGGAGATGGTGTGGCCGATCGACGTGGTATCAGCCAGTAACGCGACATTGGCCGCATTGCTGAAAGCCACGGCCGCGCTCGTGCTCAAGTTCCCCGCCACGATCGTGAACGTCCCCGGGGTGATGATCGTGTTGAGTTGCGCCTGATCGAGCCCGAGTTGCGTACCCGTGGCGGCCGTGCCGAGATCGACCGTGCGGCCGAAGGTAACGGTGGCGAGCGTCACGTTCGGAGCGGTCACGGCGGCCACGGGCACGAAATTGTCCGTGTTGAACGTGAGATTGCCGCCGGCCGTAAGACCCGCTTGTATATCGACCGTGCCAGTGCCGCCGCCCTGCGTGTTGAAGGTAACGTTGCTTGCACCGAAAACGGTGGGGACGGTCACGGCGATATTGGTAACGGTGGCGTCGCCGATCGCGATGTTCGGGGCCGACAACGCCGCGACATCCGCGGCGTCGAGGCCCAGTGTGGAAGTGGTGCCTCCTGCATCGGGGCCGCCGACATCTATAGTCGACCCGGCGGTGAACGGCCGCAGGTTGATGGAATTGGCAGCGGTGATCGAGTTGGCGCCACCGCTGAACGTCATCGAATTCGCCACGAGAGTGATATTGTTGTTGTTGGCCGTCAGGGCATTGGCGACGTTGATCGGGCCGGTGGAAAAGATGGTGAGGTCGCTGAACGTATTGGCAGTCATCGGCGCGGTGACGGTCGCGCTGTTCACCGTGTTACCCGCGGCAGTGCCGAAGTTCACGATGCTCGCGAACATGCGGTCGAACTCCGCCTGGTTGAATCCGAGCGTCCCGCCGCCGGGCTTGTTGCCGAGATCGAGCGCTCCCGCGGTGCTCCGCGTGAAAGTCAGGCTGCTGGCAAAGATGTTGTCGTTGACGTTTACTTCGTTGGCGGTAACGGTGACGGTGCCGCCCGATATCCCGCTCACGCCGTCCACGGTACCGATGGTGAACGCACCGGCGCCCCCGTGCTTGTAGCCTATGGCGTTGCCCGACAAGGCGACGTTGGAGACGGTGTTGGGCTCGTTCAGCGTGATATTGTTGAACGCCTGCGCCGCGAGGTTCGATACCGCGATCCCTCCCACGCCGACGGACTGGGTAATGCTGCCGGTGGCCCTCAGGTTGAGGGTCGTCGTGCTGGCAGGTGTCAGCGGCCCGGTGATCAAAATATTGCCCGTGTTGCTGAAATCGCCGAGACGCAGGATGCCGGATCCCGGCGCCAGGAAGTCGAGCTCGGCATCGGTCAGGCCGACGCCCGCGCCGCCGAGGGTCATGTTGCCGATCAAGGCGGCATTGATGTGGCTGCTCGCGGTCACGGCGCTACTTATTGCCATGTCGCCTGCGGTAAGGAACAGCTCGCCGGGGGTGCTGAGCGTCCCGGCCGCGGTCAAGGTCCCGCCGGTCGTGATGTTCAATCCGCCGATCCCTGCGAACGTGACACCCGGGCTGCCGATCGTCACGGCCCCGGAGCTCGTATTGCCGATGCGGAGCGTGCCGGCCGCACCGAGCAGTCCTGCCTCCGTGGCATCGAGCTGCAAGGTACCGCCTCCGGTACCCAGGCCGATGGTCGTGCCGCCGGTATTCTGAACTACGGTCAGATCGCCGGCAGTAGCGTTCACCGCAGCGTTGATCGCCATCGCATTGGCGGCCAGAACGATCCTTTGGGCGCTAAGCGGATTGTTCACGGTAATCCCGCCTGCATTGCCCGTCTGGAGCGCAAAGGTTCCGACCGAGCCCGGTCCGGCGGTGAGATCGACAGGTGCAGATACCGTGATCGCCCCGGTGACGGAGGGGTCTCCGAGCGTGAACGTGTTCGACGTCGTCACCTGGTTGAGCTCCGACGGCAGGAATTCCAGAGCTCCCAACGCCGCCTTTCCGGGGCCGGAGACAATGTTAATCGGGATGGAGGTGACCGGGGCGATTACCAGGTTGCCGGAGGGCGTCGAAACGGGTCCACGAATATCCACCAGGTCCGCGTTGAGCGCTACTGTAGCGCCGGCAATATTGGCGAGGTCGCTCGCGGAGATGTTGAGCTCGCCGCCGACGTCCGCGCCGCCCAGATTGATGCGCCGTCCCGGTGTGAGGGGCGTGATGGTGATGGTGTTACCCGAGAAGGTGTTGGCCACGTTGAGATCGTCCACCTTCAGCGTCGCGGCGGACGTGGACAGGCCGGCGCTCGCGCTCCCTACCGTGAGCAACGACGCATTCGACAGGTTGAGCGTGCTGGCAAATCCCGTAAGCGTGCCGATATTGTTCGCCTCCGGCAGGGTCACGGTGCTGAAGCTCAACCTCAGATCATCCGCGGTGATCGTGGCGCCCGCTGCCTGTCCGAGCGTGTTGCCGGAAAGGAGAAACGTGCCTTGTCCGACCCGCGAGACCGCGCTCTGAACCGTCATCGCCCCCCCGCTCACCAGCAGCCGGTTCGCGACGCCGTTGACCAGCAGGCCGAGCTCGGACGAATCGAGGTCGAGTCCGCCGCCAGCGCCGTTGCCGAGGAAGACGTTGTTCGA
>DASRJL010000103.1:0-43509 GCA_035649495.1 Burkholderiales bacterium | reverse complement strand
TCGGCTCGTGGCAGCGGCTTCGGTATCAGCGGCTCGAGAATCAACCATTGTTCGTCTGTCAGTTCTTCTCGTCTGGCCATCCACAAAAACGTACCAACGGCCCCTCGAAAAGTACAGAACTATTTATGAAATGAGCTCTAGACAAATTGTTAATAGAGGAAGGCGTAGATAAATTTGGCCGTTTCAAAAATGAACCCGCACATTTTTGCTCGCATGTTGGCAAAGATTGCTCATTCATTTGCAGTGGCTGAAATAGGGCTGGATAACTTCACACCATTCCTTCAAAAAATGATTATTGAAGGAATAGAAACTCCATCATATTACGTTGGTGGCGATTTCACCGTTCCTCCAGCAGAACGTGACGGCGCAATGCACTGGGTTAGACTGCAACCAGACGATAATTATTTGGTAGCGACAATCCGGCTATTCGCTCCTCTGGGGGCACCGCTTTATCACATCATTGTGGGAACTCTACGAGACGGCGGAATGAATAAGTTCCCGCTCAAGGAGTAACCTTCTTTCTTGCTTCGTCGCCGGTGATGATCGATGACAGTCATCTACAAGATCTGCGCCGCCGCCGAATGGCGCGAGGCCGAACGCGCGGGCGTCTATAGCGGCTCGGTGGTCGATCATCGCGACGGCTTCATCCATTTCTCGACCGCCGAGCAGGCGCCCGAAACCGCAGCCCGGCATTTCGCCGGGCAACGCGATCTGGTGCTGGTGAGTATCGACGCCGAGGCGCTCGGCGACCGCCTGAAATGGGAGCCGTCGCGCGGCGGCGCGTTGTTTCCGCATCTCCACAGCGGTCTGCCGCTCGCGGCGGTGCGTCGCGTTCTGCCGTTGCCGCTCGGGGCGGATGGGCGGCACGCATTTCCGAGTGAAGAATAGTTTAGGGAACATTTCCTTATATATTTGCAGCATTGCCGGCGAGGGTCGGACCGAGCCAAGCAGTTGATCTCGCGTCGAAAGGCACTCTCAGCGGGCCGATTTTCTCCTTACCCGCACGTTTTCAAGGGCGAAAGGGCCATTCTAAAGACGAGCTCTCACCGCCCCGCTCGCTGTGCGAGCACTCCAACAGAGAGGAGGTGAGGTTTGAAATTGGCGGGCCGCTCCGCGCGGCACGCAAGGAGCGGTCGGTCGGGGGCGGGGCGGCGGGCCCACTTCAAAAAAGCACGGCTATCGCGAACGCCGGGCAGTACTGCGCGAGCAGCGGCCGGGTGGCGGATGGCCGAAGACTGATCCGGTTCTCCCGAAACTGGTAGATCCCCAGATTACGCGATGCTCAAGTCAATTGACCACATGCGCTTGGGAGAATCGCGCAGCACGGTACCGGGAGAATCGGGCAGGCGAGGCCGTCCGACAGGACCCGGCCAGCTGTGAGCTGTTCTCTCACCACCCCGTCACCTTCGGTGCCACCCCAATTGACGATGTCACGTGCGGACGGATAAAGTTTCCGTCCTCCCCGATACGATATAGCGGCCTCCGTGAAGACCGTCGCCCTGGCGCTTCTTTCGCTCTTTGTCCCGTACGCCCTCGCGGACGATGCTCCGCCGCGAGCGGAGGCGCGCGAGGTCACGGACACGTACTTCGGCACGACGGTCGCCGATCCGTACCGCTGGATGGAAGACAAGGGCCCGGAGTTTGCCTCCTGGCTCAAGGCCCAGGCGGCGTACGCGCGCGCGCGACTCGAGGCGCTGCCGGAACGCGAGGCGCTGCTCAAGCGCATCGAGGCGCTCGGCGAGGCAGGCGTCGAGGTCTCGGTGGCGCGCCGCGAGGGCAAGGCGATGTTCTACTTCAAGCTCGCGCCGGGGCAGAACGACCGCCAGCTCTTCATGCGCGCCTCGCCCACGGCCCCCGAGCGCCTGCTCGTCGACCCGGCGAAGCTGGCTCCTGTTCCGGGCGCGGACGGGGTGCGCTGGTCGATCATGTCGTACAACGTCTCGGACGACCGGCGCTATCTCTCCTACACGGTGGCGCCCGGCGGCTCGGAGCTCGGCGAGATCCGCGTGATGGAGATCGCGACCCGCCGTGACCTGGGAGAGCGCATCGACCGCGTGCGCGGCTGGGCGGGCTCGTGGATGCCGGACAACCGCTCGTTCGCCTACCGGCGCGAGCGCAAGCGGGAGCCTGGCGAGCCCGCCACCGAAGAGCGCAAGAGGAGCCGGACCTTCCTGCACGTCCTCGGCGCGAACCCCGACGAGGACAAGCCGATCTTCGGCTACGGCGTCGACCCGAGGATCGAGGTCGCGCCCGCGCTCTTCCCCCTGGTGTGGACGCTCTCCGGCTCGCGCTGGGCGATCGGCGAGCTCGCGACCGGGGTGTCGCCGAATTCCGCCTACTTCATCGCGCCGGTGGCATCGTTGAAAGACCCGGTCGTTCCCTGGCGCCGCGTCGCCGGCTTCGAGGACGAGGTGCGCTGGATCTACCCGCAGGGCGACGAGCTCTACGTCCTCACGTTCAAGAACGCGCCGCGCTCGCGCATCGTGCTCACCTCCGCCAGGGCGCCCGACCTCGCGACCGCGAAGGAGGTCCTGCCGCAGGGCCGCGCGGTCATCCAGCGCATGCAGGACGCGCGCGACGCGCTCTACGTAACCCTGCTGGACGGAGGCCTCAACAGGCTGGTCCGCATTGACCATAAGACGCGCGCGGCGCGGGAGATCAAGCTCCCCTACGAGGGCACGATCTTCGACCGCAGCGGCGACTCGCGCGAGCCGGGGGTCCTGATCGGCATGACCTCCTGGGTGAAGCCGCCGGCGTACTTCCTGGTCGACGCGAAGGGCGCGGTGCGCGAGATGCCGATCCAGCCCGCCTTCCCGCTCGACGTCTCGGGTTACGAATCGCGCGAAGTGATGGCGCCCAGTCACGACGGCACGCTCGTGCCGCTCTCGCTCGTGCACAAGCGCGGCCTCGCGCGCGATGGCGCGAATCCGACGCTGCTGCTCGGCTACGGCGCGTACGGCTTCACCACCGATCCCTGGTTCAACGCCCGCTCGCTCGCCTGGCTCGAGCGCGGCGGCGTGCTCGCCTTCGCGCACGTGCGCGGCGGCGGCGCGTTCGGCCGCGAGTGGCACCTCGCCGGGCAGAAGCTCACCAAGCCGAACACCTGGAAGGACTTCATCGCCTGCGCCGAGTACCTGGTGCGCGAGAACTACGCGAGCCCGGCCACGCTTGCCGGGACCGGGCGCAGCGCCGGCGGCATCCTGATGGGCAATGCGCTCGCCGAGCGGCCGGAGCTCTTCGGCGCCGCGGTGATCAACGTCGGCGTATTGAACGCTCTGCGCTTCGAGCACACGGTGAACGGGCCGCCGAACATCCCCGAGTTCGGCTCGGTCACGACCGAGGACGGCGTCAAGGGCCTGCTCGCCATGGACGCCTACACGAAGGTCCGCGACAAGACTGCCTATCCGGCGGTCCTCCTCACCCATGGCATCAACGACCCGCGCGTCGAGCCCTGGCAGTCGGGCAAGTACGCCGCGCGTCTGCAGGCGATGACATCGAGCGGCCGCCCGGTGCTGCTGCGGGTCGAGTACGATGCGGGCCACGGCCTCGGCAGCACGAAGCGCCAGCGGAACGAGGAGCTCGCCGACACCTACGCGTTCCTGCTCCACGAGCTCAGGTCCGCGGCCGATGCGCGAAAGGCGCAGTAGACGCGGCGCAGCGTCAGGACCCGGCCAGCCGCTCAAGCAAGACGGGGACAGTCCCCGAACGAAAGGGACAGTCCCCCGCTACCGCGCCGCCTGCTGGCGCCGGTACTCGCTGCGCTTCATGGCGAGATACTCGGCGCGGCTCGTTTCCTGCAGCTGGCGTGGATAGCGCTCGGTCGCCGTAAACCACGCCTGCAGCCGTCTCTCCAGCCGCTCCGGCGGCGGGTCCCGCAACGCGCCGAGATAGGCGTCTATGGCCAGGTAGTAGCGCATGACGTTGCGCTCGACCGCGCCGCGCACGCCGCCCACGTATTGCGGCTCGCTCCCCGGCCCCTGTTTCACGACGGTGAAACCGACCTTGCCGCGACCCGTGGTGCCGAGATACGCCTGCATGGCGAGCTTGCCGGGCAGCCCGTAGGAATAGGCGTAGGTGAAGTGCATGAAGGTGCGTCCGCCTTCCAGCGGCACGGCCTCCACCAGGATCCGGTAGTTGCTCGTCGCCAGCGGTCCCGTCTGCGCCTGGAGCTGCATGGCAAAATAGTCCGGCCCCGACCGGGCGAGGCGGTAGTCGAGCTCCATGCGGTACGCTTCCGAGGCCGGCTGGTCGTTCTTGCCTCCCAGACCCATGTCCAGCAGCGTGCGCCCGTCCTCCTCGACGACGCGGCAGTTCTTGGTATTAACGTGCAGGAGGAGGACGTCGCACCAGTCCCGCGCGCCGCGCAAGGCCGAGGTGAAGACGGCGAACGGGTAATCGAAAACGGCATACACCTCGCCACCGACATCGCGCGCGGATTCGCTCGATTCGAGATAGATCGGCCGGTCGTACTGGTTCTGGCCCAGCTTTCCCGCGAGCGCGGCGTAACGCGCGCTCAACTGGACGGGACCGACCGGCTCGGCGAAGCGCGCCGGCGACGCCGCGGCATACACGAGCATGGCGCAGACGATCACCGCGCGCCCCGCCAGGGCGGTGAACGTGGCGCCCCTGCGCCTGCCTGCACCGCTCATGTTACCGATCCTTCACCACGATCTCGTTGTGGACGGCCTTGACGCCGGGCACGCTGCTGGCAAGCTGGGCCGCCCGTTCCTTCTGGGAAGTGCTGTCGACGAATCCGCTCAGCTGAACCGTGCCCTTGAAGGTCTCGACCTCGACATTGCGGGCGCGGACCTCGTCGTCCTTGATCATCGCCGTCTTCACACGCGCGGTGATCCCGCGGTCGTCGATCCATTCGCCGGTGCTGGACTTGGTGGGGGTGCCCGCGCACGCCGCCAGTCCGGTGGCCAGACACAGCATTGCTCCGAAGCTCTTGAATCGAGATGGCTCCATCGCAGTCTCCTTTGACAATGAAGGGCAATCGCCGCTGGGATCGCCGGCGCTGTTTGTATGGCGACGTTACCCGAGGCGTGCCCCATGCCTCAGCAGGGATCTCCGATTCGGGCGTAGGACTATCTCCCGTAGCTGCGTCATGCGACCGATGTCGGACGTTTGCGCGCGTAGGACTCGTCCGACACCGACCATCGACACCCGCCGATGCCGGACCCGCGGCCGGAAGGTCAAGATGCTTGCTGGCGGCTGCGTGTCAAAGTGCACAGCCGGGGGTCCACATCAGTGAGAGGGAATCCGCCATGAATCTCGAAATCGTCGCCGGCCGCTGGAAACAGGTCCAGGGGTCGATGTTGTGCACGTGGGGCCGCTTCACCGAAAACCGGTTTACGGTCTTCGTGGGCGAGCAGTACTGCATCAACGGCCGCATCCAGGAGCGCCTCGGGCAACTGCACACGGCGAGCCGCCCCCGGCGCTCCCGTCTTCGGCTCGTTCCCTGACCGGCCCGGCGAAAGGCGCCACGTCCGGCCGGTGCCTGCCGCAGGATACGCTCATGACTACGCCGAGCATACGGATACTGATCGCCGACGATCACGAAATCGTGCGGGCCGGCTTCGCCCGGTTCATCTCGGACCAGGCCGACATGTGCGTGGCCGCCGAGGCGGCCACCGGCGACGAGGTCATCGCCAGGGTGCGGCGCGAGGAATTCGACGTGGTGCTGCTGGACATCTCGATGCCGCAGAAGAACGGCATCGACTGCCTGCGCGTCATCCGCCAGACGAAGCCGGCGCTACCGGTACTGGTGCTCTCGGCCTACCCCGAAGCGGACTACGCGATCAACATGCTGCGTTACGGCGCCAGCGGCTATATTTCAAAGAGCGCGCCTCCCGATGAGGTCATACGCGCGATCCGGGTCGTCGCCCGCGGCAAGCGCTACCTGAGCGAGACGGCGGCGGACCTGGTTTCCGCAGAGCTCGACCGCGGCACGCATGACAAGCCGCACGAAACGCTGTCGGAGCGCGAGTTTCAGATCTTTCACAAGCTGGCCGCCGGGCAGAGCCCGACGGAAATCGCCGGCGAGCTGCATTTGAGCGTCAAGACGGTCAGCACCTACCGGGCGCGGGTGCTGGAGAAGATGCAACTCAAGACCAACGCCGACCTCACCCACTACGCTCTCAAGAATTCGCTCCTGGCCTGACGGAGATCGGGCCACAATCGCCGTGGCCCGAACCGACGTGTCGTTCATTGAGGGAGCAAATGGCAGCAGCACCCAGCTCTGATCTGTTTCGGCTCATGGCCGAGCGCGTGCAGGATTACGCGATTTTCCTTCTCGACCCGGGCGGACACATCATGAGCTGGAATCCGGGCGCGGAGATCATCAAGCAATATACGCCCGCCGAAATCATCGGAAAGCACTTCAGCATTTTCTACACCCAGTCGGACATCGACCGTCAATGGCCCGCTCAGGAGCTGAAGCGGGCCATGATGGAAGGACGATTCGAGGATGAAGGCTGGCGGGTCAGGAAGGATGGCTCGCGGTTCTGGGCGAACGTCGTCATCACGGCCCTCCGGGATGACCGGGGTCAGCTCCTTGCCTTTTCGAAGATCACGCGCGATCTGACGGAAAGAAAAAGGCAGGAAGAGGAATTGCGCCGGAGTGAAGAGCGGTTTCGCCTCCTGGTGGACGGCGTTCAGGATTACGCGATCTACCTGCTCAATACGTCCGGGATCGTCACGAGCTGGAATCTGGGCGCCCGCCGCATCAAGGGCTACGAGGCCGCGGAAATCCTCGGCAAGCACTTCTCGCGGTTCTACCCCGCGGACGCCATCGCGGCCGGAAAGCCCTGGGCCGAGCTGGCGATCGCCCGGGAGCAGGGGCGTGCCGAGGAGGAGGGATGGCGGGTGCGCAAGGACGGCTCCCGGTTCTGGGCGCGCGTCGTCGTGACGGCGTTGCGCGACACTGATGGAACGCTTCGAGGTTTCGCCAAGGTCACACAGGAGCTGACGCAACGCCGGCATGCGGAAGCAATGGAAATCTCCGCCGCGAACATCAACGACTTCATCGCCGTCCTGGCGCACGAGCTGCGCAATCCGCTCGCGCCGATCCGTAACGCGGTTCAGTTGCAGATGAAAAGCAAATCGGCGGACGCGGCGCTCGTGATGACCCGGCAGATCATCGACCGCCAGAGCGCCCACCTTACCCGCATCGTGGAAGACCTCCTGGACATCAGCAGGATCACGCGCGGCACCCTCTCCCTGGAACAGAAGCCGCTCGACGTCTCGGAGCTCGTGGCGCAGGCCGTGGAAACGTCCCGACCAGCCATCGAGGCGGCAAGGCACAGGCTGGAGGTCCTGATCCCTCCGCATCGGTTGCACGTACTCGGTGATGCGCTCAGGCTGGTGCAGGCTCTCACGAATCTGCTCAATAACGCGGCACGCTATACCGATGCGGGCGGGCACATTTTCATCAAGGTCGAGGGTAAGGAAGCAGAAGCAGGGGAACTGGAAGCCAATCAGGTCAGCATCTCGGTGCGGGATACCGGGCGCGGAATCGAGCCGACCCTGCTGAATTCAATCTTCGGCATGTTCGTTCAGGGCAGGGACCCGTACAGCCGCCCATCCGCCGGACTGGGTGTCGGACTGGCGCTGGCACGGTCCATCGTCGAGCTTCACCACGGAACCCTGGAGGCGAAGAGCGCGGGTATCGGCCAGGGAGCCGAATTCATCGTCCGGCTGCCGGTCATTGCGCGTGCGGAGGTCGTCGCGCTTGTGGCGCCAAGGGAGGAAGAACTGCCCGCGCCCACGGCGCCGCTCTGCCGGGTTCTCGTTGTTGACGACAACGTGGACGCCGCCGTGATACTTACTGCGCTCCTCAAGAAGCACGGACATGAAGCCATGGCCGTGCACAGCGGCGTGGAAGCGTTGCAGGCATTTGAAGGATTCCGTCCGGAAATCGTCCTGCTGGACCTGGGCATGCCGGGGATGAACGGCCTGGAGGTCGCGCGACGCCTGCGTCAGCGTAACCGCAGTCCCCGCCCGCTCATCGTCGCCATCACGGGTTGGGGGAAAGCGGACGATGAAACGCTCTCCCGGGACGCAGGCTTCGATCTGCACATGGTGAAGCCGGTCGAAGAACTCGACGTGCTGAAAATTCTTCGCACGCATTCCGGCATCGTCCACTGACCGTTTCAGTCCCGAGTTTGCTACGGCGTTTTCTGAGATCCGCGACATACGGGATGACTGCCGTTTGCGCGCCGCAACATATCCAGGCATGCCGTTGATGCGATGATCGTCACGGGCATTGATCTAGAGCTGTGCGTTCAGAAGCGACGCAACACGATCCCGAACTTTCTCGGTCCACGGACGCGCCGCCCATTCCTCGTACGTGATGCGGCGGGCTTTGCCGAGATCGTCGTTGAAATCCGCGATCTGCCGTGAAGCAACGTCCGCGTCATGGATGTTCAGGTTGGCCTCGTCGTTCAGCCGGAACGACCGGTTATCGAAGTTTGTCGAGCCCACGGAAGTCCACAGACCGTCCACGACCAGCACCTTGCAATGAAACATTGTCGGCTGGTAGAGATAGATCTCGCCGCCGGCCGCGAGCAGCCTCCCCCACTTTGCGCGGGATGCGTTCTGCACGATTTCGGCGTCGGTATGAGGCCCTGGCAGAAGAATCCGGACTCTCACGCCCCGCTGCACTGCCGCCAGCAGCACTTCGAGCGCTATCCCGTCGGGCGCAAAGTACGCCATCGAAAGATCGATGGTCCGCCGCGCCGCCGCAATCGAGAGCAGGTACATGAGGTGCATGCTCTCCGCGCCGCCTTCGATCGAGCTCTGGAAAACCTGCGCGTAGTGCGCACCCGCGTTCTGCGGCGGAGGAAAATACTCCACGGTATGCAGGACCTTGCCGGTTACCTTGGTCCAGTTGTCCATGAACGCCGCCTGCATCTGGGCGACGGCCGGTCCTTCGATCCTGAAGTGAGTATCCCGCCAGTGATCGGGATCCTCCGCGTTGCCGTCCCACTTGTCCGCGATGCCGACTCCGCCGGTGAAACCGATGCGGCCGTCGACCACCAGCAGCTTGCGGTGGGTCCGATTGTTGAGCTTTCCGAGCGTATGCCATTTGACCGGGTGATACTTTTCCACCTCGACCCCGGCCTCGCGCATGCTCGCGAGCGCCGCTGCGTCCAGCTTCTGGCTGCCCACGGCGTCCAGAAGCACATGGACCTTGACGCCGTTGCGCGCACGCCCGGCAAGCGCCTCGGCGAACCTCCGGCCGATGCTGCCCGACCAGTAGATATAGGTCTCGAACGTGATCGTTTGCCGGGCGGACTGGATGGCTTGCAGCATGGCGCCGAATATCTGCTCGCCGTTCAGCAAGGTATCGACGCGATTTCCCTCTACGAGCGGCGGCCCGAGCAATACGCCCATCGCGCGCAGAAATTGAGGATCGGCGACCTCGTAGCGATGCTGGACCTCCTGCGTGATTCGCTTCTCGCCGGCGCTGAGATTGAGGACCAGCAGCACCAGTGCCACCGTGGCCCCCATTGCGGCGAGGTACTTGAAATACCCGTTCACGGGTGCGGCGAACTGGATGACATTTCGCACATCGAATGGGCCCTGTGTCGAAGAGCGCCGCCAGGACTTACGTGCGGCGTCGTGCTGCCCGCCTTTTGGCCGCCTTGTCGTCGCCCGCGTTGGGATTGTGAATCGATGTTGCTTTCATGACGGCCACTTTCCGCGACCGGCGCGCAGCACATTCCGCAGTGGTGTGAAGCGCCATAGCGCGAACAGAGCCCCTGCCAGTACGGCGTACGGCACCATCTTGCGCAGAGGCCGTGGCACGGAATGGAACTGGGCGCCGAATGAGAACAGCGCCATCAGCTTGTCGACGCCGACCGCCTGCTCGGGGTCGGTCATCTCGGCGATGCTCAATGTGATATCGGAGTGAGACTCCACCTGCAATCGTTTCAGCGTCCTGCCGGGGCGTTCCAGCGCTGCCACGGCGCCCGCGATCGAGCCGCGGGTCTTCGTCTCCCGCTCCACCTCTTCCCTCGTCACACCAAGATGCTCCGCGAGCAGGTCATCGCGAAAATTGCGGATAACGCGCGCGATCTCGTTGCGTCCGCCGGCTTCGATGGCGACATCGCACTCGGTGTCTACTCCCATGGAGCGGTTGTTGATGTTCGCGGAGCCGATGCGCAGCCACTCGTCGTCCACGGCCATCATCTTCGAGTGGACGTCGACACAGGTGCCCTCCGCCAGACCGGGCATATCGGGGTAATAGACGTTGAAGCGCGCTTCTACGTCCGCGGAGCGCAGCCGCTCGACCAGCTTGCTTCTCAGCACGCCCATGGTGTTCTCCTCGAGCCAGCCGTGGCTCAGGAGCCGGGTAACCACGACGACTTCCGGTCCGCCCGGCTCCCGGAGCCTTGCTTCAAGGGCGTCGCCGATCGAGTGGGCCGTGAAGTACTGGTTCTCGATGTAGATGTAGCGCCGTGCGCGCGCGATCATGTCGAGGTACAGCGCTTCCACCTCGCGCCTGCCCTGCCGGGATTCCGATTCCGGGGCGGTCACGGCAATCGCAATGGGATGATCGGTAAAAGCCGGCTCGAGTTCGGGCGGCCACGGGTCCCCGTCACTGCGAACGGAAGGGATCTCGTTGCCGGTCGACGCACGCCAGCGCTCGCGTGCAACTCGCCCGAGCTCGCGCGCCGCTTCGCCATCGACCGCGACCATCAAATCGTGAAACGGAGGGTAAGGCTTGTCCGCCACGACCCGGTGCGGCTCATCGGGCGCATGTGCGGTCGTATCCCAGCGCTGACAGGTGAGGTCGAGCCCGCCGCAAAATGCAATCGCGTCGTCGATTACGACGATTTTCTGATGATGCGACGCGCCTGTCGGATGCGTGTTGTCGAATTCGAGATGAACCCGTTCGTGGGGTTTCCATCCCCAGCCGAGGCGCAGCGCCGCGGGCGCTTCCCGATCCTTTGCGTAGATCATGGGGAAGTCCCAGTCCAGAACGTAGATGTGGAGCCCGGGCCGGGTGTGCGCCAGATGATTCAGGTAGTCGCCGATCCTGGAGCGGGGATCCTTCCCGTCGCATTCGACATCGAGACAGCAGTTACTGTTGAAATCCCAGGCGATGACAACGATCGATTCCCGTGCACGGTCGGCAGCCGCCACAAACAGCTTGAAATAGTCATCGCCGTCGACGACCAGCGCGAATCTATTGGCATCGACGACTCGCCGGCAGTTGCGACCTTCCGCGAATATGCTCCCTTGTGATCTCACGCCAGGCACCGGGGGTAACGAGAAAGCTCCCGCGATCATTGCCGGGAGATGCCCGCTACCTCCGGTTTCCCCTTACTTACCGAAGCGGTCCTTGACTTCCTTCTGGCAGCGATCCTTCGCGTCGCCCGACAGCGAGTCGCAACGCTCGCGCGCGGCCTTGTAGTCGGCTTGTTGCGTGTCCTGCCTGGCGTCCTTGCGCGCCTCCGCTACCCGTTCCTTGGCGTCCTTGGAGGCCGCCGCGGCTTCCTTGCTCACCTTGGCTTCGGACTTGGCGCGGGTCAACGCCGCCTTCGCATCCTTGTTGCATACGTCCTTGTCGTTGCCCTTCAGGTCGTCGCATTTCTCCTTCGCGACTCCGTACTCGGCTTCGGCTTTGGCAATGCGCACGTTCGCCTGCTCCTTGGCGGTGCCTTTGTCCCGTGCGTCGAGCTCGGCCTTCGCCACTTTCTGCGCGCCCTTTGCCTCGGCCATGCAGATATCCTTGGCATTGCCTTTCATGCCTTTGCAGTTTTCCTTGGCGGCCTTGTACGCGCTGCTGATGCGGTCCTGTTCGGTTTTCCGCTCCTCTTTGGAGAGGGTCGCGTATCCAACGCCCGGGAATCCAAGGATCGCCGCCACTGTTACGGCCATCAATTTCGTTTTCATGCATGCCTCCTTGTGGAATTTACGAAATAACGCCTGGCTGAACAGCCTGAAACCCTTCGGCTTGTTCTGGCTCGGATTTGCGATCTATTTCTTCTTGTCGGGCATTCCGCCGCCTTTGAAAGCGGGACTCGAGTGATCGTTTGCCTGCCCGGGTTGTGGCGACTGGACCTCTACGCGTTCTCCCGCTGCTACCTGAGGTAGCGGCGGCGTAGGAACGACCGTGGCCCCCGAGACCTCCGGTTTGACAACGGGCGACGGAGGTACAACCGTATTCGGGTCGTCCTTCTTCCCGCAGCCCCCGGCCAGCAGGACGGCAGCAACGACGATTGGGAGATATCGAATCATTGAGTTCTCCGCCATGGACAGATTGGGGCGCTATATCACGCCCATCAGAAGCAGGATCACCAGTATCAACACCACCAGTCCGACGCCGCCCGTGGGTCCATAACCCCAGCTCCGGCTGTGACCCCAGGTAGGAAGCACGCCGATCAGGATGAGGATGAGCAAGACCAGAAGAATCGTTCCAATACTCATATTCATTACTCCTTGGGTTCTTCAATCAGTGGAGACATTGGTGCGGGTGCCACGGTACTGTCAGGCAAACGTTACGAACAGTCGCGCAAGGATGATCCTGGCGTAGTCCGCTTCCTACGGGGCGGCTGATATGGTGCGAGGGGCGGCGCTACGTGCGCCCGGCAAGCCCCGCGACGACAATCACCAGCTCGGAGACGTCGAGCGGCTTGGCGAGATGCGACTGATAGCCGGCGAGGAGAGCCCGTTTCCTGTCCTCGGTGCGTGCGAACGCGGTCAGAGCCAGTGCGGGGAGCCGCCGCGTTCCTGCCTCGGACGAGCGTATCCTCCGCATCAGCTGAAACCCGTCCATCCCCGCCATTCCGATATCGCTGATGAGGACGTCGGGTCGGGTCGAGGGCAGCATGGCGAGCGCTTCCTCTCCGGAGGATGCCAGCGTCACTCGCGCGCCGCGCTCCTCCAATACCCGCTTGAGAAGCTCGCGGGCGTCGGTCTCGTCGTCGATGGCGAGAACGTGCAGGCCCCCCAGTTCCGGCGGCGGGTCCCGATCGTCTGCGGCAGCATGAGTGGGATGAACCCCCCGCCGGGATTTTTCTTCCTGCTCGAGGAGCGTCAAGGGGAGGGTAACGGTAAAGGTCGCGCCCTCTCCCTCGCCGGGACTATTCACCCGGAGAGTGCCGCCGTGCAGCTCGACCAGCTGCTTCGAGATAGCGAGCCCAAGCCCGAGCCCGCCGTAGCGCCTGGAGGTCGAGCTGTCCGCCTGGGAAAAACGGTCGAACACATGGGGGAGAAACCCTGTGGGTATGCCGATCCCGGTATCGCTGACGCTCAACTCGATGTGCGAGTTTATCCGCTGCAGGAGAACCTGGACCCGCCCGCCTTTCGGGGTGAACTTGATGGCGTTGGTGAGCAGGTTCCAGAGCACCTGCTGCAGGCGGCCGGGGTCGCCGGACACCGTCCCGCCGAGAGGATCCAGAACCTGCTCCAGGCGGACGCCTTTCGCCACGGCGCCGGGCTCGACGGATTCGATCGCGCCCCGGACGATGTCGGTCAGCCCCAGCTGCTGCACGTCGAGGCGCACTCTTCCCGCCATGATGCGGCTCAGGTCCAGCAGGTCGTCGATCAGGCGCGCCTGTGACCGCGTATTGCGCTCGATCACTTCCAGGGCGTGATGGACGTCGTCCGGCTTGGGCGTCGCCTGCGCCCGGAGCAGCTGTGTCCAGCCGAGAATGGCGTTCAACGGCGTTCGCAGCTCATGCGAAAGCGTTGCGAGAAACTCGTCCTTCATGCGCGCCGCCCGCTGTGCGTCCATGCGGGCATTGCGCTCGGCGTCGAGGAGCTCTTCCTTTTGCGCAGCAGCCGCTGCCAGCTCGTCCGCGCGCCGGCGGTCGGACAAATCACGGGTGAGCTTGGCGAATCCGCGCAAGTGGCCACTCTGATCGTGCAGCGCCGTGATGACTACACCCGCCCAGAACCTCGAGCCGTCCTTGCGCAGGCGCCAGCCTTCGTCGATAAATCTTCCCTTCTCGGTCGTGACCCGCAACTCGTGCTCCGGCCATCCCGCTTCCTTCGCATCCGCGGGATAGAACGTCGAGAAATGCCGGCCGATGATTTCGTCCGCGCGGTAGCCCTTGATTCGTTCCGCGCCGCTGTTCCACGTCAAGACGTAGCCGTTCGCGTCGAGCATGAAAATCGCGCAGTCGCTCACGCCCTCGACCAGCAGGCGGAAGCGTTCCTCGCTCTGGCGGAGTGTCTCCTCGTGCACGCGGCGCTGCGTGAGATCGCGCGTCACCTTGGCGTATCCGATCAGCTCGCCGGAAGCATCGCGCAGGACGGTGATGATCACGTTGGCCCAGAAGCGCGAGCCGTCCTTGCGTAGCCGCCATCCCTCGTCCTCGAACCTGCCCTCGACGGCAGCAACCTCGAGCTCGTGCCGCGGCAGCGTGCCGGCGGTCTCCGGCGGGTAGAAGCGGGAGAAGTGCTGCCCGATGATCTCGTCGGCCCGGTATCCCTTGATCCGCTCAGCTCCGGTGTTCCATGTCAGCACGTGGCCCTGCGGATCGAGCATGAAGATGGCGTAATCGCGGACGCTTTCGACGAGCAGGCGAAAACGCTGCTCGCTCTGCAGGAGATGTTCTTCGCGGTTTGTTTCGCTCGATCGCCCGGACATGCTGTGACTTTGCCCTAGCCCGGATCAGGAGTTGTTGCCGGAAAATTTCGAGCCTGGCCCCTTTTCCTTACGTGCCCGGTCCGTGGCGCCGGTCCTGATCCGTCCACCAGTAACCCGCGGCCCACCTTCCGCGCGCCGCGATGCGGTGGACGACGATCGTGACGCTGGCGCCGGCGACGGCCGCCATCGCGAGGGCCAGGAAGATTTCGAGTACTCCGTCCATGACAACGGCTCCGAGGGTTGTGAGTGCTGCGCTCGCGCGGGATGCGCCGTCGCGGAGATCAGATAGCGGGGGCGGCGGACGTAACCAGCGCGGGCGGCCGCGTCGGATCGAAGTCCGTCCACTTGCCGGCGACCCAAAGTCCCTGGGCGCGCTCGATGTCGTGCGCGCCGGCGGACTCCAGCAGCCGGATCACCCGCCTTTCGTCATCGATGGCGCCGCTGGTGTGCACCGCCACGAGGAACCCGCTCTTGCGAGCCGGCATGTGCTCGTCCTTGTTGCCCATGCCGTTCAGCGCGCCCACCAGAGACCCCACATAAGCGCCTACGCCTGCTCCCGCGGCTGCTGCAATGGGTCCCGCTACCGGCGTGGCGGCAAGGCCTACACCCAGGCCGATCGCCCCGCCCAGCCCCGCGCCCTTCAGCGCGCCATCGTCCGCTTCGGTGGCGCCGGGAGACTCGTCCTCGTCGCCGCCCACGGGAAAGCGATCGTGATGGCCCGCCGGACCGACGAAGAAGCAGGTGTAGCGGCCTTCGGCGAACCCGGCCTGCTGGAACTGCCGGATCGCCGTGTCGGCGCGTTCTCTTTCCTCGAAGCGGCCGGCGATGATGGTGGCCATCGTGCCTTCCATTGCGATCTCCTTCCGGGCGACGCTCACTAGATGCGTCCGGTGAGAAGCAGGATCAGCAGGATCAGAACCACCAGGCCCAGGCCGCCGCTCGGGTAGTAGCCCCAGTTATTGCTGTACGACCAGGTCGGCAGCGCCCCGATCAGCAGCAGAACGAGCACCAAAAGCAGGATCGTGGAAACTGTCATGGGTTTCTCCTCTGGAACGTCGAAAACGCATGTTGCGCGAGCGCGCGCGCCGGGCCTGTCGGCGGCCGGACTCGTTCGATGTAGGAGGCCGATGACGCCATCGCGGGGGCTCCGCGCCGTGGCGACCCCTTGTAGCGGGATACCTACACGGAAATAGGAGAACGCCGCCAAGGCTAGTCGTGCCGGCAACCGGATACTGCTGCGTGGACGCGATCAGCATTCTCAATCCGGCCGTCGACTTGCGCGCGTTCTTCGATCGCCTCGGTGAAGCGCGGGATTGCGTGCTGCTCACGGACTACGATGGAACGCTGGCCCCGTTTCACGAGCGTCCGGAATGCGCCCACCCGTGGCCCGCGGCTGTGGCGGCGATAGAGGCGCTGATGGAGCAGCGGGCGACACGCGTGGTAGTCGTCAGCGGTCGCGAGTTGAAGGACCTGGTGCCCCTCCTGCCGTTCCGGCGGCGCCCGGAGATCTGGGGCGCCCACGGCTGGCAGCGCCTGCTGCCGGATGGACGGCTCGTCGAGCGCGAGATCGGAAGCGAGACGCGCGGCAAGCTGGAGGAAGCGGCGCGGCAGGCGCACGTATGGGAGCGTGCCGGTGCGCGGCTCGAAGCGAAGCCCGCGAGCGTGGCGCTCCACTGGCGGGGGCTGCCCGCCGCCACGGTTCAGCAAGTCCGGAGCGCTGCGGTAGAGGCGTGGCGGCCGCATACCGACGGTGGAACCGTCGAACTGCTGGATTTCGACGGGGGCCTGGAGCTGCGGGCGCTGGGACACAACAAGCACGACGCGGTAAAGACGGTGCTCTCGGAAACCCCCGGCGGCGCCGTGGCTGCCTACCTGGGAGACGATGCTACCGACGAGGACGCATTCGCGGCGGTGAAGCCGCGCGGGCTCGCGGTGCTGGTGCGGGCCGAGGCGCGGCCGACCCGCGCGGACTTGTGGATCCAGCCGCCCGACGGCCTGGTTGCGTTTCTGGAGCGCTGGAGGGATGGGCGCAAAGGGAGAGCACAATGAATGACATGGCGGGACCTGTGCGCAACGCCGGAACCCGGCAGCGCGAGCGGTTGATCGTCGTCTCGAACCGGCTGCCCTTCAGCTTCCGTCGCGACGACGCGGGCTCGTGGCGGGCGGAGCCCGCGAGCGGCGGGCTCGTGACCGCGCTGATGCCCGTGCTGCGCCATCGCGGCGGCGTGTGGATAGGATGGACCGGGGCGTCCGGCGAGGATGCCGGGCTCGCCCCGGCGCTCGACCTGGCGGGGCAGGGCGCCGGCTTCACGCTGAGATCGGTGCCGCTCACCGCGGAGGATGTGCACGACTTCTATCTCGGGTTCTCGAACGAGATTATCTGGCCGCTCTTCCACGACCTGCAGTCGCTCTGCAACTTCGAGCCTGCGTACTGGCGCGCCTATCGCGACGTCAATCGGCGGTTCGCCGAAGTGGTGGCCGGGAATGCGGAGCCCGGCGACTTCATATGGGTGCATGACTACCACCTGATGAACGTGGCGGGCGAGCTGCGCCGCGCCGGCGTGAGATCGCGCGTAGGTTTCTTCCTGCACATCCCTTTTCCGTCCCCCGATCTGTTCCTCAAGCTGCCGTGGCGGAGGGAGGTGCTGCAGTCGCTCCTGGAGTTCGACCTGATCGGGTTTCAGACGCAGCGCGACCGGCGCAACTTCGTGCAATGCGTGCGGGCGCTCGTCAAGGATGCCGGGATCGAGGGCCGCGGACAGGTGCTGCTCGTGTCGGCCCTCGGGCGCGTCGTGCGCGTCGGCAGCTTTCCCATCAGCATCGACTACAACACGTTCATGCGCCGCGCCGCGGCGTCCGACGTCGCGGAGCGCGCACGCGAGCTGCACCGCCTGCTTCCGAACCGCCGGCTGATCCTGGGCGTGGACCGGCTCGACTACACCAAGGGCATACCGCTGCGGCTGAAGGCCTTCCAGAGCCTGCTCTCGCGCTTCCCGGAGCTGCGCGAGCGCGTGTCGTACATACAGGTCGTCGTGCCGAGCCGCGAGGACATTCCGCGGTATCAGGAGCTGAAGACCGAGATCGAGCAGCTGGTGAGCAAGATCAACGGGAGCTTCGTCCACCCCGGCGGCTGGGTGCCGGTGTGGTACGTCTACCGCAGCCTCTCGCGGCTCGACCTCCTGGCGTACTACCGCGCCGCCGACATCGCGCTCGTCACGCCGTTGAGGGACGGCATGAACCTGGTGGCGAAGGAATACTGCGCGTGCAGCATCGAGGAGGACTGCGCGCTGATTCTCTCGGAATTCGCGGGCGCGGCGGCGCAGCTCGGCAGGAGCGCACTGCTCGTAAACCCTTACGATATCGAGGGGGTCGCGGACGCCATACATCGGGCCTACCATATGGGGAAGAGCGAGCGCCAGGCGCGCATGCGGCGGATGCGGCGCGCGATCCGCGAGTACGACGTGTTCTGGTGGGTGGACTCCTTCCTGCGGGCCGCCATCACCAAGGATCTGGGGGCGTTTCCGCAGCCCCAAAGCTACGTCGCTGACGAGCACGCGGACTATTCGCTTTCGTTCTAGCGGTTGGTGTAAGTTACACATTCCCCCTCCTGCCTGAGGAGGGGTGGATGCGAAGCAGACGGGGTGGTGGGAGTAACTTGCCGCACGCTTCGCGGACCACCCCGGCGGACTTTCGTGCGCCACCCCTCCTAAATGAAGCAGGGGAGGATCACCCTTCCCATGTCCACCTTCCTGCCGCAGTTGCCGCTTCCCGACAGTCCGCTGGCGCTCTTCGGCCTGCTGCTCATTGCCGGCGTAATCGGGGGCGAGCTGATGCGCCGCGTGCTGCGGCTGCCGCGCATCGTCGGCTACGTCGTGATCGGCATGCTGCTCGGCGCGAGCGGGTTGCGGTTGCTCGACGAGAAGCTCCTGAACGAGGCGTCGAGCTTCGTCGATATCGCCCTCGGGCTCGTCCTCTACGAGCTGGGGCTGAGGCTCGATTTCTCGTGGCTGAAGCGGGACCGGTGGCTGCTCGCGACCGGCGTGGCCGAGAGCGCTCTCTCGTTCGGGTTCATCTACTACGCGCTCAGGTATTTCGACGTCGGCGTGCTCCATGCCGCCGTGGCCGCGGCGATAGGCGTGGCGACCTCTCCGGCGGTGGTCATGCTGGTGGCGCAGGAGCTGAAGGCCGAGGGACAGGTGACGGAGCGGGCGTTGAACCTGACCGCCATCAACAGCGTGGTGGCGTTCGTGCTCGTCACGATGCTGCTGTCCTGGATACATCACGAGTACCGCGCCGGCTGGACGCGCGCCGTGCTCCATCCCGTCTACCTGTTCGCCGGGTCGCTCCTCCTCGGGTACACGTCGTTCATGGCGGCGCTGTGGCTATCGCAATGGCTCGGCAAGCAGGCCGAGCGCCAGTTCGTCGTGGTGCTCGCCCTCATCATCGCCGCCGTCGGGGTCGCGCGCATGCTGGACCTGTCGGTGCTGATTGCGCTCCTCGCGTTCGGAGTCTTCGCGCGCAACCTGGACGAGCGCCACGATCTCGCGGCAGTGGATCTGTCGAAGGTCGGGCAGTTGTTCTTCGTCGTGCTGTTCGTCGTGACCGGGGCGCGGCTGCAGCTCTACGAGCTGGTGGCGGGCGGGTCGCTCGCGGTCGCCTACATACTGGCGCGCTTTACCGGAAAATCCATCGCCGTGATGTCCCTCGCGCACTTCTCGGGCGTGCGGCCGGGGACGGCGGGCATGCTGTGCCTCGCGCTGACGCCGATGTCGGGCATGGCGATGACGATGGTGCAGGGCACCGCGGGACTCTACCCCGAGTTCGTGAGCAGGCTCTCCGCGATCGTGCTCTCCGCGGTAATCATCCTGGAGATCGCGGGTCCGATCGCGGTACAGTTCGCCTTCACGCGCGCGGGCGAGGGCAAAGTACAGTGACCAGTGACCAGTGACCGGTGAGCGGTGACAGTGAGCGGTGAACGATGAACGGCGAGTCCCTGGATTTCAAGTCATCGCAGGCGTTCACGGTCGGCACGGAGCTCGAGCTCCAGATCCTGAATTCGCGCGATTTCGACCTCGCCCGCGACGCGCAGGACCTGATCGGGCTGATCGAAAAGGCCGACCATCCCGGCGCGGTCAAGCCCGAGATCACCGAGAGCATGATCGAGCTGAACACATCGGTGCACAAGGCGCACGACGCGCTGGCGCAGGAGTTGAAATCCCTGCGCGACACGGTGACCCAGGCCGCGCGGCGCCTGAACGTCCGCATCGCGGGAGGCGGCTCCCACGCTTTTCACCAGTGGACCGACCGCCGCATCTATCCGACCGAGCGCTTCAATCACCTGCTCGCCGTCTACGGCTACCTCGCGAAGCAGTTCACGATATTCGGGCAGCACGTGCACATCGGCTGCCCCGACGGCGACGCCGCCGTCTACCTCACGCATATCCTGTCGCGCTACGTGCCGCACTTCATCGCGCTCTCGGCGTCCTCGCCGTTCCAGCAGGGCGAGGACACCGCCTTCCAGTCTTCGCGGCTGAACACGGTGAGCGCGTTCCCCCTGTCGGGAACGATTCCGTTCGTGCAGTCCTGGGGCGAGTTCCGGCAGTTTTTCGACGGCATGAGCGGCTACGGCATCGTCGAGAGCATGAAGGATTTCTACTGGGACATCCGCCCCAAGCCCGAGTACGGCACCGTCGAGACGCGCGTGTTCGACACGCCGCTCACGGTGGAGCGCGCGGCGCTGATCGCGTGCTACGTCCAGGCGCTCTCCCGTCACATCCTCGTGGACCGGCCGCTGCCGCCGTCGCGCGAGGTGTACACGCTGTACAACTACAACCGGTTCCAGGCGTGCCGCTACGGTCTTGCCGGAAAGGTGATAGACGCGTACACCCGCCGGACGGTGAGCCTGGGCCAGGACCTGCTCGATACGCTGAAGCTCGTGGCGCCGCACGCCGGCGCGCTGGGCAACGGCGAGGCGCTGGCGCAGCTCGCGGCGAGCGTGGAGGCGGGTCAGTCCGATGCCGACTGGCTGCGGCGCGTCTTCCGCGAGCGCGAGTCGCTGAACGACGTGGCGCGCGTGCAGAGCGATCTTTGGATGGGAATCACACCCAGGAAGTGACCCAATGCTCAAAACTTGATGGCACTTTTATGGTCCGACAACATAAGCGGAAGTCGTGCCGGACCTCGTGGACCCTCAAAGGCTCAGTGTATAGAGGAGACACGATGTCACCGGCGGGACTCGCGTTCATCCCGCGTTCATCCTGATCAGCTCATGGCGTCAGAAGTTGCGAATCGTAAACCCCTGAAGATCGGTATTTCACCGCGGTTTCTTCATTCGGTGCCGCCCGAGATGGGTTTCAGGGGCAAGACGCTCCAGTACCTGGAGCAGTCGATCGCGCATTGGCTGACGAGCACGGGCGCGGGCGCGCTCGTCTTCATGATTCCCTCGATCGCGGGCGGCGGCGTCCTGCGGCGCGGCGACCTGCACGTGGCGGATTACGTCGCCGAGCTGGACGGGCTGGTGCTGCAGGGCGGGGCCGACGTAAGCCCGGTCACCTACGGGGAGACGGCGGGCCATCCGGACTGGAGCGGCGACCGCGTGCGCGACACCTACGAAATCGATCTCCTGGAGGAATTCGCCGCCGCCGGCAAGCCGGTGCTCGGCGTCTGCCGCGGGCTCCAGCTCATCAACGTGGCCTGCGGCGGCACGCTGTACCAGGACCTCGCGCTGCATCACCCGAAGGGCGGCGGGCATCACGATCCCGTGGCCTACGACCGGCACTTTCACGAGGTCGTGTTTACCGCGGGCTCGGGCCTGGCGCGGCTGTATCCAGGCACGGAACGCGCCCGTGTGAACAGCATTCACCATCAGGGCGTCAAGACGCTGGGCGGCGATCTCGCCGTCGAGGCGGTTTCCGTGCCGGACGAGGTAATCGAGGCGATCCGCTGGCAGGGAGCGAGCTACATGGTCGGCGTGCAATGGCACCCCGAGTTCCACGATCCCGCCGATCCCACGCTCCTCAACGGCGATCCGCTGCTGCGTGAATTTCTTCACGCCGCGGAGCAAGCAAAAAGGCGGTAACGGGGGGTGCAGGAATCGTCCTACAGACGAAAGCGCGATGTACTGCGGGAACAGGTGCCCCCCCTTATGGTCCCATTGCGTGAGCGTACTTGGTCGTCCGGCTGCAGCAGCCGCCCAGGGTGCGCACCACATCGACGGGCGTCATCAAGGAGGCACTCATGAAACGATTCATACTAGCAGCGGGAATCGCCGGACTCCTGACGGGAGCGGGCATGGCATGGAGCGCCGATCAGGCGACCGGGCGCGGCGAAGTCGCCGTCATGTCCGGCGGCATCGGTGACGAGGACGAGGCGCGGCTCATGGCGCGCCAGAACGAGTTCAACCTGAAGGTTCTGTTCACCATCAACGAGGGCAACTACCTCGCGAACGTGAACGTCGGGATCGCCGACTCGAAGGGCCGCAACGTCGTGCAGACGGTCACCGAAGGTCCGTACTTGATGGCGCATCTGCCCGCCGGCCAGTACACCATGTCCGCGTCCTACGAAGGCAAGACCTTCACCCGCAAGTTCCAGGTGAGCAACAAGGGTCTGCGCTCCGAGCACATCCGCTTCCCGAGCTCCGTCGCGGATTTCCCCGGACCGCGCGACGGCCCCGGCAAGCAGCCCAAAGTAAGCTGAACACCGCGCTGAATCAGTAAGTACTCGCAGTCTCGTACCAAAGACCGGACGCCTCTCCACAGAGGGCGTCCGGTTTGTTTTATGGGCTGTCGTCGAGATCAGCGCAGCAACGGTATCCCGGAACACGAGGCACCGATTCGCTCTGCGGTCGATCACAGGTCCTGATTCAACCCATCAAATGTTGTGAATCGCGGATTCCGACTACCCGGCGTTCTCCAGGGTCAGCTGCGTGCGACCCCGTGTACCGTCGCGATCCCAATGTTCCAAACTTGATGGCACTGACATGATGCTGCGTGCCCATAGGTATTTGTCATCAAGGACATCATGGCTACTTCGGAGCGCTGTGCCCGGGAACCGGGAGCGACGTAACTATCGGGTCCTGCTTGATTTTGTGGGAGTCGAGGTATAGCATTGCCGCCCAGTAACAGGGTATTCCGCATGATAAAATCCCGGCGTCCACCGGCGCGCGGGGTGCGTGCGGTAAGCCCGCGATCACTTGCCCCGTAGCCTCATCACCACACCGTCGGAGGAGATATGCTCAAAAAGCTGCTGAAGAAAGTCGCAACCCAGCAGGACCGGGGAGGTCCTTCGCGTCGCAAGTTCCTGACCGGGGCCGCCGCCGCGACCGGTGCCGCCGTGGCGGCGTTCCCGATGTTTGCCGCCGCGCAGGACAAGAAAGCCGAACCCAAGGGCGACGCCAAGGCGCCGGCGGCTCCAGCGGCTCCCGCGGTAGTGAGCTCGGCGGGCGCGCAGAGCATGCGCTGGCAGAGCACGTGGCCGGCGAAGGACATCTTCCACGAGTACGCGCTCGACTTCGCGAAGAAGGTGAACGATATGACGGGCGGCGACCTCAGGATCGAGGTGCTGCCGGCGGGCGCGGTGGTGCCGGCCTTCGGTCTGCTCGACGCGGTATCTAAGGGGACGCTCGACGGCGGTCACGGCGTGCTCGTGTACCACTACGGGAAGAACAACGCCCTGGCGCTCTGGGGATCGAGTCCAGCATTCGGCATGGACGCACAGATGCTGCTGTCGTGGCACAAGTACGGTGGCGGCAAGGCGCTGCTTGAAAAGGTCTACAAGGCCGTAGGCGCGAACGTCGTGTCCTACCCGTACGCGCCGATGTGGACGCAGCCCCTCGGCTGGTACAAGAAACCGATTACCAAGCCGGAGGACTTCAAGGGTCTCAAGTTCCGCACCGTGGGTATCTCGATTGACCTGTTCCAGGGCATGGGCGCAGCGGTGAACGCACTGCCCGGCGGCGAAATCGTCCCGGCGATGGATCGCGGCCTGATCGAAGCGGCGGAATTCAACAACGCGACCTCCGATCGCATTCTCGGCTTCCCGGACGTGTCCAAGGTGTACATGTTGCAGAGCTATCACCAGAGCGCGGAACAGCTGGAGATTACCTTCAACAAGACCAAATTCGATGCGCTGCCGGCCAAGATCAGGGCGATCATCGAGTTCGCGGTCGAGGCGGCTTCGCAGGACATGACCTGGAAGTCGATCCACCGCTACTCCCAGGACTACATCGAGATCCAGACCAAGCAGGGCGTGAAGGTCTACAAGACGCCGGACTCGGTGCTGATGAAGCAGCTGCAGGTCTTCGATACGGTCATCGCGAAGAAGACGCCGGAAAATCCCCTGTTCAAGGAGATTCTCGATTCGCAGAAAGCGTTCGCCGAGCGGGTCGTGAAGTGGTATCTCGACACCCAGATCAGCCCGCGCATGGCCTACAACTACTACTTTGGCAAGCCTGCAGGCAAGTCCGCCGAAAAGAAAAAGGCCTGAAGGCAGGCAATGAACGCTAAGGCATCATCCGGGCGGCCGTCCCGGATGATGCTTTTTTTATGAAATAATTTCCCAGAGCGGCCGCCGCCCATGAACGTTCAGCGCTTCCTGCGCTTTTCCGACAGCATCAGTGACTGGTCGGGGAAGATTTTCGCGTGGCTGATCTGCGTGCTGATGCTGGTCGTCTCGATCGAGGTCTTCAAGCGCTACATCCTTAACGCGCCTACCTCCTGGATCTTCGACCTCGACGCCATGCTGTACGGGACGCTGTTCATGATGTGCGGCGCCTATACGCTCGCCCAGAACGGGCACGTCCGGGGCGACTTTCTCTACGTCAACATGAAGCCGCCCACGCAGGCGTGGTTCGACCTCGTCCTCTACATCGTGTTCTTCATTCCCGGCATCGTCGCGCTGATCTATGCAGGCTATTACTACGCCGCCGACTCCTGGCGCATCCTCGAGCACTCCAACGTGACCTCCGAAGGGCCGCCGGTCTATCAATTCAAGGCGGTCATTCCCGTTGCGGGCGTGCTCGTGATGCTCCAGGGCTTCGCGGAAATCGTGCGTTGCGTCCTGTGCATCCGCAGCGGCGCCTGGCCCGAGCGGTTGCAGGACGTCCAGGAAATCGACGTGGTCGGGGAACAGCTCGCGCAAAGCGAGTTCGTGGACGAGGAGTCGCGCCTTGCCGCTATCAGGCAGGCGCACCACATCGAAGAATCCGCGCACCAGCGGACCGGAGCCTGAGGGTCATGAGCGATCCCCTTCTCGGGCTGTCGATGCTCGCGCTCATCGTGGCTGCGATCATGATGGGCTTCCCGACGGCCTTTACCATGATGGGCCTGGGGATGTTCTTCGGCTACCTCGCGTTCTGGGATCCGGCGTCGCACCACTGGCTGGACAATCAGATCTTCGACCTGATGGTGCAGCGTACCTACGGCGTGATGAACAACGACACGCTGCTGTCCATTCCACTCTTCGTGTTCATGGGCTACATCATCGAGCGCGCGGCGCTGGTGGACAAGATGTTCTTCAGCGTCCAGCTCGCCTTCCGGCGCCTGCCCGCTTCGCTCGCCGTGACTACCTTGCTCGTATGCGCGTTCTGGGGGATTGCCTCGGGCATCGTCGGGGCGGTGGTCGTCCTCATGGGGGTGATCGCCATGCGCCCGATGCTGAAAGCGGGCTACGACGTGCGCCTCGCCTCGGGCGTGATCACGGCAGGGGGCACGCTGGGCATCCTGATCCCGCCTTCGGTCATGATCATCGTTTATGCGGCGGTCGCGGGGCAGTCGATAGTCAAGCTCTATGCCGCGGCGATGCTGCCCGGTTTTTTTCTCACCTTCCTGTATCTCGTCTACATCATCGGCTGGGCGATGCTGAATCCGAAGATCGCGCCGAAGCTCGGGGAAGACGAGTTCCGGATAACCGTCCCTGCTTGGCTCACGAAAGTGGAGCGCGGACCGTCGCGCCGCGTTTTTGTCGGGTTGCTGCAAGCGCTCTTCAGGCCCGGCATGCTGAAGGCGACGATACGCCCCGACGGGCTGGCGGTTGATTACCCGTTTATCCTGAAGAACGTTTTCTCGTTGCTGGTGCCGGCGGGGCTCGTCGTCGCGTTGTTTGCAGCGGCATGGTGGTACGTCGTCATCCACAATGCGGCTCCGGTTGATGTCCAACCCGGTTCGGCAATTTCCGAGCGAACTGCGCAGGCGCCGCAATCCACAGAGAGCACAAAGCCCGCGTTACCAGAGGCGCAGCCGCAGGCGCCTGGCGGCAGCGCCGAGCAGCCGGCCGAGGCGCCGGCGCCGCTGGAGTTGAGCAGCAGCGAAGCGTCAACCCCGGATCCGGCGGCGAAGGACGAGGGGCCTCCCGAGCAGGTGGGCATGGAAGTCCAGGAGCGCAACGAAGCCCTGGGCAGGATCCCCGAGAACTTCTACGCATGGTTCTGGGGATTGGCCTTGCTGTCCGCCATTGTCGTCTTCATCTATTACTGGCGCCTGGATGGCGAGCACTTCGAGATCCTCAAGCTCCTGGAATCCTCGGTGGTTCCGCTGGGGGTGCTCACCTTCATCGTGCTGGCCGTGATCCTCTTCGGCATTACGACCGCCACGGAGTCCGCTGGAGTCGGCGCCCTGGGCGCAATGTACCTGGCGGGATATTCGAAGTATCCACACCGCGTGCTCTGGTCGAGCCTCGTGGGGGTAATCATCGGGGTGGCTCTCGGGTCGATGCGCGGCGACGTGGCGACGCTGATCGTATCGGGCTCGCTCGGCGGCGTTTTTCTCGGCACGTTCGTGCCGTGGCTGTGGGATTTCGCGACCAGGCGGCAACTGCTGCAGAATCTGAAAGAGTCCACCTTTCTGACGGCGAAGACGACGGCCATGGTGTGCTGGTTGTTCGTGGGCTCCGCGCTGTTTTCCGCGGTATTCGCGCTCCATGGCGGCCAGGGAATCATCGAAAGATGGGTCTTGAGCCTCAACATGACCCCGGTGCAGTTCCTGCTGCTCTCGCAGGCGATCATCTTCTTCCTCGGCTGGCCGCTCGAATGGACCGAGATCATCGTGATTTTCATACCGATCTTCATCCCGCTGCTCGCCCACTTCAACGTGGACCCGGTGCTCTTCGGCACCATGGTGGCCGTGAACCTGCAGGCGGCCTTCCTGTCGCCGCCGGTGGCGATGTCGGCGTTCTATCTGAAGGGCGTATCACCGCCCCACGTCACGCTCAACCAGATTTTCGCGGGCATGATGCCCTACATGCTGATCGTCATTCTCTGCCTGGTGTGCATGTATATCTGGCCCGGCATGACGCTGTGGCTGCCGAACTTCCTGTATGGGAGTTGATGCCGTTGCGAGACCCAGTACGTGAGTTTCGGAGCAGCCGCTGGCTGCTCTTTTCATGACCGGGTGTTTATCCGGGAGACGCAGTGCCGTAACATCCGGGCTGATCAACCGGAAGGGCAGAAGGCCGCATGAAACCGAAGATACTGGTCACCCGCGAGGTGTTCGACGAGACGCTCGCTTTCCTTACGCAGCATTGCGAAGTCGAGTCCAACCAGCAGGACACGGCATTCGATCCGGACACGCTCGCGCGCAAGCTCGCAGACAAGGACGGGCTCGTGTGCGCGCTGACCGACCGCGTGGACGCGAAGGTCCTCACGGGCGCCGCCAGGCTCAAGGTCGTGGCGAACATCGCCGTCGGCTACAACAACCTCGACATCGCGGCGTTGAGCGCGCGCGGCATCATGGCGACGAACACCCCCGGCGTGCTCGACGATTCGACCGCGGACCTGGCGTGGACGCTCATCCTTGCCGCGGCGCGCCGCGCGACGGAGCTCGAACGGCGGGTGCGCGCCGGGGAATGGACGGGCTGGAAGCTGAAGCAGTGGCTGGCCGTGGACGTGCACCATGCCACGCTCGGCGTCTACGGCATGGGACGCATAGGGCAGGCGATCGCGAAGCGCGCCGCGGGGTTCGAGATGAAGGTCATCTATCACAACCGGAAGCGGGTCGATTCCGGCATCGAGAGCAGGCTCAATGCGGCTTACGTTTCGAAGGAGGATTTGCTCCGTCAGTCCGATTTCCTGGTGCTGCAGATGCCGTACTCGCCGGAAACGCACCACCTGATAGGCGCGGCCGAGTTGAAGCTCATGAAACCGACCGCGATCCTCATCAACTCCACGCGCGGCGGGGTAGTGGACGACGCGGCGCTCGTCGCGGCGCTGAAGGGCGGCGTGATCCGGGGAGCGGGGCTCGACGTGTTCGAAGGCGAGCCGGCGCTCAATCCCGGCTTTCTCGCGCTGGATAACGTGGCGCTGCTGCCCCACGTTGGCAGCTCGACGGAGACGACGCGGCAGGCGATGGCGATGACGGCAGCGAGGAACGCGGTGGCGGCGCTGAAGGGCGAGACGCCGCCGAACCTGGTCAACCCCGAGGTGATACAAAAGACGAAAGCGTGATACGTGATATGAACGTGTCCACAATTTGTGGATAGGACCACTGCTCATGAACGAATCCGAGCTTGTCCGGGTAGCGTCGGAGCTATCGATCCAGCTACCGGATTACTACCGGACCACGATGCTCTCATATCCCTTTCCCGGCCGTGGAGACATCGAGCAGGCTGAGCTCGTGAATGATCCCGATCTGCTGATATCACTAAACAGAAACCATCCAGCGGCGGAGGGCAGCAAGACTATCTTCGTTATCGGCACGGATCAGAGCGAAGAGTCTTACTACGTAAAGACAGGCGAGCACGGGTCGACGGTCTACTGTTTTGAGCTGGAGACCGGCAAGCACCTCGTACTGGACGCATCGTGGGACGAGTATTTGGCTCGTTGCGAGCGCCAGATCCAGGAAGCAGAGGCGGACGAACGCCTAATGACAGAGAGGGCGGCCAATAAAAAGTGGTGGCAGTTGTGGTGACGCTGAGGTTGACCAGCCGGGGAGATAGGTAACAAAAGCCGGAGGCTGTTGAACTTGCGTTGCCGCCGGTGGTCTGGACCGTATCCTCCGCATTCGCGCTGGTTTCAAAGTGGAGACGAACATGAGTGAACTGCGGTACCCGAACGAGACCAGGGAGTATCGCGATGCGCGCGACGCATTGCTCAAGGACGAACAGGAGCTTGTCGACAAGGTAAAATCCGTGGCGGAAAAGCGCCGCAAGCTCCCTCCCGGCGGGCAGTTGAAAGAGGACTACGTCTTCCAATGGGCCAACGATGGGAAAGTCGGTAAGTGCGTGAAATTCTCCGAGCTGTTTGCGGACAAGAGCACTCTGCTGCTTTACTCGTTCATGTTCGGCCCGAACTGGGACCATCCCTGTCCCTCCTGCACGTCGCTGGTCGATGGGTTCGATCGCACCTGGTATCAGGTCACTCGACACGCCGCGTTCGTCGCAATTGCCAAGGCCCCGGCCGATCGAATCAATGCGTGGGCCAGGCGGCGTGGATGGTCGCAAATCGCGCTGGTGTCCGGATCGGACTCTCCCTATCAAGCCGACTACAAGTGCCAGGGAGATTCCGATGACATGCAGTGGCCGGTGATGCACGTATTCAGGAGGCAGGGTGGAAGGATTGTTCATTTCTGGGGAACCGAATTGTCGTCGAACCACGTCGACACGGTGTGGCCGTACTGGAATCTCATGGACTTTGCGCCGGAAGGTCGGCCGGACATTCCCACTCCGCCGCAGGATTTCAGGTCCGAGTTCCTGGAAAAAAACTATCTGAACAGGAAGTAGCGTGGGTGGCGACATGAGCGCGCAGCGACGATCGATGAAACTACCGCCCGACGGCTTGCCTGCCTATCGCCTTCTCACGGGGCCGGACGATGCTGCCTTCTGCCACCGCGTCAGCGAAGCGCTCGCGCTGGGCTACAGGCTATACGGGTCTCCTGCCGCCACATTCAACGGCAAGGACGTCATCGTGGCGCAGGCTGTTATCTGGCCCTCGATCGAGCAAGCAGTTGTGAAGTAAAAGTGCGGAGGAGCGAGGATGAGAATGCGAATGGCAGGGTTAGTTTGTATCGCGGCGCTGGCCGGGTTGAGCGCCGATCCGGCTCTCGCCCAGGCCTACCCCGCCAAGCCGGTGCGCATCGTCGTTCCCCAGGCGGCGGGCGCCCAATCCGATCTTTTCACGCGCCTGCTTGGGCAGAAGCTCGGCGAAAGCCTCGGCCAACCCGTCATCAGCGACCCGCGGCCGGGAGCCGGCGGCGCAATCGGCGCCGAGGTCGCGGCCCGGGCCGCGCCCGACGGCTACACGCTCCTGATGGGGACCAATTCCACCCACGGCTCCAATCCGGCCCTGTATGCGAAACTGCCGTACGATCCGGTCAAGGATTTCGCGCCGATCACCCTGACGGTGATCACCCCGTATGTATTGACGGTGCATCCATCGCTCCCGGTAACGACGCTGAAACAGTTGATCGCGTTTGCGAAAGCGCGACCCGCCCAGCTGAACTACGCGTCGGCCGGCAACGGCAGCACGCACCAGCTGTGCGGCGAGCTGCTCAAGTCGATGACCGGTGTCGATATCGTCCACGTGCCGTACAAGGGCGGGCCGCCCGCTACCGCGGCGAACATCGGCGGTGAGGTCTCGATGCACTTTTCCAGCGTCAGCGCGCTTCACACGCATATCAAGAGCGGCAGGCTGAAGGCGCTCGGCGTGACTGCGGCCAGGCGCGCGGCGCTGCTGCCCGAAGTTCCGACGATGTCGGAGGCGGGGCTGCCGGGATTTGAAATGTCTTCGTGGTTCGGTCTCCTCGCACCAGGAGGGACTTCGAAAGCGATCGTGAGCCGCCTGAACGCCGAGACGGTCAAGGCGATGAACCTGCCTGACATCAAGTCCGTCGTCGCCGCGCAAGGATCGGAAATCATCGCCGGCTCGCCCGAGCAGTTTGCCGATCACATCAAGTCCGAGATCGCGCGGATCGGCAAGATCGCCAAAACGGCCGGCATCAAGGCGGAGTGAAGGAGCAGGATTCGGGATTCAGGAGTCGGGATTCAGGATTCAGCGCCTTGTTTCCGTGTGTTTCCGTGGCTGGTTTGACCTTGACTTCATCTGCGTTCATCGGTGGTTTCATACTCGTGTTTTCTTGGCGGTCTTGGCGTCATGGCGGTTCAAATTGACAAGCTCCACAAACTGACCCTGCGCGAAGCGGCGCAGCGCATCCGCGCGCGCGCGCTGACCGCCGCGGATCTCACGCGCGCCTGCCTGACGCGTTGCTCGCGCCTGGAACCGCGCATACAGGCGTGGGAGCATCTCGCCGCCGGGCGCGCGATAGAGCAGGCGGAGGAGCGCGACGCCGCTCTCGAGTCGGGTGGCGCCGTGGGGCCGCTGCATGGTGTGCCGCTCGCCATCAAGGACATCATCGACGTCGCCGGCATGCCGACGACGATGGGCTCCCCGGTGTATGCCGGGCGCGTCGCCAACGCGTCGGCTTTCGTCGTGCAGGCCCTGGAAGCCGCGGGCGCCGTGATACTCGGGAAGACGGTGACCACCGAATTCGCCTACTACACGCCCAACAAGACGAGAAATCCGTGGAACCCGGAGCACACGCCGGGCGGCTCGTCGATGGGGTCCGCGGCCGCGGTCGCGGCCGGCATGGCGTGCGGCGCGCTGGGAACGCAGACCAACGGCTCGGTCATCCGGCCCGCCGCCTTCTGCGGCGTCGTCGGCTTCAAGCCCAGCCTCGGCGCAATCCCGGTCGAGCGCGTGCTGGTCTTCGCACCCACTTTCGACACCGTCGGCGTCTTCACGCGGCGCGTCGCCGATGCGGCCTTGCTGATCTCCGTGCTCGCCGCGCCGGGGCGCGTATTTCCGGATTCGCCCGCGGCATTGCCGGAACCGCCGCGGCTCGTCGCTGTCCGCTCGCCGGTCTGGGATGCCGCGGATGACACGCAACGGCGTGCGTTCGCACAGGGAATCTCCGCCTTGCGCCGTGCGGGGGCGAGCGTCGAGGAAAGAGAGCTTCCCGCTCCCTTCGGGCAGGGCCATGACGCTCACCGCTGCATCATGGCGTACGAAGGCGCGGTGAACATGGGGCCGATGCAGCGCGAGCACCGCGACCGCCTGAGCGGGCGCCTCAATGCGCTGCTCGACGAGGGAGCCGCGGTCCCGGAAGCGCGCTACCGGGAGGCGCTGGAAACGCGCGAGCGTTTGCGGGGAGCCTATTCGCAATTCCTCGACGGGTACGCGGCGGCGATTACGCCGCCCGCTCCAGGCGAGGCGCCCGCGACGCTAGCGGAGACCGGCAGCCCCGCTTTTTGCACGCTGTGGACGCTGCTCGGCGTGCCGGCAATCACGATTCCCAGCGGCCTCGGCCCGCGCGGGATGCCGCTCGGACTGCAAATCGTGGGGATATCGGGGCGCGACGGGGATCTGCTGGCGGCTGCGTCGTGGTGCGAGCAGGCGTTCCCACACCAGGGCCTGCCGGATTGAGAATCTCTCAGCAGCGTTTATCGGCGCTTGCCGTCACGCCGGAACCAGAGTTCCCACCCCGCCTTCGCCGCGCTCTATCCGCAACCGCCGCTTATGGAAGGCCGCCAGCGCGGCGCGGTGGCCGATGCTGACGACCGTGGCGCCCGGGAGCTTATCCCGCAGCGCCCGGTAAAGGGCCGCCTCGCCCGCCTCGTCCAGCGAGGAGGTGGCCTCGTCGAGGAAGAGCCATTGCGGCTTGTGCAGGAAGGCGCGCGCGAACGCGATGCGCTGCTGCTCCCCGGGAGACAGGATCAGCGCCCAGTGCTGTTCTTCGTCGAGCCGCCCCGCGAGCGCCGGCAGTCCGCAATCCGCCAGCGCGGTTTGGTACGCCATCTCATCGAACGCATCGGCTGACGCGGGATAGGCGAGCTGCTCGCGCAATGTGCCTATCGTGAGATAGGGCTTCTGCGGCAGGAACAGCACCCGCGCGTCCGGCTTCACCAGGCGGCCGCCCCCAAACGGCCAGATGCCGGCGAAGGCCCGAAACAGCGTGCTCTTGCCCGAGCCCGAGGGGCCGGTGACGAGCACGGATTCCCCCGGCGCTATGCGCGCGTCGAACGGGGCGATGAGGGGCTTGCCGTCGGGGAGGTCGAGCTTCAGCGCTTGCGCCTCGAGCGCGGCCCCGGCTGTCGTGGCGGCGATGTCGGCATCTGCTTTTTCCGCGGTGCGCGCGTGCGTCATGGCCGCCTGGAAGCCGGTGAGACGGTCGACCGTCGCTTTCCACTCCGCAAGCTGCACGTAGGCCGAAACGAACCAAGACAGCGCATCCTGCACCTGGCTGAAGGCGGACGCGGTCTGCATCAGCCCGCCCAGCTGGATCGCCCCCGAGAAATAGCGCGGGGCGGCCACGACGTACGGGAACAGGATCGCGACCTGGCCGTATCCCGAACGCAGCCAGGAGAGCTTCTTCTGCCTGCGCATGATCTCCCACCAGTTGTTCACGACGTCCACGAAGCGACGGCTCAACCCGCGCGTCTCGCCGGCTTCGCCGCCGTAGATCGCGATGCTCTCCGTGTTCTCGCGGAAACGCACCAGGGAGAAGCGGAAGTTGGCCTCGAACCGCTGCTGGTTGAAATTGAGGCCGATGAGCGGCCGCCCGACGAGGTGCACGAGCCAGGTTCCGACGATGGCGTAGAGCAGAGCGACCCAGACCATGTAGCCGGGGATCGTCACCTGTGTGTTTCCGAGAGCGAATTCGAGCGTGCCGGACAGCGACCAGAGGATGGCGACGAAGGAACCCAGCGTGACCACTGCGGAGAGGAGCCCGAGCGTGAGGGCCAGCGTCTTGTCGACGAACAGCGCGAGGTCTTCCGAGATGCGCTGGTCCGGATTGTCGGTGCCGCGGTCGGTCAGCTGCATGCGGTAGTAGATTCGCCCGCCTATCCAGTCTCCCAGGTAGCGGTCGGTCAGCCAGCGCCGCCAGCGGATCTGGAGCATCTGGTTCAGATAGAGCTGGTAGACCGCGGCCACGATGTACGCCGCGGCGAGCAGGCTGAACTGCCCGATCAGCGTGTAGAACGCATTTATGTCTTTGTCCTGCAGCGAGTTGTAGAAGTTGTTCTGCCACTTGTTCATGAGGACGTTGATGTAGACGATGCCCAGGTTCAGCGCGACGACCGCGGCGAGCAGGCCGCGGGCGGCCCAGCGTTCGTCGGAGAACCAGTACGGCCGCGTAAGCGTCCACAGGTCGCGCAGGAATGCTCGGATCGATGACATGGGTTCTGTGCTCCGGTTGCCGTCGATGATAGCCGAAGGCCCGTCGATCCTGACGGGCGCTTTATGGCGGCGGCGAATTTGGCTACACTGTCCGGGTATCGGCTGGCGGCACTCCTCAGAGGAGATCGCAATGAGAACCCTGACGCAACTTCTGGAAGCCAAAGGCGGTGAGATACACACCATCGGCCCTGACGCGCGCGTGTACGATGCGCTCAAGCTGATGGCGGAGAAGGACGTGGGCGCGCTCGTGGTCGTGGACGCCGGCAAGCTCGCCGGCATTATTTCCGAGCGCGACTACGCGCGCAAGGTGATCCTCCAGGGCAAGTCCTCGTACGACATACCGGTGAGCGAAATCATGACCGGCAAGGTGATCACGGTGCAGCCGTCGCAGACGGTCGAGGACTGCATGGCGCTGATGACCAGCCGGCGCGTGCGGCACCTGCCCGTGATCGACGGCGAGCGCCTGGTTGGCGTCGTGTCCATCGGCGACCTGGTGAAAGAAGTGATCGCCGAGCAGGAGCAGACGATCAAGCAACTGGAAAGCTATATCCACAGCTGACGCTGCGGACTGGAGTGTTGAGTTTTGAGTGTTTAGTGTTGAGTTGACTCGAAACTCAAAACTCAAAATTTAAAACTAAATACTGAGAGCTCGCGAATGCGCTTTGGCGCGATCATCATCGGCGACGAGATCCTGTCCGGCAAGCGGCAGGACAAGCACATGGCCAAGGCCATCGAGCTGCTCGGCGCGCGTGGGCTGGAGCTCGGCTGGTGCCACTATCTCGGGGACGATCCGGACCTCATTACCGCCACGTTGAAACGGACGCTGGCCACGGAGGATGTCGTGTTCAGTTTCGGCGGGATCGGTGCGACTCCCGACGATCACACGCGGCAATGCGCGGCGCGCGCGGCGGGAGTCCAACTGCGCCTGCACCCCGATGCGGAGGCGGAGATCCGGGCGCGCTTTGCCGACAACCCGCAAGGCGTCACGCCGCAGCGTCTCGCGATGGGGGAGTTTCCCGCGGGCGCGGAGATCATTCCGAACCCGCACAACCGGATACCGGGCTTCAGCTTCGGTCGCCACCACTTCGTGCCTGGGTTTCCGCAGATGGCGTGGCCCATGCTCGAGTGGGTTCTCGACAACCGCTACGCTCACGCGCACGCGCCCGGCAGCGTGGCGGAATGCTCGATCATCGTGCGCGAAGCCGGCGAGAGCCAGTTGATCGAGTTGATGAACCATTGCCTGGCCCGGCACGAGGGGATCAAGGTATTCAGCCTGCCGCGCCTGGCGCCGGAACGGCATATCGAGCTCGGCGTGCGCGGCAAACCGCACGCGGTCGCGACCGCGATCGCCTCGCTGAAGGAGGGGGTGAGCGCGCTGGGATTCCCCTGGTCGGATCCCGCCTGACGGAGCGGTACCCGTACAAAGAAAAAGCCCGCGGTACTAGCAACCGAGGGCTTGTCTCTCGCGGACGTAAATCGGCACGCAGAGTCCGATTTACGCCGATTTACGCTTTCTTCGTAGCCTTCTTCGTGCCGTTCACTGCATGCTTGGTGGCGGCTTCCACATTTGCCTGGGTCGCTTCCGTGAACTGCTTCGCGACCTTCGAGAGGTTGTCGTAGGTGGAGTTCACCGCGGCAATGCCGGACTTGAGCGCGGCGATTCCGACTTCCGAGCCCGCCGGGGCGGTCTTGACCATTCTGTCGAGCGTCTCGACCACCTGCTTGTTGAACTCGGCAACCTGCTCTTCCATGAGCTTGCTGAATTCAGCCTGGGTCGCGGTGGCAACGTCGTACACGTTCTTCGCGTACGCGGTCGCCTTGTCGATGGTGGGCTGCGTCATGCTGTCCTTGATCGCCGCCAGTTGCTGCAGGTCCTTTGCTTCGGCGATGGCCTTTGCGCTCTCGACGCTGTCGGCAATGGCGTTCTTCGTGACCTTGACCTGCAGGTCGAGCATACGCTCGGCGCTGTGAAGCGCCACGCCGGCGAACTTCACTGCGGTTTCGAGGCCGGCCTTGTTGAGGGCTATGAGTTGCTCGGGGGCTTGATACATTCGGGGTCTCCTTAACAAACTGAGTGTTGGTGGGCGAACGGTCTTCAGTGGCTGAATTTGTTGCGCTGCACAATTACAATTATAAGGGCTAAAGTGACACTGTCAATGGGTTTTTCGAACTATTTTTGTGCGATGCACTACGCGGGCACGCCATTGAGCCTCCTTTGACTTATGTCAGTGCTGACTATACGATGCAAAAACTATTCTGAATCAATGTCCTACTGCCTACATTCCCGCCACCGCAGGTGGTAGGTGTCGTTCGACACCCCTGTCCACGCCGGCCGTATGTCACAGCCCAATACCACACCGAGACTGGAGCCCCAGCTGCGCCAGGTAACCGCGGGCGCCGATGACCGGCTGGAATTGTCGGGTCCGTGGATCCTGCGAGCGCTGGAAGAGCGCCTGGCGGATTTGAGCCGGCAACTGGCGGAATACGCGCGCGACGCGAACCGCCATTGGGATCTCACCGGCGTGACGCGGCTGGATCACGCGGGCGCGATGCTGCTGTGGCGTGCATGGGGCGGGCAGCGCGCGGCGCACCTCACGCTGCGTCCCGAGCA
This sequence comes from Burkholderiales bacterium, assembly GCA_035649495.1. GTDB lineage: Bacteria > Pseudomonadota > Gammaproteobacteria > Burkholderiales > SG8-41 > SG8-41. The sequence goes on along the minus strand of DASRJL010000103.1, from coordinate 7,131 downwards.
CGAGGCGCTGTTTTCCGGCTTGAGCGTGCACCGGCAGCGGCTGCCGGGACCGGCGCGCGACTGGCGCGAGCCCCTGGTGGTGCTCGGCGAGCAAGTCGTCGGCTTCCGCGACCACGTGCTTCAGTTCGTGCGGCTGGTCGGGCAGATAGTCATCGATGGGTCACGGCTGCTGCGCCATCCCGGGGAAGCGCCGGCACGGGAAATCTCGGCCGGCATCTACCGCGCCGGCGCGCAGGCCCTTGCCATTACCGCGCTGGTCGGTTTCCTGGTGGGCATCGTGCTGTCGTACCTGTCGGCGCAGCAGTTGAAGACCTTCGGCGCGGATATCTTCATCATCAACCTGCTGGGCGTTTCCATCATCCGCGAGCTGGGACCCGTGCTTGCCGCCATGCTCGTCGCCGGGCGCTCGGGCTCGTCCATGACGGCGCAACTCGGCGTGATGCGCGTCACCGAGGAGCTCGACGCGATGACGGTAATGGGCATCCCGCACACGACAAGGCTCATCCTGCCCAAGGTGATCTCGCTGGCGATCTCGATGCCGCTGGTCGTTGCGTGGACGTGCACGGTCGCGCTGATCGGTGGCATGATCGCCGCGCAATGGGAGCTCGGGATACCCTACAGCCTGTTTCTCCAGCGCCTTCCCGAGGCGGTGCCGATCGCCAACCTGTGGCTGGGACTCGGCAAGAGCGTCGTATTCGGCCTGCTGATCGCGCTCATCGCCTGCCACTTCGGATTGCGCATAGAGCCCAATACTGAGAGCCTCGGCAGCGGCACGACGGATTCGGTGGTGACCGCGATCACGATGGTGATCATCGTCGACGCGGCCTTCGCCGTCATGTTCTCCGACGTAGGGACCTTCTGATGAGCGAGGATGTTGCGGCGAAGCGTTGCCTGATCGAAGTGAACAACTTGTGGACCCGGTTCGGCGATCATATCGTGCACAAGGACGTGAGCCTGAGTGTGGACCGCGGCGAGGTGCTCTCGCTGGTGGGGGGCTCCGGGAGCGGCAAGACCACGCTCCTGCGGCAGATGATGGGGCTCGAAACCCCGTCGGCGGGCGAGGTGAAGGTGTTCGGGGTCTCGCTCCAGCACAGCGACGCGGACGAAGTGCAGCGGATACGCAATCGCTGGGGCGTGTTGTTCCAGCAGGGCGCCCTGTTTTCCGCCCTCACCGTCTACGACAACATCGCGCTGCCGCTCCGCGAGCTGGGCACCGTGGACGAGGACCTGATCCGCGAGCTGGTGCTGCTCAAGCTGCAGATGGTCGGAATCGAAGGCGCGCATGGGGCCAAGATGCCCTCGGACCTGTCGGGCGGAATGGTGAAACGGGTGGCGCTCGCGCGCGCCCTCGCGCTGGAGCCCGAGCTGCTGTTTCTCGACGAGCCCACCGCGGGACTGGATCCGGACCGCAGCGAGAGCTTCGTCAGCCTTATCGAGGATTTGAGGCGGGAGCTCGAATTGACGGTGGTGATGGTCACGCACGACCTGGATACGCTGATCTCGCTTTCGAACCGGGTCGCGGTGCTGTGCGACCAGCACATCGTCGCCATCGGACCGCTGGCGGAAGTGGTCAAGAACTCGCACCGCTTCATCTGCAACTTCTTCCAGGGAGAACGCGGCAAGCGCGCGCTGACGGCGGTTCACGAGGCGCTGGTAAGATGAAATAGGTTGACAACGGGAGCAAGGGGAGAACGGAATGGAAAATCGCGCCTACGCGTTCGCGGTAGGCCTGTTTACGCTGTTGCTCGGGGCTGGGGTCGTCACCGCGGCGATGTGGTTGAGCGGGAAGACCGAGGCGCGCGAGAGCTACATGCTGGAGACGCGCTATCCGGTCACCGGGTTGAACGTGCAGGCCCCCGTACGGTTCCGCGGCGTGGAGGTAGGGAAGGTCGAGACGATAGACTTCCTGCCCAACGACGCGCGCATCATCCTGGTGCGCGTGGCGGTGCGCGCCGGCACGCCGATCACGAAGGGCACCTATGCCCAGCTCGGCTCGCAGGGCGTAACCGGTCTCGCCTATGTCATCCTCGACGACGACGGCAGCAAGCCCGAGCGCGTGGCCGCGGGAGACCTGAGCTATCACATCCCGGTGCGGGCGTCGTTCCTCGACGAGATAGCGGGATCGGGCAAGGATCTGATCACGGACGTGAGGCAGGTGGCGGCGCGGGTCAACGTGCTCCTCGGCGACAAGAACCAGGCGCAGCTGCTGCGCACGCTGGCGGGCCTGGAGGGGGCGACGAACCGCGTGAGCGAGCTCGCGGTGAAGTTCGAGCCCGCGGTCCGCAACCTGCCGGTGCTGACGGAGGATGCCCGCAAGGCGATCGCCCGCGCGGACGAGCTGATGGCGAACCTCAACAAGCTGACGCTGGACCTGACGAAGGAAGTGGGCGCCGTAGAACGCGTCACGAAGAGCGCGGAACAGGTGGGCGGCGCGGCGCAGTCGTTCTCCGGCGCTGCCGTCAACGAGACTCTGCCGCGCATCCATGAGCTGGTTGCCGAAATCGCGCGCACCTCGCGCAGCCTCGACCGGCTGCTCGCCGACCTGAACGAACAGCCGGCCTCCCTCGTATTCGGCCGGCAACCGGCGGCGCCCGGCCCGGGCGAGCCCGGATTCAATCCACGTCGCGGAGCGACCAAGTGATGAGTAAATGGCGGGGGATGACCCGGTGCGCCGCGGTTGCGACTGTGGTCTCCATGGTATGCGGAGCGCTGGCGGCGTGCTCGCTCGGTCCGAAGGCGGAGCAGCCGGTGACCTACGACCTCGGGGCGCCGCGCAGTCACGCCGGGGCAAAGCCCGGCATCGCGGCGGTGCTCTACCTGCCGGACGTCACCGCTCCGGCCTGGCTCAACGGTCCGGGCATCGTGTATCGCCTCAACTACGACAATCCCGCCCGCCCGCAGCCCTACGCCCTGAGCCGGTGGTCGGCATCTCCGGCGGCGCTGCTCACCGAGCGTCTGCGCAGCCGTTTCGCGGCTGCCACCGCGAAAGGCATCGTGACCGGCCCCGACGGCGTGCGCGCCGATTACCTGTTGCGCGTCGAGCTCGAGGATTTCAGCCAGTCGTTCGACGCGCCGAACTCGAGCCGGGTCGTGCTCCACGCGCGCGCGAGCCTCGTCAACGTCGCGACCCGGAACCTCATCGCCCAGCGGGCGTTTGCCGTCGAGCAGGCCGCTCCCACTTCCGATGCGCCCGGCGCGGTCCAGGCGTTGAGCGCGGCGAGCGAGGAGTTCACGGAAACCCTGCTCAAATGGACGGAGGAACGGCTCAGGGCCGCCGGCGCAAAGTAAGGATTCCTCAAACGGTCATTGTTCTTGAGAACACCATGGCTACGATATTCAGCAAGATCATCGCGCGCGAAATCCCGGCGGATATCGTGTACGAAGACGAGCTGTGCCTCGCCTTCAAGGACATCAATCCGCAGGCACCGGTGCACGTTCTGATCGTCCCGAAGAAGGAGATCGCGCGGCTCGCCGATGCGCGGGCGGAAGATCAGGCTCTGCTCGGCCATCTGATGCTGGCGGCGGGCAAAGTCGCGCGCCAGCTCGGCGTCGAGGACGCGTTTCGCATCGTGATCAGCAACGGCGCCGACGCCGGACAGACCGTGTTCCATCTGCACCTTCACCTGATGGGCGGCAGGAAATATAAAGAGCACGACGGCGAATAGAACCGGTCTCAGAAACCCGTTTGAGCCACAAAAACACCTTTCGCACCAGTGACGGGCACACAGGTTGACTACACCAATGGTATGCCGGCACCTGCGGTAAGCATCCGGTTCCTGCGATTCATCACACGTCCCGATTCAACGCATCAAGTGTTGTGAATCCCGGATTCCAGGTCCTACGCGTTCTCCGGGGCCTGCTGGCGAACGCTCGTGCCGTCACCATCCGATACCCTGGACTTGATGGCACTGATTTCGTGCGACACGAAAGTGGAAGTCGTCCCGAGACTCGCGGACTTCTTGAGCCGTCATTAGTTACAGAAATTCCCTGACGATGCTGTTCAGATGCTAGCCCTCGCCGGCAAGAAGCCGGCGGCGGAAGGCTACGAGATACCCGAGCCCGGCGATGGCGCGGCTGCCATACCACGACGTCATCTCGCCGTCGATCAACGACACTTTCACGTGCGGCGGCGCGGCGCGTCGAAGCTCGATGGCGTCGCGCTCCCGGAACCGGTAGGGCTCGCTCGGCAGCAGCACCCGGCGCACACCGCCGGCGAACAAGCCCTGCTCCGCCACCTCAGGGTAGCGTCCGGCCCCCGCTTCGGGAACGGTGTCCCAGCCGACCGCGGCCAGGGTAGTCGAGATATAGGTGTCGCGCGCGACCGTCATCCACGGCTTCTTCCAGATGAGATAGAGCGCCTTCTCGCGCGGGCAGCCGGCCGCGGCGAGCGCCGTCTCGCGCCACGCTCGTTCGAAGCTGCGGACGAGTGCCTCGGCCGCGGCGCCGCGGTGAAAAATGCCTCCCAGCAGGCCGTAGAGGGCCGGGTTGTCCAGGGGATGCAGCGGATGGGTCACCACCACGTGCGGCACGAAGCGGGCGATCTCCTCGACCGTCGGCTTCTCGTTCTCGTCGATGTTGACGATAACGTGCGTCGGCCCGATCTTCCGCAGGCGCGCCAGATCGACGCTCTTGGTGCCGCCGACCTTCGGAATCGCGCGCACGGTCGCTCGCGGGTGGACGCAGAATCCGGTGCGCCCGACGAGGTGAGGCGCGAGCCCGAGGTCGCACAGCAACTCGGTGAGACTGGGCACGAGCGAGACGATGCGAAACGCGCCGCGCGCCGGCGCGTGCCTGACGCCGGCCGCGTCGGTCCAGTCCCGCTCTCGCGCGAAGTGCATGAAGTTGCAGGGAATACGGGATTCTCGCCCGCGTCCCCATGATAGTATTACAGCGTCGAACCGGAGTCAGTCCCCAACGATCCGTGATCCCGTTTGACTCAAGGGATATATAGGGGAGCATGAGGGGAGCAATCCCCTCATTCGTCATAGCCAAGATGACCGACCTTAGCGTCAAGAGCCTGTCCGGCGCCTCCCGGGCGCGCTTTGCGTTGCGCTTCGTTACCGCCGCGAGCTTGTTCGACGGCCACGACGCCTCGATCAACATCATGCGCAGAATCCTCCAGGCGTCGGGCGTGGAGGTGATCCACCTGGGGCATAACCGCTCGGTGGACGAAGTGGTTACCGCCGCGCTGCAGGAGGACGTGCAGGGCATCGCGGTCTCCTCCTACCAGGGCGGACACATCGAGTACTTCAAGTACATGATCGATCTCCTGCGGGAGCGCGGCGGCGGGCGCATCCAGGTGTTCGGCGGCGGCGGCGGGGTGATCGTGCCCGCGGAGATCCGCGAGCTCGAAGACTACGGCGTGGCGCGCATCTATTCGCCCGAGGACGGGCAGCGGATGGGCCTGCAGGGCATGATCGACGACATGATCGCGCGCTCGACTTTCGACCCGGCCGAGGACGCGCCGCGGGACATGGTTGCGCTCGCCGCGGGCGACCAGCGCGCGCTGGCGCGGATCATCACGGCGCTCGAATCCGGAGCGGCCGACGTGGAGCTCGTTCGGGCGATACGCGGCGCGGCGGCGCGGAGCCAGGCGCCCGTGCTGGGCGTGACCGGCACCGGCGGCGCCGGCAAGAGCTCGCTCACCGACGAGCTGGTGCTGCGCTTCCGGCTCGACCGCGGCGATGGCCTGCGTATCGCCATCGTGTCGATGGATCCGACCCGCAGGAGGACCGGCGGAGCGCTCCTGGGCGACCGCATCCGCATGAACGCGATCCACGCGCCCGGCATATTCATGCGCTCGCTCGCCACGCGCGCTGCCGGCGGCGGCATCTCGGCCGCGCTCGGGGACGCGATAGCCGCATGCAAGGCGGCCGGCCACGACCTGATCGTCGTCGAGACGGCGGGCATAGGCCAGGGCGACGCCGCGATCGCGCCGCTCGTCGATGCGTCGCTGTACGTCATGACGCCGGAGTTTGGCGCCGCGAGCCAGCTCGAGAAGATCGAGATGCTCGACTTCGCCGATTTCGTGGCGATCAACAAGTTCGACCGCCGTGGCGCGGAGGACGCGTTGAAGGACGTGCGCAAGCAGGTGCAGAGAAACCGCCAGGCGTTCGGGCAGAGCCCCGAGGACATGCCGGTGTACGGGACTATCGCTTCGCGCTTCAACGACGACGGCGTCACCGCGCTGTACCACGCAATCGTCGAGCGGCTGGAAGGCGGGGGCCTGCAAGCCGCGGCGCGCAAGCTGCCGCGGCCTGCCTCGAAAGCCTCCAGCAGCATCAACCTGGTGGTGCCGGCGCGGCGCGTGCGCTACCTGGCCGAGATCGCGGAGTGCGTGCGCGGCTACCACCGGCACGCCCGGGAGCAGTCGCGTGCCGCGCGCGAGCGAGCGAGCCTCAGCGCGGCGCAACGCATGCTCCGGGAGGCGGGGAAGGACGGCGGCGAGCTCGACGCGCTGATCGGCGACCGGAACGTCGCGCTCGACGCGCGATCGCGCGAGCTGCTCGACGCCTGGCCCGCCACGGTACGGGCGTACGCGGGCGACGAGTACGTGGCGAGCGTCCGCGACCGGGAGGTCGTGAGCCGCCTGAACTCCGTTTCGCTCTCGGGAACCCGGGTGCCGAAGGTCGCGCTGCCCCGCTTCGAGGACGCGGGCGAGATCCTGCGCTGGCTCCTCACGGAGAACGTGCCGGGATCGTTCCCGTACACGGCGGGCGTGTTCGCGTTCAAGCGCGAGAACGAGGACCCGATCCGCATGTTCGCCGGCGAGGGCGATCCGTTCCGCACCAACCGGCGCTTTCACCTGCTGTCGAAAGATCTGCCCGCGAAGCGGCTGTCCACGGCCTTCGACTCGGTGACGCTCTACGGCTTCGATCCCGACGAGCGCCCCGACATCTACGGCAAGGTCGGCAATTCCGGCGTCTCGATCGCCACGCTCGACGACATGAAGGCGCTCTATTGCGGTTTCGATCTGTGCGATCCGGCGACCTCGGTCTCGATGACGATCAACGGTCCGGCGCCGACGCTCCTCGCCATGTTCTTCAATGCGGCGATCGACCAGCGGCTCGAGGCGTTTCGCGGGGAACACGGCCGCGAGCCCGGCGCGGAGGAAGCGGGAGCGATACGCGC
>DASRJL010000102.1:0-4551 GCA_035649495.1 Burkholderiales bacterium | reverse complement strand
CGGCGCAGTAGCTCCTAGTCCTGCACGAAGCCGATGCGACGCGCCGGCCGCCCCAACTTCAAGTCGCAATTTGCGACTTCAAGATTGCAATCTCCTGGTGTCCCGGAGCGTTGACAGCAGTCGCTGGGATTCGGGTCTAAGATAGGCCGCAGAAATTCTGACTATTGAACGTCAGCCCTCATGATTCGATCGTCGCTCTACGCAATCGCCGTGATCGGCACATTGGCCATTACCGGCTGCCGCGACGACTCACCGATCGTTTCAGCTCAAATCAACGGCAGTCCGCTATCTGATCAGCAGGTCCAAGCGCTTAATGCTTGGCTAAAGGAAAACAGTTCCAGCTGGACCCTCATTGTTGCGCCGCCGCCAGGCCCGACTCTTAGCGTAGCGGTCAAGCAGGCAAGTGGAAAGATTGGTCATTTCGACTTCTTTTCAAGGGAAAACTGGCAAACGACGGTTGTTTTCTGGAGCGAAGATCCGGCGAACAATCGTATCGGGCAGTTCCGCGAGGCCGAAGTCGCCAATTTGCGCCGAATGCTAGAGAGTAAGCAATGAGGGCTAACAGCGCGTTGTTGACCGACGCCTTTAGCTCGCTGCGCTGCGCATTCGGCGCGGCAAAACGCGAACGTTAGACATCACTAAACAGAGACAGGCCACATGGTGACGACACACGCTGGCGGGTGGAAGACCTGCACCCGCGGTCACAAATTCCGCGGTCCGAAGCCCTGTCCTGTCTGCTATCCGGGTTCGCGACGAACCTCCACCAGGTCGCGTCGGCGCAAGTGAATCGAGCAGTTCAATGACGCAGAACGAGAAGCCCGCTTCCCGGCGCATCGACCAGCGCATCCATGAGCTGGGGGGATGGCGCGGGGAGACGCTGGCCCGCATGCGGGCGCTGATCCTGAAGGCCGACCCCGAGATGACCGAGGAGTGGAAGTGGGACGTTCCGGTCTGGTCGCACCACGGGATCGTGTGCACCGGGGAGGCATACACGAAGGTGGTGAAGCTCACATTCGCACGAGGGGCCAGGGTCCCGGACCCATCGCGTCTCTTCAATTCCAGCCTGGAAGGCAACACGCGAAGGGCGATCGACATCCACGAAGGGGAGAAAGTCGACGCACGCGCGTTCAAGGCGCTCGTGAAGGCCGCGGTGGCGCAGAATGGCAAATCCCGATGAGCAAGCCCGTCCAGATCTACGAAACCGCGGCAATCACGGTCACGTTCGATCCGAATATCTGCGCGCACTCGGGAGTCTGTGTGCGAGGCCTCCCCGCGGTTTTCGATATCAAGCGCCGCGACTGGATCCGCCCCGAAGCCGCGACAGCCGAGGAAGTCGTCGCACTGGTCAAGCGCTGCCCGTCGGGCGCGCTTCAATACCGGCTGCCCAAGAAGGGTTCCTAGCTGGCGACGGTAACGCTCCGCGTCAAGGTGAAGCCGAACGCCCGGGTCTCGTCGCTCGTTCAGGTTGCCGATGGCTCGTGGCAGGCGAAAGTGAAAGCACCGCCAGTCGACGGCAAAGCCAACGTGGAGCTGATCGCCCTGGTGGCCGAGCACTTCAACTGCCGCAAGGCGGCGGTTACGATCAGGGCTGGAGCTTCGGGGCGCAATAAGCTCGTCAAAATCGAGACCGGGTGACTCACCCATAGGGAGAAAGACCATGAAATCGCTTCGCCACGCAGTTGCATTGATCGCCGTCGTCGCCGTTCCAGCACTCGCGCAGGATCTGCCGCAGCGCAAGGAAGCACGGCGCGCGGATCTCGCCGGCGCGCCCGGCATGGAGGTCATCATTTCCTTTTCCGAGTACAAGCCGGGCGAAGGCATCCCGCTGCACTTCCATCACGGCATCGAGGCCGCCTACGTCATCGAGGGCGGCATGGTGCAGTCGCCGGGCAAGCCCGCCATCGCGCTGCAGACCGGGGCGCCGGTGATGGCGCTGCGCGACGCGCCGCACGCCGGCTTCACCGTGGTGGGCGACAGGACGCTGAAGCTCTTCACCGTGCACATCGTCGACAAGGGCAAGCCCCTGTACGACATGTCGAAGAAGTAGCTAGCCGTAGTAGGAGAGCTTGCGCAGGGCGAGGAGCGAGCGCCAGTAGCCGCGCACGACGCGGTACGGATAGGTGTCGCGCGTCGCCGCGTAGACCTGCGGCAGGTAGCGGTGCGAGAGGTACGGGTACTTGTGGTGCACCTCGTGGTAGTTGACGTGGCTCCAGAGCCATTCGAGCCACGGCGAGGTGAGCACCACCCAGCCGGTCACGCGCGTGCGGTCGGTCTCCCAGCCCTTTTCGTCGGCGTCGAAGATCTCTTCGCGCTGCTTCGCCTGGCTCGCCACCGCCGGCAGGCCGTAGTGGTCGGACATGGCGCGGAAGGCGAACACCGGTGGGAAGGCGATCACCAGCGGCAGCACCGTCGGCCACAGCGACAGGCCGGCCGCCGGCACGAGGACGAAGTAGACCGCCGCCGCCACGCCGATGAAGAACGTGTCCTGCGCCCCGCGCCAGGCGCTGCGGCGGTCGCCGCGCACGAGGTTGGCAAAGTACAGGCGGTACTGCGCGTGCAGGCCGATGGTCGCCCCGAGCGCGGCGGCGAGCGCGAAGGGCCGGTCGTGCATGGCGCACTCGGGGTCGAGCCCCGGCTGGTGCGCGTAGCCGTGGTGCGTGAGGTGGAACTGGCGGTTGGCCTGGAACGGGATGAGCGTCAGCGCCGAGAGCAGGCCGCCGCCGACGTCGTTCCAGAACGCCGAGCGGAAAAGCACCCGGTGCACCGCGTCGTGCGCCAGCGCGCCCATGCCGGTCAGGAAAACCACGTTGGCGACGCCGAGGAGCGCGATCGGCAGCCACTTGAGCGGCGAAGCCTGCCGGAAGAGCCAGTCGGCGGCGAAGAACGAGGCGGCGACCAACGCGACCAGCAGCAGGCCCTTGAACAGGTTCTCCGCGGCGGGGATAACCTGTTCTTTGGGCGAAGGAACTGCCGGCGCAGCCATGGCAACGAGTTTAGCGCTAACCTCCCTGCATGCGCCTCGCTGTGGCCCTCCTCGCCCTGTCGTTGTTCGTGGCTCCCGCGGCCGGGCAGCAGCGGCCGAAGACGGAGCCCAAGCCCAACTCGATCCTCCTCATCGCCAAGCCCTCGCTGCCCGACCCCAATTTCCGCGAGACGGTGATCCTGGTGACCCAGTCGCCGGAGCATCACACCGTGGGCGTGATCCTCAACCGGCCGACCGCCCGGCGCTACGACCGCACCGGCGAGACGCTCTACTTCGGCGGGCCGGTGATGCGCCAGGCGGTCCTCGCCATGTTCCGGGCCGAGCGTGCGCCCGAGGCGGCCTTTCATGTCCTCAAAGGCGTCTACCTTTCCATGCATCCGGCTGACGTCGAGCAGGCGCTCTCCCGGCGCGGCGGACGCCTGCGTCTGTACGAGGGATTCTCCGGCTGGGCGCCGGGGCAGCTGGAAGCCGAGCTGAAGCGCGACGCCTGGCACATGCTGCCCGCCACCGAGGAGCTGCTGTTCCGCCCGGACACGAAGAGCATGTGGAAAGAACTTCTTGAGCGAGTGCAAAAGCGGAAATCCGGCACGGTCTGAAGTGGTGCGACTTGCCGGCTGCCTCTATACTTCCCGGATGAAGAGGTTGCTCGCCGCCTCACTCCTCCTCCTCGCCTGCGGCGCCGCGCTGGCACAGGAAGACGCGCTGCTGCTCGTCGCCCACCCCGCCTTCCGCGACCTCGAGTACCGCCAGACCGTTCTCATCGCCGCTCCCGCCCCCAACGGCGGGCACGTCGGCGTGATCCTCAACCGCCCCACCCGGCGCTCGCTCGGCAGCCTGTTCCCGGAGCACGAGCCCTCGAAGAAGGTGCTCGACCCGGTTTATTACGGCGGCCCCTTCTCGCGCGGCGCCCTGGTGGCCCTGGTGCGCGCCGACAATGCGCCCGGTGCGGGCGCGGTGCTGCTGATGAAGAATCTGTACCTCGCTTTCCGCGCCAACACCATCGACAACATCATCGAGTCGACGCCCAACGAGGCACGCTACTTCGTCGGCTACGTCGGCTGGCGCCCGGGCGAGCTGAAGAGCGAGATCGACCGCGGCCTGTGGGCGGTCTCCGGGGTCGAGTTGGGCACGGTGTTCCGCAAGGACACCGAGGGCCTGTGGGAGGAGCTGCAGCAGGCCAGCCGGCGAATCAGGGCGGAACTCCCCGCCCCCGGCATCGCTCTCAGGCTGCCTTAGCCCGCGCTTTCTCGAATGCCAGGCGCCCGCCGCGGGCGTCCACGCGGATGGTGTCTTTCGGCGCGAAGCGCCCTTCCAGGATCGCCTTTGCCAGCGGGTTTTCCAGCTCCGACTGGATCGCGCGCTTGAGCGGGCGCGCGCCGTAGGCCGGGTCGAAGCCGACCTTGGCCAGCTCCGCCAGCGCGGCGTCCGACACCTCGAGGGCGAAGTCCATCTTCGCCAGCCGCGCACGCAGCACCTCCAGCTGGATGCCGGCGATCTGCTTGATGTTCTCCGCGTCGAGGCCGTGGAACACCACGATCTCGTCCAGGCGGTTGACGAACTCCGGCCGG
>DASRJL010000101.1:0-9448 GCA_035649495.1 Burkholderiales bacterium | reverse complement strand
CGGCATGCCGGGCACGCCGTAGCCCGGGGTGATGACCCGCTCGAGCGCGTCGGGACCGGGCACGCGCCCGAACCACTTCTCCGACAGCTTCGCGATGGTGCCGTCCTTCTTCATGCAGTCGAGCACGTCCTGCATCTGGTTCCGGAGCGCCACGCTGTCCTTGCGGAACGGCGCCGCCCAGTGCGCGCGCGTGTCGGAGAGCTCCAGGTCGGCGGCGAACTGCGGGTTCTTGCTCGCCGCGTAGACGATGGTGGTGTTGCCGCCGAGCGTGGCGTACGCGCGGCCCGAGAGCACCGCCTGGGTGGCGTCGGGCTGCGTGTCGTAGGCCTGGACGCTGAAGCCGTGCTTCTCGCCCATCGCCTTGCTGAGCGTCTCGTAGGGCGTGCCCTTGTTGACCGAGACCACCTTGCCCTTCAGGTCCGACCAGTCCTTGATCGGCTTCGAGCCCTTCTTGATGCCGAACTGGTACGCGGTCCAGAGGTAGCCGGCGGTGAAGATCATGCTCTCGGCGCGCTCCTTGGTGACCGTGGTGGGCGCCGCGATGAAGTCGTAGCGCCCGGCCTGCAACCCCGGGATCAGGGTGGAGAAGCTCACCGCGTCGAAGGTGATCTCGCGCTTCATGCGCCGCGCGACCTCGGTGAAGAGGTCGATCTGGAAGCCCTCGACCCCGCCGCCGAGCTTCGGCATGGCGTGCGGCGCGAAGGTGCCGTCGACGCCGGTGCGCAGCGGCGGCAGCTTGGATTGGGCGAGCGCCGCGCCCGAGACGAGCAGCGCGGCCAAGAGAATCGATGCACGGCGCAACATCGTGAGCCTCCTCGATTGGTTTCGCCGGATTCTCCGATAAAAGCATGCGAAACGGTAGTATGGGGGCATGGCCGAGCGCATCCTGGTCATCAATCCGAACTCCACCGAGGTGGTGACGCGCGGCATCGACGAAGCGGTCGAGCCGCTGCGCATGGCGGGCGGTCCGGCGATCGATTGCGTGACGCTGAAGGAAGGCCCGCCCGGCATCGAGACCCAGCAGCAGGTGGATGCTGTGGTCAGCCCTATGTTGAACTTGGTTTTGTCAAAAGAAAAACAGTATGCGGCGTTCGTCGTCGCCTGCTACAGCGACCCAGGCCTCTATGCCCTGCGCGAGGCGACCCGGAAGCCGGTGCTCGGCATCGCCGAGTGCGCCATCCTCACCGCCCTCACCCTCGGCCCGAAATTCGGCGTCATCGCGATCCTCAAGCAATCGATCCCGCGGCACCTGCGCTACGTCGGCGCCATGGGCGTCAGCGCGCGGCTGGCGGCCGAGCTTCCAGTCGGCCTCCCCGTTGTCGAATTATCAAATGAAGAGAAAACATTCGGGCGCATGGTGACGGTCGGGAAAGCGCTGCGCGACCAGCACGCCGCCGACGTGGTCATCATGGGCTGCGCCGGCATGGCGCGCTACCGCAAAGCGCTGCAGGACGAGCTCGGCCTCCCGGTGGTCGAGCCCACGCAGGCGGCGGTCGCGATGGCGATCGGCCGCGTGCGGCTGAACTGGTAGGGAATTCGGGGTCAGAGCCCGATCTTGTTTTCACGTACGTAAAAACGAAATCGGGCTCTGACCCCGAATTCAGGGCAGGTCTCCGGGCAGATTGAAGCGCTGGCGCGTGGTGCAGTAGCGGGCGCCGAAAAGGCGGCCGACCGGGCGGTAGCGCTCCTCGGAGATGCGCTTGGTTTTCGGGTCGATGATGCCGTCCCGCGCGTGGACGAGCAGGATCGTGCCGATCACCAGCTCGCGCTCGGGGCCGAACTCGATGCGGCGCTCGACGCGGCACTCGAGCGACGCGGCGGCCTCGGCGATGCGCGGATGCTTCACCATGAGCGCCGGCGCCGCGGTCAGGCCGGCGCGCGCGAACTCGCTCTCGGCTTCCGGCAGCTCGGCGCTCGAGGCGTGCATCGCGTTCGCCGTGCCCTCGTCGGCGAGGTTGACCACGAATTCGCCGGTCCTGCGGATGTTCTTGAGGGTGTGCTTCAGCGCGCCGTCGGAGCGGCGGTTGAAGCTGAGGATGCAGAGCGGCGGCTCCTCCGAGATGACGTTGAAGAACGAGAACGGCGCGCAATTGGCCACGCCGTTCTCGCTCCAGGTCGAGACCCAGGCGATGGGCCGCGGGATCACGAGGCCGATGAGGATCTTGTAGCGTTCAGGTGGTGGCAGTTGCGCGAGTTCGAGGTCCATTTGTTTCTTGGCATCCCGCGAAGAGGTGTTTTCGGTCATCCCCGCGAAGGCGGGGATCCATTTCGCTTGCTACCCATTTCTGAGGCTGGGTCCCCGCCTTCGCGGGGACGACGATTCGCTCGCTTTTCCGCTAGTGCCACATCCACGCAGGCTATGTTCCGGGCTTCGCGGGCGTGACCTCGGCGCCCACGCGCTCGACGATCAGCCGGTAGTGCTCCGGGCGCCGGTGCGCGGCGAAGTTGAACATGGTTTTCTTGAGCTGCGCGGCGAGGTCGATGTCGCAGTTGTGGACGATCACCTCGTCGTCCTCGGTCTGGGTCTTGGCCGCGATCTCGCCGGTGGGCGCGACGATGAGCGAGTGGCCGAACATGCGGAAGCCGTCCTCGAAGCCGGCCTTCGCCGTCTCGACCAGCCAGGTGGCGTTCTGGAACGCCATCGACTGCGCCATGATCAGGTGGTGGTGCACGCGCAGCGCCGGCGGCTCCGGGTAGTGCAGGTTCTCGCTCGGCGTGTTGAAGCCGAGCGCGACGATCTCGGCGCCCTGCAGGGCGAGCACCCGGAACGCCTCGGGCCAGCGCCGGTCGTTGCAGATCAGCATGCCGGTGATCGTGTCCATGAACCGCCAGACGCGAAAGCCGAGATCCCCGACCTCGAAGTATTTCTTCTCCAGGTGCTGGAACGCGGCCTTGGGCTTATGGTCCGCGTGCCCCGGCAGGTGCACCTTGCGGTACTTCCCGACGACGCTGCCGTCGGGGCCGACGAGTATTGCGCTGTTGAAGCGGCGCTTCTCGGGCGTCAGCTCGGCGTAGCCGATGTAGAAGCCTACACCGAGCTTTTTTGCCTCCTCAAATAAAGGCCGCGTCTCCGGGGAGGGAACCGTCGATTCGAAGAATTTAGCATCGACTTCGCGCTGGTCCTCCATCCACCAGCGCGGGAAAAAGGTGGTGAAGGCGAGCTCCGGGAAGACGACGAACTTCGCGCCCATGCCGTGGGCTTCCTTCAGGAGGTTCGTCAATCGCCCGACGGCGACGGCTCGGGAATCCTCCCGGTTCAGCGGTCCCAGCTGGGCCGCGGCGATCTTGAGGTGTCTAGCCATGGATGAATTTCCTGAGTTGACGCGCCGGACCGTCGATGCCGTGAGCGGCGGCGATGGGGCCGGGCTTGCCGCGCGCGAGGAACTGCCCCGACCCGCGCGCGACCTTTAGTTTGCCACCCTCGACCACGATGCGCCCGCGGCTCGTCACGAGCTCGGGCCAGCCCGTGTACACGTGTCCCTCGTAGGGCGTATAGCCGACTGCGTCGTGCATCATCGAATAGTCGATCCGTTTTTCGACCTCGGGATTCCAGATCGCGAGGTCGGCATCCGATCCGACGGCGATGGTGCCCTTGCGCGGATAGAGGCCGTACATGCGCGCGTGGTTGGTCGAGCCGAGCGCCACGAACTGGTTGAGGGTGAGCCGCTTCTTCAGCACGCCCTCGGAAAAGAGGATCGGCAGGCGCATCTCGATGCCCGGCACGCCGTTCGCCATTTCCTTGAACGTGGTCTGGTCGCCGCGCGGGATCTTGGCGGTCTCGTCGAAGCGGTACGGCGCGTGATCGGACGAATACACCTGGAAGGTGCCGTTGGCGAGGCCCGCCCAGATCGCCGCCTGCGCCGCCTTGTCGCGGAGCGGCGGGCTGCAGCACCACTTCGCGCCTTCGACGCCCGGCCGGTCCATGTCGTCGGCCGTCAGCACGAGGTACTGCGGACAGGTCTCGGCGTAGATCTTCGCCCCCAGGGTCTGCGCGGCGCGGATGGTGCTGGTCGCCTCGGGGCTCGAGACGTGGACGATCAGCACCGGCACGGAGAGCAGCCGCGACAGCATGATGATGCGATGCGTCGCCTCGGCCTCGGCGAGCGCGTCGTGCGCCACGCCGTGGAACTTCGGCGCCCCGTGTCCGCGCTCGAGAAGCTGCTTGGCGATCCAGCGGATCATGTCGTCGTTCTCGGCGTGCACCATCACCAGCGCCCCCTCGCGGTCGGCGACGTTCAGCACGTCGAGCAGCTGGTAATCCTCCAGCCGCCACTTGGGATAGGTCATGTAGACCTTGAACGAGGTGATGCCGCCCTTGATCGCCGCCGGCAATTCCTCATTCAAGACCTGGTCGGTGGGCTCGCCGATGATCAGGTGAAAGCCGTAGTCGATCACGGCCTTGGTGCGCGCGCGCTCGTGGTAGTCGGCGAGCGTCGCCGTGACCGACGTGCCGCGGTGCTGTGCCGCGAACGGGATGATCGTGGTCGTGCCGCCGAAGGCGGCCGAGACGGTGCCGCTGTAGAAGTCGTCGGCCGACATGATGCCCATCCCGGAGAGCTGCTCGATATGGCAATGACTGTCGATGCCGCCCGGGACGACGTAGCGTCCGCGGGCGTCGATGTCGCGCGCCCCCGCCGGGAGATGCTCCGCGAGGGCGACGATCTTCTCCCCGGAGACGCCGATGTCGCAGCGCATCGTCTCCGCGGCGGTCGCCACGATGCCGTTGCGGATGGTGAGGTCGAGCGGGTCCATAAGGGTGCCTGGGGCCTGGTGGGAGTCCAGGCGCAGCATAACCCGTCAAAAAACAAAAAGGGCGCGGCCCGGAAGCCGCGCCCTTCTCAATAAGAACGGATGCCTATAGCGCGTCGACCTGCGCCCAGGTGAGGGTGGCGGTCTGGGTGGTCGCTCCGTCGGACACGGCCACACTTACGCCGGCCGAGCTGGAGATCACGCTCAGCACGATGCTCGCACCGGGTGATGCAGACGAGGTGATGTTGACGATCCCGGAGTTCGGATGCGCAGATCCCTGCGGCTGGTACACGAGAGCCGAGATGGCCACCGTGACCGAGCCGTTCATGATCGTGTTCGCGTAGGTATAGCCTCCGGAGACCGTCGTCCTGCCCAGCAGGTCGTTGTCGTCGACGGAGAGGTTGAAGTTGGACAGTTGTTCGCGGAGCGTGCCGTTCGAGGTCAGAAGGTTCCCGTTGAACATCGATATCTGCACGCGGTTCGGCGCGCCAGGCTGCACGCCGCCGTTGCCTGCGGCTACCATGTTTCCGGACAACATTACCGTGAAGCTGAACGAGCCCTGCGTGACGACGCTCGACGCAGGCGACGTAGTCGTGACCGACAGATCGATGGTGAAAGTCGCCGTGACGCTAATGCTATAGGGGCTGCCTACCGTCGGGCCCAGGTTCTGGCCTACGCCGACATTCGAAGACGAGAGGGTGCCGTGCAGGACAGTCCCGCCCTCGTTGCAGTTGACGAAGACCTCCGTTGCGGCGTTGCTCGCATCGTCAAAGGCGACGGTAAACGTTCCGCCCCCGCTGCAGGGTTGCGTCTGTACCTGTAGCGCACCGGTCACGGAGGGCTGGTGGTCCTTGAGCCTTTCCGCATGGCGGCGAACGATCGCAGCGAGGGTCTCGCTTTGCGTGCTGCTGTTGTCGGCCTGGGCCGTGACCAGCCCCGAAGCCCCCAAACCGGTGTTCGCCGCCCCACCGGACGCCTGGAATGAATTTGCGGCGACGCTCTGATTCGCCGGCACGCCCCCGGCCGTGTTGATCGTGACCGGCGTCGTCGGCGGCGGCGCAATCGACGCGTTGGTTGCGGTCGGAATGCTGGCGCCCCCGCCGCCGCCACCTCCGCTCCCGCCGCAGGCCGCCAGACCCACGATCAGCAACGTCGTAACTGACGTGAACAACCAAGTCCGCTTTGTCATTTGTTCTCCCTCCCGAATAAGTGCCTGGACTTGCCCGCGGCGATACTAGCGGAGAGCCGCGCAGGACACTGTGACCAAAGCCATAGGGCCCGATGAGGAGAGCGCGAAAGCGACGGAAAGATAAGCCCGCCTAGCTCTTTAGGCTCTTGGGCCCGCGTAGCTCGTGACATGCCTGTGGGCAAAACTCACGCCCGTGCAGGCCAAACACGTACCGCAGCTCGGGCCCCGGTATTGGATCGCTCTCTGCATGGCGAGCGTCTTCGGCGCCAACATGGGCGATTTCTTTGCCGGCAGCCTCCATCTCGGCCACCTGCGCGGGGTTCCGATTCTCGCCGCGGTCCTCCTTGCGATCGTCCTGATCGAGCGGCGGGACGACGCGGAGCACGAAGCGTATTACTGGTCGGCGATCGTCGTCATCCGGACGGCGGCGACGAACCTCGCGGACCTCGCCATCTCCGACCTGAAATTGCCGTGGCTGGCCGTGATGGCGAGCCTCGCCGTTCTTCTGGTTGCGAGTGCAGGCTTCGACCAAAAGACGAGTCGACCCCAACTGCCCGCGACCACCTGGAACTATTGGCTCTGCATGTTGATCGCCGGCACGCTCGGGACCGTGGTCGGCGATTTCACTTCCTTCCAAGCCGGACTCGGGCTCGCCAAGTCCTCCATTGTCCTTTCCTTGATCCTGGCCGGCGTGTTCTACGTCGGCCGAGGCTGGCTTCGGGTCATCCTGTTCTACTGGTTGGTCGTCGTCCTGGTGCGCGCGGCCGGCACCGCAGTGGGCGATTTCTTCGCAAGCAAAGCAGTGGGGCTCGGGCTCCCCTTGAGCACCGCGCTCACCGGTGCGCTCCTTGTCGCTACCTTGATGCTGTGGAAAGAGCGCTCTCTGCGGCGCGCCGCTGCTCCGACCCTGCCTTGAACCGCGGCTTATTTCAGCCGCGGCTACACGTTGGTTACGGTTGGAATACGGGGATCCTTCGCTGACACGCTCCTGAGGTCCGTGGCGGGCAAATTGGTTGCGTATGCAGTACCACTCAACCAATTGATAGGGAGTACGCCATGAAACGCCTCATCGCCGCAGTCGCACTCAGCAGCCTAGCCTTCTCCGCCGGCGCCATCGAAATCGGCAAGCCCTTCGAACAGGTCGATCTCGACCGCGCGCTGCCGAACATCGAGTTCGCGCCCGTCCAAGCGTACGTCGCCGGCAGGAACGCGCCGTACGAGGACCTCGCCGTCGACCGCACGCTGCCGAACGTCGCCGGCCACGCCGGCGAAGCCAGCACCGGCAGCACCCAATCGTCCCAGTCGGCTTGGGCGAGCGACTACAACTTCATCGCTCCCGCGCTGTAATGCGCCGTTTCTTCGACTAGGAGCGCTTCAATGAACGCCAAAACGCTGCAGTGGCTCGGCGCCGGTCTCGTGTTCGCGTCGGTGGCGGGTTCTGCGGTCGCCCAGAGCCTGGGCGAGCACCCCGCCGTGGTCGTCGCGCGGGAATGGAATTCCAGGGAAATCGATCCGAACAGCTTCATCGTGCTGCCGCCCGCGGCGACCCAGTTCCTCGCGGCCGCCCCTGCCGAAAAAGACAAGGCTAAGGCGAGCGAGCAGGCGGCGCGGTGAGCGCCGGAGGGGTCTGACTAAGGCTGCTCTATTTTTTGGGCGGGAACTGCGCAAGCATCTGCGCGATCACGTCGTTGATCCGCTTCTGCTGCTCTTCGGGCGTAGCGCCCGGTTCGACGGCTCCCGAGGCGGTTGCCTGCCAGAAGAGCGACTTGGTCTTCGCATCGAGGAAGTGCAGCACCAGCTGTCCCTCCTTCGTTTCGATGGCTTTGCTTTTTCCCCCGCCCACCGAGACCCTGCCCGCCCTGCCGACGGGAATGCCGACCGATACGCCGACCCCCGTGGAACCGCCATAGGTCGTCTTGCCTGAAAGGTCCATGGCGATGAGGAAATTGGGATTGTCCGCCGCCGGCACGCGTCCTTTGGCTTGCAGCTGCTGATCGACGGCGCTCCGGATCCTCTTCACCAGCAGCTCGTTCGCCGCCGCGTTGCCGGTGGCCGGCATCCAGGCAAAGGTCTTCTGCGCGGCAAAATCCGTCGCCGTATCGTAGTCGACGTCCATCGTAAGGGACGGCGTGGCGCATCCGGCCACGGCGAACCCGATCGCCAGCGCAAGCATGATGTTCTTCATGAGCATGGGTCTCCTCAACCCGGTGGAACCCTCCGGCCGTCTGGCGAAGATGATACGCGCTTGCAAGAACTGTGAGATTTTGACATCGCGGATCAGGAGTCCCACCACAGCGGCCGAAGCCGCGCCCTAGAATCGTCCGGCCATGCAGATTCTGCCGCCGGCACCGACCGTCGAGGAAAAGCAGGCCATCCGGCTGCGGCGCCACGCGCTCGCCGCGCTGAGCTACGCCCTGGTGCTGCCGCTGCTTGCCGCTGGATACCTGCTCGATTACATCCAGGCCGCGCCGGCGCTCGCCATCGCTGCCGCCATCGTGGCGTCGAACGCGGCGCTCTACGCGGCGTTCCGCACCGGCCTCAACCTGCGGCTGAGCGATCCCAGCCTCACCAAGTTCCAGGTCTATCTCGGCATCACGCTGCTGATGGCGGGGCTCTACTACACCGACACCGCCCGCGGCGTCGTGCTCGGCCTGTGCTACCTCGTGTTCCTGTTCGGGGTATTCCGGCTCGGCATGCGCGAAATGATCACGCTCGCGCTGTACGCCCTCGCCGGCTACGCACTGGTGATCAACCTGCTCCTGAATTTCCGCCCCGAGAGCGTGCCGAGCGTGGTGCAGGAATGGTTCCAGTGGCTGCTGCTCGCGGTCTCGCTGCCGTGCTTCGCGCTCGTCGCCGGCCACATCCGCGGCCTGCGCGACCGTCTGCGCGCGCGCAACGCCGAGTTGCAGCGCGCGATCGCCGCCGTCCATGCCATGGCGACGCGCGACAACGTCACCGGCCTCTACAACCGCTCGTTCTTCGCCGACAGCCTGGAGCACGCGCTGGCCCAGGCCGAGCGCCATGCGCGCGGCGTGGCGCTGCTGTTCATGGACGTCGACCGCTTCAAGCTGATCAACGACACCCTGGGCCACGCCGCCGGCGACCGCAGCCTGCGCGTGATCGGCGAGCGCATTTCGGCCTGCCTGCGGGAAAGCGACATCGTCGCGCGCCTCGGCGGCGACGAGTTCGTGGCGCTGATCGAGAACCTCGGCGCGCACGCCGGGCTGCACCAGCTGGCGGAGAAGATTATCGCCGCGATGGCGCAGCCGCTGCAGCTCGAGCACGGCGAGCTGGTCCTGTCGGTGAGCATCGGCGTGGCGGTGTGGCCCAAGGACGGGCGCGACGCGCCGACCCTGATGCGCAACGCGGACACCGCGCTCTATCGCGCCAAGAACCAGGGCCGCAACCGGTTCAGCTTCTACGCCCGTCAGGCAGGCCTGCCGGCCGAGGCGAGCGCCTGAGCTGGAGCAAGGCCGGGTTCGACATTTTTTCCTGCAGGAAGCGCCGCTC
>DASRJL010000100.1:0-11273 GCA_035649495.1 Burkholderiales bacterium | reverse complement strand
GTGTAGAGCTTCGACTGCTCCGTATCGAACATGCCGTCCTGGCCGCCGGCCTGCCGCATGCTCTTCAGCATCATGTTGAGCAGCAGCGCCTCGAACTGCTGCGATGCCTCGCCCACCGCGCGGCCGGGATCGCGCCCTGCCTGCTGCTTGAGCCGCTCCAGGCCCTGCGCGTCGAGCGCGAGCGCCCGCGTATCGGTGAGAGGGGATGCGGCCATGGTCAGATGATGTCGAGTTCCGCGCGCAGGGCGCCGGCCGCCCTCATCGCCTGCAGTATGGCGAGGAGATCCTGCGGCGTGGCGCCGATCGCGTTCAAGGCCTTCACGACTTCCGCGAGATTGACGCCCTGCATGATCGTCAGGGCGCCCGGGTTCTCCCGGATCTCGATCTTGTCGCGGGAGGCCTGCACCGTCTGGCCGCCGGCGAATGCGTTGGGCTGGCTCACGATGGGCTCACGCGAGATCACCACGGACAGGCTGCCGTGGGCAACCGCACAGGTATCCACGGTCACCGACTGGTTCATTACCACCGAGCCCGTGCGCGGGTTGAGTATCACCTTGGCCGTGCCGGCTCCGGGCTTCACGTCCAGGCCTTCCATCTGCGCGAGGAAGCGCACGCGCTGGTCGGGCTCCGCCGGCGCGGCGACCTGCACGGTGCGCCCGTCGAGCGCCGTAGCCGTACCCTGGCCGAACGCGCCGTTGATCGCATCGACGAGCCGCTGCGTCGTCGTGAAGTCTGCGGTATTGAGGCCGAGCTGGATGTGCCCGCCGCTGCCGAGCGTGGTCGGCACCGCGCGCTCGACCGTCGCGCCGCCGCTGATGCGTCCCACGGAAAGGTGATTGATCTGAACGCTCGAGCCACCGGCAGTGGACGCGCCCACGCCGCCCACCAGCACGTTGCCCTGCGCGATCGCGTAGACCTGGCCGTCCGCGCCCTTGATGGGAGTCATGACGAGCGTGCCGCCGCGGAGCGACTTGGCATTGCCGAGAGACGACACCGTGACGTCGATCGTCTGGCCCGGTTGCACGAAGGGCGGCAGCGCCGCCGTCACCATTACCGCGGCGACGTTCTTGAGCTGCAGGCTGCCGGCGATGGGTGGAAGATTCACGCCGAGCTGGCCCAGCATGTTGATCACGCTTTGCACCGTGAACGGGGTCTGCGTCGTCTGGTCGCCGCTGCCGTCCAGGCCGACCACGAGCCCGTAGCCGACCAGCTGGTTCGACCGCACCCCCTGCACCGTGGCGAGGTCCTTGATGCGCTCGGAGCGCGCAGGGCCCGCGAGCGTCATGAACAGGGCCGCCGCGATCAGGAGGAAGCTGGAAAAGGCAATCGGGGAAGGATCACGCATAGAGCCTCAGAAGGGCAGCACGTTGAGGAAGAAGCGCGAGAGCCAGCCCATGTTCTGGGCGTTCTCGATCTGGCCGTTGGCGCGGTACTCGATGCGCGCGTCGGCGACCTGCACCGAGTTCACGCTGTTGGAGAAGGTGATGAAGCTGGGATTGACCACACCGGACATGCGAATGAACTCCGAGCCCGGGCCTATGCCTATCTGCTTCTCGCCGCTCACGGCGAGATTGCCGTTCGGGAGCACCTCGGTCACCGTGACGGTGATGGTGCCTGTGAAAACGTTGTTGCTGGCGGCCGCGCCCTCGCCGCTGAATTGGAAGGCGGAGTCGGCGGCGAGCCCGGCGCCGAGGAAGCTCTTGCCGGGCAGGCCGGTGACGTTGGTGACACCGAACTTGTTGTCGCTGGCGCGCTTGGTCGAGGTGTCGGACTTCTTGTTCGCAGCGGTGCTCTCGACGATGTTGATGGTGATCGTGTCGCCGACGTTGCGCGCGCGGCGGTCTTCGAACAACGGCCGGTAGATCCCGGCGGACTGGTTGCTCGCCAAGTAGATCGACCCGCTCGCGGCTTGCGGCGTCGCCGCGAACTGGGGCCGCACGGTCATGGGCTGCATCACCGAGGTTGAGGGCGTCGTGGTTATGCACGCGGCGAGCGCACCGCAGGCGACGGCTGCCGCGGCCCTGGCAATCGAAAACAATACGGTCATCGTATTCCCTTGAGAATGTTCGGAGTTACAGCTGTGTCAGCTTCTGCAGCATCTGGTCGGAGGCCTGGATCGACTTGGAGTTGATCTCGTAGGCACGCTGGGTCTGGATCATGTTCACCAGCTCCTCGACGACGTTCACGTTCGAGGTCTCGACATAGCCCTGGTTGAGCAGCCCCAGCCCGTTCGATCCCGGCGTATTGGCGCTCGGCGTGCCCGAGGCGGCGGTCTCGAGGTAGAGGTTCTCGCCCATGCTCTGGAGGCCCGGCGGATTGATGAAGCTCGCTAGCTGCAGCGCGCCGACCTGCGTCGGCGTGGCGGTGCCCGAGCGCGTCACCGATACGACGCCGTCGCGCGCGATGGTCACGGACAGTGCGTTGTTCGGTATCGTGATCGCGGGCTGCACCTGGTAGCCGCTGGAAGTCACCAGCTGGCCCTGGGCGTTCACGTGAAAGGAGCCATCCCGCGTGTAGGCGGTGGTGCCGTCCGGGAGCTGCACCTGGAAGAAGCCGCCGCCGTTGATCGCGACGTCGAGCGAATTGTCCGTCTTCTGCAGGTTGCCCTGGGTAAAGATGCGCTCGGACGCGACCGGGCGCACGCCGGTGCCGAGCTGCAGGCCGGAGGGCAGCTGCGTCTGCTGGGAGGACTGCGCACCCGGCTGCCGCAGCGTCTGGTAGAGCAGGTCCTCGAACACGGCGCGCGCGCGCTTGAAGCCGGTGGTGCTGACGTTCGCCAGGTTGTTGGAGATGACGTCCATGTTGGTCTGCTGGGCGTCGAGGCCGGTCTTGGAAATCCAAAGCGAGCGGATCATGTCGGGTCCTGTCTGGGTAGATCAGTGTGAATGAGCGTGTATGAGCACGGGCCGGGCTGCGAAATCTCTGAACAAGAGGGCTGCGCCCCCTCGTGCTCCCCCCAAACTCCGGGGGGACCTCGCCGGCGTTATCGCGATATCGATCACTTTTGCAGAGGTCCCTAGGAATTGATGCCGAGCAGCTGGCTCGCCTGACGCGAGTTGCTCTCCGCGTTCTGCAGGAGCTTCATCTGCATGTCGAACTGGCGCGAGAGCGTGATCATGCTGACCATGCACTCGACGGGATTGACGTTGCTCGACTCGACGGCGCCCGAGACCAGGCGCACGGTGTCGTCGACCGGGGCCGCGCCGCCCCCGCGCAGCCGGAAGAGGCCATCGCCGCCGCGCTCCAGCTCGCCCTCGGGCGGATTGACGAGCTTGATGCGCCCTACGGTCGAATTCTGGCTCACGCGATTGTCGGTGGGGACCGTGGATACGGTGCCATCGCCGCCGATCGTGATGCGCGTGTCGGACGGGATCGCGACCGGGCCGCCGTCGCCGAGCACCGCGTTGCCGCTGGCGGTGACGAGCTCGTTGTTCGGAGAGAGCCGGAGGTTGCCGGCGCGGGTGTAGGCCTCTGTTCCGTCCGCCGCCTGCACCGCGATCCAGCCCTTGCCCTGCACGGCGATATCGAGGTCACGCCCGGTGTGCTGGACCGCGCCCGGCGCGAAATCCGCTCCCGTGGTCGCATCGACGACGAACGTGCGCGTTGCCCCGCCCTCGCCCTGGACCGGCACGGCGCGAAACGCGCTCAGCTCGGCGCGAAAGCCGGTAGTGCTGACGTTGGCGAGGTTGTGCGCGACGCTCGCCTGCTGGTCGAGCGTGGCCTTCGCCCCGGTCATTGCGACGTAAATCAATCGGTCCATTGCTCACTCCGTTCGCGGTCAGGGGTCAGGGGTCAGCGGTGAAGCGTGGTTGATTTCCGCCTGACGCCTGACGCTTCACGACTACCGCAGGTTCACCAGCGTCTGCAGCACCTGGTCCTGGGTCTTGATGGACTGGGCGTTGGCCTGGTAGACGCGTTGCGCGGTGATCATGTTCACCAGCTCCGCGGTCAGGTCGACGTTGGAGTCTTCCACCGCCGCGGACTGCAGGGCGCCCAGGTTGCCGGTTGCGGGCGCGCCGATCAGCGGCAGGCCGGAATCCGCGCTTTCCTGCCATTGGTTGTTGCCCAGCGGCGTCAGACCCTCCGGGTTGGCGAAATTGGCGAGCACGACCTGTCCCAGCGTCTTGCTCTGCCCGTTCGAGTACTGCCCGAGGATCTGGCCGTCGCCGGCGATGCTGAACCCGGACAGCCGCCCCGAGGTGTAGCCGTCCTGGGTCAGGGAATTGACGCTGAAGTTGGAGCCGTACTGCGTGCTGCCCTGGAAATCCAGCGCGAAAGTGAGGGGCGTAGCCGCGCCGCCGGCCACCGTCAGGGAGGCCGCGGCGATGGGCATCGCCGTGGTGAGCGCGCCGCTCGAATTGAAGTTGAGGACGACCGGGTTTCCGGCGCCGGCGCCGAGATTCACGTTCGCGAGCGCGGTGCCATCGACCGCGCCGTGCAGATTCCACTGCCCGTTGGTCGCCGTCTTCACGAAGTACTGCGTGAACACGTGCGAGTTGCCGAGGCTGTCGTAGACCGTGCCGGAGGTCGAGGCGGTAAAGCTCGTCGGATCGGCGGGATTGAATACGGCGGTCGTCGGGGGGGTCGCGCGCGCGTCGAGATTCAACCCGACGCCGAAATCGGAGGTCACCTTGGGCGCGATGTCGGCCGTGTCGAGCTGGATCGCCACGGGAGCCGAGGCAACGATGTTGCCCGACGCGTCGACGCCGTAGCCGGACAGCCTGAGATTGTCCGCGTTCACGATGTAGCCGTCCTCGTTGAAATGGAACTGGCCGTTGCGCGAATAGGTGATCGTGCCGTTGTCGCTCATCCTGAAGAAGCCGCCGCCGTTGATCGCGATATCGAGCGGGTTGTTGGTCACCGTGATGTTGCCCTGCGTGAACTGCTGCTGGATGTCCGCGACCTTGGTCCCGATGCCGATCGCATTGGCGCCGGCGCCGTTCAGGGAAGCCGCGTAGACGTCGGCAAACAGCGTGCGGGAGCTCTTGAAGCCCACCACGCTCGCGTTGGCGACGTTGTTGCCGATGACGTCGAGGTTCTGCGAGGCGGCGTTGAGTCCGCTCAGTCCGGTTTGAAAGCCCATGGTGCCTTGCTCCTTGTCGTGTTAGAGAATGCGCTTGATCTGGAACATCTGGATGGCGCCGATGCCGTCGACGTCCACGCGCAGCCCTTCGTTGCCGAAGGACACGCTCGCGACGCGCCCGATGCCGAGCGGCGTCGCCGTGACCGGCTGGCCGCCCCGCTGCGCGGCGATGCGGAACGTGTAGGCGCCGTCGGCCACGCGCGCGCCGGCGTCGTTCAGCCCGTCCCACTGAAATTGGGCCGTGCCGGCCTTCTGCGGTCCCAGCTCCATCGTGCGCACGGCGTTGCCCGCGGCATCGGCGATGGTCACGGTCATGCGGTCGGCCGGCTGCGCGAGCTCCGCCGCGCCGGTCACCGTCGCGCCGTTCCAGGCGAGGCGGTTGCTGTCCGTCAGGACGCTGCGGCCGATCAGCGAGGCCGATTGCAGCGACTGCCCGGCCATGAACGAGGTGGAGAGATTCTGCATGGTCGAATTGAGCTTCTCGATGCCGCTCACCGTGTTGATCTGCGCGAGCTGCGAGGTGACCTGCGCGTTGTCGAGCGGGTTCAGCGGATCCTGGTTCTTCATCTGTGTGACGAGGAGCTTCAGAAACCGATCGCTCATTTCGTTGGTGCTGGACGCGCCGCTCGCGGCGGCGCCGCCGCCCGTGGCAGTGGCGGTGTCCTGTATCGAGTTCATGGCTTTCCCCTTGGTGGACGAATTGGTGGCAGTCGCCGTCGCGTCGGAACCGGAGCCAGATACGATCTTGTTGAGGGTGGTCGCCGCGTTGATCGCGCTGAACACCATTCCTATTGCCTGGAGTGCGGGAAGCATGATCGCGGGTCCTTATTGGCCGAGCGTCAGGGTTTTCAGGAGCAGCGTCTTGGCGGTGTTCATCACCTCGACGTTGTTCTGATAGGAGCGCGAGGCCGAGATCATGTTCACCATTTCCTCGACGACGTTGACGTTGGGCATGGTCACGTAGCCCTTGCTGTCCGCCAGCGGGTGCTTCGGGTCGTGGACCTGCTTCATCGGAGACGGATCCTCGACGATGCCCGTCACCCGCACGCCGCTCGCGACCGAGCCGCCCATCGGGATCGCGCTGAACACCACCTGCTTCGCGCGGTACGCCTTGCCGTCCGGTCCCGCCGCGCTGTCGGCATTGGCGAGATTGCTGGCGACGGTGTTCAAGCGCTGCGACTGCGCGGTCAGCGCAGTGCCGGCGATATCGAATACGTTGGAGAGCGGCATGATAGCTATCCTTGTATGGCGGCGAGCAAAGCTTTCAGCTGGCCGTTGATGAAAGTCAGGTTGGCTTCGTAGCGGATCGCGTTCTCGGCAAACTGCGCGCGCTCGACGTCCATGTCGACGGTGTTGCCGTCGAGGCTCGCCTGTACGACCGTGCGATAGAGCGGCGTTCCCGCGCCCGCTCCCGACGCGGCGGAGGGCGCGACGTGGCCACGCGCGGTGCGCGCGAGCTCCACGGTCGGCTGGCGACCGGCGAACGCCTCCTGCAGCGACTTCCTGAAATCGATGTCGCGCGCCTGGTAGCCCGGCGTGTCCGCGTTGGCGATGTTCGCGGCGAGCAGCTCCTGGCGGAACGCGCGCAGGTTGAGCGCCTCGGCGTGAAACTTGAATGCGTTGTCTATCGGGTTGGCCATGGTGCTCGCCTCATCTCTTGTTCATCCGGCGCAGAGCGGCAGCGCTCTCAAGTAATCGACCGAACGGTCGTTACTATGGGCGACGGGCCGTGTGCTCCGTGACGGCACGTCCGCCTGCCTTTCCGGGCCTTCTGACATGCCGGCAATGATAGGCGTCCTCCCGCGCGACGATCTCCGGATAAGCGGGTCAAAATCGCCTCAATTCCAGCCATGGTCGCGGCCCGTATGGCGGCAGAATCTGCCCCGTGCCCTCAGCCAAAACCATGGAACCCCCTATGACAACGAGCCTCCGAACCGACTGGTTGCGCCGCATCGTTGCGGTGGCGTGCTTCGCCCTGCCGGCATTGGCAGCGGCGCAGGATCGCCAGGATCCGGCGGCCATACAGCTTGCGGTGGAGCAGTACCTGAAGTCCCAGACCGCCGGTCTTCCCGGCGCCGTTTCGATCAACGTGGGTGCGGTTTTCCCGCGCGCCGTTCTGGCTCCCTGTCCCGCGCTCGAAGTGTTTCAGGCGCCCGGGACGAGGAACTGGGGTTCCACCATGGTCGGCGTGCGCTGCAGCGGCCCGGCAACCTGGACCTTGTATGTCGCGGCGCAGGTGCGGGTAACCGGCACCTATGTGGTCACCGCGCGGCCGGTTCCGCAGGGGCGCCCGCTGGAGGTCTCCGATCTCACCACGCAGCAGGGTGAACTGACCCAACTGCCTCACAGCATCCTCACCGACCTGCGGCACGCGGTCGGCAAGACGCCCTCCACCAACCTGCTGCCCGGCGAGCCACTGAAGCAGGAGATGCTGAAAGGGGCGCTTGCAATACAACAGGGCCAGACCGTCAAGGTCCAATCCGCCGGGAACGGCTTCAGGGTCAGCGCGGATGGCCTCGCCCTCAATAACGCCCAGGAAGGGCAACTCGCCCAGGTGCGCACCGCCTCAGGCCAGACCGTAAGCGGGGTGGCCCGCGGCGCCGGGGTGGTCGAAGTGCGGTTTTAAGGCAACAGAACCTTGTCCAATCAACGGCTTATGAAATTAGCACCGATGCCCTTAAGTTACCCTGGTCGTGGTCGTAATCTGTAGCTGATCGGTCCCAAGAAGAGGTTTCCCATGAAGATAGAGAACAGTGTCAAGTCCGTCACGAGCAGCGCGGTTCAGCAGGAACCGGGGCGCCCCGGCAAAGGTGCGGCGGCCGACGCTGCTGCCTCGCCGGTCAGCACCAACGTCAAGCTGAGCTCGCTCTCCGCACAGCTCCATATGATCGAGAAGGGCTTTGCCGATACACCGGTGGTCGACGCGGCCCACGTGGCCGAGTTGAAGGAGGCGATCAGCGAAGGCCGCTTCAAGGTCAATTCGGAAGCAGTCGCCGACAAGCTCATCGACACCGTCAAGGAACTCATCCGCGCCCACAAAGGCAGCTAAGACGAGCCCCACGGGAATGAACGGAAGCCCGCGCGCCCATATCGCTGCCTGGCTCAACAACCTGGCCGAGGAGCAGCTCGTCCTCGCCCGGCTGGTCGAGCTGCTGCGCTCGGAGCAGGACGCGCTGGTGCGCGGCGATGCCGACGGCGTCGCGGCGCTCGCCAATACGAAGGGCCGGTGTCTCGCCGCGCTCCAGGCGCACGCCGAGGAACGGCGCGGCATATTGCTGTCCGCAGGACAGTCGCCCGACCGCGAAGGAATCAGGTTCTGGACGCAGCAGCACGGCAGGACCGAGCCGCGCCTCGTTCAGCGCTGGCGCGAGTTCGTGGATCTCGCCCGGGTCGCGGATCAGGTCAACCGCGCCAACGGCGCTCTCATTGCCTCGCGTCTCACCGTGACGCAGCAGGCGCTCACCACCTTGTTCGGAGCGGCGGGAATCCCCGGCGCGTACGGCGCAGACGGCAATGCCGTGAGCCTGCGCGAAGGCCGGCAGCTCGCGGTTGCCTAGCCGGCCTGAGGAACCGGCGCCGCGGTCTCGGCGCTCCCGGTCGCGATCGGCAGGCGCACCACGAAGTCGCTTCCCCGGCCTTCACCCGCGCTCCTCGCCTCGACCGATCCGCCGTGCATTTCCACCAGCCGCTTCACCAGCGTCAGACCGATGCCGAGCCCTCCCAGCGACCGCTCGAGCGGCCGGTCGACCTGTGTGAACATCTCGAAGATGCTGTCCAGCTTATCGGGCGGAATGCCCGTGCCGGTATCGCTGACGGTGACCACGGCATCCGCGCCCTGCCGCTCCGCCGTCACCGTGATCTTCCCGCCGGGAGCCGTGTACTTGCAGCTGTTGTTGAGCAGGTTGCCGAAAACCTGTGTCAGCCGGACCGCGTCGGCGCGCAGTTGGATCGGCTCCCGCGGCACCGTTACGGCGACCTGATGGCCGGCTGACTGGGCAAGCGGCCGGCAGGCCTGGACGGCCTGGTGCAGCACCGCGGCCAGATCGACGTTGCCCACGCGGAGCTCGAGCCGGTTGTGGGTAACCCGATTGAGGTCGAGAAGATCGTCCACGAGCCTGACCATCTGTCCCAGCTGCCGCTCCATGGTGTCGACGACCTGCCCGATCGTATCGCGGTCGCCGTTCGCGCGCTTGAGGATCTCGAGTATGTGGCACAAGGGGGCAAGCGGATTGCGCAGCTCGTGGGCGAGCATCGCCAGAAACACGTCTTTGCGGCGGTCGGCTTCGGACAGGTCGGCCGCCAGCTTCCGCAGGTGGTCCTCGAGACGCCGGCGCTCGGTGACGTCCCGCGCAATCTTGGACGCCCCGGCGATATTGCCGGCCCCGTCCACGATGGGCGAGATCGTGAGAGAGACCGGGATGTGCCTGCCTTCGCGGTGCAGGCGTTCGGTCTCGAAGTGGTCCACCCGTCGCCCGGATTTCAGGATTGCAATGATCCGTTCTTCCTCCGCCATCCGCTCCGGGGGAATGATGAGGGAGATATGACGGCCCACGGCTTGCGCCGCGGTGTGGCCGAAGAGCCTTTCCGCACCGGCGTTCCAGCTCTGGATGATCCCTTCCAGCGACTTGCTGATGATTGCGTCATCCGATGACTCGACGACAGCCGCCAGCAGGCTGGCGGCACGCAGCCGGTCAGCCGCGACCTTTTCCAGGCGCCGGCGCTCGGAGACGTCGCGGAAAATCAGGACGCATCCCGTGACCCGGCCAACCTCGTCCTTGATCGGCGCGGCGCTGTCGTCGATGGGCCGCTCGGAACCGTCCTTCCGGATGAGGATGGAATGGTTCGCCAGCCCGACAGTGGTGCCTTCCCGCAGCGCTCTCGTCGCGGGATTCTCGACCGCCTGGCGGGATTGCTCGTTGACGACCCGGAACACCGCGTCGAGCGGGCGGCCGAACGCGTCGCGCTGCAGCCAGCCCGTCAGGGACTCGGCCACGGCATTCAGATAGGTGACGTGGCCTTCGAGATCGGTCGTAATTACGGCATCCCCGATGCTGCCCAGCGTCACGCGCAGGAGCTCGCCGCGCTCCCGGGCCCGCCTCTGCACGAAGCGCATCGCCTCGCCGATCCCGATGATGAGGGAGCAGGTGAAGAGGTAGGCAACGAGCCCGACTGCGTTCTGGAATCGACCGACGGCAAGCGCGCCCCTGGGCTCGATGAACAGGTAGGCGCAGGCAAGA
This sequence comes from Burkholderiales bacterium, assembly GCA_035649495.1. GTDB lineage: Bacteria > Pseudomonadota > Gammaproteobacteria > Burkholderiales > SG8-41 > SG8-41. The sequence goes on along the minus strand of DASRJL010000100.1, from coordinate 953 downwards.
TAGCCGAGGATCGTGACGAGCGCCGCTGGAGCGTAGCCGCCGATCCAGACGGCGGCAGCAACGGCGCCGAACACAGTGACCAGCGGCAGCGCATCGCCCATCTCCGGATCGAGCAGCCAGCGCAAGAGCACGGCTGCCGCGAGCACGGCAATCGCTACCGCATAGCTGATCGGCGGTCGCACGAGCTATCCTTGCGGAGGGTGCTTCCTCACTTGAGTTCGACCTCGACGAACGCAAACTCGTTCTCCCCGGCGTTGACGACGTTGTGCTCGACGCCTGCCGGCCGGGTGTACGCCTGACCGGATTGCAGCTCGGTTTCGATATTTCCGGTTGACGTTTCCGCCAGCAGCTTTCCGGCCGTCAGGCAGATGACGGTGTAATCGTGCTGATGGCGATGCCATCCCGTTTCGGCGCCTGGCGCAAACCGCCACTCGGTGACGATCACGCGCTCAGTTTCCTGCAACAGCTTGCTGGTGGCTTTCGGTCGCTCATTTGGCATCGAGGTCACACCACATGTGAACTTTGGAGACAAAGTTGTCACCAACGGCAACGGCGAACGGCTCCAATCCATATTGAACGAAACCGCACTGTTCGTAGAGCGCCCGCGCCGCGTGATTGCCGTGCGTGACCATGAGCTGCACGAGCCTGACTCCGGGGCGCGATCGCGCCTCACCCAGCGCGGCCTGCACGAGCTCGCGTCCGAGCCCGTGACGCCTGAATCCCGCAGGCACGTACATACCAACGAGATGCGCCTTGTGGCGCGCCTTCTGCCGCGTTTCGAAAGACAGCCCCACCACGCCCGCGAGCTGTCCGTCGCTGAACGCACCGAGGACCAGGTCGTGCGCTTGCGGCTCCTGCTTGAGCCGCGCCTCCCACGCGGAGAGCGGCAGCGCAGCTCTTTCCGCATGGCTGGAGATGAATGCGTCCGGGTGCAGCTCGAACGCGTCGAGCAT
>DASRJL010000099.1:0-89637 GCA_035649495.1 Burkholderiales bacterium | reverse complement strand
GCGGGAACGCCGCGGGCGGCGTAATCACGGAGAGCGCGCCGAGCGCCTCGTGGCTCGCCGCGCCGACTTCGGCGGCCAGGCTCTCCGGCGACAGCGAAAGGAGCCTTTCCGCGCTCTCCCGCACGATCGACCACACCATCGAGGCCCGGTTGCCCGCGAGCGGAAGAAGCGCGAGCACGCCGTCGCGGCGAAACCACTGGTATGCGATGCCGTCGTGCGGCTTCCCGCACGAAAAGTTGCTGACCACCGCAAGCTGGCCGTAATCGACCGGCGATACCGCGATGCCGGCCTGGTCGCGCACCCACGAATCGGCGCCGTCCGCGCCCACCACCAGGCGGGCGCGAACCTCCGTTCCATCGGTCAGCGCCAGCGTCGCGGCGTCCGGACCAAGATGCAACGACGCGCAACTCGCGGGGCAGTACACACGCACCGCTGCGGATGCTGCCGCGCGCCACAACGCCTGCGCGAGCAGGCGGTTCTCCACGATGAAGGCAAGCTCGCGCAGTCCCGCGTCGTAGGCGCTGAATTCGAGACGGGCTGTGCCGTCGTCGCCGTAGATTTCCATGCCCTCGACGCGCGTGACCCGTTCCGGGGAAATGGCCTGCCAGACACCCAGGTGCTCGAGAAAGGAAGCGGTCCCCGGGCTGACGGCGTAGACGCGGCTGTCCCAGCCGCCAGCCGGCGCCGCGGACTGCGGCTCGATCGATGCGGACCGCGGCTCTATCAGCGCGAGCTTGAGACCGCTCTGCATGAGCGCGACGGCGAGGCTCAGGCCGACCAGTCCTCCGCCCACTATCGCAATGTCGAATTCGGCGCGCGGGCTCATCGAGCCAGTTTATCAAGAATCTGGAAGAGATTCAGTGGCTTAACTTGACAAAGCGAGGCGGCGTCTTTAGACTCGCGCGCTTCCCTAGGCGAGTTAGCTCAGCGGTTAGAGCAGCGGAATCATAATCCGTTGGTCCGGGGTTCAAATCCCTGACTCGCCACCAGTTTTCGTTGCCGGGCGGCCTTGCGGCAGCGCCGGCGTCAGGCGGCTATGGCGTTGAAGCGGCTGGTTGCGTTGTGCTACCGTCAACAGATGGGTAGATGGCTTGCGGCGCTCGCACTGGTTCTCGCATTCGCCACGCCTGCCTATACCCAGATGCCCGGCCGCCTGCTTCCAGCGGGCAAGCTGGGTGAGCTGACCGGCCGCCAGCACGCTTTCCCACTCATACAGATCGGCGGCGAAGTGCTGCGCCTCTCGCCCGGCGCGCTCATTTACGACGAGAACAACCGCACGCTGGTGCACGGCAACCTCCCTCAAAGCGCCAACGTCCTCTACGTCAGGGAGCCGAGCGGCGACGTTTCCCGCATCTATATCCTCCGTCCGGTCGAGCTCGAAGCCCTGCGCCGCACCGAAAAGCCCTCTTCCCCGTTCCGGTGAAGGTCTACATCAAGACGTTCGGATGCCAGATGAACGAGTACGACTCGGCGAAGATGGCCGACGTGCTGCGGGACGCGCGCGGCATGGAGCAGACGGACGATCCCGGCGCGGCCGACCTGATCCTGTTCAACACGTGCTCGGTGCGAGAAAAAGCGCAGGAGAAAGTGTTCACCGACCTCGGGCGCGTCAAGCACCTGAAGCAGGGACGCCGGGAAGTGCTGATCGGCGTCGGCGGCTGCGTCGCGAGCCAGGAAGGCGCGGGAATCGTCGCGCGCGCTCCGTACGTAGACCTCGTCTTCGGCCCGCAGACGCTGCACCGGCTGCCGCAGATGATAGATGCGCGCCGCGAAACCGGACGTCCCCAGGTAGACGTGTCGTTTCCGGAGATCGAGAAATTCGACCACCTGCCGCCGGCGCGGGTGGATGGGGCAAGCGCCTTCGTCTCCGTGATGGAGGGGTGCAGCAAGTACTGCACGTTCTGCGTGGTCCCGTACACGCGGGGGGAGGAAGTATCACGGGGATTCGAGGACGTGCTCTCCGAGGTCGCCGAGCTCGCCCAGCAGGGCGTGAGTGAAGTCACGCTGCTGGGCCAGAACGTGAACGCCTATCGCGCGCGGACCCGCGAGGGCGAGGACGCGGATCTTGCCCACCTGCTCGAGTACGTGGCCGCGATCCCCGGGATAGAGCGCATACGCTTCACCACCTCGCATCCGAAGGAATTCAACCAGCGCCTGATCGACGCCTTCGCCTCCCTGCCGCAGCTCGCCGGGCACGTGCACCTGCCGGTGCAGGCGGGCTCGGACGCGGTGCTGGCCGCGATGAAGCGCTCCTACACGGTGCTCGAATACAAGTCCATCGTCCGGCGCCTGCGCGCCCGGCGTCCGGACATCTCGATCTCCTCCGATTTCATCGTCGGTTTTCCGGGCGAGACCGAGGCCGATTTCGAGGCGACGATGAAACTGATAGAAGAAGTGGGATTCGACCAGAGCTTCAGCTTCGTCTACAGCCGGCGGCCGGGCACGCCGGCGGCGGCGCTCCCCGATGCCACCGCGCCGGAAGTGAAGCTCGCGCGCCTGCAGCGGCTGCAGGCGAAAATATCCGATCAGGCCGGTGCGATCAGCCGCGCCATGCTCGGCACTCAGCAGCGGGTGCTGGTCGAGGGACACGCGAAGCGGAACGTGGCCGAGCTGTCGGGCCGCACCGGGAACAACCGGGTCGTCAATTTTCCCGGACCCGGGCGCCTCGTCGGCCGGTTCGTCGACGTGACCATTACCGCCGCCCTGCCCCACTCGCTGCGCGCGGAAATCGTCGCTTGAAGCCGGTCGAGATAGTCTTCAACCCGGTCGACAACCAGCGGCTCGCCAACCTGTGCGGCGCGCTGGACGAGAACCTGCGCCAGATCGAGACCGCGCTCGATGTCGGCATCGCGCGCCGCGGAGAGCGCTTCGCCGTGACCGGCAGTCCCGGGCAGGCGAAGCTCGCCGCGAAGGTGCTGCACGCCTTCTACGAACGGGCGAAGCAGGGACTCACGCTGGAGGATGTGCAGCTCGGACTGATCGAGGCGGCGGGGCCGCGTCACGCGCGGGAGGCCGATGGCAGCCCGACGCTCGTCACGCGCCGGCCCGATCTCCACGGTCGCACCCCGCGCCAGGTGCAGTACCTGCAGAACATATTGAGCCACGATCTCACCTTCAGCATCGGGCCCGCCGGCACCGGGAAGACCTACCTCGCCGTCGCGTGCGCCGTGGACGCGCTGGAGCGGGAGGCCGCCAAGCGCATCGTGCTCGTGCGCCCGGCGGTGGAAGCCGGAGAGAGGCTGGGGTTTCTGCCCGGCGACATGGCAGCGAAGGTGGACCCCTACCTGCGGCCGCTCTACGATGCGCTCTACGACCTGATGGGCTACGACAAGGTCGCGAAGCTCTTCGACCGCGGTGCGATCGAGATCGCCCCTCTCGCCTTCATGCGCGGACGCACGCTCAACCATTCGTTCGTGATACTCGACGAGGCGCAGAACACGACGCCGGAGCAGATGAAGATGTTCCTCACGCGGATCGGTTTCGGCAGCAAGGCGGTGGTCGACGGCGACATCACCCAGATCGATCTCGCGCGCGGCCAGAAGAGCGGGCTCGTCGAGGCGCAGGAGGTACTGAAGAAGGTCCGCGGCATCGCGTTTACCCGGTTCGGTTCGGAGGACGTAGTGCGCCATCCACTGGTGCAGCGCATCGTCAATGCCTACGAGAACCAGCGCGCGCGCGGCGCGGGCGGCGAGCCCGATGCGGCGGGCGCGTAAGCTGAGCATGAGCGTGCAGTACGGCGCGCGCGCGCGCGGGCTTCCTACGCCGGCGCAGTTGCGCCGCTGGGCGCGTGCGGCGCTCGCGCGCAACGCCCGGGTGACGGTGCGCGTGGTCGGCGGCAGCGAGGGGCGGGCGCTCAACCGGAATTTCCGCGGCAGGAACTACGCGACCAACGTGCTTAGTTTCAGGATGCGCGAGCGACCCGCCCTCGAAGGTGATCTCGCGCTGTGCGCGCCGGTGATCGCGCGCGAGGCGCGGGCGCAGGGGAAAAGCCTCGCGGCGCACTACGCGCATCTCGTCGTGCACGGCGTCCTGCACCTGCAGGGCCTCGACCACGAGACTCGCAGCGGAGCACGCCGGATGGAGCGACGGGAGTCGCGCATCGTGACCGCGCTCGGCTTTCCCGACCCGTACGAAGGACAAGGATGAAGGCTATGGCCAACACCCCGACCAAGCCTCCCCTGCTCGACCGCATCGGCGCGTGGATCGCACGCAAGCCCGAGGACCGCGACGAGCTGATCGAGGTGCTGCGCGCTTCCCACCAGCGCGGCCTGCTCGACGCGGAAGCGCTTGCGATGATTGAAGGGGTGCTCCAGGTCTCGGAGATGCAGGCGCGCGACATCATGGTGCCGCGCTCGCGCGTGGACGTCATCGACATCAGGGAGTCGCCCGACCAGTTCATACCCATGGTCATGCAGACCGGGCATTCGCGTTTTCCCGTCATCGGCGAGAACAAGGATGACGTCCTGGGCATACTGCTCGCGAAAGACCTGCTGCGCTACTACGCCGGCGAGGAGGAATTCAACGTGCGCGAGATGCTGCGCCCGGCGGTATTCATACCCGAATCGAAGCCGCTCAATGTCCTGCTGAAGGAGTTCCGCAAGAACCGCAACCATATCGCGATCGTCGTCGACGAGTACGGCGGCGTCGCCGGCCTGGTCACGATGGAGGACGTGATCGAGCAGATCGTCGGCGACATCGAGGACGAGTACGACTTCAACGACGTCGAGGACAACATCGTCCAGGAGAAAGGCGGGCACTACCGGGTCAAGGGCCTGACGGAAATCGGCGACTTCAACGCCGTTTTCGGGACGGACTACAGCGACGACAATCACGATACGGTAGGCGGGCTCGTCATGTCGCGCGCGGGCCGCGTGCCCAAGCGCGGCGAGCAGGTGAGCTTCGACCACCTCACCTTCAAGGTGCTGCGCGCCGACGGCCGACGGCTGCACCTGCTGGAAGTAGCGAAGAAGAAACAGGGATGACGGCGGAAGGCGGAAGGCGGAACGAAGAACGGCAAGCTGCTTTCTCACTGGTCACTGGTCACTGGTCACTGGTCACTGCATTCCTCCTCGGCGCCGTTACCGTCCTCGCCTACGAGCCGTTCGGTCTGTTTCCGCTGACCATCCTGACGCTCTCAGCGCTTTTCATAATCTGGCAGCGGGCTGACAGCGCACGCGCGGCGGCGAGGGCCGGCTTCGCCTACGGGCTGGGATTGTTCCTGTTCGGCGTGTCGTGGGTCTATGTGAGCCTTCACGATTTCGGGGCGATGCCCCTGCCGCTCGCCGCGGCGGCCACCCTGCTCTTCTGCGTGGTGCTGGCTTCGCTGCCGGCGCTGGCGGCTTACCTCTACGCGCGCGTGGCCGCGCCCGACGTGGTGAAGCTCGCGGCTGCCGCCCCTGCCCTGTGGACGCTCGCCGAGTGGACGCGCGGCTGGATCTTCACCGGCTTTCCGTGGCTCGCAGCGGGTTATTCGCAGGCTCCGGCGAGCCCCCTCGCGGGCTATGCGCCGGTGCTGGGCGTCTACGGCGTCTCCCTCGCCACAGCGCTGTCCGCCGGCATAATTGCCGCGCTGTGGCTCAGGAAGGAGGAAGGAGGAAGGAGGAAGGAGGAAGGAGCCGACAAGCGATTTTCCTACGCCTTTCGCCTTTCTCCTTTCGCCTTTCTCCTTGTCGCGCTGTGGGCGACGGGCTTCGGGCTGAAGCAGGTGGAGTGGACGCAGCCCGTGGGAGAGCCGGTAACGGTCAGCCTGATCCAGGGCAACGTCGCCCAGGACATGAAATGGCGCGCGGAGCAGTTGCGCGCAACCCTCGAAACCTATCTCGAGCTCGTCGCGACCGCATCGGGGCAATTGATCGTGCTTCCGGAGACTGCGCTGCCCCTCTTCCTGGACCAGGTTCCAGCGGACTACCTCGCGGCGCTCGCCGCGCGCCCGCGCGGCAATCGCGGCGATCTGCTCGTCGGCGTCCCGGAGCGGTTGCCCGGCGGGGACTATTACAACAGCGTGGTGTCCGTGGGGAGCTCGCCCACGCAAACGTACCGCAAATCGCATCTCGTCCCCTTCGGGGAGTTCATTCCCCTGCGGCCGGTGCTGGGCTGGCTGGTGAGCGTGCTGGCGATCCCGCTGCAGGATTTCGCCCGCGGCTCCGTGGACCAGCGGCCCCTGGAAGTGGCCGGGCAGCGGGTCGCGGCAGACATCTGCTACGAGGACGCGTTCGGGGAGGAAATCATCCGCCAGCTGCCCGCGGCCACGCTGCTCGTGAACGTAAGCAACGTCGCCTGGTTCGGACGCTCGATCGCGCCGCAACAGCACCTGCAGATCTCGCAGATGCGCGCGCTCGAAACGGGGCGCTACATGCTCCGCGCGACCAATACCGGCGTGACCGCCGTCATCAACCCGCTCGGCCGGGTCGAAGCGAGTGCGCCCGAATTCGCCAGGGCGGTCCTGACGCGGGAAGTGCGCGGCTTCGAAGGTTCGACGCCGTTTGTCGCGATCGGAAACTACGGGGCCCTCGCGCTCTGCGCCGCGCTGGTCGGCGTCGCGGTCGGATGCGGCGCGCGCTGGGGGAAACGCCCCGCCCGTTAAATCGCCGAGGCCGGCGTTCTGCACATACCGCGACGCCGCGAAACCCTGTAAAATTCGAGGGTTACGCGCGCCCCTGCCTCCCCGCCGCCCATGCCTACCTTCCAGCAGATAATCATCGGATTGAACGACTACTGGAACAGGCAGGGCTGCGTGCTGTTGCAACCCTACGACATGGAAATGGGCGCGGGTACCTTCCACACTGCGACGTTTCTGCGCTCGATCGGGCCGGAACCCTGGAATGCGGCGTACGTGCAGCCATCGCGGCGTCCGAAGGACGGGCGCTATGGCGAGAATCCCAACCGACTTCAGCACTATTACCAGTACCAGGTGGTGATGAAGCCCTCTCCCGACGCGCTGCAGGACCTCTACCTCGGGTCCCTGCAGGCGCTGGGCGTGGATCCTCGCAGGAACGACATCCGCTTCGTGGAGGACGACTGGGAATCGCCGACGCTGGGCGCCTCCGGGCTGGGCTGGGAGGTCTGGCTGAACGGCATGGAGATCACGCAGTTCACCTACTTCCAGCAGGTTGGCGGACTCGAATGCAGGCCGGTGCTGGGCGAGCTGACTTACGGGCTCGAGCGCCTGGCCATGTACCTGCAGGGCTGCGACAACGTCTACGATCTCGTCTGGGTGAACGGAATCACCTACGGCGACGTCTATCACCAGAACGAGGTCGAGCAATCCCGCTACAACTTCGAGCTGGCAAATACGGAAATGCTGTTCGAGCATTTCCGCCAGTACGAAGCCGAGGCGCAGCGTCTCATGGATGCGCAGTGCACGCTGCCGGCGTACGAAATGGTGCTCAAGTGCTCGCACACGTTCAATCTCCTCGATGCGCGCGGCGCGATTTCGGTGACGGAGCGCGCCGCCTATATCGGCCGCGTGCGTAATCTGGCCCGTGGCATCGCCCAGGCCTACTACGAGTCGCGTGAGCGGCTGGGATTCCCCCTCGTGAAGCAGCAGGCCCCAGGCAGGAAGAGGTCCAGGGCATGAGGAAGCGCAAACCGGCAGCCGCAGCGGCACCCGCTACGCTGCTGGTGGAAGTACGCACCGAAGAGCTGCCGCCCAGGGCCCTCAAGCGCCTGAGCCAGTCGTTCGCGGAGGCACTTTCCGCCGACCTGCGCCAGGACGAATTCCTGACTGCGGCGAGCGCCGTCACCGCCTACGCGACGCCACGCCGCCTTGCCGTGCAGATCACGAACGTGCTCGCGCGCGCTCCCGACAAATCGGTCGAGGTTTCGGGGCCCAGCGTGAAGGTCGGTCTGGACGCGGAAGGCAAGCCGACCCCCGCATTGCTCGGGTTTGCGCGAAAACAGGGCGTGGATCCTGCAAAACTCGAACGACAGCAGACTCCCAAGGGCGAGGTATTCGTCTATCGAACGCTGGCCTCGGGCGGTCATCTGGAGACCAACCTGGACCTGAAAGTCGGCTTCACGCTCGACAAGCTGCCTATTCCAAAGGTGATGCGCTGGGGAATGGGCGATAGCAAGTTCGTGCGACCGGTGCACGGGCTCGTCATCATGCACGGCAAGCGCACGATCCAAGGCAAAGTGATGGACGTCGAGAGCTCGAGCCGCACTCTGGGTCATCGCGCCCTCGCCCGCCGGTCGATCCGGCTCGGACACGCCGACGACTACGAGGCTGCGCTACGGAAGCAGGGCCATGTGCTCGCCGCGTTTGCGGAGCGCCGCGCGGCCATCGTGGAACAACTCGCGAAGCGCGCCGGCGGCGCCGCGCTGGTCGCAGGAGATGCCCTGCTCGACGAGATAACGTCGCTCGTCGAGGCGCCCGCTGTCCATACAGGGAAATTCGATGCGCAGTTTCTCGAGGTTCCGCAGGAGTGCCTGATTCTCTCCATGCAGCAGCACCAGCGCTACGTGCCGCTACGCGACAAGGCGACGGGTGAACTGCTGCCGCGGTTCCTGTTCGTATCCAACCTGCCGGTAAAGAACGCGCGGGCGATCGTTCATGGTAACGAACGCGTTCTGCGCGCGCGCCTGGCGGACGCCAAGTTTTTCTACGATCAGGACCGCAAGACCCGCCTGGAAAACCGCGTCCAGCGCCTGTCGAACGTGGTGTATCACGGCAAGCTTGGCAGCCAGCTCGAGCGCGTGGAGCGCATGCGGTTGCTTGCAAACCAGATCGCGCGCCGCCTCGGCGCCGATTTCATGCTCGCGGAACAGGCGGCGTGGCTGTCAAAGGCCGACCTCCTCACCGAGATGGTGGGCGAGTTTCCGGAGCTCCAGGGGATCATGGGCCGCTACTACGCCCTGCACGACGGCGAGACGGAGGAAGTCGCCGACGCGATCGCCGATCACTACCGGCCGCGTTACGCGGGCGACGTGCTGCCGGTTGGAAATGTCGGTATCGCCGTGGCGCTCGCCGACAAGCTCTACACCCTCGCGGGCCTTTTTGGAATCGGGCAGGTTCCTACCGGCGACCGGGACCCGTTCGGCCTGCGCCGCGCCGCGCTGGGCGTGATCCGCATTCTCATCGAGCGCGACCTGCCGCTTTCCCTGCACGACCTGATCCAGGAGGCTTTCGCTGTCTACGACGGAAAGATCGGGGACGCCCATGCAGACCTGGGGATATTCATCCGGGATCGTTTGGCCGGATACCTGAGAGACCGCGGCTATTCGGTGCTGGAAGTCGAATCCGTGCTGGCCGCGGGCTCGGACCGGGTGAGCGACACCGTGCGCCAGCTCGAAGCCGTCCGCGCGTTCAACGTGCTTCCCGAGGCGCAGAGCCTCGCGGCGGCCAACAAGCGGGTGGTGAACATCCTGAAGCAGGCCGAAGCCAAGGGTGAGACCTTCGCGAACGTCGGCCTCGACGAGTTGAAAGAGCCCGCCGAGCGCGCGCTCTTCGAAGCACTCATGGACGTGTCCCGGCTGGCCGGCCCGCTCCTCGCTCAAGGTGATTTCACCGGCTATCTCAAGAGCTTCGCGGTCCTCAAGTCGCCGGTGGACACGTTCTTCGATGCGATCATGGTCATGGTCGAAGACCCGGACGTGCGCAAGAGCCGGCTTGCCCTCCTTGCGGATCTGCGCAAGCAGATGAACCGCATCGCAGATATTTCCAAGCTTGCCGCGTGAACGACAGTGACCTATGAAGTTGATCATCCTCGACCGCGACGGCGTCATCAATTTCGACAGCGACGCCTATATCAAGAGCCCGGACGAGTGGAAGCCGGTGCCCGGGAGCCTGAAGGCCATCGCGAAGCTGACCCAGGCGGGCTTCCACGTGGTGGTGGCGACCAACCAGTCCGGCATAGGCCGCGGGCTCTTCGAGATGGCGACCTTGAACGCCATTCACGACAAGATGCACCGCGCGGTGTCGCAGGCCGGCGGACGCATAGACGCGGTGTTCTACTGCCCGCACGCGCAGGAAGCGAACTGCGCGTGCCGCAAGCCCAGGCCCGGCCTGCTCGAGGACATCGGCCGGCGGTTCAACACCGATCTGAAGGACGTGCCCTTCATCGGTGACGGACTGCGCGATCTCCAGGCGGCGGTGGCCGTGGACGCGCAGCCGATACTGGTTCTGACCGGCAAGGGGGGAAAGACCCGGCGTGATGGTGGTCTGCCGCCCGGAACGAAGATCTACAGCGACCTCGCCGCCGCAGTCCAATCGCTCGTATCCTAGGGAACCTCCGCGCAAGTGATAGCACTGCGGTCGGCGCTCTTTGCGCTCTTCGAGATCGTCACCGTTCCCCCGTTCGCGCTCCTCGCGCTCGCCAGCTTCCCTTTCCGGCGGCTCACGCGCTACCGCATCATCACCCTCTGGTCGCGGCTCGTCGTGCGCGCCGCGGAGCGCATCTGCGGAATACGCTATCGGGTCCGGGGCATGGAACGCGTGCCCCGCGGGCCGTTCATCATCCTCGCGAAGCACCAGTCCGCCTGGGAAACGCTCGCATTCCAGGTCATCTTCCCGCCGCAGGTGTGGGTGCTCAAGAAGGAGCTCCTGTGGATACCGCTCTTCGGCTGGGGCCTCGCAATGCTCTCCCCGATCGCCATCGACCGGGGCTCGGGACCGCGGGCGCTGCGGCAGATGCTGGAGCAGGGACGAGACCGCCTCGCCGCGGGTTTCTGCATCGTTATCTTTCCGGAAGGCACCCGGGTCGCTCCGGGCGAGCGCCGCGAGTATCACGCAGGCGGCGCGTGGCTCGCCGTGCAGACGGGTGTACCGGTACTGCCCGTCGCCCACGACGCCGGCATGTTCTGGCGGCGCAATGCCCTGCTCAAGCGCCCCGGCCTCATCACCGTGAGCATCGGCGACCCCATCGCGCCGCAGGACCTGACGCCCCAGGAACTCAACACCCGCGTCGAGGAGTGGATAGAGGCAGAGGTGCAGCGGCTGCAGATGGAGCGTGACCGGTGACCAGTGACCGATGACCAGTGGCTGTGAGCCGTGAGCTGTGGGGCATGAGGGAGCCGGTATACTGTTCACATGCGCATCATGCTTTCGTTCCTTGTTGTCGTCCTGTTCGCCACCGGCTGCGGCTACAAGGGTCCGCTGGTCCTGCCCAAACCGAAGCCTGCGGCGCAACAGCCCGCCCCGGCGGCGCCGGCACAGCCCGACGCAACGAAACCCGGTGACGGCACCACGAAGGAGTGACCTGTGACTGCTGACGCACCGGTCACTGGTCACTGGTCACTGGTCACCACTCTTCAATGAATCACTTCGACTACAGGAACGGCGAGTTCCACGCCGAGGCGGTTCCGCTCGCCCGCATCGCGCAGCAGTACGGCACGCCGTGTTTCGTCTACTCGCGCGCGGCGCTCACCGAGGCGTACCGCGGCTACGATACGGCGTTCGCCGGGACCGATCACCTGGTGTGCTATGCGGTGAAGGCCAACTCCAGCCTCGCGGTCCTGAACCTCTTCGCGCGCCTGGGAAGCGGGTTCGACATCGTATCGGGCGGGGAACTTGCCCGCGTGCTTGCGGCGGGAGGCGATCCGCGCAAGATCGTCTTCTCCGGGGTCGGCAAGTCGGAGGAGGAGATGCGCCAGGCGCTCGCGGCCGGGATACTGTGCTTCAACGTCGAATCGGAGAGCGAGCTCGCGCGGCTCGGACGCATCGCATCGGAAACCGGAACGACGGCTGCGGTCAGCCTGCGCATCAATCCCGACATAGACCCGCGCACCCATCCTTACATCGCCACCGGCCTGAAGGAAAGCAAGTTCGGCGTGCCCTACGGGGAGGCGCTCGCGCTCTACCGTCGCGCCCGCGCGCTGCCGCACATCGCGATCGCCGGCGTGGGCTGCCATATCGGCTCGCAGATCACGGAGCTCGCGCCCTTTGTTGCGGCGCTGGACCGCACTCTCGAGTTGGCAGACCGCCTGCGCGCCGAGGGCATGGCGGTGGCGCATATAGACATGGGTGGAGGCCTCGGCATCCGCTATCGCGACGAGTCCCCGCCCGCCGTCGCCGATTACGCCCGGGCTCTCACGGAGCGCCTCGGCTCGCGCCCGGTAAAACTCTTCCTCGAGCCCGGACGCTCTCTCGTCGGGCATGCCGGGCTCCTGTTGACGCGCGTGGAGTACCTCAAGCACGGCGCCGGGCGTAATTTCGCGGTGGTGGACGCCGCCATGAACGATCTGATCCGGCCCGCGCTCTACGATGCGTTCCACGAGGTCCTGCCGGTCACGCGGAGAACCGGCGATGCGATCGCCTACGACGTGGTGGGCCCCGTGTGCGAAACGGGCGATTTCCTCGCCAGCGAGCGCAAGCTCGCCGTCGTCGAGGGCGATTTGCTGGCAATCATGGCCGCGGGCGCATACGGCATGAGCATGAGCTCCAACTACAACACGCGCCCGCGCGCGGCCGAGGTCGTGGCGGACGGCGGTGTGACGCACGTCACACGCTCCCGCGAAACAGTTTCCGATTTGATGGCGCGCGAGATCATGCTGCCGTGATTTGCGCCATCGCGGATGTTCGTTGCCTGCGGCAGTACGTGTTGCAATGCCGGTACAATAAGCCTCCAATCCGCACTACCACGTCCGAAAACTGTTGCCAATAGTTTTGTTGCTAGCATAGAATGAAGCACCAGGCATAGAGTCCAATCGAAATTTGGGACGCGATATGCGATGGTGGTGCGAAGCAGGACCCGCATCCGGGGCATGAAACCTTCAAAGGAGAAGCCGAATGGCAGCGAAGAAGAAGGCGAAGAAGAAGGCAACAAAGAAGTAGAGCTGTATGAAAAAAGCCGGCGAAAGCCGGCTTTTTTCATTAGGAAGGTCAGGTTCGATAATGCTCCTGCTGGTCCGATCGCAGACACGCCGACTGGCGATGTTTCAGCCGATCCATTCTCCCGATAAAGCCCTCATGGATTGAGCTGTTTGTACACCGCGTCCGCGACGCGCAGCAGATCGCTCTTGTCGATCTCGCCGGACAGCGCGTAGCCCAGCTTCTTGTCGAGCCAGTAGAACACGCTTATTCCCTGCTCCTGCGAGAACCGGAAAGCCGTCTCGCGGCTCGCGTCCGGGTTGACGCGGACGTAAAGCGTCAGGCGCAGCCCCTTGCCGTCCTGGTACATGAACTGCGCAACCGGCCCGCGGTCGCCGGGCAGGAGCCGCCCTCCCACGAGGGAGTAGCCGAGCCCCCCCAGATGCGGCACTTTCAGGGGCGTGCCCAGGCGCTTCGACAGCCACGCGACCAGGTGCGCTTCCTGATCCGCGCCGACCTCGACCGGATGGCGCACCTCCGGGCTGTAGGTGACGTGAGCCATCGCCGCCCGCCGCGCCCACGCGCCCGCTTCGACCTGCCGCACCGAGGTGTAGGCGTGGAGCTGCCACCCGATCGCCCCTCCCAGCACGATCCATGCGAGGACGGCCGCGTAACGGCGAAGCGCGCGCGCGGGGGGCGGCGGGCGCAGGCGTTCGGGCACGGGTTCGTCCAGCACCTGGTCGAACTCGCGGCGCAGCGCGTGTGCCTGCTCGCGATACGACGCGACGCGCGCGGCTTCATCCGGCCGCTCGGCCAGATACGCTTCCACCTCGGCGGCGCGCGCCGGGGGCAGCACCGCATCCACGTAGGCGTTCAGCTCGGCCTCGGTCACGGGCGGGACGCTCATTTCACCACTTTGAGTGCGGTCACGCCGGCATCGCCGCCGATCAGGATGCGCAGCCGCTCCCGTCCGCGCGAGAGGCGCGACATGACGGTACCGATGGGAATTTCCAGCACGCGCGCCGCCTCGTCGTAGGTGAACTGCTCGAGCCCCACCAGCAGCAGCACGGCGCGCTGTTCCTCCGGCACGCGCGCGAGCGCGCTCGCCAGGTCGCGCAGCTCCATCCAGTCCGGATCGCGGCCGCGCAATGCCTCCGCGCCCGGATCCGCCTCGAGCGCTTCGTGCTGGTGGCGCGCGCGCGAGCGCGCCTGGTTGACGTAGATGTTGTGCATGATGGTGAACAACCAGGCTCTCAAATCACTGCCGCGACGCCACAGGTGGTACCGGGAGAGCGCCCGCTCGAGCGTGTCCTGTACCAGGTCGTCGGCGGCGCTGCGATCTCCCGTCAGGGCGCGCGCGTACCGCCGCAAGCGCGGTATCTGTTGCGCTATGAGGCCGTCATCGTCGCTCACGACAGCCTCCGCAACGGGTCAACAATCGAGTATCCACTCTTATTCCCCAGCCGGGCTGAAACCATATTACACAAGAAAGACCGTGGCGAGCCCCAGGAAAATGAAGAACCCCCCGCTGTCCGTGATGGCGGTGATCATGACGCTGGAGCCCAGCGCCGGGTCGCGCCCGAGCTTCTGCATGAGGAGCGGGATCGCCACTCCCATCACCGAGGCGAGCAGCAGCGAGAGCACCATCGCTCCCATCATCACCAGCCCCAGCTGCCAGCTGTGGTAGATGAGAAACGCGAACAGCCCCACGACGCCGCCCCAGATGAGGCCGTTCATGGCGCTTACGCCCGCTTCCTTGGCGAACAGCATGCGGGCGTTCGCGCCGGAGATCTGGCCCAGCGCCAGCGCGCGCACGATCATGGTCGTGGTCTGGTTGCCCGAGTTCCCGCTGATGCCGGCCACGATGGGCATCAGCGCGGCGAGCGCGACCAGCTTGGAAATGGAGTTCTCGAACAGCCCGATCACGCGCGATGCGACAAAGGCGGTGACGAGGTTGACCGCCAGCCACGTCCAGCGGTTCCTGATGCTGCGCCAGACCGAGGCGAACAGATCCTCGTCCTCGCGCAACCCGCCGGCGGAGAGCTGGTCGCTGTCGGTCTCCTCGCGTATGTAGTCCATCACGGCGTTCACGGTGACGCGGGCGATCAGCTTCCCGCGGCCGTCCACGACGGGAGCGGAAACGAGGTCGTAGCGCTCGAAGGCGCCGGCCGCGTCCTGCGCCTTCTCTTCGGGATGAAGCCTGGCGATCACCGGTTCCATGACGGCGGTGACGGCGGTCCCGGTATCGTTCACGAGCAGCCGGTTCACGGGCACGAGTCCCTTCAGCTCGCCGGCGCGGCCGACCACGAAGAGCTGGTCGGTGTGATCCGGCATCTCGTCCAGGCGCCGCAGGTTGTCGAGAACCACTTCGAGCGTGACGTCTTCGCGGATGCTGATCATGTCGAAGTCCATCAGGGCGCCGACCGTGCCCTCCGCATAGGACATCGCGGCCCGCAACTCTTCGCGCTCCTCGGGCGAAAGGGACCGGAAGACGTCCTGGATGACCTCGCGCGGCAGGTCGGGCGCGAGATCGGCGATCTCGTCGGTATCGAGCTGCCCGGTAGCGGCGACCAGCTCGTCTTCGTCCATGTGCGCGATCAGCGTTTCGCGCACCGCGTCCGACACCTCCAGCAGGATTTCCCCCTCGCGCTCGGTCCTGACGAGATCCCAGACCACCAGCCGCTCCACGAGCGGAAGCGCTTCGAGGAGGTCGGCGACATCCGCGGGATGCAGGGCATCGAGGAGCTTTTGCAGCTCGACGACATGCAGTTTCTGGACCAGGTTCTCGACCAGCTCCTGGCGCGGCCCCTCCTGCCGACGGACGAGCCCCTCCACCAGCTGCTGCTTGCGCAGGAGCTCGGTCACCCGCTGCAGGCTCTCCTGCGCGCCGGGCCTCAACTTGTCGGAGTCGGTTTCCGTGGCCAAACTCTAGCAGCGTGATGGAAAAGTCAAAGGGAACCCGTTCGTGTCGAGCGTAGCGTAGCGGAGTCGAAACATGAACGGCAAATATTCAAAGGGTTGTTCACCCTTCGACTCCGGGCGTTCGCTCTACGCTCAGGGCGAACGGAGTTTTGCATCAGCCTGCTAGCTAGTGTCCTGAGTCACTGGCCGCGGCGAGCCTCCCCGCGACGTGCCGGATGAGCGAGGGCCAGTCGGGGAATTGCGGGCCGGTCACGATCTCGACCGACGGATACCACAGGCTGCGCCCGTCGTCAGCGCTCGCCCAGTAGTGGAACGGCGCGCGACCCGCAGGATACAGCAGCCAGACCGGCCTACCCAGCGCGGCCGCGAGGTGCGCGCTGGAGTTGCTGGTGGTGATCAAGAGGTCGCAGCCGTCGAGAATGGCAAGCACCTCGTCCAGGTCGTGGAAGCAATCCACGTCGTCGAAGTGCGCCAGACTTGCTCCGTGTTCCCGCGCGCATGCCTCGCGCTCCACCGCGGTATCTCCGTATTGAACATCGACGAGCTGCACGCCGGGAAGCCCGAAGAAGGGCGCGAAGTCGGCGAGTGAGACGCTCTTCTCGCGCCCGAGCCGCCCTGCACGCGTGCTGCGCCAGGACAGCGCCACCCTGAAACCCGGCCCCAGGCGGCCCCGATACAGCGCCACCCGCTCCGGTGCGGCCTTGAGGACGCGGTGCGGCTGCCGCGCGAAGCTCGCCACGGAGGAACGAAAAAATCCGGGCAGAGAACCGGCGAACAGAGCCGCCCCGGCGGTTTGAAGCGCTGCCGCCGGTGGATCGTCCAGCGCCACAAAGTCGGAATTCGGGAACGCGCGGCGGTAGGCCGCTAGCAGGCGCCGGTCCACCTCGTAGACGATCGGCAAGCCGGTAGCGAGGAGGTCCGGCAGCAGCGTTGAAAACAGAATCTGAGCGCCGAGGCTCTGCTCGCCCCAGATTCCGATCGGACCGGGCACGGGCGTCGCCGGACCGCGCCAGAGCGGCATGCGCTCGAACAGATCGACCGATCGCGGATCCTTGCGCATGGTCGCGCGGTGGCCGGACGGGGCCCGGCGATGCTCGTACTCCCGCCAGCCCCCCGTGAAATCGCGCTGGGTGAGCCGTGCGAGCGCGAGGTTGAGGTGCGCGTCGGCGAAATTCGGCGCAAGCCGGGTGGCACGCTCGTACAAGGTAGCCGCCCCGGGCAGATCGCCCTCGTCCTGCACAGCCATTCCCATACCGTTATAACCACGCGCATCCGCGGGCGCCGCGGCGATCATGCTCCGGAAATCAGCGGCTGCGCCGGCCACGTCGCCCGCCTCCAGGCGCGCGTTACCGCGATTGTTCAGGAAGTCGACGTTGTTCGGAGCCAGCGCCAACGCGCGGTCGTACGCGGCCAGCGCCTCGACCGGACGCTTCAACTCGTTCAACGTATTGCCGCGGTTGAAATGCAGCAAGGCGACATCGGGCATGAGGTGCAGGCCCTGGTCGAAGCTGCGCAAGGCCTCGTCGAACCGGCCCAACGCAAAGAGGACGTTGCCATGGTTGCACCATGCTTCGGCCTGCTCCGGCGCCGCCGCCAGCGCATCGGCATAGCTCGCCAGCGCTTCGTCCAGGCGACCGAGGCGGTGCAGCGCGACGCCGCGCCCGAAGAATGCCGGCGCGTATCCGGGCTGCGCGGCCAGCGCTTGCGCATAGCTCGCCAGCGCCGCCTCCAGCGACTGGGTTTCGGTCTGGATGCGCCCGAGGAGCACGTGCGCGGTCGCGGAGCCGGGAGCGGCTGCGAGGGCCGAAGTGACGAAGTAGT
This sequence comes from Burkholderiales bacterium, assembly GCA_035649495.1. Lineage (GTDB taxonomy): Bacteria > Pseudomonadota > Gammaproteobacteria > Burkholderiales > SG8-41 > SG8-41. Next base: position 72,149 of record DASRJL010000099.1, on the reverse strand, counting down.
GCGCCTCGGAGAAGGCGCCGGAATCGGCCCGTAACAGCGCCAGCTGGTACAGCGCTTCGGCATGGTCGGGCTCATCCGCGATGATGCTGCGCAGGACCGATTCGGCCCGGTCGTGCCGCCCCTGCTGCTTGAGCGCCAGCGCTTCCTTCAGGCGTGGTGCAGGTCTCCTGGCCATCGCGACAGTCTAGCAGCCTGTCGGACGTGCATCCCCGACAGGCTGGGCGCTACGGGCCGCGGGCTACGGGCTACGGACGCGAGTAGCGGTTCGTAGGTACTATGACTTTTGGCCGGTCAGCCAAGCCATGAACCGTGCGTTACACGGTACATGCAGAACTTTCGAAATCTCCAAGTTTGGCGGATAGCACACGAGCTTGTCCTCTCTGCGTACAGGGTAACGACAGCATTCCCTAGAGAGGAACAGTTTGGACTGATCTCTCAAATACGCCGCGCGGCGATATCAATTCCGGCCAATATCGCGGAGGGTTGCGGACGAGGCAGCGACGCGGACTTCGCGAGGCATTTGCAAATCGCCGTCGGTTCGGCTGACGAGCTTGATTACCATCTGCTACTTGCTGCTGATCTTTGCTACCTCTCAAGCGTCGAGCACCAAGGTCTGGGCAAGCAACTGATCGCAGTACGGCGAATGCTGATCAGACTGGCGCAGCGGCTGAAGTCGGCTCGCAACGTATAGCTCGCGGCTCGAAGCTCGCGGCCCGCGGCCCGCGGCCAAGAAAAAGGGGGCGCCGAAGCGCCCCCCGCGATACTGCAGTGCTGCGATTTCTTAGAACGTATGCTGGAGCTGGAACGCGAGCACGCCCGAATTATCGCCCGCCCGCACCGTGCCGCTGTTGCCGGTCAGGGCGTAGGTGCCCAAGCTGTCGTTGTTCATGTAGGCGTAGATGATGGTGGCGTTCGTGCGCTTCGAGAAGCTGTAGAGATAGCCGATCTGATACAGCTTGGCCCCGTCGTCGAGCTTGTTGTTTCCGGCTGCGCCGGCTGCGCCCGGGACTGCGGAGCCGGAGCGGTCGACGTCGCCCGCGTAGGCGAAGCCGGCTCGCAGACCGTGCGGGCCCGAGATGTTCCATTCGCCCGCCAGGTTCCACGACTTGCGCTCGCGATTCTGGACCAAGGCGCCAGGCCAGGCACCGTTCGAGACGTCGTATTCGGCATCGATGTAAGTGAGGCCGACCTTGACCGGTCCCCAGGTATAGGTACCGCCGATCAGCCAAGCCTTGTCCCTGCCGCCGTCAAAGCCGAAAGCAGCCCTGGTGTCACTGCGGTCGTCATCCGACCGCGAATACGCGGCAACGACAGCAAAAGGCCCGCCGACGTATTGGCCGCTGAGGCTCATTTTACGGCCCTTCGGGGTCGGGACCGAATTGTTGTTAAGAGCGTTCCCGGGTGCAAGATTGGCCTCGTTGCCGGGAGCGTTGCGCGCCGTCTGCAGCGTCGTGTACTGGAAGCTAGCCGAGAAACCGCCCCAGTTCGGCGTGTCGTAGTTGACGCTGTGCGGATTACGCAGCGAAAAGCAGCCCCCGAACGCGCCGGCGTTCGACAAGGTCATCAACTGCGAGCCGGTCCAGCCCGTCTCGTTGGTGATCCGGGTTATGCCGGCCACGCGCTTCATCGGCGCGTCCCAGGTGCCGATGTAGATATTGCCGAAGGCGCCCTTCATGCCGAGCGCGCTGTTGCGATCGCACCACGAGCCGGACGTCTCCGTGTTACCGCCCAGGAAACGGAAGTCGGTCTCGCACTGGAACCATGCGGAAAGCCCGCCGCCCAGTTGCTCTTCTCCCCTGAAACCGAGTCGCGACGCACCGGAGTTCAACGCGTCGACGTTGGACCTGCCTGTGGTGGCGCTTATATCGGGTTGGTTGACAAAGCCGTATTCGACGTTCACCAAGCCATAGACCTGCACCGTGCTCGTCTGCGCAAGTGCAGCCATCGGAGTAGCGAGCGCTCCCGCGACTGCCACCGCCATCAATTTCTTGTTCATTCCTGCAATCTCCTTTGAAGTTAGTTGCACCAGCGCAATCGCATCACGTGTTTACGACTACCCTGAGACCCCTCCAATGCACGAGGTTGAACGTAGTGTGCCAGACGGCCCCGCGCCGGGGCAATCGAAATGGGCGTTTTTTCCTATTGCGTCAAGCGTTTTGTTGCACTCATGCAACAGAAGCCAGACGACGGCTGCAGAGGCATACCATCTGATATTAACGCATATTATCAATGAGATGACCGACACAAAAACGGGCAGAGGTGAGCGAACCGCGGGAAACGCGCGAGGCAACTCGGCTTCGTTGTGCACCCGGGTTCCGTGGCTGCGCGAAACCTTACGTACAACTTACTGATCCGTACGAGTTTCCTCCCGTCGCGATAGCTAAGATCGATCGGCGCACAGGAAACCAACGCAAATCGGATTCGCGTGCTTGTGTGGCCAGCGAATTGAATCGCAACTGCTATCAGGAAACCCCCTTGGCACGAAGTCCTGCCCCACGCGAATGTCAGCCGTGCACTGCCTGCTGCGACGGCTGGCTCCAGATCCAGGTAAAAGGCACTCCGGTTTTCCCGGGGCGTCCCTGCCCTCACAGCACCGGTGCCGGGTGCAGCGACTACCGGAACCGGCCGGTCGATCCCTGCGTGCATTTCATCTGCGGCTGGCGCATGGACCGGAGCCCGCTGCCGGAGTGGATGAAGCCCAGCAATTCGAAAGTGATCGTGCTGTTCAACCAGCACACGTGGCGGGGACTGCCGGTGGACGTCGCGGTGCCGGTCGGCAGGAGAATTCCGCCGCGGGCGCTCCAATGGCTGCAGCAGTTCGCCGAGGAGAACAACCGCATGCTCCTCCACTCCGAACAGGTCGTGGAGAACGGCCGTTACACCAAACAGCAAGCGGTGTCCGCGTACGGGCCGCCCGAATTCCAGCAGGATATGGCGGAACGCGCCGGACGCGGCGAAGCCCTCGCCCAACGCCGTGGAACTCCTGAACAAGCCATCCCCGCGAAGGCGGAGATCCATTGGGCCCCCAATCCTGGCTTTCCCACAGAGGGGAAAAGGGGATACCCGCCACGGAGCGAATGACGGTCGAATTGACCTAGGCGCTCTCAGGGATTGATCAGCCCGGCTCGACGTCGAAGCCGGCGGGCGCTTCGCCGCGGCGGCAGCGCTCCCACATCGTCCGGTAGGCGGATTCCAGGTTCCGGCAAAAACGCTGCGTGTCGAACAGCGCGCAATCCGCGCGATTGCGCGAGAGCCGATCGCGCACTTCTGCCAACACGCTTGGCGTCGTCGCCAGCTTCAGCGCGAGCGCCGAATAGTCATCTGCATTCGCGGCAATGAGCTCCGGCAAGCCCACGGCGGTCAGCAGGCTCGCCGCCATCCGCGCGGCAAAAGCATCGCCCGGGCAGGTCAGAACCGGCACGCCGGCCCACAGTGCATCGCTGGCCGTGGTCCCGGCATTGAACGGCAGGGTATCTAGGAACAGGTCCGCCAGGCGCAGGCGGGCCAGATACTCCGCGTACGGCAGGCGCTCGGCGAAAACGAGCCGTGCCGGATCGACGCCGCGGCGGCGCGCCTCCTCGCGCAGGTTGCGCGGCACCACGGGATCGCCGGCATATAACCACAACACGCTGCCCGTCGCGGCCTGCAGCAGGGCGAGCCAGCGCTCGAACAGCGCAGGCGTGATCTTGTAGCTGTTGTTGAAGCAGCAGAAAACAAATCCGGCCTCGGGCAATCCCGCCGCCGACCGTGCGGGCCTCGTCGCCCCGATGCGCGGCCGCTCGCCATTGCCCTGGAAGCTGTCCGGCATCCAGGCGATGTGCTCCGAGTAGTGCGCGCGGCGCTCCGGCGGCACGGCGATGCGGTCGGCAATGAGGTAGTCCATGTAGCGCGTGCCGGAGGTTCCTGCATAGCCGAGGTAGCTCACCTGAACGGGCGCCGGACGATGCGCGAATATGGCGGTCCGGGCGCCGAGTGTATAGCCCATGAGGTCCACTGCGATGTCGATTTCCATCTCGTGCAGCAGCGCCGCGATCGCCGCGTCGGTTTTTCCGAACACGTCCACGACATTGCCGAGCGCGGCCCTGACGCTGCGGCTCGCCGGGCTGCCGTCATCGGGCTGCAACGAGATCCCGGTGACCTCGAATCGCCCGCGATCGTGGCACGCGAACACACCGGCCATCAGATACGAGACCGGGTGCTCGCGGAAATCCGCCGACACGTAGGCCACCCGGATCCTGTCGTGCGCGTAGGGCACGCCGCTCCAGAGCGGTGCGCGCGCGGGATACTTGTCAGTGGCATAGATCTCCGCGCAGCGGCGCTGCGCGGCGGCAGCGTCCGTGACTGCCTGGAAGGCGAGCGGGGTGTCCGCCTTGCGGCCGTTGGCGACGGACCGGATCAACCGCTGCGCGCGCTGGGCATGGTCCGCCCAGTCGCAGCAATGCGCCCGCGAGTGAAACAGGTCTCCCTGCGCGTAGTCCCAGCCGGGCGCCAGCGCCAGCAGGCGCGTGATGGCCTCAACCGCCTCCTCGTGCCGGCGCAGCGCGCGCAGGCACTGGACGCGGTTGTTGATGGCCTTGACAAAGTCCGGCCTCGCCGCGAGCGCGCGATCCAGGCTCGCGAGCGCGTCGTCGTAGCGCGTGAGGTCGCGCAGCACGCCGGCGTAGTCGTACAGAATATCGGGATTTGCCGGCTCGATCTGCAGCGCGCGCTGGTAACCCGCGATCGCGTCGGCGTGGCGATTCAAGTCGTGCAACGCGCCGGCACGCAGGCTGTGCAAAGCAGCCGCGCGCGGATTGAGCGCGAGCGCCCGGTCGAATTCCGCGAGAGCCTCCGTATGACGCTTCAGGTCCTGCAGGACCGCGCCGCGATTGACCCGCGCATCGAGGTACCGCGGATCGAGGCTGAGGGCGCGGTCGAGGCTCGCCAGCGCTTCCGCGTGGCGCTTGAGTTCGCGCAGCGTGTTGCCGCGGTTGTTGTGCAGCAGCGGCGCCTGGGGCAGGAGCGCCAGGGCGCGGTCGTAACTGGCGAGGGCTTCGTCGAACCGCCCGAGGTCGTGCAGGGCATTGCCGCGATTGGTCAACGCCTCGGGACGGTTCGGAACGAGCGCGAGCACCCGGTCGTAGCTCTCCACCGCTTCCGCGTGGCGCGCGAGCGCAACGAGCGCGTTGCCGTGGCCGTAGAGCGCCTCGGGATACTCCGGCCTCAGGGTCAATGCCTGCTCGTAGGCCGACAGCGCGTTCTGCGCCTGCCCGAGGGTCATCCGGACATGCGCAAGATGCAGCATGGCCTCCGCCGATCCCGGGTCGACCTCGACAGCGTCGGCCAGATGGCGCTCGGCTGCGGCGGGATCGCCGGCCTGCGCCCGCGCCACGCCCAGGCAATGCAGCGCTTCGAAATGTCGCGGCTCCCGCTGCAGAATCTGCAGATACAGGCGCGCCGCGCCCGCGAGGTCGCCGCCGCGTTGCCGGGCCATCGCGGATTCGAGCAGCGCCGGCAATGAATTGGAATCGGTTGGCAGGGACTGGTTTTGCGGCGAGTGCGTCGGTAACCTATTATGCTCCAACCGACTCTCTTGCTCATGCATGTAATCGAGACCACTTTACCCGGCGTCCTCGTGCTCGAACCCCGGGTGTTCGAAGACACGCGCGGGTTTTTCTTCGAAAGCTACAACCAGCGCGTTTTCCAGGAACGTACAGGGCTGAGTCCGCGCTTCGTGCAGAGCAACCACTCGCACTCGCGGAAAAACGTGCTCCGCGGCCTGCACTACCAGATCGCCCGACCGCAGGCCAAGCTGGTGCGGGTGGTCGCGGGCGCAGTGTTCGACGTCGCAGTCGATCTGCGCAGGAGCTCGTCCGCCTTCGGCAGATGGACGGGGACGCCGCTCTCGGCGGAAAACAGGCGCCTCGCCTGGATCCCGGAGGGCTTCGCGCACGGATTTCTCGTCCTGTCCGATTCCGCGGACATCCTCTACGAGATCAGCGATTATTACGCCCCCCAGCACGAACGCTGCGTGCTCTGGAGCGATCCCGAAATCGGTATCGAGTGGCCGCTGACGGGCGACGCGCTGCTCACTGCGAAGGATCGCGCCGGCGTCCTGCTGCGGGACGCAGAAACGTTTGCCTAACGGCCCTTCTCCCTCGCCTGTCATTCTGTGTGTTCATGCAACGAATCCTGATTCTTGGCGCGACGGGACAGCTGGGGACCGAGCTCATGCGCGTGTGCGGCGCACGCGCGGGGTGGACTGTGAAGGGACTTTCGCATGCCGATCTCGAAGTCACTGACCAACAGGCATTGCACGCGGCGATGGAACCATTCCATCCGCACGCCGTGATCAATTGCACGGGGTACAACCAGGTAGAGGCGGCGGAAAAAGATCCGTTTCCCGCATTCGCCACCAATACCGCCGCCGTCGCGAACCTCGCCCGGGCCTGTCGCGAAATGGATTGCCTGCTCGTCCATTTCAGCTCGGATTATGTGTTCGACGGGAAACTCGATCGTCCGTATCTCGAGGATGATCCAGCCCATCCGCTCAGCATCTACGGTCTATCGAAACTTTCCGGCGAACAGGCCGTGCGCCTGCTTCAGCCCCGTCACTGCATCCTCCGCACCTGCGGCATTTATGGGCATGCGCGCAGCCCGGGTGGAAAACTGAATTTCGTGGAGACGATCCTGGGCAAGGCCCGGCGCGGCGAGCCGTTGATGGTGCGCGACGATCTCGTCTGCACGCCCACGTCCGCATCGGAGCTTGCCGACGCCGTCGGCCCGCTATTGGAAAGGGAAGCCCTGGGAACGTTTCACGCAACCAACACCGGCTCGTGCTCGTGGTTCGAGTTTTCACGGGAAGTCCTGCGCCTGGCCGGCGTTACGCGCGCGGTCGAGCCGTTGAAAGTTTCCAGCACGCCCCGGCTTGCCGGACGTCCCCGAAACAGCGTGTTGGGGACGGAGAAGCTCGCGTCGCGCGGTGTGAAGATGTCCTCGTGGCGCGTCGCCCTCGCCACTTACATCCTGGGTCGCCCGTCATGAGCCGGGACGGCGACATGAGCCGGCGACAGAACACCTGTCGCGTGTGCGGCGGAAAGGAGCTCGTCCCCTTTCTCGACCTCGGCCTCATGCCGCTCGTGAACCGTTATCTGAATCCCGCGGCCGCCAGTCGGGACGAGCCCCGCTTTCCGCTCGAGATTCATTTTTGCCGCTCCTGCTCTCTCTCGCAGCTCAGCGTGGTGGTGGACCCGAGGATTCTCTACAGCGAATACGATTACCATTCGTCCGTCTCGAAAACCTTCCAGCATCATTGCGGGGAGATGGCCGCGAGCTTGAAACGCGATCTCTCGCTTGCGGCGCAGGATTTCGTGGTCGAGATCGCGAGCAACGACGGCTGCCTCGCCTCGCAATTCCAGAAACTCGGGTGCAAGGTGCTCGGCGTGGAGCCCGCCGTGAATCTCGCAAAGCTGGCCAATGACGCAGGGATTCCGACGCTCCATGAATTCTGGTCACAGGCGGTGGCCGACCGCATTCGGAAGGAACATGGTCCGGCCCGGCTGGTAGTCGCCACCAATGTACTGGCACACGTGGATGATCTCCACGGGTTCATCCGTGCCGTGGCGTCCCTGATCCAGTCCGCCGGCGCGTTTGTCTTTGAAGTTCCCTACATGGTGAATTTCATGAACCGCGCCGAGTTCGACACGGCCTACCACGAGCATCTCTCCTATTTTCTCCTGCGCCCGCTCAAACGCGCCCTCGAGGAGAACGGCCTCGCGGTCGTAAACGCGCAGGAATTCGAAATCCACGGCGGCTCCATCCGCATCACTGCGCTTCCCGCAGAAAGCGGCGCGGCGCCCTCCGCTACGGTGCAGCGTCTCCTCGGATGGGAGGAGGAACTGGGTTTGCACGAGGAGGCCACCTATCTGCGGTTCGCATCGCACGTGGCGACGTTGAAGGAGGAACTCACGACGTTTGTGCACTCCCTCAAGGCGCAAGGAAAAAAACTCGCCGCCTATGGCGCTTCGGCCAAGGGCAATGTGCTTCTCAATTACTGCGGCATCGGGAAGGAAATTCTGGATTATGTCGTGGACGACACCCCCGCCAAGCAGGGAAAACTGTATCCGGGCAACCATCTCCCGATCGTCAGCCGCGACCGGTTGGCGGCGTCACCGCCCAATTACCTGTTGCTCCTCGCCTGGAATTTCGTGGATGAAATGGTGAAGAACACCGCCGAGTATCGCGCCCAGGGTGGCCGCTACATCGTCCCCATCCCTTTGTTGCGGGTGATCTGATCAGCAGGGAGCCGGCGGCTGCCGGGGTTGCGTCCACCGTCATCGGCGCGGTCTTGTCGGGCGCGGTCCCGTCTGAACCGCCTAGATTCCCAACCCGGCGAGCTGCTTCTCCGGGTAGCGGGTCCCGGCGGCCACGTCGGGAGCGAAGGCCTTGCTCAGGCCGCCGGTTTCTTCCTTCGTGAGCGCGATGTCCGCCGCGGCGCAATTCTGCTCAAGATAGGAGCGGCGCTTGGTGCCCGGTATCGGCACGATGTCCCCGCCCTGCGCGAGCAGCCATGCTATGGCGATCTGCGCCGGCTTCGATTTCCTCTCCGCCGCGATTCTCTCCAGCGGCTCCAGCAATCCGGCGTTCCTGGCGATGTTGTCGGGGCTGAAGCGCGGGTGCTCGCGGCGCCGATCCTTGGGCAGCAGCGCATCCAGCGTCTTCATCGTGGCCGTGAGAAAACCGCGGCCGAGCGGCGCGTACGCCATGAAGCCGATGCCGAGCTCGCGGCACGCCGGCAGGATCTCGTTCTCCACGTCGCGGCTCCACAGCGAATACTCGGTCTCGATACAGGTTATGGGATGCACCTTGCACGCGCGCCGGATCGTCTGCGCGCCGGCCTCCGAGAGCTGCAGGTAGCGCACTTTTCCCTGCTCGACGAGGCGCTTCATGGCCCCTACCGTGTCCTCGATCGGCACCGTCTTGTCCATGCGGTGCATGCCGTAGATGTCGATCTCGTCCACGCCGAGCCGCTTCAGGCTCCTGTCGCACGCCTGCGGCACGTAGTCCGGATGACCGCCGGTCAACGCCGGCGCGCCGCCGTCTGCGCCCCGGCCGGCGAGCGCGAGATTGCCGAACTTGCTCGCGACGAGTACTTTGCTGCGCCGGCCCTTGATCGCTTTCGCAACCAGCTCCTCGTTGACGCCGTTGCCGTAGGCGTCGGAAGTAACGAACAGGTTGACGCCGAGATCGATGGCGCGGTGCATGGTCGCGATCGATTCCTCGTCGTTCGGCTCGCCGTAGCTGATCGACATGCCCATGCAGCCGAGCCCCAGTGCGGACACCGCCGGGCCGTTCTTGCCGAGTTTGCGCTGCTGCATTCGTTTCTCCTGACTGGTGAACCGTCAATGGTAAATGGTGGATGGTAAATGGTAAATCGTTTCGTACGCACGGGTTTACGATTCACCATTCACGATTCACCGTTCACCGTCACATGAGCGAAGACGCCAGCCTGTGGGCCTTGTTCGCCTCCAGTTTTCTCGCCGCAACGCTGTTGCCGGGCGGGTCGGAGGCCGTTCTTTACGCGGTGCTGAAGCTCCATCCCGCCGCGTACTGGCTCCCGGTGGCAGTCGCGACGGCGGGGAATACACTGGGCGGGATGTCGTCCTGGCTGATAGGGCGCGCGATTCCCGAGGTTCACCAGGGAAAGCCGTTGAAGGGCCTCGCGCCGGTGCGGAAGTACGGCGCACCGGTGCTGCTGCTCTCGTGGGTGCCCGTGATCGGGGATCCGCTGTGTGTCGCGGCCGGATGGCTGCGACTCGATCCGTGGCTGAGCCTGGCGTTCATCGCGCTCGGCAAGGGCGCGCGCTACTGGATCATCGCAACCCTCGCGGCTTAGTACCGGGCTACCGGGTAGGGGTCCCCCATCCTGCGGGCGCTACCGCGGCGGCGGAACTTCGGGCGCGGACGCGCCTCTATCCCACGTGAACGTGATCTATTTCCGCCGGTTCTGCCTGATTTTTGAGTGCACGGTGAACTAATTCACGTACATCCTTGAGCCAATTGGGATAAGCTGTCTGCGGAAGCGGTGCGCAATTGGGCGGCAAGCGGGACGGCTCTGTAAGAAAGCCGCGAAGCTGCCGCGACAATCGCGCCGGGCCGGCGCCATCGCCTCCGGGGGATTCATCCAAGGCCCGCGCGTGAAGCATATCCGGGGAATCTCATGACCGGCACACAACCGCTTGCGGCGCAGTCCGCGCCGCTTCAGTTCGCCAACAGCGAGGGTTGCAGGCAATGGCTGGAGCAACTCACGCTCACCAACGTGCAGCTCACGCAGCAGGTGCTGACGGCGCAGCTCGCCAGTCTCGCCGCCTCGCAAATCGCGCCGCTGGAGCGCCTGAAAATCCTCGAGGCGATGAGGGACTCCGTCCACTTCGTCCAGAGCGAATCCGGCAAGCGCTACGCCGGCAGAGGCGTGCCGCTCGATCCGGGCGAGAGCATGGTCTGGAACAACGTGCTCGCGCTGTGGAACGGAATGAGCCAGAACTACCAGCAGTGCCTGAAGTCGTATCGCGAAGGCGACCTCGCGATCGCGCCGCACGCGGCGCTCGTGACGATGCGCTGCCTGCGGTTCGCCGGGGAGGTGCTGGCCGAGCACTGCCGCACCTACCGGCAGCCGCCTGCAATCGCCTGGCGCGCGTTGCACGAGCTCTACTCCTTCGCCGAGCAGCACGGCTTCGCGCGCATCCGCGTGCACGACACGTTCGCGCAACGCGACCCGGACTCGAGCTGCGCCGAATGCTACGTCCAGGTGCTGCTCGCCCACCTGGCGAATCCGTACTCGCTTGCGGCACGGCAACTGTCGTTCGTCGAGCGCTGGCTCGAGCGCTGGTCGACGCTGGTGGGGCTCGCGGTGCAGGCGCCGCCGTCGGGACAGCTGCCGCTCCTCGCGGTAGACCTGAACGGCGGCGAGGGGGTGGCGTTCGCGGCCGACCTGCAACCGAACCCGGGCCTGCGCTACCTCGAGCTGGAACAGCTTTCCAAGACGCTGCGGCAGACCATCAATCTCCTGAAGCAGGGGCAGACACCGCTCCAGCTCGGCCTGGGCGAGGACGCGCGCCAGCCCGGCTGCGAGAACCTGCTGATGCTGCTCTACGTCCAGTGGTGTCGCGCCGGCAGCGCGCGCAGTGAGGAGCGGGCGGCGAGCGAGGACCCGGTCCACGTGTGTTTCGGGCTGAACGCCTCGCACATCCAGCTCGGTGGCGGCGAGAGCACGCGGCCGGCCGGTGACCTCACCTCGCTCGAGAAGCAGGATCTGGATACCTACGGCTACATCGCGCGGACATCCCACGCCCAGGACAAGGAGAAGGGAGCCAAGGAACGAGAGGCGGCTCTCGAGCAATGGGCGACCGTCAACCACAGCAGCTCCGGCTTCACCTGCATACAGCGCGCGCCCGACGGCAAGGCGCGCATCAGCCACAACCAGCTGCTCACGCTGCGCCGTGCCGGCGGCCGGCACTTTCAGCTGGGCGTGGTGCAGTGGCTGAGGATGGAGGAGGACGCCCGGCTGCGCTGCGGCGTCCGCCTGCTGCCGGGCGTGCCGCAGGCAGTCCTCGTGCGGCCGTCCAACTTCAGCCCGGTGGGTGGAGGGCGCTACGAACGGGCGCTGCTGCTTCCCGAAGTGGCTGCTCCGAGCACTCCCACGACGCTCGTGCTCCCTGCAGGCTGGTTCCAGACCGGGCGCTTCGTGGAGGTTCACACCGACCGCAAGCAGGTCGCGAAGCTGCTCAACCTGCTCGAGAAGGGCAGCGACTACGATCGCGGGACGATTGTCATCGTGTAACTGCGTGACCGGTGACCGGTGACCCGTGACCGGTAGTCAGCTGCTTGTATACGCAGCATTCACGCGTCGAGCGCTGGTCACTGGTCACAGGTCACTGTCTTCAAGCGCTGTGGGCGAGCGCCGCGGGCGCTTCCCGCACCATCACCCGCTCCCGGGGAAATACCGCCAAGAACGTGCTCCCGCGTCCCGGCTCGCTGGTGATCTCGAGCCGTCCCTGATGGCGGTTCAGCACGTGCTTCACGATCGCAAGCCCCAGACCCGTGCCGCCGGTCTCGCGCGACCGGCTGCGGTCCACGCGGTAGAAGCGCTCGGTCAGCCGCGGAATGTGCTGCGCGGCGATGCCTATTCCCGAGTCCCGCACGCTGAATCTCACCTCGGCGCCGTCGCGCCGCCAGGCGATCTCGACCTCGCCGCGTTCCGGGGTATAGCGCACCGCATTGCTGATGAGATTGCCGAACGCGCTTCGCAGCTCCTCCTCGGCCCCGAGCAGCCAGTCGCCCGTCGCCACGTCGAGCAGCACGCGGTGGCGTCCGGCGGAGAGCGCCAGCGCGTCGTTGTAGAGCGCCCGCGCGAGCTCCGGCACGTCGATCTCCTCCTCGCGCGGCGGATTGTGCGAGCTTTCGAGCCGGGACAGCGTCAGCAGGTCTTCCACCAGGCGCTGCATGCGCCGCGCCTGCTCCGTCATGAGCGGCAGGGAACGGCGCAGCAACTCGCCGTCGCTCACGCCGGAATCCGAGATCGTTTCGAGGAAGCCGCACAGCACGGTAAGCGGAGTGCGCAGCTCGTGGGACACGTTGGCGATGAAGTCGCGGCGCATCGTCTCCACGCGCTCGAGATCGGTGACGTCGCGGCTGATGACGAGCGTCTGCCGGTTGCCGTAGGGCACGAGCTGCACCGACAGCACGTAGTCGCCGCCTCGCGATTGCCGCAGGATCAGCGGCTCGCTGTAGTTCTGCCTCTGCAGGTAATCGAGGAACTGCGGCTGGCGCACCATGTAGGTGATGCTCTGCCCGACGTCGCGCGCGCGGTCGAGCCCGAAGTGCCGCTCGGCCATGGGATTACACCACTCGATGCGATCGGAGGCGTTCAATATGACGAGCCCGTCGGGCATGGCCGCGCCCGCCTGCTGGAAATCCTCCAGCGACGCGGTCAGCTGCGACTCGCTCTGGCGCTGGCGGCGCAGCATCCGGTAGAGGTCACCGAAAACGCCGTCCCACAGGCCGCGCCCCGGCGGCACCGTCTCGGGATCCGGGTCGCGCAGCCACCGGGCGAGGCGCGCGATATGCCGCAGGTGGTGCAGGAGCAGCGCCGCGAGCACCACCACGGCGACGACCAGGGCCGCCTGGACGCCGCCCGCAGCCCACGCGATGGCGCAGGCAACAACGAGTATGAGAAAGATGTTCAGATGCGCGCCCCAGGCATTGTTCATGGGGAGATGCCGCAACGGGCCGCGCCGATTATCTCACGCGGCCGCCCGCACCCGCGACGGAGATCAGGAACTGGCGGAGAACCGGTATCCCGCACTGCGCACCGTCTGGATCAGCCGGTCGTGGCGGGTCGGCTCGAGCGCCTTGCGCAGCCTGCGAATGTGCACGTCCACGGTGCGCTCCTCGACGAACACGTGGTCGCCCCAGACATGATCGAGCAGCTGGGCGCGCGAATACACGCGTTCGGGATGGGTCATGAAGAAGTGCAGCAGGCGGAACTCCGTCGGGCCGAGCGCAAGGTTCTGCTGGTTTCCGCTCACGCGGTGGCTGACGGGGTCGAGCTTCAATCCGCTGGATTCCACCAGATCGTCGGTCGCCTGCGGAGCACGCCGGCGCAGGACCGCCTTGACGCGCGCATTCAATTCCCGGGGGCTGAAGGGTTTCGTCAGGTAGTCGTCCGCGCCGCATTCCAGGCCGGCGAGCTTGTCCGCCTCGTCGGCACGCGCGGTGAGCATGATCACCGGCACGTCCTGCGTGCGCCGGTCTGCGCGGAGCCTGCGCGCGAACTCGATGCCGCTCATGCCGGGGAGCATCCAGTCGAGCACTACCAGATCCGGCAGCGCCGTGCGCACCATCGCGAGCGCCTGCTCCGCGTTCTCGGCGCGCAGGGCCTGGTGCCCGGCGAGCTCGAGGTTGCACGAGATGAGCTCCTGTATCGCCGGCTCGTCTTCGACCACCAGTATCGTTGCAGACATTGCGCGGGATATTATGTATCAACGGTTACAGTCTTGTGACAGGAGCTTTATGCCCGGTCCCCACGCAAGCGCGCCCCAGCCGACCGAGATTAAACTGCACCAGGCGTCCCGCGTGCTCGAGATCTCGTTTGCGGACGGTAAGACTTTCCGGCTGCCGTGCGAGTTCCTGCGGGTCTATTCACCCTCGGCCGAGGTGCGCGGGCACGGGCCGGGGCAGGAAGTGTTGCAGACCGGCAAGAAGGATGTCGGAATCGACCGGGTAGAGCCGGTCGGCAACTATGCCGTGCAGTTCTACTTCTCCGACGGGCACGATACGGGCATTTATTCCTGGACGCTGCTCTACGACTACGGCCTGAAGCAGGAGGAGATGTGGCGGCATTACCTCGAGCGCATGGCGGCGGCCGGGGCAAGCCGCGAACCTGCCGGCGGAAAGGCGTGAATGGTGATTCGTGATTGGCGATTGGTGTTAGCGCATGCAAGCAGGCGTTGCGCCGGTTGATCCCGGGTCCAATCACTATTCGCCAATCACCAATCACGCAGTTCTATGAGCAAGACCACCGACTTCGGCTACCAGAAGATCCCCGAGGACGAAAAGTCGCGGCGCGTCGCGGGCGTTTTCGATTCGGTCGCCTCCCGCTACGACCTGATGAACGATCTCATGTCGGCGGGGCTGCACCGGCTGTGGAAGCGCTTCGCGGTGGCGCAGAGCTTCGTGACGCCCGGCGCGCGCGTGCTCGACATCGCCGGCGGCACGGGAGACCTTGCGCGGTTGTTCGCGGAGCGCGTCGGAGCGCGGGGCGAGGTGATACTGACCGACATCAACGCGACCATGCTTGCGGCGGGACGGGACCGGTTGCTCGACGCGGGACGGATCATTCCCGTGGTGCGCTGCGACGGCGAGCGGCTGCCGTTCCCGTCCGATCGCTTCGACTGTGTCAGCATCGCCTTCGGTCTGCGCAACATGACCCGCAAGGATGCCGCGCTCGCCGAGATGTATCGCGTGCTGCGGCCCGGCGGCAGACTGCTGGTGCTGGAATTCTCCAGGGTGTGGCGGCCGCTGGCGCCGCTCTACGACGGCTACTCGTTCCAGGTGCTGCCGCGGCTGGGCAGGCTGGTCGCACGCGATGCCGAGGCCTACCGGTATCTGGCCGAATCGATCCGCGTGCATCCCGGGCAGGACGAGCTGAAGTCGATGATGGAGCAGGCGGGATTGGAGCGCGTAGACTACTTCAACCTTGCAGCGGGCGTGGTCGCGCTGCACCGGGGATACAAGTTCTGAGCCGCGGCGACAGGGCTGTGCCGCGGGAATGCGGGAGCTGTGCGCGGTGTTTACCGCAGTGTGGCAGCGGGTCCAGCGGTTCCCCTCGGGACCAGGGGTAATGGAGGAGAAAACCATGATGATTCAAATCCTTGCCATCACAGATCGACTTTCCCGCCTGAGCCGTACGAGCGTTCTTTCGGGCTGCCTGCTTGCGCTCTCGCTCGGGGGCTGCGCTACCGCCCCCTTGTCGCAGGAGCCGCCCGCCGGCATGCCCGCTTCGGTACCCTCGCCCAGCATTGCCGCGGGGGATAGCTGGACGTACCGGGTGCGCGACGGCTTCACCGGTCTGCCGCGCGACGATCAGCGGCACCAGGTCACCCGCGTCGGGGGCGATCGCATCGAGGTCGCCGGGACGGTGGAGCGGGGCGACGGCTCACAGGTCTACGATCGCGATTGGAACTGGCTGAGAAGGCCGGCCACCGACCTGCAGACATTCGAATACAGCCCCGCCTATCAGGCCTTCTCGTTCCCGCTCATTCCCGGCAA
This sequence comes from Burkholderiales bacterium, assembly GCA_035649495.1. Taxonomy (GTDB): domain Bacteria; phylum Pseudomonadota; class Gammaproteobacteria; order Burkholderiales; family SG8-41; genus SG8-41. The sequence continues at coordinate 56,342 of DASRJL010000099.1, read as the reverse complement.
GCGCTGGACCTCGGAAGCGACCGCTACCGATCCCAGGGACGGCCGGCGCTTTCCGGTACGGATCGAAGGCAGGGTGCTCGGCTGGGAACGGGTAAGGGTTCCGGCTGGCGAGTTCGACGCGCTCAAGATCGAGCGGCGCGTCTTCATCGGTTACTGGGAATACACGCGCCGCGGTCACAGCGAAATTCACGAGATCGATTGGTACGCCCCGTCGGTGAAATGGGCGGTCAAGCGCGAGGCCATGGCCGTGATTTTCAGCTACACGGGTATCGCCGCGAACGATTCCGGGTTCATACGCGTCGAAAGAAGTGAGGGTGGGGGTCCACGCTATGTAAAGGACGACTGGTTCGTCTACGAGCTGGCGAATTTCACGGTACGCTGACCCCCCGGGTTAACCCTGAAAAGGGGTTATAATCTCCTCGGTTCCGGACGGAGGGGCATCCTTCCTGCCGGCACGTTTAGCGCCGACGGGGGGTCGACCCTCAACACCCCGGACACCGACAGGAGGACTCAATGAAAAAATTCCTTTCCATCATCATCGCCGCCTTCAGCCTGGCCCTCGTCGTGGTGGATGCCGACGCGGCCAGCAGGCGTTTCGGCGGCGGCGGCAACGTCGGCAAGCAGCGGAGCGACGTTACCCAGCAGCAGGCCGCCCCCAAGGCCCCGGCGCAGCAGCAGAATCAGGCGGCTCCGGCGACCCCGGCGCAACAGCCCTCCGGGATGTCCAAATGGCTCGGGCCCCTGGCCGGGCTCGCTATCGGCGCCGGTCTGGCCTCGCTCTTTTTCAACAACGGAATGGGCGGCGCCCTCGCAGGCATGCTGATGGTGGGGTTGCTCGTCGCCGCGGCGATATTCGCCGTGCGTTACTTCATGCGCGGCAGAACCGGGCACCAGCAGCAGCCGCTGCAGTACGCGGGCGCGGGCGCAGACACGGCTGGGCCGGTGGCCCCACCCGCCGCGCTGCCGGGAGGCGCCGGCTCACAGTCCGTTGCCGCCACCGTGGGCGGCGCGGCCGCCCCGGCTGCCGCTTCCGCCTGGCCGGCCGGCTTCGACGCCGCGGCGTTCGCCCGGCAGGCCAAGCTCAATTTCGTCAATATGCAGGCGGCGAACGACAAGCGCGATCTGTCGACCATGCGGGACGTCCTGACGCCCGAGATGTACCGCGAAATCGAAGCCAACCTCCGTTCCGAGTGGGGGACGCCGCAGAAAACCGAGGTCGTAACGCTCGAGGCCGAGGTGATCAACGTGGTCACCGAAGGCGATCTGTACGTCGTCAGCGTGCGCTTTACCGGGATGATTCGCGAGCAGGACGCCCAGCCGGAAGCCTTCAGCGAGATCTGGCACCTCGAAAAGCCGGTCAACGGCCGCTCGGGCTGGGTGGTATCGGGGATACAGCAGAGCTGACCGATACTTCTCACCTTCGGCTCATTTTCGTTCCATGATGGAAAATCCCGGGCGCTCACCCGGGATTTTTTTCCGCCGCGTTTCGGTCCGGGACGATGGCATCCGACCTGAATCCTGAATCGCGCCTCCTGAATTCCGTGGCGGCGGCGGTCGCCAACCATCTCCTGCGCGCGGCGGCCTGGGCACGCGCGGAGTTGAAGGCTCATGCCGGCAAAACGGCGCGCTTCGAGTTCTTCCCCGCAGGATTTTCGCTCACGGTGCTCGACAGCGGTGAGGTGTCCGCTGCCCGCACCGATGCCGTCGCCGCCGTTACGCTCAGGCTCACGCCCGGCCTCATGCTGCGCCTCGCTGCGCGCGATGAATCGGCATGGCAGGAAGTGGACGCGTCCGGCGACACCGATTTCGCGGCGACCATCAACCAGCTCGCCCGCAACCTGCGCTGGGACGTCGAGGAGGACTTGAGCCGGGTGTTCGGCGACATCACCGCCCATCGCATGGTCGAAACCGGCCGCGTCTTCCGGCGCTGGGGCAGCCAGTCTGCGGAAGGCGTCGCGCGCTCGTTCACCGAGTACTGGACCGAGGAGCAGCCGTTGATCGTCCCCGCGCGCGAGCTGGAGGAGTTCAATCGCGAGGTCGATGCGCTGCGCGATGACGCCGCGCGCCTCGAGAAGCGAGTCCAGATGCTGTTGATCCGCCCGGCGAGTCCAAATTCTGATGATCGACCGGTCCCGTCCTGAGTTCAAAAAGGACGGGCGCAACGTCGCGCTGCCTCACCCTACCCCTATGAAGAGATGAGGGTTTTCCCGAGCGCCTGCGGTACGAGGTCGGGCCGGCATGGGAAAATGACTTTTTGGTAATAACATTACTTTTTGGTAGTATTGCGCCAGGGGGAGGTTCAACAAAAAACTTCTTTTCGTCAGCATGCACCCTGCCAACGAAAAGCGCGGGCCCTACCTCGGCCAGAGAAGGGCGTCGCTTCGGCATCTTTGTGCGTCGAGCTGGGCGTTTTCGATCGCTTCTTCGGCCTCGGGGAGGGGGATCCGATGAGAGTGACGCTACTGGGCCACGCGACCGTGCTGGTCGAGATGGCTGGCGCCAATATTCTGATGGATCCAGTGCTCCAGGATCCCTTCGAGGAGGGGGCGGTCATATCATGCCCGAAGCGAGTGATTCGCGCCGACAAACTCCCTCCGCTCGATCTGATCATCATCTCGCACGCGCACCCGGATCACTTCGACATCCCGTCGCTCGCCCAGCTCCCGCGCGGCGTTCACGTCCTGTGCCCGATCGACAAGACGATCCTATATGCGCTCCAGGCTCTCGGGTTCGCGAACGTGCACCCTACCGAGCCGATGCAGCGGCTGGTCCTTCAGACCTACGAGTTGCTAACCACCCGCTCGAGCGTCACTAACGTCATCGAGTTCGGCATCATCTTCAAGGACAAGAGCGGCACGTTCTGGAATCAGGTCGACACGGTCCTCTCTCCCGAGACCATCGGTCACTCGCTTCAGGCGGTCGGCAGCATCGACCTGCTGTTCGCGATGCACGCCAGCCAGAACTTCGGATTCTTCGAGAACCGGTCGGCGGGTTTCCCGCACGCTGCGCACCAGATGAATCTCGCCACGGTCTTGAGCATCAAGCCCGGGCTGACCGTGCCGGGGTCGGCCGGCTTTCGCTTCGCCGGTGAGATCGAGTGGTGCAATGCCTTCCTCTTTCCGATCTCGCGCGAACAGTTCGTCGCGGACCTGCGCACCCTCGAGCCCAACCGCGCCACGGCCATCGCGAATCCTGGCGACGTTTTCGAGATCGACGCCGGAACTGTTCAACACCGAGCCGGGGCCTCCGAGGTCGCTCAGACGCTGGAAGACGACACCTGGCGTCTGCGGTTCGATCCCACGGTCGCAATCCCGGCACTCAAAGACACCAATCCCGACCAGTACTCCGGTGAACAACTGCGCTCCGAGGTTTCCAAGGTGATCTCGGGCCTCGAAGCCTTCTTGCGCACGTCCTACGGGGGCCCGGAGAAGCTGGTGGTCCCATTCCGCGAGCTCGCGGCGAGCTATGCCATCGAGGTGGTGTTTCCCGATGGACCGCAGCGCTATCGGATTCAGTTCGCCAAGGATGACTTCCGCATCGAGTCAGGCCCCGCCGCCACCGCTGCGGCCCAGATGGAGCACAAGATCACGGCGTCCGCGCTAACCGCATGGGCCCGGCGGGAACGGACCTACTTCTACTTGCGGGCTTTCTCGCGCACGTTCTCCACGCTCCAGGAGCTGAAGGTCGTTGACGGCACGGTGACGGTGACGCCCCGGTTGGTTCCAGATCTCCTCGCGGAGTTCATCACCTGGAAAATCGAGGGAGCACATGGGTCGGAGAAGCAGCTCCTCGATAACATGATTCGGCCCTATGTTCGCCCGCGTCTATGAGTCGTGCCGGTCTGGGGCGCATGTGGATCGATAGCTGAGCCCCGCGTGATGAACGGCGACGAAGTCGTCCGTTCGGTCACGCGGAGTCAAGCCGGCGCGGACGCGTCCGGTCTTGACGCGGGTTAGAATCGTTCCATGCGCTTGTTCCGGCTGCTGAAAATTCTCACCGTCGGCTTCCGCTACGGGCTCGACGAGTTCTTTCTCGGCCACGAGCGCGTGCGGGGCCTGCGCACGTGCATCAATGCCGCTCTCTTCTGGCGCGTCCTCAACGAGCCGCGCGCGGTGCGATTGCGCCGGGCCCTCGAAGCGCTCGGACCCATCTTCGTCAAGTTCGGACAGATGCTCTCCACGCGGCGCGATCTGCTCCCGACCGATATCGCCGACGAACTGGCGAAGTTGCAGGACCGGGTCCCGCCGTTTCCGGCCGGGCAGGCAGTCGCGCTACTCGAGCGCGCCTACGCCAGGCCGCTCGCGGACGTCTTCGCGGAGTTCGACCGCACGCCCATCGCCAGCGCCTCGGTCGCGCAGGTGCACATCGCACGGCTGCTCGACGGCACGGACGTCGCGGTCAAGGTGCTGCGTCCCGGCATTTCCGCCGTCATCGCCAACGATCTCGCCCTGCTGGACGCCGGGGCCACCCTGATCGAGTTCGCGTGGGCCGACGGCAAGCGCCTGCGCCCGCACGAGGTCGTCGCCGAGTTTTCAAAGCATCTCGATGTCGAGCTCGACCTCCTGCAGGAGGCGTCCAACGCGAGTCTCCTCAGGCGCAACTTCAGGGACTCGCCGCTCCTGCTGGTGCCCGAAATCTACTGGGACTACTGCTCGAGCGAGGTGATGGTCATGCAGCGCATGCACGGCACGCCCGTTTCCGGGGTCGCCGCGCTGCGCGCGCAAGGGGTCGACATCCCGCGGCTCGCGCGGGCCGGCGTCGAGATTTTTTTCACGCAGGTGTTCCGCCACGGCTTCTTTCACGCCGACATGCATCCCGGCAACATCCTGGTCATGCCCGACGGCCGCTACGTCGCGCTCGATTTCGGCATCATGGGCACCCTGACCGACGTCGACAAGCACTACCTGGCGCAGAACTTCCTCGCGTTCTTCCGGCGCGACTACCGGCGGGTGGCGCAGGTCCACATCGAGTCAGGCTGGGCGCCGCGCGATACCCGCATCGACGACTTCGAGTCGGCGATCCGCGCAGTGTGCGAGCCGATATTCGCCAAGCCGCTGAAGGAGATTTCCTTCGGGCGCGTGCTGCTGCGGCTGTTCCAGACCTCGCGCCGCTTCAACATCCAGGTGCAGCCGCAGCTCGTCCTGCTGCAGAAGACTCTGCTCAACATCGAGGGGCTGGGACGCGACCTCGATCCCGATCTCGACCTGTGGCAGACCGCGAAGCCCTATCTCGAGCGCTGGATGTCGGAGCAGATCGGGTGGCGCGGTTTCATCGAGCGCCTGCGCGAGGAAGCGCCCTACTGGAGCGCAACGCTGCCGCAGCTGCCGCGCCTGCTGCACCAGGCGCTGGCGCGCCAGGCAGAGGTGCAGACGAATCCCGGGCGGGAGGAGCTGCTGCGCCTGGAACGACGGAAGAACGGTCTTTTGACGGTCATCGCGGCCGCTCTGGTCGTGATCGCCGCGTGGCTTTTGTTCGTTCATTAATCCCTAACACGAGTCGTGTCCACCCTGCTCACCCTGGTAATCCTGTACCTTCTCGTATCGGTCGCGATCGGCCTGTGGGCCGCGCGGCGCGTGCACAACTCCAGGGATTACGTCGTCGCAGGCCGCGGTCTTCCGCTCTACATCAACGCGGCGACGGTCTTCGCGACCTGGTTCGGCGCGGAAACCGTGCTGTCCGTGTCAGCCACCTTCACGAAGGACGGCCTCGGCGGTATCGTCGCCGACCCGTTCGGCGCATCCTTCTGCCTGGTGTTCGTAGCGCTGTTTTTCGCGCGCGCGTTCTACCGCATGGATCTCCTCACGATCGGCGACTTCTATCGCAAGCGCTACGGCAGGCCGGTGGAGGTCCTGACGAGCCTCGCCATCACCGCGTCCTATCTGGGCTGGACTTCCGCACAGCTGACCGCCCTGGGACTGGCCATTTCGGTGCTGTCGCAGGGCGCCGTCTCGCTCAACGAGGGCATCGTGCTCGGGCTGGTGGTCGTGCTCGCGTACACGGTCTGGGGCGGCATGTGGTCGGTCGCAGTGACGGATCTCTTCCAGTCCGTGGTGATCATCGCCGGACTCTCCGCTATCGCGTGGCTCGTGAGCGACATGGCGGGCGGCGCCGGTCGCGTCGTGGCGGCGGCCGCCGAGGCCGGCAAGTTCGAGTTCTGGCCGAAGGGCGGCACGAAGGAATGGCTCGCGTTCGCCGCCGCGTGGCTGACGCTTGCGCTGGGCTCGATCCCGCAGCAGGACGTGTTCCAGCGCGTGACCTCCGCGCGCAACGAGTCGACGGCGGTGTGGGGCACGCTGACCGGGGCCCTGGTCTATTTCTGCTTCGCCTTCGTGCCGATATTCATCGCCTATTCCGCGATAGTGATCGATCCGGCCATGACCGAGCTCTTCAAGTCCGAGGACGCGCGCGAGGTGCAGCGGATACTGCCCGAGCTGATCCTGAACCGCACGCCCCTGTGGGCGCAGGCGCTGTTTTTCGGGGCGCTGCTGTCGGCGATCCTCTCCACCGCGAGCGGCGCCCTGCTCGCGCCCGCCGCGCTGTTCACCGAGAACGCGCTGCGGCCTTTCTCTCCGGGCATGAGCGACCGGCGGTTCCTGACGACGATGCGCGTCGTGCTGGTGGTGTTCGCCGCCGGGGCGCTGCTCTTCGCGCTCAATTCGAAGAGCACGATGTACGAGATGGTTCAGAACGCCTACAAGGTGACCCTGGTCGGCGCGTTCGTGCCGCTCGCCGCGGGGCTGTTCTGGCGGCGCGCTACGACCCGGGGTGCGCTCGCCGCGCTCTTCCTCGGCGTCGGGACCTGGGTCTTCCTGGAAATATTCGCAGCCGGGGCGCTGCTGCCGCCGCAGCTCGGCGGACTCCTCGCGAGCACCGCAGGGATGGTGGCGGGTTCGCTGCTGCCGCAGGGCGCGGCTGCGCGCGCGAGCCCGGAAAACCGGTAAGCCACAGGGAACGCTCTCGACGTGCCCACCGCCGATCGCCCGGCCTATTTGTGGTTCAAAGCAGGGCTGTTCGCGCTCCTGGCGTGCAATACCGCGGCGTACCTCATCTCGGGCACGCTTTCCGAGGGTCTCGACTCGGTCGCCTGGCTGGTGCTGCTCTTGCTGTTCGAGATGGAAACCGATTTCGGCTGGGGGGCGCACGGTGGATGGACGGCCAGCGCTATCCGCGGCAGCCGCCTCGTCGCTGCGGCTGCTGTCGCCGCGGCAGCGGCCGGTTACGTGCGCGAGCAGGAGTGGCTCGATGCGATCAACGTTGGATTCTGGATCGCGATCGTGATCGTGCTCGAGTCCCAGGTCCGTTTTCCCGCGATAGCCGTTAATCATCGGACGGCCTACGCGGCCGCGGCGGGCCTGCTTTACACCGGATTGGGCGTTCTTGCCATGATCTGGATGTGGCAGGGTGAATGGTTCGACGCCTACGACGCGCTCCTGTGGCTTGCAGCGCTCATCGTGATCGAGATGAACATCCTGCGGGGAATTGCCCCGAAGTTCACTGTGCGCTGAACGCCTTCTCGAACTCCGCGAGAAAGCGCTCGAGCTCACCCTCGGGCAGCGTGTTGATCCCCGCCGCACCGGCCCTGCCGCCCCCGGTCTCGAATTTCGCGCACAGTACATCCGCTCCGCGCGGGCGTTCCACCGGCGCCCTCACGCTGACGAGATAGCCGTCCGGCTTCGCGACCAGCACCGCATGCGCGCGGCCGGGTTCCCGTTCGGCCAGCCGGTTGCCGAGCGCCCCGTGCACGCGGCGGCTCCACGCGGCGTCCGGAAGAACGAAACCCGCGCACTTCTCCGTGGACAGCTGAGGCCGCACTCTCAGGGCGCAGTCGAGATCGTCGAGACGGGCATCGCGCAGCACCTCGAAGACCGGCTCGTTGCCGATGAAGTCGCGCGGGTCGGCGTACTGCCGTAGCGTCTCGTAAAGCTCGGCGGGGTGGTAGTGAAGATCGTCGGTCGTTTCGCCGTAGGCGTTGTAGTTGAGCGCCTCCCCGAGCTCCCGCAGGCGGACAAGATCGCTCTCCTCCAGCCCGAACGGCGCCGCGGCGCGCGCGGCGGGACCTTGCAGGTTGTCGCCGAATGCCGCGACCACCGCCCACAGTCGCCGGCGCCCGCCGAGATGGCGGTCGACGAGGAGACTGGTGCATACATCGGGCGATGTGTCGATCACGGCTCTCAGGTTGGGATGCCGGGGTATCGTTCCGGGCGCGTGGTGATCGAAATAGCGACAGCTCGCCCCGCCCGCCAGCAGCCGCTCGAGATCGCGCGCGTTGGCGGCCAGCGAAATATCGAGGACCGTCAGCTCGTCGCCCGGCCGCGCCTCGACCCGCGCGAGCAGATGGATGTCGCGCTTGACACCGGTGACGAGGATGCTTTCGCGCGGCTCCTCCAGGCGCAGCTGCTGCAGCGCGCAGATGCCGTCGGCGTCGCCGTTGAAGATGTCATAGAATTGCATCACGCGTCCTGACTGATTTCCTATTGAACCGCATTAGTTTCGCGACATCTTGTCATTGCGCAGCGGCGTTTCGAAATGAAGGTGTCGCGGCACTAGTCTACCCGAGCACGCGATGAACGAGGCTGCAGGCAGTCGGAGCGAGGGCCGCGACGAGCGGCGCGCCGGATTCTCCGTGCACGCCATCCGCCTCGCCTGGATACTCGCGCTCGCCTATCTGCTGGTCGTCGTATACGCAAGCCTGAAGCCGTTCGGCGGGTGGCGTATGCCCCCCGACGAGATCCTGCATTTTCTCACCGCGCCGTGGCCGCGCTATATCACGTTCGAGGACATCGCGGTAAACGTCGCGGCCTACGTTCCCCTGGGCTTCCTCCTGTCCGCGGGATTGAGCGCCCGCTACGGCGCCGCGCCGGGCGCGCTCGCCGCCGCGCTCGCCGCGACGGGCGTGAGCCTTGCCATGGAAGCAATGCAGATGTTCCTGCCGTCCCGGATCGCATCGAACGTGGACCTGCTCACGAACAGCTGCGGCGGCCTGATCGGAGCGATGGCCGCGCCGCTTTTCGCACCCACGCGCCTGGTGGGACGAAGGCTGTATGCCTGGCGGCACCGCTTGTTCCGGAGCGGCATGGCGGCCGACGCCGGGTTCGTGATCGTGTGCCTGTGGCTGCTTGCCCAGATGAATCCGGTCGCGCATCTGTTCGGCACCGGCGAGGTGCGCAGCGTATTCGAGTTGCCGGTTTACTTCGTGCACACCCCGCAGCGCATCCTGTCCACCGAGGCGGCGGTGGTATTCCTGAATCTCGTTGCGCTCGGGTTGATCCTCACGGCGCTGATGCGCCCGGCCGCGCGGCGCATGCCGGTGATCGCCGTCGTGGTCGGAGCGGGCGCCGCACTCAAGGCCGCCGCCGCGGTGTTTGCCAAGGCGGCGCACCCCCTGGTCTGGCTGACGCCCGGCGTGTCTTTCGGACTGGTCGGCGGCTGGCTGGCGATTTATGCGCTGGCGCGGCTGCCGGGCCGCGCCCGGCTCGCGGTGGCCGCGCTGTGCATAGTGGCGGCGACCGCCGCGATCAACCTCGCTCCCGACAACCCCTATCAGAACATACCGCTCCGCCTGATCGCCGGGGGCGCCAGCCACTATCTGAGCTTTTCCGGGATCGTGCGGGCGCTGTCGGAGCTCTGGCCGCTGCTCGCCATCCTTTACCTGGGGTTCGCCCTGACCGAGCCCCGGAGGGAGGAACCGCTCAAACGCTGACGCCTCGGGGGTCCCGCGAATTGCGGTCGGCATCGTATAATTGCGGGGCTGCCTGGGTAATCCGCTCCGCAGCGGACGTACGCTATTGCTGCGGTCTTTCGAATCAGCCGGCTGAAGGGATCTCATGAGCTACTACGAACGGCACGTCTTTTTTTGCTGCAACCAGCGCACGAACGGCAAGCAGTGCTGCGCGGACAACGGCGCGGTAAAGATACGGGACTACGCGAAAGACCGCATTAAAGAGCTCAAGCTGTCCGGACCCGGCAAGGTCCGCGTGAATATGGCCGGCTGCCTCGACCGCTGCTCACAGGGCCCCGTGATCGTCGTCTATCCCGAGGAGACCTGGTACACCTACGTGGACCAGGAGGACATCGACGAGATCATCAGCGAGCATCTCGTCAACGGCCGCGTCGTCGAGCGTCTGCTCCTCCCCGAGGAAGTGGCCAAGCCACTGTAACGCCGCGTCGAGGCGCGGATGCCGATTGATGTCCGCCCTCCCCCGGCGGCATCGCTCGCCCGGGTGCTGATCGACGGACCCGCGGGAAAGATCGAGACGGACATCAATGACCCCGGGAGCGGGCGTCGCGGGATTGCGCTGATCGCCCATCCCAACCCGGTGCAGGGGGGCACCAAAGACAACAAGGTGGTAACCACGCTCGCCAAGGCGTTCTTTGCGCTCGGCTACGTGGCCGCGCGGCCCAATTTCCGCGGCGTCGGGGCCTCCGGGGGCGTGCACGATGCCGGGCTCGGCGAAACCGGGGACATGCTCGCGGTTGCCGCTTATCTCGGCCGGAGCTACGGCGACCTGCCGCTCGTCCTCGCCGGGTTCTCGTTCGGCAGCTTCGTGCAAACGCGGGTCGCAAAGCAGCTTCCGCCCGGACGCATGGTGCTGGTTGGCCCCGCGGTGAACCGCTTTCCGGCTGAGACCGTGCCCGCCGATACGCTGGTAATCCACGGCGAGCACGACGATGTCGTCCCGCTGTCCGCCGTCCTCGACTGGGCGCGTCCGCAGAACCTGCCGGTGGTCGTCGTGCCCGGTGGTGAGCATTTCTTCCACGGCCGGTTGAACGTGTTGTCGGATCTCATCCTCCGGTATTTCGGGCCCGCAGCGCCCGCAACCCCGGGCGCCCGATAGGACCGAGTGGCTCAACCCGTCGTTCAGTTGCGCGCAGCGGGGCTGCGCAAGCGCTACGGCGACCAGGAAGTCGTCGCCGGCATAGACCTGGAGTTGCGGCGCGGCGAATGCTTCGGCCTGCTCGGCCCGAACGGGGCAGGCAAGACGACCACGCTGCGCCTGTGCCTGGGCCTGATCGACCCGGACGCCGGGAACATCGAGGTGCTTTCCTTCCCGGTGCCGGAGCAGGCGCGCGAAGCGCGCCGGCGCACGGGCGTGGTACCGCAGGCGGACACTCTCGATCCCGATTTCACCGCGGAGGAGAATCTGCTCGTCTACGGCCGCTATTTCGGCATGACCGACGCGGAAATCCGCGGCAGAATACCCGGGCTGCTCGAATTCGCCGGCCTCGGGTCGCGCGCCCAATCCCGCATCCAGGCGCTGTCGGGCGGCATGCGGCGCCGCCTGACGCTCGCCCGCGCGCTCATCAACGACCCGGATCTGATTTTCATGGACGAGCCTACGACCGGCCTCGACCCGCAGGCGCGTCACGTCATCTGGGAGCGGCTGCGACAGCTCCTCGGTCAGGGCAAGACGATCTTCCTGACCACCCATTTCATGGACGAGGCGGAGCGACTGTGCCACCGGCTCGCGATCATGGACCACGGACGCATCATCGCCGGGGGAGCGCCGCGCGAGCTGGTCGAGCGTCACATCGAGCCGCAGGTGGTCGAAGTCTACGGTGACGGGGCGGAGGGCTGGGCGGACTCGTTCGGTAGGGCGTTCTCCCAGCGTTGCGAGAAGTCCGGGGAAACGGTGTTCTGCTACGCGCGCGACGCCGATCCGCTGGTGCACGAGCTCGAGCGCCGCCGCGACGTGCGCTACCTGCACCGGCACGCCAACCTCGAGGACGTGTTTCTCAAGCTGACGGGGCGGGAGTTGCGTGACTGATTGAGGAGTGACTCGTGACTGGTGACCCGTGACTCGTATTCTTCACAATGTTGTCTGGCTTGCCCGCTTGCAGAAGGTGGAACTTGGCTCGTGTCACGTGTCCCGTGTCACGGGTCACTTTTTTGACGAATGCACGACATGACCTCCAAGAACCTCGCCCTTCCCTCCTTCAGCTCACGCCATCTCCACGTCTGGCGCCGCAATTCGCTGGTGTGGCGCAAGCTCGCCGTCCCGTCGATGCTCGGCAATCTCGCCGACCCGATGATCTACATGCTGGGCCTGGGCTACGGCATGGGCGCAATGCTGACCGACGTGGGCGGCATGTCCTACATCGGGTTCCTCGCGGCGGGCATCGTGTGCTCGAGCACCATGATGAGCGCGTCCTTCGAGGCGATGTATTCGGGGTATTCACGCATGCACGTTCAGAAGACCTGGGACGCGATCATGAACGCGCCGGTCACGCTGGACGACGTCGTGCTCGGCGAAGCGGTGTGGGCGGCGAGCAAGAGCCTCCTCTCCGGCATCGCGGTGATGCTGGTTGCGTCGGCACTCGGGCTGACGAGCCTGGCGCTCATCCTGTGGGTAATCCCCGTGGTGTTCCTGACGGGACTGGCGTTCTCGAGCATGGGGCTCATCATGACGGCTCTCTCACCGAGCTACGATTTTTTCATGTACTACTTTACGCTGGCGATCACGCCCATGATGCTCGGGTGCGGCGTCTTCTTTCCGCTCGCGCAGCTGCCCGCGCCGGTACAGGCGGCGGCGCAGCTGCTGCCGCTCACGCATGCCGTAGAGCTCGTGCGCCCGCTCATGAACGGGGCGCTGCCGGAGAACGTGCTGCTGCACCTGGCCGTGCTGGCGGCGTATGCCATCGTGAGCTTCTACGTCGCGATCGTGCTGCTGCGCCGAAGGCTGCTGCACTAGACACCGGTCACTGGTCACCGCATATGCTCTGGATCAAATCCTTCCACATCGTCTTCATGGTGGCCTGGTTCGCCGGGCTCTTCTACCTGCCGCGCCTCTTCGTGTACCACACCCTGGCGGAGGACGCGGCGAGCCGCGAGCGCTTCAAGGTCATGGAGCGCAAGCTCTACTACGGCATCATGGCGCCGGGCGCAGTGCTGACTATCGCGTTCGGCGCGTGGCTGTGGCTGGGCTACGGCATCACCGGCGTCTGGCTGCACGTCAAGCTGACGCTGGTGGCGGTGTTGATCGCCTACCACTTGTGGTGCGGCAAGCTCCTCGCTGAGTTCAAGCACGATCGCAACGTTCACGGTCACGTGTGGTATCGCTGGTTCAACGAGTTCCCCGTGGTCGTGCTGGTCGCGATCGTGGTGCTGGCCGTAGTCAAGCCGTTCTAGATCTAAAGGCATAGGAGTCGTGAGCCTGATCCTGTCATCGACGTGCGCCCGCGAGCGTTCAGGGAAGCATGGTGCGCCACTCGTGCATGCAAGCGATCGCTGGAATCGTCTGGGCGGGCGCGGCGTCCTGCCTGCTTGCAGCCGAGGCGGCAATCGTGGTGCAGCGTTCGCCCCTCGCCGGCTTCCGCCACTACGAAGCACTCGAGGTGTGGCGGGAGGTGAGGGCCGGAGACCGGCTCGAACTCGTGCGCGAGCCGGACAATCCGTATGATCCGAACGCCGTTCGCATCGACTGGCAGGGCCGCAAGCTCGGCTATCTGCCGCGCCCCGACAATGCGGCGGTCGCGCGCCAGCTCGATCGCGGCACGGCGCTCCAGGCACACGTGGCCCGGCTGGTCGAAAACCGCAATCGCAGCGTGCGGCTGGAGGTGGAAGTGGTAGCTTTGCTTGAAGTGCGTGACCGGTGACCCGTGACCAGTAAGCTAGTCAACTGCAAGCAAGGCTGGCGTAGCCGGCTGAACGCATTTTCCGGTCACCAGTCACCGGTCACTGGTCGCTGATGGAGAGATTCTTCGCCACCTGCCCCCGCGGCCTGGAGCAGGTGCTCGCCGCCGAGCTTGCCGCGCTGGGCGCGCATGAGGCGAAACCTGTAGACGGCGGGGTCGCGTTCGCCGGTGAATTCGCTCTCTGTTACGCAGCCAACCTGGAGAGCCGCGTCGCGAGCCGGGTCCTGTGGCAGGTCGGGAGCGCCCCCTACCGGAGCGAGCACGACATATACGAAGCCGCGCGCCGGCTGCGGTGGCTGCGGCATTTCGATGTGCAGCGCTCGATACGCGTCGACACGGCGGCAATCAAGTCCCCGGTCAAGAGCCTCGACTTCGTCACGCTGCGGGTAAAGGACGCGGTATGCGATGTATTCCGCGAAGGGCACGGCAAGCGTCCGGACGTCGATACCCAGGAGCCCGACGTTCGCATCCACGTTTTCCTGACGCAGAACGAGGCGACCTTCTACCTGGATACCTCGGGCGCGCCGCTATTCCGGCGCGGCTGGCGCGCCGTCAGAGGTGAAGCGCCGCTGCGCGAGAACCTCGCCGCGGGCATCCTCAAGCTGACCGGCTGGGGGGTGCCGACGCCCTTCTTCGATCCCATGTGCGGCAGCGGGACGTTCCTCGTCGAGGCCGCCATGATGGCGCTCGACATCGCGCCCGGGGCGAACCGCACCTTCGGCTTCGAAAAGCTGAATAACTTCGATGCGACAGCATGGGGCGCGCTGCGCGACAAGGCGCGGGCGCGCGGGAAACCCGCGACCGCGCTCGAGATATATGGCAGCGACCGATCCGGCAACGCGCTCGGACTCGCGCGGGAGAATCTTCAGGCCGCAGGAATCGCCGGCGCGGTGCAGTTGAAGCAGATGAGCATGCTCGACGCGAGCCCGCCCGCGGCAGCCGGGATCATGGCGATGAATCCGCCCTACGGGGAGCGCACGGGAGAAGGCGAGGACCTCGCCGCCTTCTACCCGAAGCTGGGCGATGTTCTGAAACAGCGCTTTACGGGCTGGACCGCGTACATATTCACCGCGGACTTGCGGTTGCCGAAGTTGATCCGGCTCGCAGCGTCACGGCGGATACCCCTCTACAACGGCGCGTTCGAATGCCGGCTGTTCAAGTACGAACTGGTGGCGGGAAGCCGGAGGCGCGAGAAAAAGTGACATCGTTCTTCACTGCGCCGTCCTGATCAGCCACTCCTTGTTGATACCTGACGTGTCACCGGCCGGGGAGCGTCGGATGCCGTACACGGCCTCTACGTCCTTGACGATGGTCGAGGCGATGTCCGGGCTGTCGGGATTGACGTCCAGCGTGCGCGTCTTCGGAATCACGACGAGGTCCATGTCCTCCATCGGAATCGCGCCGAGCAGGACCTGATCGCCCATGACCAGCGCGCCGGCAAACCCGATGCGGTTCCTGAACAGGATCTCGATCGGCCCTACGTAAGGCACGCGCGTCCTGCGCCCGTCGGCGAGCGTTACTTCCTTCGAGTCCATTGGTTCCAGTTTCAGCAGCGCCCGCACCGGTTCCGGTATGCAGAGATGCACCGCACCTGTATCCACAAGCACTTCCACCTCCGCCTCCGCCAGACCCGGCAGGCGCGGATTTCTCAGGACGATCCTGCCGTTCACTAATCCCATACAGCATCGTACAACGCGCGCCGCGCGCTCAGGATGACAGCGTTGCATCCGAGACGCCGCCACTCGGGTATTACCTTCGGACTAGCCGTCATCCTTCGTCGTCTCCGATGCGTTGGTGCGTACTCGCGGGCCGCATCCGGCCCGCATCACTCAAACACGGAGGATAGCCATGAACAAGGAACAGACGTTGAGAATCCTGAACGCGCTCGCGAACGGCATACACCCCGCGACGGGCGAGAAGTTCGGCGCCGACAGCCCGTACCAGCATCCCGACACGGTGCGCGCGCTGTTCGAAGCCATGCGCGCGGTCGAAGGCGCCGGTGAGGCCGCGCCGGCCTCATCTGCGTCAACCTCGGCTGCGCCCGCGGCGGAGCGGCGGCCGGCCATGCCCGAGTCCGGCTCCGGCTCGCGCTGGACGTCCGAGGAGGAACAGCGCCTCGTAAACAGCTTCGACATGGGCAGGACGGTGGACGAGCTGGCGCGCGCCCATAGCCGCAGCCGCGCGGCAATCGAGGCGCGGCTCGTGCGCCTCGGCAAGATGGACGCTTCGGCGGTTACCTCCGCGCTGCGCTACCCGCCGAAGGCGGGAGGGAGCCAGGCGCGGCACGGCACGTAGGGGTCAGAGCAACCGCCGATGAACGCAGAGCACGCCGACAGGCTGTGTACGCAAGAAAGGCGCCGGTTGAATCCCGACGCCTTTATCCTGTGTCCCGCGCCGGTTGAACGGCGGACGCCTTGTTTCCCGTCCGTTCGAACCGGCGCATTTAATCCGGCACGGACGTGCCGGATTAAACGATATTGAGGTGCTCGATCCCCGTCATCACGTCCTTGTCCTTGGCTTCCTTGCCCTGGAGCTTGATCATGAGCCGCAGCTCGTTCACCGAATCGGCGTTGCGCAGCGCGTCCTCGTAGCTGATCATCCCCTGCTCGTAGAGGTCGAACAGGTGCTGGTCGAAGGTCTGCATGCCCAACTCGCGCGACTTCGACATGATGGATTTGATCTCGTGCACCTCGCCCTTGAAGATGAGATCCGAGATCAGCGGGGAGTTCAACATGATCTCCACCGCGCAGGAGCGCCCCTTGCCGTCCTTTTTCGGGATCAGCCGCTGCGCGATCAGCGCGCGGATGTTGAGCGAGAGGTCCATGAGGAGCTGGTGCCGGCGCTCCTCCGGGAAGAAGTTGATGATGCGGTCGAGCGCCTGGTTGGCGCTGTTCGCGTGCAGCGTCGCCATGCACAGGTGCCCGGTCTCCGCGAACGCGATCGCGTAGTCCATGGTGTCGCGGTCGCGGATCTCGCCGATCAGGATCACGTCGGGCGCCTGGCGCAGCGTGTTCTTGAGCGCGGCGTGCCACGAGTCGGTGTCCACGCCCACCTCGCGCTGCGTGATGACGCAGTTCTTGTGCTCGTGCGTGTACTCGACGGGGTCCTCGATGGTGATGATGTGGCCGTAGCTGTTCTCGTTGCGGTAGCCGAGCATGGCGGCCAGCGACGTGGACTTGCCCGACCCGGTGCCGCCCACCAGGATGACGAGGCCGCGTTTGGTCATCACGACGTCTTTCAGCACCGGCGGCAGGTGCAAGTCCTCCATCTTCGGTATCGCCGTGGTGATCGTGCGCATGATCATGCCGATGCGGCCCTGCTGCAGGAACGCGTTCACGCGAAACCGGCCGATGCCGCCGGGATTGATCGCGAAATTGCACTCCTTCGTCGCCTCGAACTCGCCCGCCTGCTTGTCGTTCATCATCGCGCGCGTCAGCTCCGCGGTGTGCTGCGGCGTAAGCGGCTGGTTCGCGACCGGCGTCATCTTCCCGTCGAGCTTGATCGCCGGCGGGAATCCGGCCGTAATGAACAGGTCGGATGCCTTCTTGGACACCATCGCCCGCAGCAGGTCGTGCATGAACTTGACTGCCTGGTCTCGTTCCATTCCCTACCCCTTGAAATTGTCCTTGTTCGCCGCCTTGCTCCGCGCCTCATCCATCGAGACCACGTTGCGCCTGACCAGGTCCTGCAGGTTCTGGTCCAGCGTCTGCATCCCGTAGTTCTGTCCGGTCTGAATCGCGGAATACATCTGCGCCACCTTGGCCTCGCGGATCAGGTTTCTGATCGCGGGCGTGCCGACCATGATCTCGTGCGCCGCCACGCGGCTCGAGCCGTCCTTGGTCTTCAGCAGCGTCTGGGAGATCACCGCGCGCAGCGATTCCGACAGCATCGCGCGCATCATTTCCTTTTCCTCGGCGGGGAAGACGTCGATGATGCGGTCTATGGTCTTCGCTGCGGAGCTGGTGTGCAGGGTGCCGAACACCAGGTGGCCGGTTTCCGCCGCGGTCATCGCCAGGCGGATGGTTTCCAGGTCGCGCATCTCGCCCACCAGGATCACGTCCGGATCCTCGCGCAGCGCGCTGCGCAGAGCGTTGTTGAACGACAGCGTGTGCGGGCCGACCTCGCGCTGATTGATCAGGCACTTCTTGGATTCGTGCACGAACTCGATCGGGTCTTCCACCGTCAGGATGTGCCCGTACTCGTTCTCGTTCTTGTGATTGACCATCGCCGCGAGCGTCGTCGATTTGCCGGACCCGGTCGGGCCCGTCACCAGCACCACGCCGCGCGGCTGGTCGGCGAGCTCGGCGAAGATCTTGGGGGCCTTGAGATCCTCCAGCGAGAGTATCTTGGACGGAATGGTCCGCATCACCGCCGCGGCGCCGCGCTGCTGCACGAAGGCGTTCACCCGGAAGCGCGCGAGGTTGGGAATCGCGAACGAGAAGTCGCACTCCAGGTTTTCCTCGTAGAACTTGCGCTGGCCGTCGTTCATGATGTCGTACACCATGGCGTGCACGTCCTTGTGCTCCAGCGCGGGGAGATTGATCCGGCGCACGTCGCCGTGCACGCGGATCATCGGCGGCAGCCCGGCCGACAGGTGCAGGTCGGAGGCCTTGTTCTTGACCACGAAAGCTAGCAGCTCGGATATGTCCATGTTACTTTCCGGAAAGCGTAGAAAAAGAAAGAGAATTCAGGTGAGGAAACAATGGGCAGAGCCCTGATTTTTCGTTCGATGCCTCGACGGTCCAGCCGCGGGAAATTATGGGCATAATCGCCGCCAACTTGCAAGCCGTGCACGGTCGCATCGCGCGCGCAGCCAGCGCAGCCGGAAGGTCGCCCGATGACGTTGCGCTCGTCGCGGTCAGCAAGACCTTTCCGGCGGCGCTGGTCGCGGAGGCCCATGCCTGCGGGCAGCGGTCGTTTGGCGAGAACCAGGCGCAGGAAGGCGTGAAAAAAGCCACAGAGCTGTCCCATCTGGAGATCTTGTGGCACTTCATCGGCCCCATCCAGAGCAACAAGACGCGCCTCATCGCGGAATGCTTCCAATGGGTGCACGGGATCGAGCGCGAAAAGATAGCCGGACGCCTGAACGAGGCGCGCCCGGCCGGCTTGCCGCCGCTCGAGGTCTGCATACAGATCAACGTGAGCGGCGAGCCCAGCAAGTCCGGCGTACCCCCCGGCAGCGAGGCGGCGCTGGCGGAGGCAATATCCCGGCTGCCCCGGCTGCGGTTGCGCGGCCTGATGGCCATACCGGAGCCGGCGGCCGATCCGGCGTCCCGGCGGCGGCAGTTTGCGCGGCTGCGGGAGCTGAAGGACGGCTTGAACGCCCGTGGTTTCGCGCTCGACACGCTGTCCATGGGCATGTCGGACGACATGGAAGCGGCAATACTGGAAGGTGCAACGATGGTGCGTGTGGGCACCGCGATATTCGGATCGCGAAAAAGTGACCGGTGACTCGTGACTGGTGACCGGTGCCGGTCGTCGCCGCCGCGACTGATAACATAGAGGCCATGCTGTTTCGAGTCACGGGTCACTGGTCACGGGTCACGCAGTTCCAATGAAAGTAACCTTTATCGGCGGCGGCAACATGGCGAGCGCCATGATCGGCGGCCTGCTCGCTCAGGGCTGGCCTGCCGCGGACCTCTGCGTGGTCGAGATCGCGGGCGCGGCGCGCGAGCGGCTGGAGCGCGAGTTCGCCGTGACGACCTGGGCAGCGCTGGATGCGGTGGCTGCGGTCGCGGACTGCATCGTGATCGCGGTCAAGCCGCAGCAGATGCGCGAGACAGCGCGGGGATTGCGCGCCCGGCTCGCGTCCCAGCTCGTCATTACCATTGCAGCGGGCATCCGCCTTGCCGATCTCGGGCGCTGGCTGGGCGACTACCGGCGGCTAGTGCGTGTGATGCCCAATACGCCGGCCCTGGTGCGCGCCGGTATTTCGGCGCTCTATGCTTCGGATGGTGTCAGCACGGAAGAGAGATCCCGCGCCGAAGCCATACTCGGCGCAGTCGGCAGGACGGTGTGGGTGGAACGCGAGGACCTGCTCGACGCGATCACCGCCGTGTCGGGCAGCGGCCCTGCCTACGTCTACTACTTCATCGAGGCGCTCGAGCAGGCCGCGAAGGAGCTCGGGCTGCCGGCGGAGACCGCGCGCCAGCTCGCCATGGAGACTTTTTCCGGCGCGGCGCGGCTCGCCCTCGGAAGCAGCGATCCTGTCGCCACGCTGCGGGAGCGGGTAACGTCGAAGGGCGGCACCACCGAGCGCGCCCTGAAGGCTCTGGAGGCGGACCGCGTCAAGGAAGCGATCGTCCGGGCCGTGCGGGCCGCCGCGGAGCGCTCGCGCGAGCTGGGTGACGAGTTGGGCAGGGAGTAACGCTTGGTTTCCGCGGCACTCATATTCCTGGTCAACACCGCGTTCGATCTGTTCACGGTGGCGCTGCTGCTGCGCTTTTTCATGCAGTGGGCGCGCGCGCCCCTGCGCAATCCCCTGTCGGATTTCCTGAACGCACTCACGGACTGGATGGTGCGGCCGGCGCGCCGCGTGATTCCGGGGCTGTGGGGACTCGACCTCGCGACGCTGGCGCTGGCGTGGCTCCTCCAGCTGATCGAGCTCGCCATCGTGCTCCAGATCAAGGGCCACCAGTTCGGACCCCAGGCAGGGCTTGCGTTCGCCGCGCTCGTCCTGATGGCCGCCCTGGTGCTGGCAAAACTCCTGATCTACATCGTGATGGTCGTGGTCATCGTGCAGGCCGTGCTGACCTGGATGAATCCTTACAGTCCGGTGATGCCGCTTCTGAACAGCCTGTCGCGCCCCTTCCTGCGGGTGTTCCGGCGGTTCGTTCCGCCCATCGGCAACGTGGACCTGTCGCCGCTCTTCGTCGTCATCGCCTGCCAGCTCCTGCTGATGGTCCCGATCGCGTTCGCGGAGGTGCACATCATGCGGCTCCTCTGAGGGCTCAGAAAACGAGCCCCGCCTTGCGCACCAGTTCGGACCACCTTTTCGCGTCGCGCTCGAGGAATTCGGCGAACTGGGGAATCGTCATGATCTCGATTTCCAGTCCCTGCCGCGTAAAGTTTTTCTGGATTTCCGGCAGCGCCAGTACGGCATTGAACTCGCGGTGCAGCCGCTCGATGATCGGCTTCGGCACCTTGCGGGAGGCGACGATGCCGAAAAAGCCGTCCGCCTGGTAGCCGGGAACCTCCTCCGCGATCGCGGGCACGTCGGGAAGCACGGGGTTGCGTTTCAGGCCGCTCATCCCCAGCGGCACGAGCCGCCGGTTCTGGACATGGGGAATGGCGGGCAGGAGCGGCGCGAAGCTCAGCGGAGTCTCGTTGCCCAGCGCCGCGTTCATCGACGGTCCCGAGCCCTTGTAGGGCACGGGCACGATCTTGCCGCCCGTCATGGAGTTGAGTAGGTGAACGCCCAGGTCGTTGGTCGTGCCTATGCCCGAGGTCGCGCAGTTCACCGTCCCCGGCTTCGCCTTCGCCAGGGCGATCAGGTCCTTCACGGACTTGATTGGCGCCGACGGATGCGCGAGCAGGATCGACGGTGCGGTGCCGAACATGCTGACCGGCACGAACTCCTTCATCGGATCGAAGCGCGGTTTGTCCGTGCGACTGTTGGCTATCGTGATCGACGTCTGGCCGAGGAGCAGCGTGTAACCGTCGGGTGTCGCCTCGGCCACCGTCGTCATGCCGACGATGCCGCCGCCGCCCGAACGCCCCTCGACCACGACCGGCTGGCCGAGGCGCTCGCCGAGCTTTTCGCCGGCGATGCGCGCGAGCGTATCGCTGACGCCGCCCGCGGAGAATCCCTGTACGATGCGGATCGGTCGGGTGGGGTACTTGTCCGCGGCATGGGTATCGTGCGTGAACGCCAGCAGATCCGCCAATCCTGCTGCGAGTATGAAGACGGTGCTGCGCAGCGCTGTCGGTGTCATCGTTGCCTCCTCGCGTGTTTACCGCCCTGCGCGCGGCAAGCTCCTGTCCTCCGAAGCTTTTATTCACGCCGGTGGCGTGGGTACAAATAGCTTACGCCCGCGTTTTCGTTCTGGCTAGCGCGCGGTCCGGCAGGCGATCCCGGCACGCCTCATCTGAGACGCTCCCGCGGCCTCTGTCAGAGGATCGCAAGTGCAGGAGTCTTCATGTCGGCCGCTTTTCCGCCTGCGCGGTCGCATCCCCGGAAACCGGGGCCCCTGCTCCGCGCTCCGGCGTTCTACATCAGGATAATGTCGAACTGCTCCTGGTTGTAGGCGGTCTCGACCTGGAGCGAGACGGGCTTGCCGATGAAATCGGAGAGCATGGCAAGCGCCTGCGATTCCTCGTCGAGGAACATGTCGATGACCTGCTGCGCGGCGAAGATGCGGAATTCGCGCGCGCTGAACTGCCGCGCCTCGCGCAGGAGCTCGCGCAGAATCTGGTAGCAGATCGTCTGCGCGGTCTTCAGCTCGCCCCGGCCCGCGCAGGTCGGGCACGGCTCGCACAGCACGTGAGCGAGGGACTCGCGCGTGCGCTTGCGCGTCATTTCGACCAGCCCCAGCTGCGTAAAGCCGTTCACGGTCATGCGCGTGCGATCGCGCGCGAGCGCCTTGCGGAACTCGTTCAGGACCGCGTTCTTGTGGTCCTCGGTCTGCATGTCGATGAAATCGATGATGATGATGCCGCCGAGATTTCTCACCCGCAGCTGGCGCGCGATCACCTGCGCCGCCTCGAGATTGGTCTTGAATATCGTTTCGTCGAAGCTGCGCCCCCCGACGAAGCCGCCGGTGTTGACGTCTATCGTGGTGAGCGCCTCGGTCTGGTCGATGATGAGGTAGCCGCCGGACTTGAGATCGACCCGGCCCGCCAGCGACCTCTCGATCTCGTCCTCGACGCCGTACAGGTCGAAGAGCGGCCGCTCGCCCTGGTAGTGCTGGACGCGCTCGGCCACGTTCGGCGTGAACTCCCCGGCGAACGCCAGCATCCGCTCGTGGGTCTCGCGCGAATCGACCATGATGCGCGCGGTCTCCTCGTGCACGAAATCGCGCAGCACGCGCTGGGCAAGATCGAGGTCCTGGTAGAGCAGCGTGAGCGCGCCGGAGCCCGCGGCCTTCTCCTGGATGCCGCGCCACAGCTTGCGCAGGTACTCGACGTCGATGGAGAGCTCCCGGTCGGAAGCGGCCTCGGCCATCGTGCGGATGATGAATCCTCCCTTCTCTTCCGGCGGCAGCAGCAGCTGCAGCTTCTCGCGCAGGTGCGCGCGCTCCTCCTCGTCCTCGATGCGTTGGGAGATGCCGATGTGGGAGTCCTGCGGCAGGTGCACCAGGAAGCGCCCGGCGATGCTGATCTGCGTCGAAAGCCGCGCGCCCTTGGTCCCGATCGGGTCCTTCACGACCTGCACGACCAGATTCTGCCCCTCGGCGAGCAGCCGTTCGATCGGGCGCGAAGCGTCGGTCCCGTTGCGGTTCGCCCAGATGTCGTGCACGTGCAGGAAGGCAGCGCGCTCCCCGCCGATGTCGATAAAGGCCGACTGCATTCCGGGCAGCACGCGGATCACGCGCCCCATGTAGATGTTTCCGACCATCCCGCGCGCGGAGGCGCGCTCGACGTGGACTTCCTGCGTCACGCCCTGCTCGATCACCGCGACCCGCGTTTCCTGCGGCGTGACGTTGATGAGGATTTCTTCGGTGACCGCCATGGCTGCTGCTACAGGACAGGAATGCTGAACCGCTGCAGCAGGTCCGCGGTTTCCGCCAGCGGCAATCCCATGATGCCCGAATAGCTTCCCTCGATCCGGGTGACGAACGCCGCCCCGCGCCCCTGGATCGCGTAGGCGCCGGCCTTGTCGAGCGGCTCGCCGCTCGCGACGTAGCGCCGGATCTCGGCGTCGTCGAGCTCGCGAAACCACACGCTGGATACGGAGATCTGCGTCTCGACCTGCTCCCTGAGCGCAAGCGCCACCGCCGTCAACACCTGGTGCTCGCGGCCCGAGAGGGAGCGCAGCATCCGCACCGCATCCTGGCCGTCTTCGGGCTTGCCGATGATACGGTCGTCGAACACGATCGTCGTGTCCGCGGCGAGCACCGGCTTCTGGGGCAGCGCCCGCTGCGCGATCTGCTGCAGCGCGATCGCGACCTTGGCGCGCGCGATGCGCAGCACGTAGATGCCGGCGGACTCCTCCGGCAGCGGTGTCTCGTCCACGTCCACGCCGCGCCGCAGGTCCTCGCGCACCAGCAGCGATTCGAAGCTGACGCCGATCTGCTTCAGCAGCTCGCGCCGGCGCGGGCTGCGGGAGGCGAGGTAGATGCGGTTGTCGCCGCCGGTCAACCGCGACTGCGTGATGGGGTTCGGTGAAGGGGGCATCCCTGGTCCCTAGTCCCTATGGTACGGGTGATTGTGCAGTATCGACACGGCTCTATAAAGCTGCTCGGCGAGCACCACGCGCGCCAGCCCGTGCGGGAGTGTAAGCGGTGTGAGAGACCACTTGAAGGCCGCGGCGCGCTTAAGGCGTTCCGCGAGGCCGTCCGGGCCTCCGATGATGAATGCGAGGTCGGACCCGGTGTGACGCCAGCGCTCGATCCGGCTCGCGAGTTCCGCCGTCGCGAGCAGCGTGCCGCGCTCGTCCAGCGTTATCCTGAGACTTCCGGCGGGGATGGCCGCGAGTATGCGCTTCTCCTCGGCTTCGAGCAGGCGCTCGACTGCGCGGCCGGCGCCGCGGCTTTCCGCTTTGACCTCCGCGAGCTCGAGGCGCGCGTCGCGCGGCATGCGCCGCGCGTACTCGCCGAACCCGGCGTCCACCCACACCGGCATGCGCGTGCCCACCGCCACGACGAGCAGCTTCATCTGTGGCCAGGAGCGTTTTCAGGGGGTAGCGACGCGCGCCTTGCGCCGGCGCGCCTTGGGCGCTGGCGACCACAACTCTTCGAGGTTGTAGTACCTGCGGATGGCGGGCTGCATGATGTGGACGACGATCTCGCCCAGGTCCACCAGTATCCACTCTCCCGTCTGCTCGCCCTCCACGCCGTAGATCTTCGCCCCCAGCGCCTTCAGCTTTCCCTGGAGGTTGTCGGAAAGCGCTCTTCCCTGCCGGGCGGAATCCGCGCTGGCGATAACGACCCTGTCGAACAGCGCCGTGAGGCGCCTCACGTCCAGCACCACGATATCGCGCGCCTTGATGTCC
Organism: Burkholderiales bacterium; assembly: GCA_035649495.1. Taxonomy (GTDB): domain Bacteria; phylum Pseudomonadota; class Gammaproteobacteria; order Burkholderiales; family SG8-41; genus SG8-41. The sequence continues at coordinate 31,558 of DASRJL010000099.1, read as the reverse complement.
TCGAGCGCCGCGACGGTGGCGTTCAGCAGCTTGCCAGCTCTCATCATCCTCCGGTGTACAAAGCTTCGGTCCGAATATAATCGAGAACCGGATCGGGGAGCAAATAACGCGGGCTGCCGCCGGTGCGCACGAGCTCGCGTATCGCGGTAGCCGAAATATCGAGCGCCGTGAACGGTATCACCACGATGCCCCCGGCGGGCGCCAGGTGCACCGCCAGCGGCTGCCGCATGAGCCGCGCGGCGTATTCGCGCGCCAGCGGCTGCGGCATCGCCTCGCGCCAGCGCTCGACGGGAAAGCCCGGGCGGTGCGCGACCGCGATGTGCGCAAGCCCGAACACCTCGTGCCAGCGGTGCCATGCGGCAAAATCGAGAAACGCGTCGGCGCCGACCAGCAGCACCAGCGGAAGATCCGCTCCCGCCTCGGCGCGCATCTCGGTCAGCGTGTCGAAGGTGTAGGCCGGCCCCGCTCGCCGCACCTCCCGCTCGTCCACCTTGAACAGCGCGTTCCCCGACGCCGCCAGCCGCACCATGGCCAGCCGGTGCGCGGTCGGCGTGCGCGGCGCGGCGCGATGCGGCGGTGTGCCGCTGGGCACGAACCGCACCTCGGAAAGTCGCAGCGTCTGCGCCACCTCTTCCGCGAGGCGCAGGTGACCCAGGTGTATCGGGTCGAAGGTGCCGCCCAGGATGCCAACTGGGGCCGTGGCCACGGCTCAACGGCCCCGGTGAAGCGCGAAGCGTGAAGCGTGAAGCGAAAACCTGATGAATCGCTGCAGGGACGCCTGACGCCTGACGCCTGACGCCTGATGGATCACAGGACGAGCCTTCGTATATCCGACAGCACGCCGGCGAGGAACGAGATGAAGCGCGCGCCCTGTGCGCCGTCGATGACGCGGTGGTCGTAGGAGAGCGACAACGGCAGCATCAGCCGTGGCTGGAACTCGTTGCCGTTCCAGACCGGCTTCATCACCGACTTGCCGACGCCCAGTATCGCCACCTCGGGCGCGTTGATGATCGGCGTGAAGTGGGTGCCGCCGATGCCGCCGAGGCTCGATATCGAGAAGCAGCCGCCCTGCACGTCGGCGGGCGCTACCTTGCCCGCCCGCATGCGCTCGCTCACTTCGCCCAGGTCCTTCGCGAGCTCGAGGAGCCCCTTCTTGTCGACGTCGCGAATGACCGGCACCACGAGCCCGTTCGGCGTGTCGACCGCGACGCCAACGTGGTAGTAGCTCTTCACGATCAGGCTCTCTCCGTCGGGCGAGAGCGACGAATTGAAGTCCGGGAACTGCTTGAGCGCCACCACCGACGCCTTGAGAAGGAATCCGAGCATCGTGAACTTGATGCCGCTCTTCTTCGCTTCCTCGGCCTGCGATTTGCGGAACGCCTCCAGCTCGGTGATATCGGCATCGTCGTGCTGCGTGATGTGGGGGATGGCGAGCCAGTTGCGGTGCAGGAACGCGCCCGAAAGCTTCTTGATGCGCGACAGGGGCTTCGTCGCCACCGGGCCGAACTTCGCGAAATCCACCGGCTGCAGGGGCGGCAGGTTGAAGCCCAGGCCGCCGCCGCCTTCCGCGCCGCGCGGGCGCGCAAGCTCGTGCTTTACATGATTCTGCACGTCCTCCTTGAGGATGCGGTCGCTGGGGCCGCTGCCCTTGACGCGACCGAGATCCACGCCCAGCTCGCGCGCGAAACGGCGTACCGAGGGGCTCGCGTGCGCGTGCGCGAAGCCTTCTTCGTCGACGGAGCCCGCGGCGGATGACGACTCGCGACTGACGGTCGACAGCGCGGCGGGATTGCGCGGCGCCTCCCTGTCGGCCGAAGGTTGCGGGACATCGGCCCTTCCCTTGTCGGACGGCGGAACGGCGGGATCCTTCCTTGCCGATGGCGGAGCGGGCGCAGCCGGGGCTGGCTTGCTGTCCGCGGCCGGCTGAGCCGCGCCGGCGCCGTCGGAAGTAGCCAGCGTCAATACTGCCGTGCCTTCGGAAACCTTGTCGCCGACCTTGAGCTTCAACTCCTTCACCACGCCGGCCGCGGGCGACGGAACTTCCATCGTCGCCTTGTCGGATTCCAGCGAGACGAGCGGGTCCTCCTTGCTCACGGAATCGCCCGGCTTCACCAGCACCTCGATCACCGGGATGTTCTTGAAGTCCCCGATGTCGGGGATCTTGACTTCTATGACTTCGCTCATCGCGGAAGATGTGACCCGTGACTCGTGACTCGTAACCCGTGCAGAATCTTCATTTTGGCATTGCGTGCCTGATGTTACCGGTCACTGGTCACCGGTCACTGGTCACGCTGTTCAGACGCGCACAGGATTGGGCTTCTCCGGGTCGACGCCGTATTTGACGATCGCCTCGGTGACCTTCTTCTGCGGCAGCGCTTCCTGGTCGGCCAGCGCCTTCAACGCAGCGACCGCAACGTAGTGGCGGTCCACCTCGAAGAAGCGGCGCAGCGCCCGCCGCGTGTCCGAGCGGCCGAAACCGTCGGTGCCCAGCACGTTGTAGCGCGCGGGCTGGGGCAGGAACGCCCGGATCTGCTCGGCATAGGTCCTCATGTAATCCGTCGACGCGACGACGGGCCCGTCGTGATCCCGCAGGCATTGCTCGACGTAGCAGCGCCGCGGCTCGGCCTCCGGGTGCAGCGTGTTCCAGCGCGCCGTCTCGACGCCGTCGCGCCGCAGCTCGTTGAAGCTCGTGACGCTCCAGATGTCGGCCGAAACGTCGAAGTCCTTTTCCAGCAGCTCCGCGGCCGCGATGACTTCACGCAGTATCGTGCCGCTGCCGAGCAGCTGCACCTTGAGCCGGTTCCTGGCCGCGGCGCCCTTCGAGTAGAGATACATCCCGCGCAGAATCCCGCTTTCCACGCCTTCCGGCATGGCGGGATGGACGTAGTTCTCGTTCATCACCGTGATGTAATAGAACACGTCCTCCTGCTCGCGGTACATGCGGCGCAGCCCGTCCTGGATGATGACCGCCAGCTCGTAGGCGAACGTGGGATCGTACGACACGCAGTTCGGAATGGTGGACGCGAAGAGGTGGCTGTGGCCGTCCTCATGCTGCAGCCCCTCGCCGTTCAGCGTCGTGCGCCCCGCAGTGCCGCCCAGCAGGAAACCCCGCGCGCGCATGTCACCTGCCGCCCATGCGAGATCGCCCACGCGCTGGAAGCCGAACATCGAGTAGTAGATGAAGAACGGGATCATCGGATGGCCGTGGATGGCGTACGAGGTCGCCGCGGCGATCCACGAGCACATTCCGCCCGCCTCGCAAATGCCCTCCTGCAGGATCTGCCCGTTCTTGTCCTCCTTGTAGTACATGAGCTGGTCGGCGTCCTGCGGCGTGTAAAGCTGCCCGACGTGTGAATAGATGCCGAGCTGGCGGAACATGCCTTCCATGCCGAAGGTGCGCGACTCGTCCGGCACGATGGGCACGACGAGCTTGCCGATCGCCTTGTCGCGGATGATCGCGTTCAATATGCGCACGAACGCCATGGTGGTGGAGATCTCGCGCCCGTCGGTGCCCTTCAGCACCTGGTCGAAGGCGGAGAGCGGCGGCACCTCCAGCGATTGCGCCTTGCGCCGGCGCGCAGGCAGGCTGCCGCCCATCGCCTGCACGCGCTCCTTCAGGTATTTCATCTCGGGGCTCGTGTCGGGCGGCTTGATGAACGGGACTTCCTCCAGCTTTTCGTCCGGGATATCCACGCCGAAGCGGTCGCGGAAGGCCTTGATGTTGGAGGTGCCCATCTTCTTCTGCTGATGGGTGATGTTCTGGCCTTCGCCGGCCTCGCCCATGCCGTAGCCCTTGATGGTCTTGGCGAGTATCACCGTCGGCTGTCCCTGGTGCTTCATCGCGGCCGCGTACGCGGCATAGATCTTGTGCGGGTCGTGTCCGCCGCGGTTCAACCGCCAGATCTCATCGTCGGGCATGTGCGCGACCATCTCGAGCAGCTCCGGGTACTTGCCGAAGAAATGCTTGCGCACGAAAGCCCCGTCGTGGGACTTGAACGCCTGGTACTCTCCGTCGACCGCCTCTTCCATGCGCTTCAGCAGCAGGCCCTTCGTGTCGCGCATGATGAGCGGATCCCAGTACGAGCCCCAGATCACCTTGATCACGTTCCAGCCCGCGCCGCGGAATTCCGCCTCCAGCTCCTGGATGATCTTGCCGTTGCCGCGCACCGGGCCGTCGAGCCGCTGCAGGTTGCAGTTGACGACGAAGATGAGGTTGTCGAGCTTCTCGCGGGCGGCGAGCGAGATCGCGCCCAGGGATTCGGGCTCGTCCATCTCGCCGTCGCCCATGAACGCCCAGACCTTGCGTCCCTCGGGCGCGAGATGCGCGCGGTCCTTGAGGTAGCGCATGAAGCGCGCCTGGTAGATCGCCATGATCGGTCCGAGCCCCATGGATACCGTCGGGAACTGCCAGAAGTCGGGCATGAGCCACGGGTGCGGATAGGAGGAAAGCCCTTTGCCGCCCACCTCCTGGCGGAAATTATTCAGCTGCTCCTCGCTGATGCGTCCCTCGAGATAGGCGCGCGCGTAGATGCCGGGAGCGGAATGGCCCTGGAAGTAGACGAGGTCTCCGCCGAAGCTTTCGTTGGCGGCGCGGAAGAAGTGGTTGAACCCGACGTCATACAGCGTGGCTGCCGAAGCGAAGCTCGCGATGTGCCCGCCCAGCTCGGAAGACTCCTTGTTCGCACGCACCACCATCGCCATCGCGTTCCAGCGCACGAGCGAGCGGAGCTTGTGCTCGAGCTCCGCGTCGCCGGGGGAACGCTGCTCCTGCGAGAACGGGATCGTGTTGAGATAGGCGGTGTTGGCGTTGTACGGAATGTAGGCCCCGGACTGGCGGGCCTTCTCGACCAGCCTTTCCAGCAGAAAATTCGCGCGCGCCGGCCCTTCGCGCTCCAGCACAGAATCGAGCGCCTCGAGCCACTCCCGTGTTTCCTGCGGATCGACGTCGGGCTGTATGTCTCGCATGTCCATGGTGCACCTTCGGTGAGGATTTTGTTCCGACTTCGCCGCGAACAAGATCCTTAAGTGAGATCCAATTTGAAGCCAATTCAGGCGACGATTGGCTCAGCCAGGCGGCGCCCCGGGGAGGGAAATTATAGTCCCCTCGACTACGTGGATTCCATGCTGCGTTGCGGAAAGAAACGAAGAATGCGCGTGTGTTCCTGCATGGTGCACGCGTGCACCGGAATGTGCATGAGAGAGACGGCTACCAGCTTCCAGCTCGGGGCCTATTTGGCGGCCATGCGCAACGCTCCATCGAGCCGGATCACTTCCCCGTTCAGCATCGCGTTCCCGACGATGTGCTCGACCAGCGCCGCGTATTCCTCGGGCCGGCCAAGCCGCGAGGGAAAAGGCACCTGCGCCGCGAGCGACGCCTGCACCTCTTCGCTCATGCCCGCCATCATGGGTGTTTCGAATATTCCCGGCGCGATCGCCACCACCCTGATGCCGAGCCGCGCGAGCTCGCGCGCGGCCGGCAGCGTCAAGCCCGCGACCCCCGCTTTCGACGCGCCGTATGCCGCCTGGCCGGTCTGGCCTTCGTACGCAGCGACGGAGGCAGTGTTGATGATGACGCCGCGCTCGCCTTCGGGATCGGGCGCGCACTCCGCGATCGCCTGCGCCGCGAGCCGCAGGACGTTGAACGTGCCGACGAGATTGATCTCCACAGCCCGGCGGAACGTCGCGAGCCGGTGCGGGCCATTCCTGCCGAGGATGCGCTCGCCGGTCGCGATGCCGGCGCAATTCACCGCGCCGCGCAGGACGCCGAACGCACTCCGCGCAGCCTCGATGGCCCCCGCTACCTGCTCCTCGCTCGTGACGTCGGCAGCGGCGAAGATTCCCCGCGGGCCGATTTCCCCGGCGAGCTTTGCGCCCGCTTGCTCCTGCATATCCACGATCGCGACGTTCGCGCCGCCCGCCGCCAGCCGGCGCACGGTTGCGGCGCCGAGTCCGGAGGCGCCGCCGGTCACCAGGAACGCATTACCTTCGATACGCATTTACGCCGGTATCGCCGTTTCTTGAGCTGAGCTCTACTTGACTTTGACCTTCTCTGCGCCTTCGCGTCTCCGCGGTTCGACCTTCGGTGCGTTCTTAACGTCCGCGCGCGCCCGCACGTAGGAACCCGGCGCGTCTTCGATCGCCTTCAAGCCGCCCTTGCCCGGCACGCGCGCCGGCACCTTGCCGCCGCCATGCCCCGCGACCCATTGTCCCCAATCCGTCCACCACGATCCGGGTTGCTGGCGCGCGCCCTTCAACCACTGCTCGGGATCGCCCGGGAGCTTGTCGTTCGTCCAGTAGTGGTACTTGTTCGCGGACGGTGGATTCACGATACCGGCGATGTGCCCCGAGCCGGCGAGCACGAAGCGTTTCGGTCCCGGAAAGAGCCCTGCCCCGGCATAGACTGTCCGCCACGGCACGATATGGTCCTCCACCGTGCCGACGAAGAAAAGCGGCATGCCGGCCTTCGAGACGTCGATAGGCACGCCGTTCAATATAATCCCGCCCGGCTCCCTTAGCAGGTTCTGCAGGTACATCTTGCGCAGGTAGAAGCTGTGCATCGCCGCCGGCATGCGCGTCGAGTCGGAGTTCCAGTAGAGCAGGTCGAACGGGAAGGGATTGCGCCCCATCAGGTAGTTGTTGACCACGAACGACCAGATGAGATCGTTCGAGCGCAGCATGTTGAACGTGGTCGCCATCTCGCTGCCCTCGAGATAGCCGCCGTGCTCCTCCATGCGCTTTTCGAGTGCCTTCACCTGCGGCTCGTCTATGAAAACTTCGAGCTCGCCGGCCTCCTCGAAATCGATGAAGGACGCGAAAAACGTGCACGCGGCCACGCGATCGCTCTTCTTCGCGGCGAGGTAGCCCAGCGTGGCGGCGACCAGCGTGCCGCCGAGGCAGTAGCCGATGACGTTCAACTGCCGCTCGCCGGTCGCCTCCTCCACCGCGTCCATCGCGGCCAGCGTTCCCGCGGTGAGATAGTCGTCGAAGCCCTTGCCCGCGAGCGCCTGGTCCGGGTTCACCCACGAGATGATGAAGACCGTGTGTCCCTCGCCCACCGCCCACTTGACGAAGGAATTGCTCTCCCGGAGATCGAGGATGTAGTACTTGTTGATCCACGGCGGGACGACGAGGAGCGGCCGCCGGTACACCTGCTTCGTCGTCGGCGCGTACTGGATCAGCTGGAGGAGTTCGTTCTGAAAGACCACCTTGCCGGGCGTGGTGGCGATGTTCTCCCCGAGCCGGAAGGCATTCTCGTCGGTCATGCTCACGCGGAGCTTGCCGCCGCCACGATCGAGATCGTCGAGCAGGTTGTTCAGCCCCTTCAACAGGTTCTGGCCGCCGCTCGCCACCGTTTCGCGCAGCACCTCGGGATTGGTCAGAACGAAATTCGTGGGCGACAGCGCGTCGATGTACTGCCGGGTGTAGAAGTCGACCTTCTTTGCGGTCTGCTCGTCGAGCCCGGCGACGTGGCCGAGCGTGCCGTGGAGGTGCCTGGCCGCGATCAGGTAGGACTGCTTGATGTAGTCGAACGGGAAGAGCTGCTGCCAGTCCTCGTGCCTGAAGCGGCGGTCGCCTTTCGCCGGCTCGATCGCCGGCTGCGCGGGCTGCCAGAAGAGCTTCCGCATCGAACTCTGCCACAGGGTCGCATAGTCCTGCCAGAGCTTCATCTGCATTTCGGCGAGTTTCACCGGGTTGGTCAGCAGCTTCATCCACGCGCTGAAAAAGGCCTGGCCCACGCCCATCTCGTCGGCCCCCGGCCGCGTGCCGTTTCTCGGCCGCTGCATGAATCGGGTCATCATCTCGCCGCTCTTGCGCGCAATGTCCCCGTAGAGCCGCGCGAGCTCGATCGGATTGGGGGGAACAGGGGTCGGTTTCTCGGTGACGGCCACGAACGAGTCCTTTCAGGCGGCGCGGACGAAGCGCCAGAGTCCATCCGGACAGGCGATACGCTGAACGACGCCCTTGTGCCAGAGATGGTTCAGGTGCGCGATCGTCTCGCCCATCGCGAACAGCAATTGATAATCGGTGAACTCGCGGCGGAAGAGCGCCGGCATCAATTCTGCCGCAGTCTTTTCGCCGTCACAAACCGCCGCGAGTTTCTCCAGGCGCGAGGCGTGGTGCGCCTTCAGCTGGCCGATGCGCGTCGGTATGCCCCGAAACGGCAGCCCGTGGGACGGCAGCACCAGGGTGCCCGCATCCAGCCCGGCGAACCGGTCCAGCGAATCCAGGAAATCGCCGAGCGGGTCACCGTCGGGTTCGACGGGCCATACGCTGACGTTGGTTGAAATGCGCGGCAGCAGCATGTCGCCGGCTATCAACAGGCCCGCGCCGCCGCTCGCGAGCGCCGCGTGCTCGGGCGCATGCCCGTAGCCGACGATGACCTGCCACGAATGATCGCCGATGGCGATACGATCGCCGTTTCGGATGCGGCGAAACGTCTCGGGCAGCGGCTCCACGCCGCGCCGGTAGGTGCCGTCCTTCACGCCGGCGGCCTCGAGGCGGGCGGGAGCCAGACCGTGCCGCGCAAAGAAATGGCGCAACGGCGCGTAACCGGTTCCGCCGACGCTGTGACAGGCTGCGTGGGCGGTCAGAAACTCGCCCCGGGTCATCCACGGGACGACGTTCAACTTCGCGCTCAACCAGCCCGCCAGTCCGATGTGATCGGGATGGTAGTGGGTCACGATGACGCGCCCGATCGCGCGCCCGCCGAGGTCCCGCGCAAAGATGCCCTCCCACAGAGACCGGGTCGTGTTCGTCGCGAGACCGCAATCAACCATCGTCCAGTGCGTGCCGTCCGCCACCAGCCACAAATTGATATGGTCGAGCGCAAACGGAAGCGGCATGCGCACCCATAGCACGCCAGGGGCGATCTCTTGAGTGGTGCCCGAAGCGTGCGCTTCGAACGGATACCGCAATTCGCCTTGGATATCGAGTTGTGGCCGGGAAGACATCAATTGACGGTAAGGTTGACGTTGACGTTAACGTAAGCTAGGCTACAAGCTCTTCATCTACTTCATCTTACTAGGATTTGCTGCATAGCACAATGATTCCCCAGTTCAATATTTCCGAGCTCGCGAGGGAATTCGGGGTCACCACCCGGACCATACGCTATTACGAAGACCAGGGTTTGCTGAGCCCCGCACGGGAAGGTGTAAACCGTGTGTTCTCCAACCGGGACCGGGTCCGGCTTAAGCTTGCGCTGCGGGGCAAACGCCTGGGATTCAGCCTGGCCGAGATCCGGGATCTCTTCGAGCTATACGACGTGTCGCGCGACGAGCAACGGCAGCTCGAGGTGTTTCTGGAACGGCTGGAACGGCGCCGTGCGCTGCTGGAGCAGCAACGGGAGGACATCGAAGTGATGCTGAACGAGATCGATTTCTTCGCCAATCAGTGCCGCCGTCTCCTCAAGGGCAAGCCGGAAGCCGGCCCGGCTGCCGCGTAAGCGCGCTGTCTCCATCGAGTTTGCATTCGGGGGTGAACTTGTCGTACCAGGGCCTCAACTTCGAGCTGGGCGAAACCCTCGATATCCTGCGCGCCACGGTTGCGGATTTTGCCGCGGAAGCGATCGCGCCGCGCGCCGCCCGGATCGACCGCGACAACGAGTTTCCCCGCGACCTGTGGCCACTGCTGGGAGACCTGGGGCTGCTCGGCATCACCGTCGAGGAGGAGTACGGCGGCGCGAACATGGGCTATCTCGCGCACGTGGTCGCGATGGAGGAAGTGAGCCGGGCCTCCGCCGCCGTCGGGCTTTCCTACGGCGCGCACTCCAACCTGTGCGTCAACCAGATCCGGCGCAACGGTTCCGCGGCTCAAAAGAGGCGCTATCTGTCAGGGCTCGTGAGCGGCGAGCACGTGGGCGCGCTCGCGATGAGCGAGCATTCCGCCGGTTCGGACGTGGTCGGCATGAAGCTGCGCGCGGAGAAACGGGGCAGCCGTTATGTCTTGAACGGCACCAAGATGTGGATCACCAACGGACCCGACGCCGACGTGCTGGTGGTCTACGCGAAGACCGATGCGGCGGCCGGGGCGCGCGGCATCACAGCCTTCATCGTGGAAAAGGAATGGAAGGGTTTTTCCACCGCGCAGAAGCTCGACAAGCTCGGCATGCGCGGATCGAACACCTCGGAGCTGGTGTTCGAGGATTGCGAGGTGCCGGAGGAAAACGTGCTGGGCGCCGTGGGCAAGGGCGTCGAAGTGCTGATGAGCGGCCTGGACTACGAGCGGGCGGTGCTCGCCGGCGGCCCGGTCGGGATCATGCAGGCGTGCCTCGACGCCGTGCTGCCCTACCTCCATGAGCGCAAGCAGTTCGATCGGCCGATCGGCGAATTCCAGCTGATGCAGGGCAAGCTCGCCGATATGTACGTCACGCTGAACGCGTGCCGAGCCTACGTCTACGCGGTGGCGCGCGCGTGCGACCGCAACGAAGTCACCCGCAAGGATGCGGCCGGGGCCATACTGTATGCGGCGGAGCGTGCAACGTGGATGGCGCTCGAAGCGATACAGTGCCTGGGCGGCACGGGTTACATCAACGATGCGCCCACCGGCCGCTTGCTGCGCGACGCCAAGCTGTATGAGATCGGGGCGGGCACGTCGGAGATCCGGCGGTGGCTGATTGGTCGAGAGCTATTCGATGAGACGCGCTAGGACAGACCGAGTAGCCCGCCGCGATTTGGGCGAGGCTAACATGCGAATTGCGCATGTTAAGCCGCTTCAGCGGCGGCCGAGACCAAATGCCAAAGCTGGGACTTCAGGATTCGACGCTGGCTGATCGGGCGTGAGTCGTTTGATGAAACGAGATAGGCAATACGTGAAGTGATCGCTAACTGATGAGATAACTTACTGAATCATGAACAGATTACAGACCCCCCTCTGCGACCGGCTCGGGATCCGCCTCCCGATCATTCAGGCGCCCATGGCGAGCGCGGCCACGCCGGAAATGGCGGCCGCGGTCTGCAAGGCCGGGGGACTCGGATCGCTCGGCGCCGCCTATTCCCAGCCCGAGGCGATGCAGCGCGACGCCGAGGCCGTGCGCGCGCAAACCGATCTGCCGTTCAACGTGAACCTGTTCGTCGTCTCGCAGCCCCCGGCAGTGGACGCGGCGGCGCAACGCGGGGCGCTCGATGCCGTCGCCGGCTACTACCAGTCGCTCGGCCTGCCTGCCCCCGAGCCGGTGCGCGCGCCGTACGCCCCGGACCTGGAAGCGCAGTTGCGCGCGATCGAAGCCATCCGCCCCGCCGTATTCAGCAGCCACCTCGGCGACCTGCCGGCGGAGCGAGTGCGCCGGTTCCAGTCACAGGGCATCAAGGTCGGCGGCAGCGCGAATTGCGTGGCGGAAGCCGAGCGGCTCGAGGCGCTCGGGGTGGACTTCATCGTCGCGCAAGGCGCGGAGGCGGGCGGCCACCGCGGCAGCTACCTGCGCAATCCCTACGAATCCATGACGGGCACTCTCGCCCTGGTTCGTATGATCGTGTGCCGCGTGAAAACGCCGGTCGTTGCGGCGGGCGGGATCATGGACGGCGCCGGCATCGCGGCCGCACTCGCTCTCGGCGCGCAGGCGGCCCAGCTCGGCACCGCCTTCATTCCCTGCCCCGAGAGCGGTGCGCCGCAGGTGCACAAGGACGGCCTGCTCGCCGCGCGGGAAGACACCACGGTCATCACCGAGAAGTTCTCGGGCAAGCCGGCGCGCGGACTCGCCAACCGCTTCAATCGCGAGATGCGGGATGCGCCGCAGCTGCCGTTCCCCGCGCAGAATGCCCTGACCGGCAAGCTGCGCGCGGCCTCGGGCAAAGCCGGCAATCCGGACTTCGTGGCGATGTGGGCGGGGCAGGCGGCGCCCCTGTCGCGCGCGCTGCCCGCGGGCCAACTCATCGCCACGCTGGAAGCGGAAACGCTGGAATGCCTGGACCGGCTCGCCTCGCTCCGCCGTTGAAGAGCAATCATCAAGCACCAAATGCCAAATCACAAACGCGCTTGGAATTTGAGGCTTGAGCATTGGTGCTTGCCTTTTACACATGCATGACGACCCCGTAGTCATCGTCGGCGCCGCCCGCACGCCCATGGGCGGATTCATGGGCGACCTCAAGTCGGTTACTGCGCCTGAACTCGGCGCGGCGGCGATCCGGGCCGCGGTCGAGCGTTCGGGCGTCGTCCGCGAGGACGTGCAGGAAGCGATCATGGGCAACGTCCTGCCCGCTGGCCAGGGCCAGGCGCCGGCGCGCCAGGCCGCCCTGGGCGCCGGCCTGCCGCCGGCAACCGGCTGCACGACGATCAACAAGATGTGCGGGTCCGGCATGAAGGCGGCAATGCTGGCGCACGACCTCGTTGCGCTGGGGACTAACGATGTGATGATCGCGGGCGGTATGGAGAGCATGAGCAACGCGCCCTATCTCCTGCCGAAGGCACGCGCCGGCCTGCGGCTGGGCCACGGCGAGGTGAAAGACCACATGTTCCTCGACGGCCTGGAGGACGCGTACGACCGCGGGCGTTTGATGGGGACTTTTGCCGAGGACTGCGCGGGCCAGTACCGGTTCACTCGCGAAGCGCAGGATCGCTACGCGATCGCCTCCCTCACCCGCGCTCAGGAGGCGATACGGACGGGCGCCTTCGCGGGCGAGATCGTGCCCGTCGGCATCCCCGGCGACAAGGCAGGGGCGATGGTGCGCACCGACGAGCAGCCGCTCAAGGCAAACCCGGACCGGATCCCGCAGTTGAGGCCCGCTTTCCGCAAGGATGGGACGGTGACCGCGGCCAATTCGAGCTCGATCTCCGACGGCGCGGCGGCGCTGGTGCTCATGAAACGCTCCGAGGCCATCCGGCGCGGCATCGCCCCGCTCGCATCCATCGCCGGCTACGCCACGCATTCGCAGGAGCCGCAATGGTTCACGACGGCGCCGATCGGCGCCATCCGCAAGCTCTTCGAGAAGACCGGCTGGGACGCGAAGACCACGGACCTCTTCGAGATCAACGAGGCGTTTGCGGTCGTCGCCATGGCCGCGATGCACGATCTCGATCTGCCCCACGAGAAGGTAAACGTGCACGGCGGCGCATGCGCGCTGGGCCACCCGATCGGCGCGTCGGGCGCGCGTATCATGGTGACGCTGCTCGCGGCCCTGGAAAAATACGAAGTGAAGCGAGGCATTGCGGCGCTATGCATCGGCGGCGGCGAAGCGACCGCGATAGCGCTTGAACGGCTCTAGCTCGGGAGGGACCCATGGCAAACCCGATCGATTTCTATTTTGATTTTTCTTCCCCGTACGGCTACTTCGCGGCGACGAAAATCGAGGACCTGGCCGCGAAGCACGACCGCACGGTGACATGGCGGCCGATCCTGCTGGGAGCAGTGTTCAAGTTGAACGGCCAGCAGCCGCTGACGACGATACCGCTCAAGGGCAGCTACGCCGCGCACGATCTGGCGCGGAGCGCACGTCTGTTCAACGTGCCGTTCAAGCTGCCGACGAAGTTTCCGGTGTCCACCACTGCGCCCGCACGCGCTTTCTACTGGCTCGGCGACCGGGACCCCGCCCGCGCGAAAAAGCTCGCGCGGGCGCTCTATCACGCCTACTTCGCCGAGGACCGCGACATCTCCAATCCGGAGGTGACCGGAAACGTGGCGGCCAAGCTGGGAGTGGACAAGGCCGAGCTGGCGCAGGCGATGAACGACGCCGCGGTAAAGGAGCGCCTCAGAATCGAGGTGGATGCCGCGATCGAGCGCGGGGTATTCGGCTCGCCCTACATCGTGGTGGACGGCGAGCCGTTCTGGGGATCCGACCGCCTGGACCAGGTCGAGCGCTGGCTGCAGACCGGAGGATGGTAAGCACGGAGATGCGCGACAGGCTCGAAGCCAGGCAGGTCAACATCGTCACCCTCGCGGTGGACGCAATCGTCAACGCGGCCAACACGACGCTCCTCGGCGGCGGCGGCGTGGACGGCGCCATCCATCGGGCAGCCGGGCCCGAGCTCCTGGCAGAGTGCCGCAAGCTGGGCGGATGTCCCACGGGGCAGGCGAAGATCACCAGTGGCCACAAGCTCCCCGCGAAGCACGTGATCCACACGGTCGGGCCGGTCTGGAACGGCGGCACGCGCGGCGAGCCGGAGCTGCTCGCCTCGTGCTACCGGGAGAGCCTCGAGCTCGCTGCCGCGCACGGGTTGAAGATCATCGCCTTTCCAGCCATCAGTTGCGGCGTCTACGGCTATCCGCTCGACAAAGCGGTGCACATCGCGGTGCGCGAGTGCTCGGATTTTCTCGCTCGCGACGCCGGTATGGAGAAGATCCTGTTTGCCTGCTTCGGCGACGATGCCTTGCCTGCCTATCAAGCCGAGCTTGCGCGGCTGTGAGCGTAATCAAGTCGAAGCTCAAGACCACCAGCGCCGAATTCAAGGCCGCTGCCGAGAGCATGCACGCGCAGGTCGGGGAGTTGAACGCGCGGATCGCCCGCGCGCGCGAAGGCGGAGACGCCGCCGCCCGCGCGAGGCATGAAAGCCGCGGCAAGCTGCTGCCGCGAGAGCGGGTGGTCGCGCTGCTCGACCGGGAAGCGCCGTTTCTCGAGCTCTCCCCTCTCGCTGCCTGGGAGGTGTACGACGAGCCCGTTCCCGCGGCTGGGATCATCACCGGCGTCGGGCGCGTATCCGGCCGGGATTGCGTCATCGTCGCGAACGACGCGACCGTCAAGGGCGGCACCTACTATCCGCTCACGGTGAAGAAGCACCTGCGGGCGCAGGAAATCGCGCTGGAGAACCGGCTGCCCTGCGTCTACCTCGTCGATTCGGGCGGCGCCCACCTGCCGAGCCAGGACGAGGTCTTCCCGGACCGCGAGCATTTCGGGCGCATCTTCTACAACCAGGCGAACATGTCGGCGGCGGGAGTCGCGCAGATCGCCTGCGTGATGGGCTCTTGCACGGCCGGCGGCGCCTACGTGCCGGCGATGGCGGATGAGGCGATCATCGTCAAGAACCAGGGCACGATTTTTCTGGCGGGTCCGCCCCTGGTGAAAGCCGCGACCGGCGAAGTCGTGACCGCGGAAGAGCTGGGCGGGGCGGACGTGCACACGCGCCTCTCCGGCGTCGCGGACCACTATGCCGAGAACGACCGCCATGCGCTCGAGCTCGCGCGGCGCGCGGTGGCCAATCTCGGCGGAGGCCCTGAAATACGCCGCGCCGGAAGCGCAGCGCCGCCGCTGAACGACGACGAGGAGCTGTACGGCGTGATACCCGTGAGCCCGCGCACGCCGTTCGACGTGCGGGAGATCATCGCGCGCATCGTGGACGGCAGCGAGCTCGACGAGTTCAAGGCGCGCTACGGCGCCACCCTGGTCTGCGGCTTCGCTCGCATCGAGGGGCACACGGTGGGCATGATCGCCAGCAACGGCGTGCTCTTCTCGGAATCCGCGCTGAAGGGAGCGCATTTCGTCGAGCTCGCCTGCCAGCGCGGCATACCCCTCGTGTTCCTGCAGAACATCACCGGCTTCATGGTGGGGAAGAAGGCCGAGCACGGCGGGATCGCCAAGGACGGCGCCAAGCTCGTCACGGCCGTCGCCTGCGCCCGCGTCCCCAAGCTGACCGTGATCGTCGGCGGCAGCTTCGGCGCGGGCAACTACGGCATGTGCGGGCGCGCCTACTCGCCGCGCTTCCTCTGGATGTGGCCCAACGCGCGCATCTCCGTCATGGGCGGCGAGCAGGCCGCCGGCGTGCTCGTGCAGGTGAAGCGCGACGCGATCGAAAAGAGCGGAGGACAATGGGACAAGGCGGAGGAAGACGCATTCAGGGCCGCCATGACCGACCAGTACTCGCGCCAGTCGAGCGCGTACTACGCCAGCGCGCGGCTGTGGGACGACGGCATCATCGACCCGCGCGCGACGCGGGCGACGCTGGCCCATGGCCTGTCGGTCGCTCGCAACGCTCCGGTTTCAGAGACGAGATTCGGGGTCTTCCGAATGTAAGGGTGTAACGCCGCTACTTCACCCTGAGGCCGGCGTCCCGCGCGACCTTGGACAACGATTCGATCTGGCGGCGCAGGATCCTGTCGAATTCCTCCGGCGTGGCCGATTCGATGTAAAAACCCACCGCCTGCAGGCGTTCCCTGACGTCGGGGAGGTCGAGGATGCGGGCGACCTCCTTGCTGATCTGGTTCAGCGTGGAACGTGGCGTTCCGGCCGGCGCAAGCAATCCGTACGACGTTTCCATACGCTTGAATTCCGGTAGCGTCTCAGCGAGCGTCGGCACCTCGGGCAATTGCGGTGCACGCTGAGGGAGAGTGACCGCCAGCGCGAGCACCCTGCCGTCCCTGATGAAGGAGGAACTGGAGAGCAGGGACTGGATGGTGAAATGGACGCGCCCTCCCACAACCTGGATTACCGTATCTGGCCCGCCTTTGAATGCCACGAAGCCGAGCTTGATCCCCGCCTCGAGGCGGAAGCGCTCCATGCCGAGGTGGTTTGCGCTGCCTGCGCCGATGGTACCGGCAAGGATCTGGCCGGGCTTGTCCCTGGCGAGCGCGATGAGCTCCTTCACCGATTTCACGCCCAGTGCGGGCGCCACCACCAGCACCCCCGTGCCGTATCCGAACTGCGTCACGCCGGCGAAGTCCTTGAGCGGGTTGTACGGAAGATCCGGCATGGTTGCCGCGGCCGCCGGAAAGCTGCCCAGGATCACCAAGAGCGTATGACCGTCCGGCACTGCCTTGGCGACCACGCTCGCGCTGATTACGGTGCTTCCGCCGGCGCGGTTCTCCACCACCACCGTCTGCCCCCAGCTCTCGGCCATCTTCTGGCCGGTGATGCGCGCCAGGGTGTCGAGCGTTCCGCCGGGGGCGAGTCCGACCACGAGGCGGATCGGCTTCGTGGGAAACTTCTGTTGAGCGTGCGCAGGATGAGCTGCGGCCACGAGCGCGACGCCCGCCGCGATGACCGTTTCCACTATCGCTCGTTGCGTGGTCCGCATGGCGCGAGACCCCGTATGCCCTGCAGCAAGTCTACTCTCAAGCAGGTCCGGTCAGGAGTCGCGAGTAACGAGGCACGCCTTCGTGAGCAGGCGGGCAGCTATAATCCCCGCCGTTCCCGCCACCACGAGCCTCCCATGAGCAAGACGGTCCTCTCCCAGGTCGACGCCGACGGCAACGCTACCGTGCTGCTCAACCGGCCGGACGTGCACAACGCGTTCGATCCCGAGATGGTGGAGGCTTTGACCGGCACGCTGAAAAAGCTCGACGCCGATCCGAAGGTCCGCGCGGTAGTGCTGACCGGCGCGGGGAAAAGCTTCAGCGCCGGCGCCGACATCGGGCACATGAAGAAAAGCGCCCGGGCGACGCGGGCGCAGAACCTGGAGGATGCGCGCGGCATCGCGGGCATGCTGCTCGCGCTCTACACGGTGAAAAAGCCCACGATCGCCTGCGTCCGGGGCGCCGTGCGCGGCGGCGGGCTGGGCCTCGTGGCGGCGTGCGACATCGCCATCGCCGATTTCACGGCAACCTTCCGCCTCTCCGAGGTGCGGCTCGGCATACTTCCGGCGACAATCAGCCCGTACGTGATCGCAGCCATCGGAGAGCGCGTGGCGCGCCGCTACATGCTGTCGGGCGAGGAGTTCGACTGCGCCGAGGCCTACCGCATCGGACTCCTGCACGAGATCTGCCCGGCGGACGAATTGAGCGGAACCGTCGGACGCATGCTGGCGCAGCTCTACCTGGGCGGCCCCGCGGCCATCACCGCGATCAAGCGGCTGATCCCCGATATCTCCCGGTCGGACATCGACGCAGCAGTGGTGGAGAAAACCGCGCAGGCGCTCGCCGACCTGCGGGCGACGCCCGAAGCCCAGGAAGGGTTGTCCGCTTTCCTCGAGAAGCGCAAGGCCAGGTGGGTGGAGCCGCCCGCGCCCGCGAAGAAGACCGCCGCGAAACGGTCGCGCTGACAGTGCAAGACCCGGCCCAGGCACCGCGACAGACCGGCTCCGCCGCGCATCTGTCCTGGCTCTACGGCGCTGCGCTGCTGCTGGCGGCGTTCCTCCTCTTCTGGATCCAGCCCCTCTACACCCGGATGGCGCTCCCGTTCTTCGGCGGCGCGCCGGCCGTGTGGACCACCGCGTCGATGTTCTTCCAGTTCGCGCTGCTGGCGGGCTATCTGTACGCGCACGTGCTCGCGCGCGCGCTGGAATTCCGGCGGCAGGTCGCGGTGCACCTCACGCTCCTCGTCCTCGTATTTTTTCTGCTCCCGGTCGGGGTGGACGAACCGTCGGGCGCCAGCGCGGCCGAGACGCCCATCGCGTCGTTGCTCCACCTGCTGGCGATCGGGCTGGGCCTGCCGTTTTTCGCAATCGCAGCGACCGCCCCGTTGCTGCAGCGCTGGTTTTCCCGGACGCGGCACGCCGACGCCGCCGATCCGTATTTTCTGTACGTCGCGAGCAACGTCGGCAGCATGATCGCGCTGGTGGGCTACCCGCTCGCGATCGAGCCCGCGCTGGGCCTCGCGCGGCAGAGCATCGTCTGGACGGCCGGCTACGCCCTGCTGACGCTACTTATGGCGGCCTGCGCTCTCGGCGCCTGGCGCTACCGCGAAACCTCCCGCGCCGGAGATGGCGCGTCCGGCGCAGCGGCCCCCGCCATCGCGTGGCGCGAGCGCGTGTCGTGGTTGCTCCTTGCACTCGCGCCCGCGAGTCTCATGCTCGGCGTGACCCAGCACATCACCTCGGAGATCGCGGCGGTGCCCCTGCTGTGGCTCCTGCCGCTCGCCCTGTACGTCGCCACGTTCGTGAACGCCTTTGCGCGCCGCCCCCCGGTCAGGCTCGAGTGGACCGTCCGCCTGCAGCCGTTCCTGGTGATCGTCCTCGCGCTCGTCTGGATGCTCAACATCTATTTCTCCGTGTTCGTTCTGCACCTGCTGGCCTTTCTCGTCACCGCGTTCATGTGCCATGGCGAGCTTGCGCGCCGCCGTCCACCCGCGGGGCGGCTGACGGAGTTCTATCTCTGGATCGCGCTGGGAGGCGCGCTGGGCGGCGCTTTCAACGCCCTTGCCGCGCCGCTCATCTTCGATTCCATCATCGAGTACCCGCTCGCGATCGCGCTGGCCTGCTGGCTGCGCCCGGCGCCTCCCGCGGTGCGCGTCTTCAGCTGGCTCGATCTCGCCCTTCCCGCGGTTCTCGCGGCCGCGTTCCTGCTCCTCGTGGGGGCCGGGGTGCATCCGCTGCAGCACGGCAAGCTCGTCATCGTGCTCTACGTCGAAGCGCTGGGCGTGGCGCTCTATCTCATGCACCGGCGGCCGCTGCGGTTCGGCCTCGCGGTGGCCGTCACGCTGCTCGCGACGCCGTATCTTCACAGCACGGACGACGTGCTCGCGCGACACCGCAGTTTTTTCGGCGTGCACACCGTGCTGAAAGACGAGTCGCGGCACTTCAACGTGCTCCTCCACGGCATCACCGTTCACGGCGCGCAGCACCTCGCTGCGGGCCTGCGCCACGAGCCGACCACGTTCTACCATCGCGACGGGCCGCTCGGGCAGTTGCTCGGGGCGCTCGGCACGGACGGGCGGTTCCGCAACGTCGCTCTGGTCGGTCTCGGGACCGGCAGCGCCGTGTGCCACCGGGAAGCGGGGCGCAAATGGACTCTTTACGAAATCGACCCGGTCGTGGTGGCGATCGCGACCAATTCACCCTGGTTCGATTTCGTCGCCACCTGCGCCCCGGATGCGAAGGTCGTGACCGGCGACGGACGGCTCTCTCTCGCGCGCGCGGCGGACGGCGCCTACGACCTCGTCATCCTCGACACGTTCAGCTCGGATGCCATACCCATCCACATGGTGACGCGCGAGGCGGTCGCGCTTTACTTCCGGAAGCTGTCGGCGCGCGGCGTGCTGATGCTCCATATCAGCAACGAGTACCTCGACCTCGCCCCCGTGTTGGCGAGCATCGCCTCCGACCTGGGCCTGGCAGCCATGGTTCCGGGCTCGCGGTTGTCGGTGGCGTTCGACGGGCGCTTCGCGCAGCTCGAGTCGAACTGGATGGCGATCGCGCGCGAACCCGCCGATCTCGCCCGGCTCGCCAGCGAGGAAGGATGGCGCCCGCCCGATCCCTCCTCTGTCCGCGCCTGGACCGACGACTACTCCAATATCCTGCAGGCGCTAAAATAGTGGAACCCTCGCCTCCGTCGCACACGTGCCTGCATATGAGATAGGTTCCGCATGACGATCCCCCGCAAGGTGAAGCTGGTCGAGGTCGGCCCGCGCGACGGCCTGCAGAACGAGTCCGTGCACGTCCCGGCCGCCGTCAAGGTCGAGCTGATACACCGCCTGCAGGACGCCGGGCTCGCCGTCGTCGAGGCAACGGCGTTCGTCTCGCCCAAGTGGGTTCCGCAGATGGCGGACGCGGCGGAGGTGATGGCTGCGATCAGGCGCAAGCCCGGCGTGTCCTACCCCGTCCTCGTGCCGAACAGGAAAGGACTGGACGCGGCGCTCGCCGCGGGCGCGCAGGAGGTCGTGGTATTCGGGGCGGCGACCGAGACGTTTTCGCACAAGAACACCAACTGCTCGATCGACGAAGGGCTCGAGCGCTTCCAGGCGGTGTGCGTGGAGGCGCTGCAGCGGGGCCTCAAGGTGCGGGGCGATATTTCGGTATGCCTCGGCTGTCCTTACGAGGGCGAAGTGAAGCCCCAGGCGGTCGTGCGTGTCGCCCGCGCGTTCGACGAGATGGGCTGCTACGAGATCACGATCGCCGACACGATAGGCGTGGGGACGCCGGGCAGGACGCGCGCCGTGTTCGAAGCGGTCGCCAGGCATATACCCGTAAAGCGCCTCGCGGGCCATTTCCACGATACCTACGGACAGGCGCTCGCCAATATCTATGCGGCGCTCGAATGCGGCATCCCGACGTTCGACTCGTCCGTGGCCGGACTGGGCGGGTGTCCGTATGCGAAGGGCGCGACGGGTAACGTCGCGACCGAAGACGTCCTCTACATGCTCTCCGGCCTGGGAGTAGAGACCGGCGTAAACATGGACAAGCTCATCGCGGCAGGGAGCTATATTTGTGAGAAGCTCGGCCGCGCCACCCATTCGAGGGCGGCGCGGGCGCTCGCCGCGAAGGCGAAAGCCGCCTGAGCCGCCGTCCCGCCGGCGTCAGGTCGGATCCTCGAACGCGATGAGCGTAGACGGAACGCCGGGTGACGCGAGGAGGGATCATGATACCGCTGCGGCTGTTGCCGGTTTTGCTCAGCTCGCTCGCGGTCTGGACGCAGGCCCACGCCCAGCCGTATCCGACGCGCCCGGTTCGCATGGTCATTCCGCTCCCACCCGGCGGGGTGACCGACGCGATGGGCCGGTTGCTCGCGCAGAAGTTCAGTGAGTCATGGGGACAGCCCGTCGTACCGGACAACCGTCCCGGCGGTGCGGGCATCATCGCGGCGGAGGCCGTGGCGAGGGCCACGCCCGACGGCCACACTCTGCTGCTAGGCAACATCAACACGCACGGGATCAATCCGAGCCTCTATCCTCGGATGCCGTACGACCCGGTGCGGGATTTCGCGCCGGTAACGCTGCTCGTTTCGGTTCCCAACCTGCTGCTCGTGCACCCGGCACTGCCGGCGAAGAACGTGCAGGAACTGATCGCTCTGGGCCGTGCGAAGCCGGGCACGTTGAACGCCTCCTCGCCGGGCAACGGCACCTCGGGACACATGGGAGTGGCGGTATTCGTCTCCATGACCGGCGTGAAAATCACGCACGTTCCGTACAAGGGCCCCGCGCCCGCGTTGCAGGCGGTAATGGGAGGCGAAACGCAGATGGTGTTCGATACCATTTTCCAGGCGCTGCCGCACGCGAGAGCGGGACGGGTCAAGGCGCTCGGCTTGAGCGTGCCGCAGCGCTCTGCGCTCGCGCCCGAGATTCCGACGATAGCCGAGCAGGGCCTGCCCGATTTCAACGTGTCGCCGTGGTTCGCTTTGTTTGCGACGGCGGGCACGCCTCCGGCGACGATCCGGAAACTCCACGCGGAAACGGTCACGGTGATGGAGAAGCCGGACGTCAGCGAACGGCTGCAATCCCAGGGCCTCAAGATCGAGCTCGGGACGCCCGCGGCCCTCGCGGGCTACGTCAAGAGCGAGATCGCACGCTGGAACAAGGTCGTCAGGGAAGCCGGCATCAAGGTGGAGTAGCAGGGAATTCGGCTATTGTGCCAGCGAGACCGCCGCGTCTTCGTAGCGCCCCGCGCCCATCTTGCCGTCCTCGAAGATCCCGCGTTCCGCGATCCAGCGGAAGGATTCCTCGTACACCTCGCGGGTGTAGGGCTCGAACACGAGGCGCTCTCCCGGCCCCCAGCGGCGCGTGTCCATCTGGTCCAGAAAGCGCTTCGGGAATTCGCGGCGGTAGTAATGGGTGTAGAGCTCGGGCCTCAAATCGATGTCGCGCTGCGCGCTGCGCAGCGCCCGGAAGTACTTGCGAACGTCCTCGGGGTCCGGATCTCCGGTGAGCATCGAGGCCATCATGAACGTGGTGTCGATCACCTTGCGAAAGCCGAGCTGCTCGAGGAAATAGTACGGGCCGCTGAACAGCGCCGCTGCCGGCACTTTGCGGTCGACCAGCTTCTCTAGGCGGCCGAACAGGATGCCGTCGGCGAACGAAAGATTGATGTCCGCAGGCGCGAGGTACTGCTCGAGCGCCTGTATGGTCGAATAGTGGCTGCCCGACTGGTAGCCCACCGAGATCGGCACGCCCTTGAGATCCTGCGGCGTGCGCACGCTCGAGTCGGGCGGCACGAAGATCCCCGAGGGCGCCACCGAATAGCAGTCGGCATAGAGCTTGCCGTGTCTGGCCGAGGCTGCCACGTTGACCGTCCAATGGCAGGCGCAGCTCACGTTGGCCGGCCGCCCCTTCTCGATGTCCTGGAAGGCGCCCACCTTGTTGGGCGTGGCGTGGGTCCTGCCCAGGTCCTGTCCGTCCCAGTTCGCCTGGAATTCATAGTCGAGGCCTTCGGCCGCGAAATATCCCTTTTCTTCCGCGACCCATTCCTGCAGCCGGAAATGCGGCGATACGACGAACCTGGCCATGGCCTTCCTCCGGGATGTGCGAGCGGATGTCCGGGCCAATGTAACCCGTCGCCCGAGAGAAATCAAAGGTAAAATGAGTCGGAAAACGTGGAGTGAATTCATGCCATTATCGAATCCCGTTCCCCGCAGACACATACACACGCGCAGGATCGAGTGCAACGGCTACGAGCGCGAGGACGGCCTGTGGGACATCGAAGCGCATCTCGTGGACACCAAGAGCCAGATACACGCGCGGCGAGCAGGCGGGCGCGAGCGCCAGCCCGGCGAGCCCGTGCACGACATGTGGCTGCGCGTCACGATAGATCTCGACATGAAGATTCACGACGTCGAAGCGAAGACGGACGAGGGTCCTTATTCCATGTGCGGGGACATCGCGCCGAACTTCAAGGGGCTCGTTGGCATCACGATAGGCGCGGGCTGGCGCAAGCGCATCGCGGAATCCGTGGGCGGCGTGAAGGGCTGCACGCACATGGTGGAGCTGCTGGGGCCTCTGGGAACGACCGCATTCCAGGCTACCGGCCGCGCGCGGCAGGCGCGTAGCGAGGGCAAGCCGGTCACGAGGAAGCCCTACCAGTTGAACGGATGCCATGTTTACAGGGACGACGGTCCGGCGGCGCGCGAGCGGTGGCCGCAGTACTACACCGGGAAGCACTGAGGCTTTTCGGCCAGAAGAGTTCCCTCTCCCTGAATTCGGGGAGAGGGCCAGGGTGAGGGGAAACATGCGAATCGCGCTTTCCCTACGAAAACCGTCAACTTAAATCTCCCCTCACCCCAACCCTCTCCCCATTTACATGGGGCGAGGGAGTGTTTTTGTCTTGGAGCCTGCGTGAACGATAGCAACGAGACGACGCGCGTCGAACCACGGCAACTCGCAGCGCGCGTGCTCACCAACATCGAGCGCGTGATGTCGGGACAGACCGCGGCGGTGCAGATGGTCCTCGCCGCCTTTTTCGGCGGCGGCCACGTGCTGCTGGAGGACAACCCGGGCACCGGCAAGACGACGCTCGCCAAGGCGCTCGCGAAGAGCATAGGCGCGGATTTCAGGCGCGTGCAGTTCACCCCCGACCTGCTGCCCTCCGACATCCTCGGGGTCTCGGTGTTCAACCCGCGCGAGCAGACCTTCCAGTTCCACGCGGGGCCCATCTTCACCCAGATACTGCTCGCCGACGAGGTGAACCGCGCGAGCCCGCGCACGCAATCGGCGCTGCTCGAGGCAATGGGGGAAGGCCAGGTCAGCATCGAAGGCAGGACGCACGCGCTCGACGAGATGTTCTTCGTCATCGCGACGCAGAACCCCGTCGAGTTCCGCGGCACCTACCCGCTGCCGGAGGCGCAGATGGACCGCTTCGCGCTGCGGCTTTCCCTGGGTTACGTCAGTGCGGAAACCGAGCTTGCGATCGTCACTGCGCAGGGAGAGCGCCACCCGCTGGAGGCGATAGCCCCCTGCATCGGCGCGGAGGACGTGCGCAATCTCAGGCGCGCGGTGAAAGCGGTGCGCATCAGCGTCGAATTGAAGGGCTACGCGGTGGCGCTTGCGCGCGCGACCCGCGACGCGGCCTCCGTGCAGCTGGGCGCCGGCCCGCGGGCCTCTCTCGCTCTTTCGCGCATGGCGCAGGCGCTGGCGCTGGTGCAAGGCGAAGACTTCGTGACGCCGGACCATATCCGCGACATAGCGGTGCCGGTGCTCGCCCACCGCGTGGTGCTCGATCCGCAGGCGAAGTTCTCCGGCGCCACGCCGCAGCAAGTGGTGGCCGACGTGCTGCGGGCGGTGCCCGTGCCCGCCTAGAAGCCGTCAGCGGTCAGCGGTAATTGGTCAGGCGTGCTGAAAACCCGTCAGGGGTCAGGGGTCTTGGGTCAGGCGTGATGAGGTCCGCAACCGGTCGGCGGTCAGGGGTGATGGGTCATGCGTAAGGTCACACGCGTGACGCATGGAGCCTGCCGCTTGCCCCCTGACGCTTAACGCCTGACGCCTGACGGATTTTGGTATGTGGCGTATTTCTTACCGCATGTATCACGCCGTCTCGACGGCGTCGTTCTGGCTCGAGCGCCGTCTGACGCGGGCCGGCATGTTGGTCGCGGGCTGCACGATCCTGGCCGGCGCCCTGGGCGTAGACACCACGCTCTCCGTCGCCTACCAGGCGTTCGCCTTCCTCGCCGCGCTGGTGGCAGTGGCGGCGCTGTGTCTGCCGGCGCTGCGCGTGCGGGCGGTGGTGGAGCGCGAGCTGCCGCGCGTCGCGACGGCAGGCGAGCGTTTCACCTACCGGGCGCGGATCAGCAACACGGGCACCGTTGCCATGGGTGGGTTATCGCTCATCGAAGAGCTGCCGGATCCAAGGCCGACGCTGGAAGCCTTCCGGTCGGCTGTCCGGTTCCCCACGTACCGCGCCTGGAAACGGCTCGTCGACGCGAGCCGCATGGTGCGGGTCGCGGAGCAGCCGGTGCCCCCGCTCGCGCCGGGAGCGGCCGCCGAGATCGAGGTCGAGGCACAGGCGTTGAAGCGCGGCGTCGTACACAGCCGCGGTCTCACGATCGCCCGCGCCGATCCGCTGGGGCTCATGAAGACGCTGCGGCCCTTTGGCACGCAGGCAAACCTGCTCGTTCTACCCCGGCGCTACCCGGTGCCGCCGTTCACACTCCCGGGATCGCGGCGCTTCCAGCAGGGCGGCGTCGCGCTTGCCACCTCGGTCGGCGATTCCGAGGAGTTCATGAGCCTGCGTGATTACCGCCCCGGCGATCCGTTGCAGCGCATCCACTGGAAATCGTTCGCGCGCGCGGCGCGGCCCGTCGTGAAGGAGTGCCAGGACGAATATTTCGAGCGCCACGCTCTCGTGCTCGACACGTTTGCGCGCCCGGGCGGGGAACGGCAGTTCGAGGAAGCGGTTTCAATCGCAGCCTCGTTCGCCTGCACCATAGAGACGCGCGAGAGCCTGCTGGATCTCATGTTCATCGGAACCGAGGCTTACAGCTACACGACGGGCCGCGGCCAGCTCTCTGCGGGCAGCCTGCTCGAGATACTCGCCGGCGTGCAGCCCTGCCGCGACCGGCCGTTCTCGTCGCTCGCCCAGGCGGTCCTCGCCCGGGGACAGGCGCTGTCGGGCTGCATCTGCGTGCTGCTCGGCTGGGACGATGAACGTCAGGCTTTCGCGCACGCGGTCCGGACGAGCGGCGTCCCGTTGCGCGTCATCGCCGCGAGCGACACACCGGTGGACGACCCGCCGCCGTGGCTCCTCGTCATCGAGCCCGGCAAGGTGAGGGAAGGGCTCGCGCGGCTGTGAATACGCCACCTCTCCTCCTCGCCGCCGCGTGCGCCCTCTGGGCATTGCAGACCGGGCAATGGATTGTGGCGGCGATCGTGGCGCTTGCGCTCGAGGCGCCCCGGCTGCTGCCTTTGCGCTGGAACGTCACGCAGGCGCACTTCAACCGCCTCGCCGATTTCTGCAGCGTGCTGCTGGTGGCCGTGGCGGCCTACCTGTACCTCACCTTCGGCAACCCGCGCGCGATCCTGCTCCTGTTTCAGTGGCTGCCCGTCGTCCTTCTGCCGCTCGTTCTCGCGCAGGCGTGGGGCAACCAACCCGCGGTCGGTATCGCCGCTTTCGTGTGGAACATGCGGAAGGATCCCGGGGCCGGGCAGCACACCATCAACCTCGGGTATCCGTATCTGGCGACGTGGCTGCTTGCGGCAAGCGCGGCGAATACGCGGAGCCCGTTGTTCTACGCCGGCATGGTCGCCCTCGCCGGCTGGGCGCTGTGGCAGGCGCGCCCCCGACGCTACGCCCCCGCCATCTGGGCCGCGCTCCTCGTTCTGGCGGGCGGCGCCGGCTACGGCGCGCAACACGGTCTCTCCCGGATCCAGGCCTGGATCGAGGAGTCCGTGCCGGGCTGGATCGCCGGGAGCGGGGCGCGCACCGACCCGTACCGCAGCCGCACCGACCTGGGCCACATAGGGGAACTCAAGCTCGACGACACGATCGTGCTGCGCGTGCGCCCCGATCGTGAGCTTGCGACGCCGCTCCTGCTGCACCGGGCAAGCTACAACGGGTACTTCGGCACGACGTGGGCGGCGCGCACCGCCCCGCTCATGCCACGCATGCCGGATGCGACGGCGCGGTGGGTGCTCGGCCGCGCGGTCTCCACGCCCGTTCGAGTGGTGGTCCACGACTATTCGCCGCGCGGGAATCCAGTCCTCTCGCTCCCCCGGGGAACCGTGGAAGTAGTCGGGCTCGCGGCGCCGGAGATCAGGGTAAACGGCCTGGGCACGGTGCAGGCCGAGTTTCCGCCTGGCCGCTTCAGCTACACCGCGCTGGTGGATCGTGAGGCCGCGACGGAGAGCGCACCGGGCGAGGAGGACCTGCGCGTTCCGCGCAGCGAGCAGGCGCTGTTCGCCCAGGTGGCGCAGGAGCTGGAGCTGCCGGGGATGTCGCCGGAGCGCGCCGTCGCGAAAGTGCGGCGTTACTTTGCCGACGGCTTCGGCTACAGCTTGTATCAGCCCGGCGCGGCGCGCGGCGGCTCGGCGCTCACCGATTTCCTGTTGAAAACCCGCTCCGGCCATTGCGAGTACTTCGCCACCGCGACGGCGCTCATCCTGCGCGCTGCCGGCGTGCCGGCGCGCTACGCTACGGGATTCTCCGTGCAGGAGTACAGCCGGATGGAGGACGCCTGGATCGTGCGCGAGCGGCACGCTCACGCCTGGGTGCGCGCGTGGGTAAACGGGCGCTGGATCGACGTCGACACGACGCCCGCGACCTGGGTGAGCGTCGAAGCCGGGCAGGCATCGTGGTGGTCGCCGCTCGCCGACGTCTGGGCGTGGGTGAGCTTCCGGGTGTCGCGACTTGCCGCGAGCGCCCGCGAGGCCCAGGACACGACGGCATTCTGGACCGCCATCGCGCTGCTCCTCGCGGCGTGGCTCGGCTGGCGCCTGTACCGCCAGCGCCAGCTGCTCGTCGTGGGCAGGCAGCGTGGCACCACTGCGCAGGAACGGGGCCCGCTGACCGGCGGAGATTCGGAGTTTTTTCTGGTCGAGCGGGCGCTTGCACGGCGCGGCTTTCCCCGCGAACCGGGCGAGACGCCGATAATGTGGGTTGCACGTATTGGTTCACGCCTGCCGGAAGGAATGGAACAGACGGTGCTGGGAGAAATCGCGCGGCTGCACTACCGCTATCGCTTCGACCCCGCGGGTATTTCAGGTTCAGAACGCGAGAGGCTCAAGGCAATGGCGACGGTGTGGCTTGCACGAAACACGCCGCGCCTTGCGGCGTGACTGTCGAGCTGCTGACCGGGTCCTGTCAGGCCGGTCGCAATCCAGGATTTGCTCCTAGTCGCGACTTGATCTGACGGCGAGTGTCTGGTTGCCGCTCTTACGACCGACCGCTATCGGGAGCGCCATAGGCCCGGTATCGACCCAGAGCTGCCGGTCAGTCTGCTGCGAAGCGGACGCTCAACGCCATGTTATGTGTCAGCATGACGCCGGCGAAGGTCTACCCACATCTTTTCAATGACCCTCCGACCCAGCTCTGTGACGTGCATCCCGAACGCATCACTACCCGCATACTCCATACGTACGCTAACGCACAGTGCGTTCTGGCCGGTGAGGAATACTATCGTTAGCCGTTGCGGTAACGCCTTATGCATCGCCCACTACACCACGACGACCACCATGAAAAAATCTCTGCTAGCGCGCGCAATTTCCGGGATCGCCTTAGTTGTCGTGCCGGTCATTGCAGTGCCCGGGTTGGTTCAGGCTCAGCAGCCAATCCGCATCGGCGCCACGATGTCCGAGACGGGAGCGTACGCCACGCAGGGCGTGCCCGCGCGCGCTGGGTACTTGCTCTGCCAGAAGCACGTAAACGCGAAGGGCGGCATCCTCGGACGGAAGATCGAGTTCCTGATCTACGATGACAAATCGGATGCAAAAGGTGCCGTTGGCCTCTACGAGAAGTTGATCGTCGAGGACAAGGTGGATGCGGTGATGGGCCCGTACGGTTCGCCGATCACGGAAGCTGTGGCCCCTGTTACCGAGAAGCACCGGAAGGTGATGCTCACACCGCTGGCCGCCACCTCTTCGATCTGGGAGCAGGGGCGACGCTACATCTTTATGCAGCTCCCACCCTCAGAACTCTTTCTGGCAGGGTTGATCGATATGGCCTCTGGCAACGGGCTCAAGACTGTCGCCCTGATCAACGAGGACTCTCTCTTCCCCAAGTCTGCCGTTAAGGGAACCCTGGACTTGATCAAGAAGAAGGGCATGGTCGTGATCTTCCACGAGGAGTACGCGAAGGGCCGCAGCGACTTCTCCGACATCTTGCGCAAGGTCAAGGCGGCGAAACCCGACGTGTTGGGAGTGGCCAGTTCGAATCTCGGCGACTTCATTGTCGTCGCCCGCCAAATGAAAGACCTGGATATCAACGTCAAGATGTTCGGTAACACGGGGGCCGTTGCCGAGTTCCACAAGGAGCTCGGGAAGACGGCCGAGTTCTCGTACGGTTTGTCAGCGTGGGAGCCAAGTCTCCCGTATCCCGGGGTCAAGGAGTTCGTCGAAGCGTATCAGAAAGAGTTCAACAGGCCGCCCAGCTTCCACGCTGCGGGTGCCTATGCTGGCTGCCAGCTCTTCATGGAGGCCGCGCGACGGGCAGGCAGCCTGGACTCCGACAAGCTCCGGGAACAATTGCTGACTCTCAAGACCAGGACCATCTTCGCTGACTTTGCGGTTGACGAGCGGGGTTTCCAGACCGCCAACAACGGGCTCTTCATCCAGTGGCAAGACGGTGTGAAGGTCGTGGTCTGGCCTGACGAACTCGCGGCCGGGAAGCTTCGGTTCCCGACCCCACCATGGAGCCAGCGGTAACGACCGTCGACTCTTGGCCGAGTCCAGCCCGATGCGGGTAGGTCTTCAGATCCCAGATAGCTGCCCGTCGTGAACTGCGGCAGTCGACCAGAAGCAGCCTCTCGGATTTTTCACTCGATCACTTTGTCTGCAGTGACCCGCAGCGCTTGCGGGATGGTGCGCCTGAGCGCTTCCATCTTCCGATTGATCACCAGTCGCGGCAGAGAATGCTCTGCCGGCGCCAAGGCTTGGCGTCAGTCCAGGCTTCGATGTGCCGCCGGCCCTTTGACTGGCGCTGACCCATACAACGCTTCCAGGTACGGGTCGTTGGGATCCATGATGCCAGTCACTGAACAGTGAGGCCTAGCACGGTCGCGCTTGATCGTCATGGTGCCATTAATTTCACCCGGCATCCCGCAAAATTGCCTACGCTGCACATTCTGGAACTCAAACTCATAGGCGTCGGCGCTGGTGCGAATGACAAATCGACCCTGGGGCGTAGCTACATGGACCGCATCATCGGGAGCGGCATACCATTTGCTGCCGGCGGTATCGCGCATAAAGTGAATCGAACAGGTGCGCGGTTTCCATTTGCTGTAGTAAGCAAAGCCAAGCACGCGTCCGTCTTGCGCTTCAAAGGCGATTCTTGCGTGCCAATCCGGTGTGCCGCTCGCGCAGTCGAAGCGTTCAATTGTGTCAGTCGGAACCGCGAGAAGAGTCGTCGCTCGAAGTGCATCAGGAATCGAAGCCTGTTCGCCGCTGATCGCGATACCTGCGCTCTCGGAGAGCTGCGCTGCCGCATTGACGCCGCTGGAAGGGACCCGTTCTTCTACGGGTGCTACGTGACTTGAGGCCCTACATATTGGGCTGCCCAATGCAACATTGAACGTGCGGCACTCCGCTCCCGTAACACTCGACAGCGCGTGGTCAGAGAGCGACTTTCCAGTCTGGACGTAGCTAAGGACGTCCGCCAACAGCGTCACCCGGGATCCTGCCACCGACATGACGGGCGCGCACGCAGTGAGTGCGAAAAGCGCAAACACCCCACCCGCAACGGCGAGGAAACTCCAGCGAGAGGAACTACGGTCTGACATGCGCCCTCCGCGCGTGTGCAGACTAGACTCTGGGCAAATACCGGATAATTGATAGTCTAGGCCTTTACCAGCATTCCACAAGGACAATTCGCGTAGCTTGCCGTCCTTCCATCTTCGTTGTGTCATGGTGGTGACACGGATCCAGAAGACGGCAACAGTAACGGTCGGACTCTAAACCCAACCGCTACTCAAAGCGGGGGGACGTCGGATTCGCCGCTCTACGTACTCCAGGAGCAGGCGAAGACAGCTCGGCGTGGGCTATGGAGTGACCCGCATCCGACGGCGCCGTGGGAATGGCGCAAGCATGAATGGGATCGGAAGGGCGTAGCGCCTGCAGGGATCGAGAATAGCTCTACGATCCGCCCCGAACCACAAGCTGCGCCTAAGTGGGTCTGCGAGCGGAGGGAGGTTGCGGGGCAGGTTTTTGAGTGAGTGCGGGTGGCGGCAGGTCTTAAAGTGTAGTAGTCGCGACTTGATCTGACGGCGACTGTCTGATTGCCGCTCTTACGACCGACCGCTATCGGGAGCGGCATAGGCCCGGTATCGACCCACACCTGCCGGTCGATCATCTCTGAAGCGGACGCTCAACGATCGCGTTGAGCGGCGCGCCACCACCGCAGCTCAACCGGGGCC
>DASRJL010000098.1:0-27259 GCA_035649495.1 Burkholderiales bacterium | reverse complement strand
CCCTCGAGGATGAGCCAGTCGCGCCCGAGCCCCTGCACGTAGCGCTGGGGGTCGAAGCCGTCCGCGATTACCGTGCCATAAGTGAAGCCGATGCCGTCGCGCTGCCCCGTGAAGCCCGCTTCGACCAGCTCGATCGCGGTGGCGCCGGCGAGGGCGCTGTGCCCTGAATAGAGATTGCGCACCGTCGCCTCGTCGAGCATCGCCTGGCGGTTCGTGGTGAGCGCCATCGTGGTGGCGATGTTGATCGTTTTCCTCATATCGGCTTCATCGAAGCGCTTCATGCGCGCGATCGCGACCGCCGAGCCGATCGTGCCGGTCGTGCCGTGGGGGTGCACCGAGACGCGCATTCTCGAGACCATGCCCACGCGCGCGCATGCCTCGTAACCCATCACGAGCGCCGTAAGGAACTCGCGGCCCGTCACGCCCAGCTCCTGCGCCGCGGCGAACGCGGCGGGTATGGTCTGGCTGCCCGGGTGGGACCAGGCGATCGTGCTGCCCTCGTCGAAGTCGTGCCAGGTGCTCGCGATTCCGTTCAAAAACCCGGCCTCGCGCGCGGGCGCCCGTTCGGGGGTGCCGATCACCCAGCTTTTCCCGCCCTGCACACTGCGCAGGCGGGCGCGGGCGAGCGCCTGCAGCTCCGCGCTCTGGTTCCCGGCGGTGACGATCGCGAAGAGGTCCGCGGTCAGCCGCTTCGCGCGCTCGACCACCGCCGGCGGCAGGTCCTCGAAGCGCGTGCCGCAGAGGAAGCGCGAGGTTTCCTGCAGATAGGCAGGCGGCTCCCGGTCGGCGCTGGCGGCTGGAAGCATGGTGTCACTCGAACTTGATGTTGAGGCGCCGGATCACCTCGGCGTATTTCTTCAAGTCCGCCTGGATGAGCGCATTCGTCTCGTCCGGGGAGTTCGCGATCACGTCCGCACCGACTTTCACGATCTGTGCGCTGACGTCGGCGCTTTTCACGATGCGCACGAGCTCCTGGTTCAACCGGTTGACGAGCGGGCGCGGCGTCTTCGCGGGCACGAGCACGGCCTGCCAGTTGCCCTCGACGTAGCCGGGCACGCCCGCCTCCCGCACCGTCGGCACGTCCGGCATCTGTGCGATGCGCTTGTCTCCGGTTGCCGCAAGCACCCGCATGCGGCCGCTTCCGATGTAGGGCTGCACCGCGACCGAAGAAGCGTAGAGCACCTGCACTTCACCCGCGAGGAGCGCGGTGATCGAGGGGCCTACCCCGCGGTAGGGCACGTGGTTCAATTTAACGCCCGCCATGCTCGCGAAGCGCTCGCCCGCGATGTGCGTCGCGTTGCCCACGCCGCCCGAGCCGTAATCGATCGCGCCCGGGCGCGCTTTCGCGAGCGCGAGGAGTTCCTTCACGGACTTTACCGGCAGCGATGGGTGCACCGACAGGAGATAGGGCTGCCAGAGGATGGTGGTCACACCGGCAAAGTCCTTCTCGGTGTCGAACGGCAGATTCGGGTACACGGCAGGGTTCATCGTGAAAGTGCTCGCGACGAGCAGCAGCGTGTAGCCGTCCGCCGGGGCCCGCGCGGCCGCCTCGGTGCCGATGTTGCCGTTCGCGCCGCTGCGGTTGTCGACGAGCACCGGCTGCTTCCAGGCCTCGGTGAGCTTTTGTCCGATCAGGCGCGCGAGGAAGTCGGAAGTGCCGCCGGTGGGATACGGAATGATCCAGCGGATCGGTTTGCTGGGATAGTCCTGCGCCTGCGCGGGCGAGCAGAGCAGCACGAGCAGGGTCGGAATGCACCCAATGATCAGCGAGAATCGTGCGCACGACATCGTTTTTCCTCCGCGTTATGATGAGTCCCTGACGAAATGAGGGGATAACTCCCCTCATACGCCCCTACATCAGGGCGCCTATCGCCATGTTGATAGGCGCTCCATGTATCGGAACCATCATTGAACAGGGGATGTGTGGATCATGGCAAGTATCTCGAAACGAATCGGCGCGCCCTACTGCATGATGATCACCTTCGAGATCGCACCGGAGGACGAGGCCGAGTTCAACGACATCTACGACAACGACCACATTCCCACGATCATGAAGCTCGATGGCGTCACCGAAGTCGTCCGGTTCCGGGACCCGGGCCCGAACGAGCGCGGCTACCTCGTCTACAGCGCCATCTATTTCATGACGCAGGAAAACCTGCACCTCACCCCGGAGTGGCAGGCGCTGTCCGACACCGGACGCTGGATGCCGGTCATCCGGCCCAAGGTGAAGTCGCGGACGCGCCGCACCGGTCCGGTGGTGGCGCGGTTCACCAAAACGTAGCTGGCTAGGCGCTCGCAGCGACGAACCAGTCCGCGATCCCGGCGCCGGTCATGAAGACCGCGTCCTCGCGCTGCCGCAGACGGCCGAGGAAATCCTCGAGGAAGGCGATGCGGTGCGGCACGCCCATCAGGTGGGGGTGGAGCGGGACGGTGAGTATGCGCGGCCCCTGCGCCGTCTCCCGCGCGAGGCACTCGAGCGTTGCCTCGAGCCGCTCCGCCATTTCGCCGGAGCTGTGCTTTTCGACCGCGTAGATCACGCTGTCGTTGGTCTCGAAGCAGTACGGAATAGATACGATGCGGCCGTGCGCCGTCTGCATCCAGTCGGGAGCATCGTCGATCGACCACTCGCAGACGTAGTCGAAGCCGAGGTCCTTCAGGACGTCCGGGGTTTCGAACGTCTCCTGCAGCCCCGGCCCGAGCCAGCCCCGCATGCGCCGTCCGGTATAGCGCTCGACGGCGGTCTTCGCTGCGACGATCATGGCGCGCTCGTCCGGCACGCTCTTCACGGATTGCTGGAAAGTGCCGTGGCCGACCCATTCCCATCCGGCATCGAGTATGCGTTGCGCGAGCCGCGGATAGACCTCGATCACGTCCGAATTGATCGCGCAACTCACGGGCAGCCCGGAGAGCGCGCGGAACAGGCGCGGCATCCCGGCGCGCAGCCCGTACTCCGCCCATCCCCAGTTGGGGAGATCGGGCACCGCGCCCTGCCCGTGCGGGGGCGTGAGGATGCCGCGCGGCATGGGCCGGTCGAACGGCCATACCTCGACGTTCACGACGATGTGGACGATGAGCGGCTTGCCGCCGGGCGCGGCAAGGCACGGGCGCTCGTCGGCGAGGGCGTAGGGGATGCGCTGCTGTTGCATGTCACGCCTTCGTCAGTGGCTACCTCATCCGGCGTATAGCCTGCGCAGCACGCGCACGTCCGGCAGCCGGTCGAATGCCCAGAGCACCTCGAGAAGCTTCCGTGAGCGGGATCTGCCCAGCACCGGCACGATGAGGTCGAGCGCCTTCTCGTTTTCCTCTTCGGGCGTGAGCGGATTCTCGAAGCTTCCCTTCGCTGCCATGGTCTGGTGGTTGAGCGTCCGGCCGTCCTTCAGGCGGATCTCCATGACACAGCGCCAGCGGCGTTGCGTGTCGGTGAGATCCGGGTCGCCCACGGCCTCGATGCGGCTGCGCAGAGCGAGGATCTTCGGGTCCCGCATGCGCCTGAAATCATGAGCTGACTTGAAGGTCACCGTTCCATCCTGGAGCATCACCGCAAGCAGGTGCTGCAGGCAGATGTCAGGCGTGGGGCGATTGTTGACGATCTCCAGTTCCTTGTCCGGCAGGCGGGCGGTCACCTTCTCGACTTCGTCGGCGCTGAGGTTGTGCTGCTGGATGAGATCGCGCAGCACGTGCATCGGGCCCTGTATCGGTCCGCCGACGGGCCAGCGCTTGATGCCGCCGCGCAGGATCTCGTATTCTTTCCCGAGGCCGCGCACCAGCGCCGCGGGGTCGGCGCCTTCGGGCGGCGCGAAGGTGTGAAAGAAATCGCGCTCTCCCGAAAAAGGGTCCTCGACCCCGGTAAAGCCACGCGCCACCATGAGCCCCGCGGCGGTGCCGTGTTGCGCCGGCATGCCGCCCATGGCGTACGACTTCTCGATGTGCCCGGGATCGCGGAACATGGTGTAGAGGCCGGATGCCTGCTCCGCGGCGTAGGAGAGGAGATAGCGCGCCCGCCGCGCGTCGAGGCGCAGCAGGGCGCCGGCGGTCGCCGCAGCGCCGAACAACTGTCCGAAAGCACCCGCATGATGCCCCGAGCGCAGGAACGGCATGGGCTGCAGCGAAAGCAGGAGGCGGGCGCAGACGTCGTAGCCGAGCACGATCGCGCGCAGCACGGTGGAGCCGGAGAGCCGGTCGCGCTCCCCCAGCGCGAGGGCGGCCGGCACGACGCTCGTGCCGGGATGGGTGAGGGTGGGCGGATGGGTGTCGTCGGTCTCGTCCGCATGCCCGGACATGCCGTTCGCCAGGGCGGCGTTGGCCGCCGAGGTCAGGATCCGGGTGCCGACGACACCGGCTTCGGGCTTCCCGCCGAGCGATCTCACGTACGCGATGCCCTGCCTGCCGGGCAGCAGGCGCGATCCAGAAATCATCGCGGCAAAGGTGTCGACCAGGTGGAGCCTGGCCCGCGCCGCAACGTCGCGCGGCAGCGGTTTGCGGATGGCGCCGGCGATATAGGCGCTGAGGGCAGCGGTGATCGGAGACACTTCCTGACGTGCTGATTTCATGGGAGACTGGGGTCCGTCCCGCGTAACTGAAACAGATCTGAGGTCGCGGCAGCAATTGTAATTGATGCACGAGACGTCGAACGCGGGACGGACCAGCGAAAAAAAGCGCCAATCACCAATCACGAATCACCAATCACGCTGTTTCAGTACGAATGGACCAGAAAACTCAGCCCAATCCCAATGCCACGAGCGGTGAAGACGCGCGCAGGGTGCTCGTACGCGATCCGAACCCGCACCTCTTCCGGCCGGTCACGTTCCGGTCTGTGACCGCGCGCAATCGCATCATGGTGTCCCCCATGTGCCAGTACTCCGCGACGGACGGCGCGCCGGATGACTGGCACTTTCAGCACCTCGCTTCGCGCGCAGTGGGGGGAGCCGGTTTCGTGTTTACCGAGGTGTCGCACGTGGAGCCGCGCGGTCGCATCACTTCACACTGTCTCGGCCTCTGGAAGGACGATCACGTCGATGCTTATGCCAGGATCGCCCGTTTCCTGAAAGCGCAGAGCGCAGTGGCCGGAATACAGATCGGCCACTCCGGGCGCAAGGGCTCGACGGCACGTCCGTGGGAAGGGGGCAAGGGATTGGCCCCGGACCAGGGCGGGTGGGAAGTCATTGCGCCGTCGCCCCTGCCGTTCTCCGAGACCTATCCGACACCGGTCGAGATGGACGCAGCGACGATTGCCGCCACCGCGAAGCTGTTCGCGGCGACGGCGCGCCTTGCATTGCACGCAGGCTTCGATGTCATCGAAGTGCACGCGGCGCACGGCTATCTCATCTCCGAGTTCCTCTCCCCGATTTCGAACCGGCGCGCCGACCGCTACGGCGGGAGCTTCGAAAATCGCATTCGATTCCTGCTCGAGACGGTGGATGCCGTGCGCTCGGAGTGGCCGGACGACAAGCCGCTGTTCGTGCGGCTCTCGTGCACCGATTACATGGACGGCGGCTGGGCACTGGATGACAGCGTCCGGCTGGCGCAGGTGCTGAAGCGCGGCGGCAAGGTCGATCTCATTGACTGCTCCAGCGGCGGCGTCGATCCGCGCCAGAAGATGGCCGTGCATCCCGGCTACCAAGTGCCGTTCTCCGCAGCGATCCGCGCCCGCGCGGAGATTGCGACCGGTGCGGTGGGCCTGATTTACAGTCCCGACATGGCCGAGCAGATCCTTGCCAACGGACAGGCGGACATCGTGATCATGGCTCGGGCGATGCTGAACGATCCGTACTGGCCGCTGCACGCGGCGAAGGCGCTGAAGACGAAGGCACCCTGGCCGCGGCAGTATGAAAGAGGCGATATCTTCTGAGTGACCGGGCGCGTCGAGGGGCGGAGCAGGGGCCCCGGTTTCCGGGGATGCGACCCCCGGTGACGCGCAGGGCGGCCGACATGATTTGTATGTATCTTGCGTTGCCGTGGCAGAGGCCGCCGTCCAGTTACCCGTGACCAGGGACGAGGGTGGAGGGATTATTTCTAACTAGGGATCATATGAAACCTGTACATGCTCTGATCGTTCTTGCACTGCTTTTCCCTGGCGTCGCGCAGGCGCAGGGCTGGTCGCCGCAGAAAAACGTGGAGATCGTCGTGCCCGTGGCGCCCGGGGGCACCAACGACAAGATCGCGCGCGCGATCGAGCGCACCTTCGTCGGCGGAAAGGTGGTCAACACGTCGGTCTCCATCGTCTACAAGCCGGGGGGCGGGAGCCAGATCGCCTACGCCTATATGGGCCAGCACGCGGGCGATCCGCACTACCTGCTGATGGGCACTTCTACGCTCATCACCAGCCAAGCCATGGGCCAGAGCACAGTGACCTATGCCGATTTCTCGCCCATAGCCTCTACCTTCAACGACTACGTGGTGCTCACCGTCAACACCGCCTCGCCGCTGAAAACCGGCAAGGATCTGATCGCCAGGATGAAGGCGAATCCCCAGTCCATGCCGCTGGGCTTTTCCTCGGTCGTCGGCAACCATCACCACATCATTGCGGGACTCTTCATGAAGGGGATAGGCGCCAGTCCGCGCGACCTGAAGATCGTGGTGTTCAAGGGCTCATCCGAGGCGGTGATCGCGCTCCTCGGCGGCCACATCGAGGTGGTTTCCACCGGCGCGGGCAATGCCGCGCCGCATATGCAGGGCGGAAAGCTGCGCATACTCGGCGTGTCGTCCGGGCAGCGCCTGCCGGGCGCGATGGCCGACGTACCGACCTGGAAAGAGCAGGGCCTGGATCTCGTGTACGGGAGCTGGCGCAGCATCGTCGGGCCGAAAGGATTGACCCCGGCGCACGTGACGTTCTGGGAAAACGCGCTGCGCAAAGTGGTCGAGTCGGCGGACTGGAAGGCGGAGCTCGAGCGCAACTACTGGGGCGACTTCTTCATGACCGGCGCGGACTTCAGGAAGACCATCGACCGCGAGTCCAAAGAGATGAAGGCCGTGCTGGTGGACCTGGGGCTCGCGAAGCAATGATCAGGCAGGCCGGCTCGCGCCGCAGCTCCAGCAGGCCGTGAACTGACCTTCGAGTTGTTCCCCGCACTGCGCGCAACGCCAGTGCTGGCCCCGGTACTCGCGCGCCGCATCGCCCCTGAGAAAGGATCTCAGCAAGACGCACGCCCGCTCGTACTGGTCGTCCTCCGTGATCCACACCCCGCACACATCCACCGGCAGCTCACCCCAGCCGCTCGTGAGGAATTCCCCGCGCACGACGGCGGCGATGCCCACCGATTCGAGAAAGCCCTTGACGAGGTGCGCCTCCGGGGCGTGCTTCGCGACGTGGACCTGTTTCATTTAGGGAGGAGGGATGAGGGCGGCGGGATGAGGGGTGAGGGGTGAGCGAATAGGTCTGCACTGGTCACTGGTCATCGGGGTCTTGTGTTCGCCTTGATCCAGTCGGCGATGCTCGCGACCGTCTCCTGCTCCTTGCCGTTGTACCCATGGTACGAAAACGCCTCGCACGGGTCGCCCTTGCTGACGCCGCCGTCGATGGCGATCAGCTCCTTTGCGGGCGCCGCCGTGAGTCCGCCCATGAGACGAGGCACATCCGCGAAGCGGCAGTACGGGCAGCCGTCCTGCCGATGATGGACGACGAGTGCGGGGACCGCGATCCGTTGCACGGGCAGATCGGGAACCGCGCGTATCTTGTCGTGGGTGAGAGTCGTGGACGTCAGGACGATACCGTCCGGGCCGCCGTCGGACGGCGCCAGCTGGGAGGCGACATAGGCGGCGGAGTACGTGCCGAAGCTGGTGCCGACGAGCCAGACGGGGACGCCGGTCTCCTTGCGCAGCCATGCGATCAATGCCTTGACGTCGGCCACGTGCTCGCGCGTCTGCCGGAAACCGGTGAGATCCCGGCGGTCCGAGGGCTTGTCGACGACGGCCACCGTGAATCCTTGCTGCGCGAACAACTCGCGCGAGCGGACCAGGAAATTGCCGGCGCCCCATCCGAAACCGCCGCCGGGAGAAATATCGAGCCCGCCATGACCTCCGGCGAACAACACCACGCTGGCAACCGGTTGCTGCGCCGGTCTCAGCAGCAGGAAGCGCTGGGTCACACCGGGGCGTGTCGCGATATCCGTGACCGCCGGCTCCGCGGCGAACGCCGGAGCGAGGAACAGGAAGAGACTGATGATCTGGCAACCGATCCAGTGGTGCATGAGTGAATCCTGCACGAGCTTGCCGTTCGTGTGCAGCCCGCGACGGAAACGATATGCTAGCATCCCGCCGCATGGCGGTGATCCATATCCTGAGCGCTGGTGCGGCCCAATCGGTCGCAGAAAACATCGCAGCGCGGTTCGAGAGCGAGACCGGCTGCAAGGTGCAGGCCGCTTTCGGCGCGGTGGGCGCCATGAAAGCGCGCGTGATCGCCGGCGAGCCGGCCGACGTGATCATCCTCACGGCTGCTCTCATCGAGGAACTGGTCGCCTCGGGTCACGTCGTCGCTGGCACGCGGCGCGACCTGGGCACCGTGGGGACGGGCGTTGCGGTGCGCGCCGGTGCGCCGTTGCCGGGCGTCGCCGACAGCGGGCGACTGCGCGGCAGCCTGCTCGCCGCGGAGGGGATCCTGTGTCCCGATCCGGCGGTCGCAACGGCCGGCAAAGTGGTGATGCGGGCGCTGGAATTGCTCGGCATAGTCGACGCTATGCGCTCCCGGCTGCAGTTCTTTCCCAACGGCTACGCAGCGATGAATCAGCTCGCGTCCGGCAGCCGTCCGCGGGAGATCGGCATCACGCAGACCACGGAGATTCTAGCCAACAAGGGTGTAACATACGTGGGCTCGCTCCCGGCGGAACTGCAGATGAAGACCGTCTATTCTGCCGGAGTTGCAGCGGAGGCAACAAATCCCGATGCGGCACGGCAATTCATTGCCCGACTGACAGCGCCGGAGGCACGGGCCATGCTCCAAGCCGCGGGTTACGAGTTCAGCAACTAAGTCAATTTCAGCCACAGACACACACGGAAACACACGGAAAGTACAAAGCAAAACACCGCACATATTCAACACGAAGGACACGAGACCACGAACGAAGGCACATATGGCACTACCTCATAACCCATCGTTATCTTCGAGTCCTTCGTGGCTTCGTGTTGATGTTCTTGGAATGTTCTTTGCGCTGCACTGCCCCTTAAACGTCCGTGCCCTTCCGTGTGATTCCGTGGCCAATGCTTCTGACTGTTTTTTTGTGACCGGTGACCAGTGACCAGTAGCCTTCCCGCGCAGTCCGTTTCGGAGACGCTTGCAGGCAAGGTCTCCGCGCTGACGCCGCAGGGTATCCCGTCCGCGGTGCGGGCGCGCGCCGAGGAATTGCTGATCGATGTCGTCGGCCTCGCCGTCGCCGTGAGGCGCACGGATTACATGCAGGCACTCGTGGATGCCGTGGACAGTGGCGGCCCGTGCACGGCGATCGGGCACGCTGCTTCCTTCAGCGCGGAAAACGCCGCGCTCGTGAACGGGACCGCCGCGCACGGCGAGGATTTCGACGACACCTTCGAGGGCGGTCCAGTCCACAGCAGTGCGGTGATCGTGCCGGCGGTGCTCGCGGCGTGCGAGCGCTTCGGACGCGACGGGCGCGCCGCACTGACCGGCATCGTCGCCGGGATCGAGACATTGTGCCGGCTGTCCATGGTGACGCCGAAAGCGGTCCACCGGTCCGGGTTCCATCCGACCGGCGTGCTGGGCGCTCCCGCGGCGGCGCTGGCGGTAGCGGCGACCCTGGGGTTGAACCGGCAGCAGACCGTGGACGCGCTGGGCCATGCCGGCAGCTTCGCGAGCGGCATCATCGAGTACCTCGCCGAAGGCGCTTCGACCAAGCGCATCCACCCCGGATGGGCCGCCCAGGCCGGCCTGCAGGCGGCGCGTATCGCGGCGAGAGGGGTGCTCGGACCGCGCACGGTTTTCGAAGGCATACACGGGCTCTTCAACGGGTTCGCGCGCACCGCGGAGGGCAACTACGACGTCCTGACGGGGGATTTCGGCGCGCACTGGCACATGAGCGGCATCACGTTCAAACCGTACGCGACCGGGACCATGAACCAGCCGTACATAGACTGCGCGCTGCGGCTTGCCCGGAAAGGCTTCAGCGCCGAGGACGTCAAGGAAGTGCTGTGCGAGACCGCCGAGGGCTACGTGCACCGGCTGTGGGATCCGTTGCCCGCGAAGCACCGGCCGCCGAACGCGTACATCGCCAAGTTCAGCGCCCCGTTCAACATCGCGGTGGCGTTCGTGACCGGCGGCGCGGGACTCGGCGCGTTCACCGAAGAGACCGTGCGCGACGAGCGCATACTCGGCCTCGCTTCCAAGGTCCGCTACGTGGTGGACCCGAACAATCCATACCCGAAGGCCTATACGGGCCATGTCCGCATGACCCTCAAGGATGGACGGGTGATCGAGGAGCGCCAGCCGCACATCCGGGGCGGCGCGCACGAACCGCTGACGCGCGCGGACATCGAGGCGAAGTTCCACGGCAACTGCGAATACGGCGGGTGGAGCCGCGAGCGCGCGCAGCGCTTCCTCGACGGCGTGCCGAGGTTCTTCGACGGCTCGCTCGACCTTGCGCCGCTGCGCGGCTGA
Source organism: Burkholderiales bacterium (assembly GCA_035649495.1). GTDB lineage: Bacteria > Pseudomonadota > Gammaproteobacteria > Burkholderiales > SG8-41 > SG8-41. The sequence goes on along the minus strand of DASRJL010000098.1, from coordinate 16,659 downwards.
GCCCGACCCCGGGGACATCGGACCATGTACAGGACCGGGCGTCGCAGCCTGCTGAAACTGGGCCTGGCGGCCGTGGCGGCGGGGGCGGGGTTGAACCGTGCGTCGGCGCAACCTCAAAGCCCCCAGTTTCGCGACGCCGACCGCACGCGGGAAAAAATCGTGGCGGTGGTGCGCGCCTTCGAGCAGGGCTATGCCAAGCCCCTGCCCAGCGTCCAGGCGATCAAGCCCTTCACCGATGTCGATCTTCCGGGCATCAAGGTGCAGCCGGACCAGGTCCCGTTGATCGATTACTTCGTCGGCGACCTTCAGCTTCGATATTCCTTCGACGATCCCCGGTACATCTCGAGCGTAAGCGACTCCGATCTCAAGCGCCTCAAGTTGAAGCGCGAGGAGCTGCTGCCGCTCGCGATCTCCAACTTCCGGCGTCGCTACCCGAAATTCAAGGTCGAGCGCATGCAGGGCTTTCTTGGCTCGGTGACGAACGCCGGAGAGCTCGAGCCGTGTCTCATGCTGGATACGGGGTTCTGGGACCTGGAGCGGCAGCGCGCGGGCGGCGATATCATCGCCGGGGTTCCAGCGCGCGACAGCCTGGTTTTCACCGCGCGGACAGTGACCTGGCACGTCGACACGCTGAGGCGCCTCGTAGCGGAAGTCCATGGCTCGGCGGGCAACGATGCTGTGTCGCGCAAGCTGTACCTGTGGAGCCAGGGGCGGTGGGAGGTCTTCGCCTGACGGCGGAAGGCGGAAGGCGGAAGGCGAGAGGCCCACTCGATCGCCCGACCAGAATCGCAACCATGAGCCTCCCTTGGCGTTGTCTTCGCGTTCTTCGGTTCTAATTCTGGAATTTCTTCCTTCGCGGCCTTCGTGTCCTCCGCGGTGAAGCTTTTTCGCCTTCCTTTGCGTCCCTCCGCGTCCTCCGCGGTGAGGCTTTTCGTTTCCTTGGCGGTCTTGGCGTCTTGGCGGTAAAGTTGCCCGATGCCTTTCACGCAGCAGCAGCCCGAGCTCGGCAACCAGTACGAAGACGATTTCGCGCTGCGTTCGTATCTCTCCCGCGTGTTGCCCGCGGACGTGCTCGCGGAGGTCGTGCCCGGCCTGACGCACATGGGAGAGCGCGCGGGCGGCGAGCTTTACCGCCTGCAGCTTGCCGACCGGGCGAGCGAGCCGGCGCTCACGCAGTGGGACGCATGGGGCAATCGCGTCGACCGTATCGAGGTGACGCCGGTCTGGAAGCGCGCCGAGCGCCTCGCCGCGGAGCAGGGGCTCGTGGCGGCGGCCTACGAGCGCAGGCACGCCGCTTTCTCCCGTGTGCACCAGTTCGCGCTCGCCTACCTGTTCACTCCCTCGACGGATCTCTACAGCTGCCCGCTCGCCATGACCGACGGTGCGGCGCGGGCGCTGCTCGCGGCGGGGAACGAGCGGCTGATCGGGCGGGCGGTGGCGCGGTTGACGAGCAGGGATCCGAAGCGCTTCTGGACCAGCGGCCAGTGGATGACGGAGACGGCCGGCGGGTCCGACGTCGGGCTCACGGAAACCGCCGCGCGGCAGGAAAACGGCGGCTGGCGGCTCTACGGACGCAAGTGGTTCACCTCCGCGATTACCTCGCAGATGGCGCTCACGCTCGCGCGTCCCGAAGGCAATCCCGCCGGGGGCAGGGGACTCGCGCTCTACTACGTGGAGACGCGCGATGCGCAGGGCCGCCCGAATCGCATCTTCGTGAACCGGTTGAAAGACAAGCTCGGCACGCGCAAGGTCCCGACGGCGGAGCTGACGCTGGATGGCACGCCGGCGGAGCTGGTTGCCGGCACCGGAGACGGCGTACGGCAAATCGCGCCCATGCTCAACGTGACCCGTGCCTGGAACAGCGTGAGCGCCTGCGCGCTGATGCGCCGCGGGCTCGCCCTCGCGCGCGACTTCGCCCGCAAGCGCGTCGTCTTTGGCGCGCCGCTCGCGGAAAAGCCGCTGCACCTGGATACGCTCGCGGGACTGCAGGCCGAGTTCCTCGGCGCGTTCCATCTCACGTTTTTCGTGGTCGAGCTCCTCGGGCGCAGCGACGCCGGGCAGGCGAGCGAGCAGCACGAGCAGCTCCTGCGCATCCTGACCCCGGTGGCCAAGCTCCTCACCGGCAGGCAGGCGGTGCAAGTCCTGTCCGAGGTGATCGAGTCGTTCGGCGGCGCGGGTTACGTCGAGGACACGGGTCTGCCCGTGCTGCTCCGCGACGCGCAGGTGCTGCCGATCTGGGAAGGGACCACCAACGTGCTGTCGCTGGATGCGCTGCGCGCGCTGGAATCGGGAGGCGGCCTTGCCGTGATCGGCCGCGAGACGGGCTTCCTTCTTCAGGGAGTGCGCGAACCGGATCTCGTCAGGATCTCCGCCCGCGTGGAAAAAACGCTGGAGCAGGCGCAGTCGTGGCTCGCGCAGGCCGCGCAAGCGGGAACCGCGCAAACGGAGGCGGGAGCGCGGCGGTTTGCGATGACGCTGGGCCGCGCGGTGTCGCTCGCGCTCCTCGCGCGGCATGCGCAATGGTCGCTCGAGCACGAGCAGGACCGGAGGGCGCTGGCGGCGGCGCGGCGCTTTGCGGCGAATGGGGTGAGCCTGCTCGCGGCGGTGGATGTGGATGATTCACGGCTGCTGGGGCGGGATGGCTGAGATGCGGGTACTCCTGTGGCTCGCCATTGCGTGGTCGATCCCGGGCGCTGCAGCCGCGGAGCCGGAGGAGGTGAGCTTTCCGAGCGGTGGCGCGACGCTGCGCGGTTTCGTCTTCAAGCCGGCGGGAGACGGTCCGTTTCCGGCCGTGCTGTACAACCACGGGAGCGAGAGGCTTCCGGGCAGCAAGCCCGAGATCGGAGCGCTCTTCGCCGGGAAGGGGTACGTGCTGTTCGTTCCGCATCGGCGCGGGCAGGGTCGCTCCCAGGCGCAGGGCACGTACATCATGGACGCCCTCAAGGCGGCGCCTGCATCGTCCCGCGACGCAAGATTCGTCGAGCTGCAGGAACAGCATCAACTGGACGTGCTGGCTGCTTTGTCCTACCTGCAAGGGCTCCCCTACGTGGACAGGTCGAGGACCGCCGTGGCCGGCTGCTCTTTCGGTGGTATACAGACGGTGCTCGCGGCGGAGAAGAACGTCGGCCTGCGCGTCGCGGTCGCTTTCGCCCCGGGCGCGATGACGTGGGCAGGTTCGCCGGAATTGCGTTCGCGCCTGATCGCGGCGGCACGCAAGGCCACGGTTCCCGTGCTGCTGATACAGGCGCAGAACGACTACGACCTCGCTCCCACGCGGGTGCTGGCCGACGAGATGGAACGTTCCGGCAGGCCGCACAAGCTGGCGGTTCTGCCCGCCTACGGGAGCACGAACCAGGACGGTCACGGCAAGTTCTGCTTTTCGGGCGTCGAAGCCTGGGGGCCGGAGGTGCTCGCGTTCCTGGATGCGGCGATGAAGTAGCGCGGAAGTGGTTCTATTGTGGCGGGGCGTTAGAATGAACGTTTTGGGTCGCAGGACCCGATCCCGGGTATACACGAGAACCAAATGGAGGACCGCATGACCGTCATCAAGGCGCTCGAAACGCCATCCAAACGCCAGCAGGTCGGGGAAGAGGAGTGGCAGGCCCGCGTCGAGCTCGCGGCCGCCTACCGGCTGGTCGCGCAGCATGGCTGGACGAACCTCGTGAACAACCATATTTCGCTGCGCGTTCCGGGCACCGAGGATCAGTTCCTCATCAATCCGTACGGACTCCTGTACGAGCAGATCACCGCGTCGAGCCTGGTCAAGATCGACGTGGAGGGGAACAGCCTCGACGGCTCGCCCTACAGCGTGAACCGGGCCGGATTCGTCATACACAGCGCGATCCACATGGCGCGCAAGGACCTGCATTGCGTGCTGCATACGCACACGGTGCCCGGGCAGGCGGTTTCCGCGCTCGATTGCGGACTCCTGCCCCTCAACCAGGCCGCGATGCGGTTCTACAACCACATCGGCTATCATGACTTCGAAGGCATCGCGCAGGACCTGGACGAGCGGGAGCGGATCGTCGCGGACCTCGGCCCGCACAAGTGCCTGATCATGCGCAACCACGGGCTCTTGACCGCGGGCGCGGATTGCGGCGAAGCGTTCCACCTCATGTACCACCTGGTACGGTCGTGCGAGACGCAGCTGCTCGTGCTCGGTACCGGACAGCCCTACAGCATGCCGCCGCGCGAGATCTGCGAGAAAACCGCCGCGCAATATTGGAGGAGCGGCCGGCGGCTGGGCGATCTCGACTGGCCGGCGCAGATGAAGCTGCTGGACGCGACGGATCCCTCCTACCGCGATTAGAAGAGTACGCTCGCGAGCTTCCGCCGGTACTCGCCGACCAGATCTTCATCGGCGGCGAGGTTGAAGATCGCGATCATCTGCTTGCGCGCCTCGCCGTCGCGCCAGGACTTGTCGCGCCGGACGATTTCCAGCAGCTGATCCAGCGCGTCGCGCCAGGCCTTGCGCGCGGCCAGGGCGCCGGCCAGCGCGAGGCGCGCTTCGAAATCGGCGGGGTCGGCCGCGACGCGCGCCGACAGATCGCTCTCGCTGCCGCCTGCGCGCGCGAACCCGACTGCCTGCCTCAGCGCCGCGACCCGCGCGTTCCAATCCGGATCGTCGGGCACCGCGTCGAGCTGCGTGGAAGCTTCCTCGTGCTGCCCGGTTTCCATCAGGACCTCAGCAAGGTCGATGCGGGCAAGCTGAAGCGCCGGATCCAGCTGCAGCGCCTTGCGCAAAGCGGCCGTCGCCGCGGCCGGGTCACCGGCGAGGCGCAGCTCTGCGGCGCGCAGCCACTCGAGTTCCGCGGGCGATGGAACGACGTCTTCGATGAAGGCGCGCAGCTGTCTCTCTGGCAGAGCGCCGGTGAACTGGTCGACCTGCCGTCCCTCGCGGAACGCGCGCACGTCCGGGATGGAGCGCACGTTGAAGGCTTGAGCGAGCTCGACGTTTTCCTCGGTATTGACCTTCGCGAGCCGGAAGCGGCCGGAGTACTCCGCGGCGAGCTTTTCGAGCATCGGTCCCAGCGTCCGGCACGGGCCGCACCACGGCGCCCAGAAGTCCACCACGACTGGCGCCTGCTTCGACGCCTCCAGGACGTCCTGCTCGAACGTTTCGGCGGTAACTTCCAGAACGAACGGCGACGGCATGAGCTTTTCCTAGAAGAGCGAGCGGATGACGCCCCCATCCACCCGCTGCGCCGCCCCATTGATGGCCGAGGCGCGTTCGGAGCACAGAAACACGACCTGCGCCGCGATTTCCTCGGGCGTCGCCCAGCGCTGCAGCAGCGATGAAAGGCCCGGGCCGTCGAAGTAGGCGGCGCGCATCTCGTCCAATGTCTTGCCCTCCGCCGGGGCGGCCTTGGCGAGAAAGGTTTCCACGCCTTCCGACCAGGTGGGCGCGGCGAGCACGCTGTTGACCGTTACCGCGGTGCCCTTCGTCAGATCGGCCAGCCCCCGCGCGATCGAGACCTGGGCGGTTTTCGTCATCGCGTAGTGAATCATCTCCGGATTCGGCTTGACGCTCTGCTCGCTGGCGATGAACACGATACGGCCGCGGTTCCGCTCCAGCATGCCGGGAAACAGCGCGCGGGCGAGGCGCACGCCGCTCATCACGTTCAGCTCGAACATGTCCGTCCATTCCCGGTCCGGGATCTCGGCAAACTTCCGGACCTCGAAGAACCCGACGTTGTTCACCAGGATATCGACGGCACCGATCCTCGACGCTCCGTCGAGGACGGTCTGCGCGCCTGCCGCCGTCGCCATGTCGGCCGCGATGCCATGCGCCTCGCCGCTCTTCGACAGCGCCGCCACGGTCTCCCGGACGGCCGCATCCCGGCGCCCGTTGACGATCACCCTCGCGCCCTCCGCGACGAGGGCCCCGGCGATGGCGCGCCCTATCCCCTGTGTGGACCCCGTCACCAGCGCCAGCCGCCCCCTGATTCCCAAATCCACCCGACTTCTCCCGCCGTATTGAGTACTGCCACGCATCATAGCTAATATTCACCACATGCAAGCGACCATGATGAACTTTCCCCTCACGCTCGCCCACATTTTCGAGCGCGCGGGCAGGCTGTTCCCCGATTCGGAGATCGTCTCGCGCCTCCCCGACAAGTCCTTGCACCGCTACCGGTATGCCGATTTCCATCGCCGTGCGCGCGCGCTGGCCGGGGCGCTGCAGCGCCTGGGGCTGAAGCGCGGCGACCGCGTCGCCACGCTCATGTGGAATCACTACGCGCACCTCGAAGCCTATTTCGCCGTCCCGTGCTCCGGCGCCGTGGTGCATACGTTGAACCTGCGCCTTCATCCCGACGACATCGCGTACATCGCCAACCACGCGGCCGACCGCTTCCTGATCGTGGACGACGTGCTGCTTCCGCTCTACGAGAAGTTTCGCGCGGACACGAAATTCGAGAAAGTCATAGTGGTGCCACTGACCGGATCGTCCGTCGCCGCAGAGTACGGGGACTACGAAGCATTTATCGCGCGGCCGTCGTCGTTCGTCGCGCCGGCGCTTGCCGAGGACGATCCGGCGGGAATGTGCTACACCTCGGGCACCACCGGCCGACCGAAGGGCGTCGTCTACACCCATCGCGCGCTGGTGCTGCACTCGCTCGCATCCGCGCTGCCCGACGTGATGGACCTGCGCAACGCCGATACCGTGTGCCCCGTCGTGCCGATGTTCCACGTCAACGCGTGGGGCCTGCCGTTCACGACAGTGATGACCGGCGCGAAGTTCGCGTTTCCCGGCCCGCACCTGGACGCCGTGAGCCTCCTCGATCTCTATCAATCGGAGCAGGTGACGTTGAGCGCGGGCGTGCCGACGATCTGGGCCGGGATACTCCAGGCGCTGGAGCAGGAGCCGTCGCGCTGGAAGCTCGCGGCCGGCATGCGGATGGTGGTCGGCGGCTCGGCGGCGCCCGAGTCCATGATCCGCGCCTTCGACCGGCACGGCTTGCGGGTGATCCACGGCTGGGGGATGACCGAGACGTCCCCGGTCGCCGCGGTGAACTATCTGAAGCGCGGGCTGGACGTCGCCGGGGCCGACGCGCAGTACGCGTTCCGGGCGAAGCAAGGGGTGCCGCTGCCCTTCGTGGAGGTCCGCGCGATGACGCCGCAAGGCGAGGCCCCGTGGGACGGCGAGGCGATGGGCGAGCTGGAAGTGCGCGGCCCGTGGGTCGCGGCGGCGTATCACGATCTCTCAGGGGAGTCCGACAAGTGGAGCCCGGACGGCTGGTTCCGCACCGGCGACGTCGTGACGATGGACGCGCACGGCTATATCAAGATCACCGACCGCATCAAGGACCTCGTGAAGTCGGGTGGGGAGTGGATCAGCTCGGTGGACCTCGAAAACGCGCTCGTCGGCCATCCCAAGGTGGCGGAAGCGGCGGTGATCGCGGTGGCGGATGCGAAATGGGGCGAGCGGCCCCTGGCCGTGGTGGTATTGAAAACGGGACAGGCCGCGACCGAAGACGAGTTGCGGGATTTCCTGGCTCCGAACTTCGCGAAAATCTGGCTCCCGGACGGGTTTGTTTTCGTGCCGGAGATCCCGCGTACCTCGACGGGGAAGATGTTGAAGGCTAAACTGCGGGAGCAGTTCCAGACTTGGCAAAGGCGTGAATGACATGAGCGACAAACCGCTGCAAATCGACATCGTCTCCGACGTGGTTTGACCCTGGTGCTTCATCGGGAAGCGCAAGCTCGAGCGCGCGCTGGAACGCTACCGCGAGCGCCATCCCGATGAGCCCCGGCCGGCCGTGCGCTGGCTGCCATTCCAGTTGAATCCCGATCTGCCGGAGAACGGCATACCGCGCGAGGAATACGTCGCGCGCAAGTTCGGCTCCCGCGGCAAGGGCGTCAACGCCCGTGTCGCCGCCGCCGGCGCCCAAGTCGATATTCCGTTTGCGTACGAGAAGATGCAGGTGCAACCCAACACGCTGAACGCGCACCGGTTGCTGCACTACGGAGAGCGTGCCGGGAAGCAGGACGCCGTGGCCGAGGAGCTGTTCAAGGCCCATTTCCTCGAGGGCGCGAACCTGACCGACCGGAGCACCCTGGCCGACGTGGCTGTGCGCGCGGGCATGGCTCGCGATGAGGTGCTCGCCTATCTTGCCGGAGACGCGGACCGCGACGTCGTCGAGCGGGGAGACGTGGAAGCCCGCTCCGCGGGCATCGGCGGCGTGCCCTTCTTCATCTTCAATCGCAGGATCGGCGTTTCGGGCGCGCAGGACCCGGACACGCTGCTGGACGCGATGGAGCAGGCGACGAAGCCCGTTGAGACCGAAGCGCGTGACCGGTGACCGGTAGAAGCTCTCGACGGGTCACCAGTCACGGGTGACGGTTCACCTCTTCTTGTCGGGCGCGGCATCGATCGTCAGGGTCGCCGACTCCTTGGGTTGCGCGACCTTGAACGATCCCATGAACCGATTGATGTCGGACACCGGTATCGTCTCCTTGTTGCCGAAGACGATGAGCTGGTAGAGGCGGTTGTCGACGAGGTAGAGGCGTCCCCGCATCCAGGCGTCCCGGCCATCGAGCTTGCCCCGGGCGCTGAATTCCATGCCGATCCACTTGCCGTCGAGCTTGATGTCGGTGGCGTTTCCGTCCAGCTGCCCGCCGATGCGCTTCAACCAGCTGTCGCGTATGCCCGAGAACATATTGCGCGAGGGCGTGCGCTGCAGCATCTGGCGCGGATAGTCCGCGAAGCCGACGCCGAATACCGAATCCTCTCCGTCCAGCGAGTACCAATGTCCCGTGATCTTGCCGGCGGGGGTATCGACATTGCGCTGCTCGACGCGCGGGTCGCCGCGCATCCGGATGCGGAATCCGCCATCGGGCGAGGCAACCTCGCGCCACGACGGGTCGCTGCATCCCGCGGCAAGCAGCAGAACCAGTACGATGGCGGCCAGCATCGGCCAGGTGCTGCCGACCCTCCACACGGGTGGTCTCAAGTTAACGATTCCGCGTGCCGAAAACACTGCGTGATCCCGCACACTCATTTACCATGCTGACAACGGAAGATAGTCCAGTGAGCGACTCGCGTCGAGTCCGGTCATCGGGGGACCGGAACCCGCCGCCCGTCGAAAGGTCGGAGTTTCATAGTCCGATGCCCGTTCCCACCACCTACCAAAACGCGCTCCCGCTGGCGTCCATGCTGCTGGAGTACCGGCTGGAGTCGGTGCTCGGAGCAGGCGCGTTCGGCATGACGTATCTCGCTCGGGACACTCACCTCGACAAGCAGGTCGCGATCAAGGAATACCTGCCCACCGATCTGGCGGTGCGCGCGCTCGACGGCAGCGTGGTGCCGATCACCACCGACCACGGCTACAACTACCAGTGGGGACTCGACCGCTTCATACAGGAAGCGCGCACGCTCGCAAAGTTCAGCCACCCCAACATCGTCCGCGTCAACCGCTACTTCGAGGCCAACGGCACCGGCTACATGGTGATGGACTACGAGCAGGGCTCGTCGCTGGCGCAGTTGCTGAGGGATCAGTCGCCGCCCGCCGAGGCGCGCCTGCGGGCGCTCATCCTGCCTCTCCTCGACGGACTCGAGGCGGTTCATGCGGCGGGTTTCCTCCATCGTGACATCAAGCCTGCCAACGTGTTCGTTCGCGCGAACGGCGTGCCGGTGCTGCTCGACTTCGGCGCTGCACGGCAGGCGGTCAGCGGGACGACGAAAAGTCTCACCTCCATTCTGACGCCCGGCTATGCTCCGCTCGAGCAGTATTCGAGCGACGGACATCAGGGCCCGTGGTCGGATATCTACGCGCTCGCCGGCGTGGTGTACCGGGTGCTCGTCAACGAGAATCCGCCCGATGCGGTAAGCCGCATGCGGCAGGATGTCGTTCGGCAAAAGCTCGCCGGCGCCCGAGGGCGGGCGAGCGAGCCGCTCATCAGGTCGGTGGAATGGGCGCTTGTGCTCGATGAAAGTAAGCGTCCCCAGAGCGTCGCCGAGTGGAAGCGCGCCATCCTGGGAGAAGTGCCCGTTGCGCTACCCGCTTCGACTGTCGCGCCAAAAGTGGAACGTGCGCCGTCCCGTCCACTGCGCCGGGAAGTGGAAAAACCGGCCCTCTTCGCGTGGCGATGGGTGGTCATCGGGCTCCTGCTGACGGTGGCGGTCGCGTGGATGGCAAGCTGGAAGACGGCGCGGCCGCCGGAGAAGGCAGCTTCGCCGCGGACTTCGGACGGAGCGGTCAGGCCGGCGCAAAAGGCGGAGGGCCCCGGCGCCGCGCGGGATCGCCCGCCGCGCGAACGAATAGAGCGGCCGGGAATCGAGGACGCGGACCCCGAGCAGGTGCGCCTGTGGGCCCTTCGTGAATTCCAGGCGGCGGACACCAATGGCGACGGCTTTCTGTCGCCGGACGAGGTGCGGCGGTTTCCGTACATTGCGAAGGAATTTGCACGCGTCGACGCCGATGGGGACGGACGCATCTCCACCCAGGAATTCGTCAAGTTGCGCCGCATGCAGGGGCCGAAGAAGCCGCCGGGATGAATCGGGTAAACTAGTGCCGCGACACCGCCGTTTCGAAACGCTTCTGCCCAATGACACGATGTTGCGAAACTAATGCGGCCCGGTACTATGCCGCGACACCGCCGTTTCGAAACGCTTCTGCCCAATGACAGGATCTTGTGAAACTACTGCGGCTCGGTACTAGACCATGGCCGTGGGCGCCGGATCCAACCAACCCAACGCGCACCCCAACGCGCTGCCTGCCGGCAGGGAGCTGCTGGAGTACCGGATCGGGTCCGTGCTCGGGGAGGACGGGTTCGGCATCTCGTACCGGGCGCAGGACACGATCCTCCGCCGCGAAGTCGCGATCAAGGAATATTTTCCCTCCGACCTGGCGCTGCGCGCGCCGGACGGAAACGTCGCGCCGGTCGGCGCCGGTACCGAGGCCAACTTCCGCAAGGGCCTGAACCAGTTCCTGGTCGAGGCCCGGACTCTCGCGCGCTTCGTACACCCGAACATCGGGCGCGTGGACCGTTACTTCGAGGCGAACGGCACCGCCTACATGCTGAGAGAGTTCGAGAAGGGGGAGTCCCTCTCGCGGAAATTCGCGCGCGGCCCACGGCCGGACGAAGCGGCGCTGAAGGCGATCCTCGCGCCCCTGCTCGATGGGCTGCAGGCCGTCCATCGCGCGGGAGTGCTGCATCGGGACATCAAGCCCGGCAACGTTTTCGTGCGAAGCGACGGGTCGCCGGTGCTTTTCGATTTCGGCGCGGCGCGCCTGGCCAGCCGCGACGCGATACAGGACATCATCCCCATCCTGACGCCGGGCTATGCGCCGGTCGAGCAGTACATCAGGAGCGGCGGGCAGGGGCCGTGGTCGGATATCTACTCGGTCGCTGCCGTCCTCTTCTGGATTGTCACGGGCGAGCCGCCTTCCGATGCCCTGAGCAGGCTGCGGATGGACCCCGTCGCCAAGATGCTCAATGCCGCGCGGCTGCGATACAGCGCGGCGTTCCTCGCCGCGATCCAATGGGGCCTCGCGATCGAGGAGGGCAAGCGGCCCCAGAGCGTGCAGCAGTGGCGCGGCGCGTTACTGCGTGGAGCGCCGGTTAACGACGGCTTGGCGCGCCCGGCTGCGGCCATGGCCGACCGCACCAGGAAGTACGTGTGGATGTCGCTCGGGATGCTGATTTTCTTTCTGTTCATCGCCGGGGCCGACATATTGGAGCAGCGTGCGGAGCAGCAACGGATGGCCAGGATGGCGGCGCCGTCCGCCGAGCAGTCAGCGGCACGTACTACGGCCAGGTCGGTCCCGGGCCAGCGTCCCGTCCCGTCGCATGCGGCCGGGCTGACTCGGGAAGAGTTCACGCAGAACCTGCCGCACCTTGCGCCCAGGTTCCTCGAGATCGACACCGACCGCAGCGGCTACGTCACGACGGAAGAGCTGCAGAGCTACCTGCGCCGGCAAAAGCCTTGACGCATCCGAGGACGGCACGGGGTCGTATAGTTGCGCGCAGGGTTGCCGCTGCCGTTATACTGAACGCCCGGGGAGGGGCTGGCTATGGGACTACGACTCAAGTTCAACCTGGTGTTGCTGGTGGTCTTTGCGCTGGGCCTGGGCGTCACCGGCTGGCTTTCATACGACCTCCTGCACAAGAACGCGCGCGACGAGGTACTGCGTAACGCCGGCGTGATGATGGAAGCGGCGCTCTCGATGCGCGTTTACACGAACAAGCAGATCCGCCCGCTGATTCCTTACAGCGAAACCGTTTTCCATCCGCAGAGCGTCCCGGCCTATTCGGCGACGGAGATCATGACCGCGCTGCGGGAGAAGTACTCCGACTATTTCTACAAGGAAGCGACCCTGAATCCCACCAATCCCCGCAACAAGGCCGTGGAGTGGGAAACCGACATCGTGAACGCGTTCCGCAACAATCCCGAGCGCGGCGAGATCAGCGGCACGCGCGACACGCCGACCGGGAGCTCGCTGTACCTCGCGCGCCCCTTCCAGATCAAGGACAAGGCCTGTCTCGCCTGCCATACGACCGCGGCCGAGGCGCCGCCCGCGATGGTCAAGATCTACGGCCCGAATAACGGTTTCGGCTGGAAGCACATGGAGGTCATTGGCGCGCAGATCGTTTCGGTGCCGATGTCGCTGCCGATAAAGAACGCGAATCGCGCGTTTTACACGTTCATGGGCTCGCTCTCCGCGGTATTCGTGGCGCTCTTCATCATACTGAACGTCATGATGAGCGCGCTGATCGTGCGGCCGATCACCAGGATGTCGGAGGCGGCGAACGAGATCTCCACCGGCAACATGGATATTCCCGAGTTCTCCGAAAAAGGTGGCGACGAAATCTCCCTGCTCGCCCGGTCCTTCAACCGCATGCGCCGCAGCCTGGAGAAGGCCATAGAGATGATCGAAAGGAAGTAGAAACGGAACCGCCGCCACGTCCTCCCATGCCTGAAGTCGCGAACGCGCTGCCGAGCGGGTATTCGTTGCACGAATACCGCATAGATTCCCTCCTCGGGGCGGGGGGCTTCGGGCTCACCTATCTGGCGACCGACGCGAACCTGAACCTCAAGGTCGCGTTGAAGGAGTACCTGCCGGCCGATGTCGCCGTGCGGGGAGAAGACAGCACGGTACAGCCGAAGTCGGCGACCGCGTCGGATTCGTTCAAATGGGGACTGCAGCGCTTCATGGAGGAAGCGCGCACGCTCGCTTCCTTCCGCCACCCCAACATCGTGCGTGTCATGCGCTTCTTCGAGGCGAATCAGACCGGCTACATGGTGATGGAGTTCGTGGAAGGAACGGCGCTCCCGGACTGGATCGAGTCGCGCCGCCCGCTGCCGCAGGCCATGGTGCTCGAGCTCGCGGGTCCGGTGCTCGATGGGCTGGAGGTGATCCACAAGACGGGCTACCTGCACCGTGACATCAAGCCGGCGAACGTCTTCATCCGCAGCGACGGCTCGCCGGTCCTGCTGGATTTCGGGTCTGCGCGGCAGCTGATGGGGAGTAACAAGGAGCTTACGGCGGTCGTCTCGCCGGGCTATGCGCCCTTCGAGCAATACCACACGCAGGGCAAGCAGGGGCCGTGGACCGACCTCTATGCGCTCGGCGGCGTGCTGTACTGGATGGTGAGCGCGCAGAGGCCGGTGGAAGCCGCCGCGCGCGTGAGAAAGGACATCATGGCGCCGGCCGCGCAGGTGGCGGTCGCGAGCTACAGCAACCAGCTGTTAGCCGCGATCGACTGGGCGTTGAAGCCGAACGAGGACGAGCGTCCGCAGAGCGTCGGGGAGTTCAGACGCGCGCTCGCCACCGTCACGCGGCCCGCGGGGTCCGACCGCACGGTGCCGGTGGGCGCGCCGCTCGCGTCCCCTGCCGCGGTGCGTCCCGCGCCGGCAGCCGGCGACACGAGCATGCCAGGACTCACGAGCGTGGCGCTCGACCGGGGCGAGTTGAAGCGCGTCGAGACCGAGCTGGCGCAGCGCATCGGTCCCATCGCGGCGATGGTCGTGCGCAACGCGGCGAAGAAAGCGCAATCGATCGCGGCGCTCGTCGAGGCGGTGGCGGGAGAAGTAGCCGACGAGAAGGAGCGCACCGCGTTCCTCAGGAAGTTCGCCCCGAGTGAAGGAGCATCCGGCGCGACGGCCAGGGCGCAGACGCAGAGCGTGCGGGAGCTGTCGATCTCGGCGAAGTTCTCCGCGGCGGTCCTCAAGCAGGCGGAGACGGCGCTCGCGCAGCACATCGGCGCGATCGCGCGCGTGGTGGTGCAGCGCGCCGCGGCGAAGGCGCGCGACGAAGCCGAGCTCTACCTCCTCATCTCCGACGAGATCAGGGATCCGGTGGAGCGCAAGAACTTCATCAGGAAAGCCGTTTCGGCCTCAACCCGCCGCTGACCATCTGGGTTGTTCATTGGAAGTAATATGGATGCTCCTGGTTATTGCGCGCCCGTACCTGCGCTTGCCATTGCCAAGAACATTCGAATCAATAGCGCCTGGAGATCTGATGAGCTAGGCTCGTCTTAAGCTTCCGGCGGGTGTCGCAGACGACCTATGCCTACGGGACGGAGCTTCTTGGCTCGTGCGACGACGTGTGATCCGGTAGCGCGCGCCGTGCTTCTGAAGCGCGCATGCTTGGTCGGGCGTGGTCGAGTAATTCGTCCTACCCCTCCCCATCACTTTCAGTGAGACCCTTCCCGACCAGGGCGACCGCGCGATTTCGCTTTCACTGACCAAAGAGAGCACCTACAAACGTTTCCGCTGCGGCGGAGTCCGCGTGTAGGAGCGCCCGGCGGCGGGAGGCTTTCCGTCGCCGTTCTTGAGCTTGCTGGTGTCGATGGCTCCCGCGGCGTCTTTCAGATCCGCGGCGTCGACGAGCTGCCATAGCTCCTCCCTCAAGTACGGCGGAAGCTTCAGCTCCTCGATGCGCCGGGCGCGCGCTTCGGCCGTGGCGATCTCGTGAAATCCCGTGAGGTACAGGAGCAGATCGTCCGTCGTGTAGTAGAGCCGCGATCTCGTGCGCGGAAAGTCCGCCGGCATCGCCGGGCTGCCCGGCATGCGCCCGGGGAACAAGGCATCCTGCACGAACCCGAGGCAGGAGAGGCAGAGCGCCTGGGACCGAAGGAACGGGTTGCAATACGGGATCCTGCCCTCGACCAGCGGCGAAATGCGATCCCACAGTGCCGCACGCAGCGCGACCATCGACGCGTCGTCGGGGAAGGGGCGCAACCCGTAGAGATGCTCGACACCGTAGATGCGGCCGCTGACCTCGACCGAGCCCGAACGGATGAACGGCATGACGCCCGCACCGGCTTCCGGAAACGACCACGCGATCCTGCCGTCGGGCAGCTCGATGCCGATCTGGATCTCCGCTTCGCGCTCCGGTGTCTCGAGCAAAAAGAAATGGACGTAGCCCGCTTGTCCCGGCCCTGGCCCGTCCACGGCTTCCACCGGCGCGCTCGCTCTGGCGGTGGGGGAAATGCCAGCGGCCTTGCCGCCGGAGCTCGATGGACGTTGGCTGCTGCCGCCTGGAGTCTTCGCCTTCACCTCCGCGCTGGCGCGCCGCGGCCGGGTCGACGCCAGCACGAGCATCCGTGCGTCCACGGCTGCGAGCAGGGTGCGGGTGGTCGAGGACGGGAAAAGCGAGGATCTCGAGGGCACCGGTTCGTGACGGGGAACCAGGTCTTCGCGGCCCGTCAGGACGTCACGCGATTCGGCGGCGACTGCACCTGTTGTTGATGGCACCGCGTTCGCATATGCCAGAGGCGAGCAGGCAGCAAGAACGAGGCCAAGGAGGAGCAGGGTTTGCCCCATCGGCGCTCCACAGTGAAGCCGTTCGCGGAATTCTCCGCTAAAAAAGCGGGGCCGCAGTATGGTTACGCAATCGTAAGGAACCTATTCCAGGTACCGGGCATTCCAGCCGACGTACATCTCGTACGCCGCCGCCTTCATGGCGTACTTGTCCGCATAGTCCTTCGGGTCCAGCGGATCGTGCACGTAGTAGTTGGCGCGGTTGTTCACGGTGCTCATCATGTGCCGGATCTTCTGCGGCAGGGTGTACGGCGGCTGCCATTCGAAATCGTCCTGCGCCTCGTAGTGCAGGAAAACCGGCAGGATCGGGATTCCCGTGCGTATCGACACCTCGAAGGCGCCTGATCTGAACTCGTGGTACAGCCGCCGTCCCTTGCAGCCCCCCTCCGGATACAGGCAGATGTTCTGCCCCGCGTTGACGGCCTTCACCATGGTTTCGATGACCTCATCCCGCGATTCGGGATCGTCGCGGTCCACGTACAGCGTGCCGGCCGCCCTGCTGATTTTCCCGACGACGAACCAGTCCTGCACCTGGATCTTGGCGAGCGACACCACGTCGAACAGCGCCGGAATCCCTATGTCCTCGAACGCCGCGGGGTGGTTGGCGATCAGGATGAACCGCGACGGCAGGCGCTTGCGGTTCTTCTGGTGCAACCGCAGGTCGACGTCGAGCGCCCGTACGAAACACCGGCACCACGCGGGGAACAACCGGGCGACAGGATGGGCGCCGGGCCACGGCAGCCACGCGAGCAGGTACACCAGCGCAGTGAACAGAACGAAGTCCACCCAGCCGATGAGTTTTCGCAGGAAACGCAACAGCAGCAGCATGCGGACTGTCCTCGCTCAGGTGACCAGCAGAAAATCCCGCACGGTGTCGATCTGGTCCCGGG
>DASRJL010000097.1:0-24738 GCA_035649495.1 Burkholderiales bacterium | reverse complement strand
GGCGAGGTGGGATGCAGTTCTAGGAGGATCGCGACGACGCATAGACTCTATGTTAGGAGCGACCGACAACGAAATGCGCCCAGATCGCCCCGTCCCCTCCGGGGTTGCGGCCAGGACGGTCGTCTGCTGCGTTACCCTCCTCGACCATATCGACATATGGCCTTCGTCGGGCGCCTTGCATACGGTCCGTCCTGGCCACAACGCATCACGCGTCTACCACTGAGATAGGTTCTTACTCATGATCGGCCTCATCTCCCCAATAGACGGATCGCGTTATCCATACGCGGGAAACGCGCGTCCGGATGTGGCGGGGCGCCACATCCGGACGCGGACGGGGCCGCGTATAGAAGGCGCTGGAAGGACGCCAGCTCAACCTGTCAAAGGAGCCCTGATGAACCACCATGACGAAAAGCCCGTGGCGCTGCAGCGGCGCCATTTCCTTCGTTCCGCCGGCACCGCCACGCTGTCGGCAGCTGGCGTTGCCCTGCTCGCCGGCAATGACGCGCTGGCACAGTCCGCCCGCTCGAACCCTGCGCAGGACGTCAGCATCCTCAACGTCGCGCTCGGACTGGAGCACGAGGCGATCAATGCCTACCAGCTCGGCGCGCAGAGCGGCCTGCTGCAGAAGCCGGTGCTCGACGTGGCGGTGCTGTTTCAGAGCCACCACAAGGGGCACCGGGACGCGCTGGTCTCGGCCATCCGCAACCTCGGCGGGACGCCCGTGGAAGAGAAGGCGCTCAACGACTATGCGATGGCCCTCAACGCCGGCTCGCTCAGGAACCAGAACGACGTGCTGGAACTGGCGGCACGTCTGGAGCTCGGCGCGACCAACGCGTATCTCGGCGTGATTCCCTCGTTCAGGGACGTGGCGCTCGGCAAGGTCGCCGCACGCCTCGCCGCGGACGAGACCATGCACTGGAGCATATTGAGCAACGCGCTCGGCAAGCCGCTCCCGGCCGGCGCGCTGTTTTTCGGCGCGTAAAGGAGCAGGGGGAAGGGGCCCCTTCCTGAGAATCCGAGGAGCCTTCCCGTTCCCCCCGCACCCCCCGTCAGGAGCAGGGGGAACAGGTCCCTTCCGGAAAGGCTTCCGGATCCTTCCCGTTCCCCCCGCACCCCCGTTGCACCATGACATCTTTGTCGAGGAGAGGACAGCATGCGGAAGTGGCTCTGGGGCGCTCTTGGCTTGTGCGTCCTCAATCCTGCGCAAGGTGCGCAGCCGGGCGACGCGCAGCGCGGAAGGGAACTGTACGAAAGCCGCTGCATCGCTTGCCACTCGCTCGACGCGAGCCGCGTCGGGCCGCAGCATCGGGGCGTTTTCGGGCGCCGCGCGGGCGCGGTGAAGGACTACGACTACTCGCCGGCGCTCAAGAACGCGGGGCTCACCTGGAATGAGCGCACGCTCGACGCCTGGCTCACCGACCCCGAGAAAGCGGTTCCCGGGCAGAAGATGGGTTACCGGGTCGAGGACGGCAAGGACCGCGCCGATCTCATAGCCTATTTGCGCCGTGAGTCGACGAAATAGGCGGCTCGTGCGGATGGTTTTTGAAAAAACGAAGGAGGCGCTGAGGCAGCCACATCAGGCTGCCGGGAAAAGCGCCGACGACGAACGCGCAGTGCCCGCCCTCCTCGGGCTGCTCCAGCGTGACCGCCGGACTGACTTCATGCGGCGCGGGCAGCGCTTCGCGTGGAAGAAACGGATCGTTTCTGGCGTTGATGACGAGCGTCGGCACCGCGATGTCCTTCAACCCGGGCTTGCTGCTCGCTCGCGTCCAGTAGTCGTCGGTGTCGCGGTAGCCGTGCAGCGGTGCGGTGACCACGTCGTCGAACGCCCGCAGGGTCTGCGCAGCACGTATCCGCGCGGGGTCGAGCAATCCTGGATGCAGCGCGTGCTTGGCCAGCGCCTTGGGCTTGAGGGACACCAGGAAGTGACGCGCGTAGAACAGGTTGAAACCTTTCCCCAGTGCATCTCCGGAAATCATCAGGTCGAGCGGGGCCGACACTGCTGCTGCACGTTCCACCCCGGTGCATGCTTCGGCCCCGCTTTCGCCAAGCCATTTCAGAAGGGCATTTCCCCCGAGCGAAACGCCGGCGGCGTAGAGCGCCCCGGCTGCGTTTCGTTCCCGCAGCCGCCGCAGTATCCAGTCGATTTCCCGCGCATCGCCCGAATGATAAGCGCGCGGCAGGCGATTGGGCTCGCCGCTGCAGCCGCGAAAGTTGACCACGACGCCGCGCCAGCCCGCGTCGCGCACCGCTGCCATCAGCGCCGCGGCGTAATGGCTGCGCGACGATCCTTCCAATCCGTGGAAGAGCACGACCAGCGGTCGTGCAGTGACGAGTGACGAGTGACGAGTGATGGGTGCAGCCCCCTCGTTCCTCGATCCACTTCGTTCGCCCGCGGCCACTCGACACCCGATACTCGACACTCCTTGCTCTTCAGCGAGCCAGTCGAGGTCGATGAAATCTCCATCAGGCGTTTCCCACCGCTCGCGGCGATACGTCAGCCGGGGCCGCGGCGCAAACAGCGAGGCGTAGATCGTCTGCGCGTGCCCGCCCGGCAGCCACCACGGCGCGGCGTACGCTGCGCCTTCAAGGGATGAGGGCAAGGCGCACGGTGCGACCGCTGAACGGTGAATGGTGATCTGGCATGGGACCGTGTTTTACGGATCACCGATCACGGGTCACGGTTCACGCATTTCGAATCAAGCCGCCGCTTGCGCCTTCCTGGAAACGCCTGCGGGGAGGGCGCCCATGTCCAGGTCGTACAACTTGCATACGTTCGTCGTCAGCACTTTCGTTTGCGCCGCCGGAGACAGATGCCCCAGGTCGCGCTGGATGACCTTGAGCGAGTTCGGCCAGGTCGAATTGGGATGGGGGAAGTCGTTCGACCACATGAGATTGTCCTCGCCCCACCAGGCGAGGTTGCGGCCGCCGACCCGATCGTTGAAAAACGTGGCGAAGACCTTCTCGCGGATGTAATCGCTCGGATCCTTCGTGACCGGCACGGGGTTCACGTCGCGGAAGCGGCGATAGTAATAATCCCATTGCTGGACCATGAAGGGGAGCCAGCCCGACTCGTTCTCTACGGACACGAGCTTCAGTCCGGGATGGCGCTCGAGCACACCGTAGAAGATGAAATCGAAAAGCGCGTTGACGATCTCCGCGAGCTTCAGGTTCACGCTGCCGCGGTATTTCTCGATGCCCTGGCGATCCTGCGCGTGATAGCCGTGGCCGGTCAGGATGTGCAGGCTCACCGGCGCTTTCAGCGCCTCCACCGCCGCCCAGAACCTGTCGTAGTGCTTCGAGTGAAAAGGCAAGTCCGGATGCGGCGCCTGCCAGATCAACGCGCCCTTGAGCCCCGCCTTGTGGCAACGCTCCAACTCTTTCACGGCATGGTCCACGTCGTAAATGGAAATAGCGGGAACGCCGATCAGGCGCTTCCGGTCGACGCTGCAGTAATCGATAAGCCAGTCGTTGTAGACGCGGAAGCACGCTTCCTGCAAGCCGGCATCCGCCTGGGCAAAGAGACCCAGACCCAGCGTCGGGTAGAGCACCTCGGCGCTCAAGCCGTCGACTTCCATTTCCCTGATCCGCGCATCCGGATCCCAGCCGCCGGCCTGCTTCTGAAACCCCTCGCCGATCTTGTGGGGCGGAAACAGGGGAGCGGCCTCGCGATATCTCTCCGGCACTCCCTTCTTCCAGAGATCGACCGGCTCCATCACATGGGAATCGGACGAAACGATGACCCCGTCGATACCGCGAGCGAGAGTATCCATGACGCTATCCTTTCACGTATGCCGCCGCGCCAGTACCGGCGATCTTGCCGAATACCGATCCCGAAGTGAGCCCTGTGCCGCCGGGGTAGTTGTGATAGAAGATGCCGCCCACCAGCTCGCCCGCGGCGAAGAGCCCCGGTATCGGATTGCCGCCGGTGTCCTGCACCTCGCCGTTGTTCGTGATCTTCAGCCCGCCGAAGCTGAAAGTGACACCGCAAGTGACACCGTAGGCCTCGAACGGAGGGTCCTCGATCGTGTTCGCCCAGTTCGTCTTGTCGATCTTCAGGCCTTTCGTACAGCGGCCGTCCTTGATCGCCATGTTGAAAGGCTTGTCGTTCTGCACGGCCTTGTTGTACTCGCGGATCTCGCGCAGGCAATTCTCGGCGTTCACGCCCTCCATCTTCTTCACCAGCTCCTCGAGCGTGTCGGCCCGGACCTTGGTGACCTGCTTGATGCGGTACTCGTCGCGCAGCATGGGGATGATCTTCTGGTCGAAGACCTGGTAGGCCATCATGCCGGGCTGCTCGAGCACGACCCGGCCGTACTTGGCATAGGTGTAGTTGCGGAAGTCCGCGCCTTCGTCCACGAAGCGCTCGCCGTTCGCGTTGATCATGATGCCCCAGGGATAGCTGTGCTTCTGGAACTGGTCGCCGACGTTGACGTCGCCGAAGGGCGGCGCGTTCAAATCCCAGCCTACCGCGTGGCAGCCCGACCAGTGACCGTAGGCCATCGCGCCGATCTCCAGCGCCATCTTGATGCCGAGGCCGGTGTTGTAGCGGGTGCCGCGTACCTTGGCGAGGTCCCAGCCCGGTCCGAGGTAGCGCGCGCGCATCTCCGCATCGGATTCGAAACCGCCGCACGCAAGGACCACCGATGTCGAGCGGATCTCGACCTTCTTGCCCTTGTGCTTCGCGCGCACGCCGAGCACCACGCCGTCGTCGTTGGTGATGAGGCCGATGGCGGGCGTCTCGTAGAAGATCTTGATGCCTTCGCGCTCGCACGCCTTGTGCTCGTTCTCGATCAGGCCGGCGCCCCCGCCCCAGGTCTCGGCGGCAAGCCCGCCCCAGAATTTGTAGCGCGTGCCGTTGTCGATCTTGTACGACTGGCGGCCGTAGCTCGCCTGGAACTTGACGCCCTTCTTGCGCAGCCACACGAGCGTCTCGAAGCTGCGTTCGATCAGGATCTGGCACAGGTCGGGATCGGTGCGGTACTGCGTAATGCGGCCCATGTCGTCGTAGTAGGCCTCGGCGGTGTACGAACCGTAGTCGTGGGTCTTCTTCTCCTGCTCGGTGAGATCGGGAATGATCTGCGCGAGATCATCGACGCCGTTGTAGACCACGCGCATCAAGCCGCCGGTATAGCGGCTGTTGCCGCCGCAATCATCGAGCGGCGCTGCCTCGAGCATGATGACGTTCGCGCCGGCCTCGCGTGCGGCGAATGCCGCACAGCAGGCGGCGTTGCCCGCGCCGACGACGATTACGTCGGGTTTTCCAAAGTCGGTGGTGCTCATCGTTCCTCCGGAGTGTTAAGTGTTTAGTGTTTAGTGCTGAGTTACGAATTGCCCGGCGTAAAAACTCAACACTCAACACTCAGAACTCAAAATTGCCGTCAGTGTAGCGTCTTCGGCGGGGCTGCGCGCCGCGGCTCCGCCTCGCTCACCGCGCCCGCCGGTGCCGGCGAGGCGTGATGCGCGACCATGCGCCAGCCGCGCTCGGTCCGCAGGAAGATGTTCGTGGCGATGACCGGCGCGCGCGCGCGCGGCTCACCCACCACCGCGATGTGCTCGTACACGCTGTGCACCGACAGCATCATCCCTTGCAGGTACTGGCTCTCGCGCAGCCGGAACGAAAGGCGCTGGCCGCTCGCGAATATCTGCCGCCACGACTCGCGCACCTGCTCCACGCCGGTGACGCGCGCGCCGTTCGGATGCACGCAATACACGTCGTCGTCATCCCCCCACACCGCCATCATCCCTTCCAGGTCGCACTTGGTGAGCGCGTCGTAGAACGCCGTCTCGGCATCCTGCGGAGTCGGGAACAGCGCCTTCTTTACGACGGGATTCTGGGACACTGGCGGGTGCTCGCTGCGGTCAGGCGATTCTAGTGCCGTTCCGGGTTTTTTTCCAGAACGGGAATGGCGGCGGCGAGGGCGCCGGTGGAATCGATCGCCGAGAGCACGCGGTCGGCGGTTAGTTCGACCATGCACTTGAAGTGCCCGAGCGGGCACTCCCGCTTGAAGCAGGGGCTGCACGGCAGATCGAGCTTCAGGATCCGCGCATCGCGCGAGAGGGGCGGGGTATAGGCGGGGCTGCTCGAGCCGTACAGCGCAACCAGCGGTTTTTGCAGTGCGGCAGCCACGTGCATCAGGCCGGAGTCGTTGCTGACCACGATGCGGGCGGAGTCGAGAACGT
Source organism: Burkholderiales bacterium (assembly GCA_035649495.1). Taxonomy (GTDB): domain Bacteria; phylum Pseudomonadota; class Gammaproteobacteria; order Burkholderiales; family SG8-41; genus SG8-41. Next base: position 18,555 of record DASRJL010000097.1, on the reverse strand, counting down.
CCAGGGCTTCCGCAAGAGTGGTGCGTCCGCACAGGTCGCGGACCGCGCCCGGGGCGAGGCGCGCGATCTCGGACCCCGTCGCCGCATCGTTCGCGGAGCCGACCAGCCAGACCGCGAATCCCAGCCCCGCGAGCCGTTGCGCGAGGTCTGCAAAATGACGCGCCGGCCAGCGCTTGGCGGGTCCGTATTCCGCTCCCGGGCACAATGCCGCGGCGGGACGGTCCGCGTCCAGACCCAGCCGCGCGAGCGTCGCGTGGCGCTGCGCTTCGTCCACGCGCAGCGCGGGCGCCGGCAGCAGGTCCGGCAGGGTTTCTCCGCGCGCGAGAGACAGCGCGGCATATTGCTGCGAGATCTGCGGATGGCGCGTCCTGGCCACGCGGCGCGCGTCGTTCAGCAGGCCCCAGCGCAGCTCCCCGAGGTAGCCGGTCCTGACCGGCACGCGGGCGAGCCATGGGGCGAGCGCGGACTTGAAGGAGTTGGGGAGAACGATGGCCTGGTCATAGCCCTCACGCGCCAGCTCGCGCGCGGTTTGCCGTTGCAGTTCAAGCCGCAATTCGCCGTGACCGGCAGGACTTCCTGTCGCGCGCCGCACCTCGGGCATGCGTTCGACGAGCGGCAGGGTCCAGGACGGCGCCAGCACGTCGAGCGCGAGCGCGTCGTGGCGGGCGTGCAGCAGCTTGAAGAGCGGCTGGGCGAGGACGGTGTCACCGATCCAACTGGGCGCCACGACGAGGATACGCATAACGCGGGTCTCCTCGTGGCTCAGTGTTGAGTGTTGAGTGTTGAGCGTTTAGTGAGTTTCAACAAACTCTGTGAAAACTCATCAACTGAGCACTCAAAACTCAAAATGCATCACTCAAAACTCATCACTCAAAACTCATCACTCGGCGCTCAGTGTCCCGACACCTTGGCGCCCGCTTTCAGCGTGTAGCGCGTCCCGCAGTAGGGACAGAGCTCCTCGCCCGACTTATCGATCGGCAGGAACACGCGCGGATGTGCGTTCCACAGCATCATGGAAGGCATGGGGCAATGCAGCGGCAGATCGTCCGCGGTGACTTCGATGTGTCGTGCCTTGTTGACGGTTTTTTCAGCCATGTGATTCCTGTTCTCAGCTATGACCTATGAGCCTGAGTTGTTTTGACGTGGCCCCCCAGCTCAAAGCTCACAGCTCAGAGCCGCAGCGGTCACGCGGCAACGGGCGTGAGCCAATCCTTGTACTTCTCCGATCTGCCCAGCACGCAGTCGAAAAACGCCTTCTGCAATTTCTCGGTGACCGGCCCGCGCTGGCCGCTGCCGATCGCGCGGCTGTCCAGCTCGCGGATCGGGGTGACCTCGGCCGCGGTGCCGGTGAAGAAAGCCTCGTCGGCGACGTACACCTCGTCGCGCGTGATGCGCTTCGCCACCACCGGCAGTCCGAAATCGCCCGCGAGGCGGATCACCGAGTCCCGGGTGATGCCCTCCAGCGCCGAGGTGAGCTCGGGCTCGTACAGCGTGCCGTTCCTCACGATGAATATGTTCTCACCCGCGCCTTCCGCGACGAACCCGTCCACGTCGAGCAGCAGCGCCTCGTCGTAGCCGTGCTGCGTCGCCTCGTGGCTCGCCAGGATGGAATTCATGTACGTGCCCACGGACTTCGCCCGGCACATGGTGACGTTCACGTGGTGACGGGCGTAGGAAGAAGTCTTGACGCGTATGCCGTTCTCGAGCGCGTCCGGGCCGAGGTAGGCGCCCCAGGGCCACGCGGCGATGGCGACGTGCACGCTCACCCCCTTGGCGGAGACGCCCATCGCCTCCGAGCCGTAGAACGCGAGCGGACGGATGTAGCACGAATCGAGCCCGTTGGCGCGCACCACTTCCTTCTGCGCCTCGATCAGCGTCTGCTTGTCGTACGGAATCTTCATGCCGTTGATGTGCGCGGACCGGAACAGGCGCTCGGTGTGCTCGCGCAGGCGGAAGATGGCGGTCCCGTTCGCGGCCTTGTACGCGCGCACGCCTTCGAATACGCCCATGCCGTAGTGCAGGGTGTGCGTGAGAACGTGCGTGGTGGCATTACGCCAGGGCACGAGCTTGCCGTCATACCAGATGTGCCCGTCGCGATCAGCCATGGACATGAGTGCGCTCCGTCGAAAACCGTCATTTTAGCAGTCCGATCCCGTCCCGGTCCTCCGCACTGCGTTCGCGCGGCGGCCGGAGGTGGTCAACTCCAGCCGCCCTGAGTAGAATGGCCACAGTCCGGCGGCATTGGACCCCGATCAAAGCCTTCCAGCGCGGTCGCCAGCCGCGGTACAGGGAAGAAAACAGAAGCCGCAACCGCGTAATGGCTTTCGATCTGCGCACTTGGCTGCAGTCCCTGAGCGACCGGGTCATCACCGACCAGGACTCCGAGCAGGAGAAGCTCAACAAGCAGCTCCTGATCTTCGCCTCCGGCCTGATGGGATTCGCGGCGATGGTGTGGGTCGCGATCTACCAGGCGATGGGCATCCGCTTCTCCTCCACGGTGCCGTTCAGCTACGTGGTGACATCCGCGTTCGCACTTGCGCTCTACCTGGCGCGTACCAACATCCCGCTCGTGCGTAGCATGCACGGCAACTTCCCGCTCTACCGCTTCATCCAGACGCTGCTGTTCCTGTTCGTGCCCTTCATCATGCAATGGAGCATCGGCAGCTACATCAGCTCCTCGGGCGTAATGCTGTGGGCGCTGCTCGCGCCGCTCGGGGTCATGATTTTCCAGGGAGCACGCGAGTCCCTGCCGTGGTTCTTCGCGTATATCGTCCTGACCGCGGTGTCCGGGTTCTTCGATTACTATCTCATCGAGGGCGTGGAGGCGGGCGTGACGATGCAGAGCATCGCGGTGTTCTTCGCGCTCAACTTCGCCGCGATGTCGACCATCATCTACCTCCTCATCAGCTACTTCGTGCGCCAGCGCGACCAGCTCGCGACGCGGATCTCCGAGCAGAACGAGCTCCTGAAGGACGAGCAGGAGAAGTCCGAGCGGCTGCTGCTCAACATCCTGCCCGGCCCGATCGCGCAGCGGCTGAAGCAGCAGCACAGCATCATCGCCGACGGTTTCGCCGACGTGACCGTGATGTTCGCCGACATCATCAACTTCACGCGGCTGTCGGAGGAGATGTCGCCGCGGCTGATGGTGGGACTGCTGAACGAGGTGTTCTCGCACTTCGACCAGCTCGCCGAAAAGTACGGCCTCGAGAAAATCAAGACCATCGGGGACGCCTACATGGTTGCCGGAGGCCTGGGCGAGCAGCACCGCAGCGAAGTCCCGGCGGCCGGTGACGGCGAGCGCGACTACAGCACCGCCATCTGCACGATGGCGCTCGACATGTGCAATTACATGGACACCCGTTCCGGCTTCAAGCGCGCGCGGCTGCAGATCCACGTAGGCATAGGCACCGGCCCCGTCGTAGCCGGGGTGATCGGGATGAAGAAGTTCATCTACGACCTGTGGGGCGACACCGTCAACATCGCGAGCCGCGTCACCGACGAAGCGGGGGCGAGTCAGATACTGGTCGACGCCGTTACTTTCAGGCGGGTGCGCCACCTCTTCGAGTTCGGGGAACAGCAGACGCTGACGGTCAAGGGCAAGGGCGAGATCTCCGCTTACCGCCTGGTCGGCTACCGGACGCAGGTGATGGAGCGCACGGTGCCCGGGCCTATCCGGTAACGTCACCCATCACGCTCTCCCATAGCTGCTGCACCGCCCGCCGCTCCTCCGCGACCGATTCCGGCGCAACGCGGGCGTATTGCTCGCCTTGCAGGCGCAGGGCGTGCTGCAGCCGGCGAAACGTGCGGTAGGCATCGTGCGCCGCGAGCGCGGGCGATTCGGCCGTCAATTCCAGGTGCGCGGCAAGCTTGAGCAGCGCGAGGTTGCCGATGTTGCCCGTGAGCGCCGCATGGCGATGAGCGTGGGCGAGCACGAGGTACTGCACGATGAATTCGACGTCGATGATCCCGCCCCGGTCGTGCTTCAGATCGAATTGAGCCGTGACGTTGGGGTGCCCGGCGAGCAGCTTGCGGCGCATCTCCGCCACCGTGCGCTTCAACTCCGCCGGGTCGCGGGGCTGGCGCAGGACCGCCACGCGCAATTCCTCGAACGCCCCGCCGATCGCGGGGTCGCCGGCCACGTGGCGCGCGCGCGACAGCGCCTGGTGCTCCCACGGCCAGGCGTGGCGCGACTGGTATTCGCGGAAGCTCTCGAGCGGGCTCACGAGCAATCCGCCGGCTCCGTCGGGACGCAGCCGGAGGTCGGTTTCGTAGAGCACGCCGGCCGACGTGATGGTCGTCAGCCAATAGTTCACGCGCTGGGCGAGGCGTGCGTAGTTTTCCGCCGCTTCGGGAGCCGGATCGTCGTACAGGAACACGACGTCGAGATCCGAGGCGTATCCCAGCTCCTTCCCGCCGAGTTTTCCATAGCCGATCACGGCGAAACGCGGGTCGATGCGATGCGCCTGGCGCACGTTGCTCCAGGCGAGCCGCACGGCGCGTTCGAGGATCACGCCGGCCAGGTCGCTCAGTTGGTCGCTCAAGGTCTCCAGCGGGAGCAGCCCGGCGAGGTCCTGCGCGATGAACCGCAGCGTGTGCACGTTCTTGAAATGCCGGAGCACGTCCATCTGCTTTTCGGTGTCGCCTTCGGCATCCGCCAGCTCCGCGTCGAGGCGGCCGCCCAGCTCCGCCCAGTCGGGTGGGGCATAGAGTGCGCGCGTATCGAGCAGCTCGTCGAGCAGGATGGGATGCCGGGTGAGGTACTGCGCGACCCAGGGGCTGGCGCGCATCAGCTCCGCCAGCTGCTCGAGCGCCCGGGGGTACTCTTCGAGCAGCGCGAGGTAGGAGCCGCGCCGGCTTACGGCGCCGAGCAGGTCGAGGACGCGCTCCAGGGTCGCGTCGGCCTTGGATCCCGCGGCGGCTTTTTCGATGGCCACCGGCACCAGGCGGTCCAGCCGTGCCTGGCTCGCGGCAGGCATCTCGCGATAGCGTGCGCCACCGCGCATGGCCTTCAACCGTTCCGCGATCGCAGCGGGCTCCCGGTAGCCCAGCGCGGCAAGGTCGCCGGCGGCGCTTGCGGCGAGCTCCCCGTCAACCGGATGCCAGAGGCGCGCGTTAGGATGGTTGACGTCGGGCGCGGCCGCGAAAATATCCTGGAAATGGCGCGAAACGCGCTCCCGGTGCGCTGCGAGCCCGGCCGCGAGTTCGCGATAGTCGGCTAATCCCATCATGCGCGCGACGCGTTCGCGATCTTCCTCCGCTTGCGGGAGAACGTGCGTCTGGCAGTCGTCGAGGTACTGGAGACGATGTTCGAGGTTGCGCAGGAAAACGTACGCCTCGGTGAGCTCCCTCACCGCCTGGCCGGGCAGGAGATTGCGGCCGCCGAGGAGGCCGAGCACCGCGAGCGTCGGGCGTGCCCGCAGGGCGGGCTCGCGCCCGCCCCGGATCAGCTGAAATACCTGCGCGACGAATTCGATCTCGCGGATCCCGCCGGCGCCCAGCTTGATGTTGTCGGCGATGTCGCGGCGCTCGACCTCGAGGCGGATCTGGCGGTGCAGCTCGCGCAACGCCGCGAACGCGTTGTAATCGAGATGGCGCCGGTAGATGAAGGGGCGTGCCAGCTCTTCGAGCTCCGCTGCGCGGTCGCCGGTCAGCGCGCGGGCCTTGATCCAGGCGTAGCGTTCCCATTCCCGGCCCTGGGTGATGAAGTAGTTTTCCAGCATGTCGAAGGAAGACACGAGAGGTCCGCCATCGCCGTACGGCCTCAACCGCATGTCCACGCGGAACACGTAGCCTTCCGCGGTCATCTCGGACAGGACCGCGATCAGCCGGCGTCCGAGCCGGGTGAAGTACTCGTGATTGCTGATGGAGCGCGCTCCGACTGTCTCTCCCTCCTCCGGATAAGCGAATACGAGGTCGACGTCCGACGACACGTTCAGCTCCGTGCCGCCCAGCTTGCCCATGCCGACGACGTGCAGCTGCTGTGCGCGTCCGCCCGGCCCGCCGGCAGGATGCCCGTGCCGGGCACGGAGGTCCTCATCGAGCGCCGACAGGGCGTGGCGCGTGGCGACCTCGGCGAGCGCGGTCGTCGTCGCCATGACTTCGGCGAGCGAGGCCGCGCCGCCCAGGTCGCGGGCGATCAGGTTGAGCATCACGCGCTTGCGCAGCGCGCGCAATTCCCGCTTGAGGTGTGCGTCGTCGCCGGTGCCCGCGGATTCCAGCGTCGCGAGCATTTCGGCCGCGCCGAACGGGCGGTCGACGGGTGTATCCGACCGCAGCCGGGGCTCGGCCGCGAGCAGCCGGCTGGCATAGTGACTCAGGTCTGCCGCCCGGTCGATGAGCGCGTCGGGCGAGGCACACGCCGGTGCGGTGTTGTGGTTGTAGTACGGCATCCCGGATCGGGGTAGAATAGGCAATAAGCAGAATACCCTAAGGTCTTGAGTCAATATCGCATTTTGTCTCTTATTCTATCGGTCATCGGGCACAAGTGACACGACCTGTCAGGCTCGGGTGGTTGCGTGTCAGCACGCTGTGGGTCTACCGCGCGGTAACGTGGAGCATTATTGTCGCCGGCTTGATGCTTGCCGGTGTCGTTCTGACGCTGCGCTACTGGGTGCTGCCCAACGTCGAGCACTACCGCGAGGACATCGCCCGCATCGTCAGCGAGAAGGCCGGGCAGAAGATCACGATCGGCAGCATCAGCGCCAACTGGGACGGCTTGCGCCCGCAGTTGATGCTCGAGCAGGTCACCGTGCACGATGCCGCGGGGCGGCCGGCGCTCGAGCTCTCGCGCGTCGATCACACGCTTTCCTGGCTTTCCATCCCGACGCTGCAGCTCCGGTTCTATTCCCTCGAAATCCATTCGCCCACGCTCAACATCCGGCGAGACCCCCAGGGAAAACTGTCCATCGCGGGCATGGAGCTGACGGGCAAGGAGAAGGGCGGCGGATTTGCGGACTGGCTCATCAACCAGCGCAGGATCGAGATCCGCGACGCGACCATCGTGTGGCGCGACGAGATGCGCGGCGCGCCCCAGCTCGATCTGAAGAACGTCCGCCTGCAGCTCGTCAACCGGGGCGGCAACCACCAGTTCGGCCTGCGCGCCGTGCCCCCGGAACAGCTCGCCGGACCGCTCGACGTGCGCGGGATTCTGACCGGCACGACCGTCACGGCGCTGGATGACTGGAACGGGAAGCTGTTCCTCGATCTCGACTACGCCGACATCGCCGCGTGGCGCGCGTGGGTGCCGTTCCCGGTCGAATTTCCCCGCGGTACCGGCGGCCTGCGGACCTGGCTCACTTTCGCGCAGGACCGCCTGACCGACGCCATCGTCGACCTGCGCCTCGCCAACGTGCGCACGCGCCTCGAGAAGAATCTGCCCGAGCTCGATGTTACCGAGCTTTCCGGGCGCCTCGGCTGGAAGATGTCCGCGTCCGGCTTCGAGGTGACCACGACGTCGCTCAAGCTGACGACCGCCAGCGGTCTCACGCTACCGCCGATCGATTTCCTGCTGCGCTTCGACGCCGCTTCCGGCACGCGCCCGGAGCGCGGGGAGATCAGCGTCAACGTGCTCGATTTCATGCCGCTCGCGGCGCTCGCCGATCACCTGCCGTTTCCCGTCGACGCGCGCAAACAACTGGCGGAGCACGCGCCCAAGGGGCACCTGGAGGACGTGCAGGTGCGCTGGACCGGCGACTGGCGCAATCCCGCCGAGTACAGCGCCAAGGGCAAGTTCGTCGGGCTTGCCATGAACGGCGCGGGCAAGGTTCCGGGCTTCCAGGGCGTGAGCGGGTCGATCGAGGGCACCGAGCGCGGGGGCACGCTCCAGTTGAACACGCAGAGCGCCGTCGTCGACATGCCGCTCGTGTTTCGCGAGCCGCTGCAGTTCGACGTGCTCACCCTGCAGCTTGCCTGGTCGCGCGCCGGCGGCGAGACCGAGGTGCGGCTGAACAGCATATCGTTTTCGAACTCCCATCTCGCGGGAAACGTTTTCGGCACTTACCGCACGGCGGGCGATACCCGCGGCATCATCGATCTCACCGGCAGCCTCACCCGGGCCGACGCCCGCCATGCCAGTCGCTACATCCCCCTCGTCGTGGGGCAGCGCGCGCGCGAATGGCTCGACGTGGCATTCATCTCCGGCCAGTCGAACGACGTCTCGCTGCGGCTGAAGGGCAACCTGAACGAATTCCCGTTTACGGGCAGCCAGTCGGGCGTGTTTCAGGTTGCGGCAAAGGTGACGGAAGGCACGATCGAGTACGCGAACGGCTGGCCGAGGATCGAGAGCGTCTCGGGGGACCTGCTTTTCCGCGGCAATCGCATGGAAGTGAACGCGCGCCAGGCGACGATACTCGGCGCCCGCGTCGGCCCCGTTCAGGCCGAGATACCCGATCTCCTGGAGGCGGACAAGGTGCTGATCGTGACGGGAGAGGCCGAGGGGCCCACCCGCGAGTTTCTCACCTTCATAGAAAAAAGCCCGGTAAACGGCATGATCGACCACTTTACTGACACCTGGCAGGCGCAGGGGTCCGGAAAGCTCACGCTCAAGCTCGAGTTGCCGCTGCGCGCGACGGAGAGGGGCCGGGTGGCGGGCGCCTACCAGTTCACGAACAACACGGTCGTCGCGGATCCGGATCTGCCGGCGATCGGGGAGGCGAGCGGGCGCGTCGAGTTCACGGAGTCCAACGTGCAGGCGCAGGGGATCACCGGGACGTTCATTGGCGGCGCGATCACGATTTCCGCCAGTTCCCAGAAGGACGGGTCGGTTCGCATCGCCGCTCAAGGGCGTGTCAGTGCGGACAACGTGCGCAAAGCAGGCAACGTACCGCCGTGGCTGCAGGGCTTCCGCGGGGCTGCGGACTGGCGGGCGGTCCAGACTGTGCAGAAGCGCGTATCCGACTTCGTCGTCGAATCGGATCTGCAGGGGCTGGCGCTGGATCTGCCTGCGCCACTCGGCAAGGCGGCCGGCGATACGCTCGCGCTGCGCTACGAGAGACGCGCGGTCGGGCAGAACCAGGAGCGCGTTACCATCGGGCTCGGCGACATCGTGAACGCGCACCTTGTGCGGCGCATGGAGGGCAAGCGCACGATCATTCCCCGCGGCACGGTGCGCTTCGGGGGCGCGGCGCCGGAGCCGGAGAAGAACGGCATCTGGATCGGCGGCGCCGTCAAGGCGCTCGATCTCGACGGCTGGATCGCCCTGACGCGCTCCGGCGTGGGCGACGCGCGCGTCGATTGGGGGGGCGTCGAGTTGAAGGCCGACGCGGTCGATCTCTTCGGCCGTCGCTTCAGTCAGCTTGCGCTGAGCGCCGTGATGCAGGGTGGGTTGTGGCGCGGTACGGTCGCGGGGAAAGAGCTGGAAGGCAACGCCTCCTGGGAGCCGCAGGGGCAGGGCAGGATCGTCGCGCGAATGAAAACGGTCACGATCCCTCCCGCGCTTCCCGCCGCGACGGAGGCGAAATCCGTGGGCAAGCTCCGTGAGCTGCCGGCGATCGATCTGATCGCCGAGAACTTCGTCAACAACGCTGCGCAGCTGGGACGTCTCGAGCTCCTCGCCAGCCCGGCGCCCGACAGCTGGCGCATCGAGAAGCTGAGGATCACGAATCCGGATGCCGTTTTCACCGCGGAGGGCATGTGGCAGACCGGCCTGACCGAGCCGCGCACGCAGATCAGCCTGCGGCTCGACACGCCCGACGCCGGAAAACTGCTGACCCGCCTCGGCTTTCCGGAAGGCGTGCGCAACGCCAAGACGAGGCTGGAAGGCGCTCTCGCGTGGACGGGACCGCCCTACGAATTCGACTACCCGTCGCTCTCGGGCGGCCTGCTCCTCGAAGTCGGCCGTGGACAGTTCACGAGGTTGAATCCGGGTATCGGCAAGCTGCTGGGCATCCTGTCCCTGCAGGCGCTGCCGCGGCGGCTCTCGCTGGATTTCCGCGACATCTTCAGCGACGGGCTCGCGTTCGACGACATCCTCTCGGCGATCAAGATCGACCGCGGCGTTGCCAGCACGGACAGCTTCCGCATCCAGGGCCCGTCGGCGCGCATCGTGATGGCGGGCGAGGTGGATCTCGCGCGCGAGACGCAGAAGCTGCGCGTGCGCGTGTCGCCGAGCGTGAGCGATGGCGTGTCGATAGCCGGGGCGCTGATCGGCGGCCCCATCGCCGGGGTGGCGGCCTTTCTTGCGCAGAAGATACTGAAAGATCCGCTCGACCAGATGGTTTCCTACGAGTACGCCGTTACCGGCACGTGGACGGAACCCAACGTCTTGCGCTCCGGCGACCGCCCCGCGGCCGGAGCGCCGGGGCCGGACAGGCCGTAAGGAATCTCCGCTCCTCGCCGCCGCGCATATTCCCTACGTGGAATTTCTCGAGTAAATGCCGTGAGACGCGTCCTTGGAATTTCATTGGTCGCGTGTGCAGGGGCGTTAGTCCCTGCACACGCGACGGCGCAGTCGTTTGCGGTTCCGGCCGAGTTGTGGGACCGGCCGCGCAGCGCGGCCACCGTGATGGCGCAGCCGGCGATCCGGCAGGCGGTTGCCGCGTGGCTCGCGCAGCCGGCCGCTCGCGTCGTGATCCGCCACGGCCCCGGCCAGGAATCGCAGCTGCAGGCCGAGGAGATCCGCACGTGGCTTACCGCGCTTGCCCTCGAATCCGAGGGGCTGACGCTGCGCGGGGATCTGAAGGGGAGCGAGCCCCTGCTCCTCGAGGTACTGCGTGACTAGCAAGCCCACCGTTCGCGTCTCTCGCTCCGCTTTCCTGCCGGGCGTCACGCGCATCGCGGCGGTGCAGATGGTCTCCGGCCCGGAGGTCGAAGGGAATCTGCGGGAGGCCGGACGCTTGATCGCGCTGGCGGCGGAGAAAGGCGCGCGTCTCGTCGCGCTGCCTGAGTATTTTCCGATCCTCGGTCTGCACGAGCTCGACAAGGTGGCGGTACGCGAGCAGCCGGGCAGGGGGCCGATACAGGCCTTCCTCTCCTCGACGGCGAAAAAGCATGGTATCTGGCTCGTGGGAGGCTCCGCGCCGCTCGCTTGCGCCTCCCCGGGAAAAGTGCGCAACACCTGTCTCGTCTACGACGACCGGGGCCGGCTCAAGGCGCGCTACGACAAGATCCATCTCTTCGGGTTCACCATGGGCAAGGAGAGCTACGCGGAAGAACGGACCATAGAGCCGGGCGAAAAAATCGTCACCGTGAAAACGCCGTTCGCGCGCCTTGGCATCTCGATCTGCTATGACCTGCGCTTTCCGGAGCTGTATCGCGCGATGAAGCAGGTGGACATCATCCTGGTTCCGTCCGCGTTCACCGCGACGACCGGCAGGGCGCACTGGGAAACCCTGATCCGCGCGCGCGCCATCGAGAATCTCGCCTACGTGCTGGCGCCGGCGCAGGGCGGCCACCACCGCAACGGACGCGAAACCCACGGCGACAGCATGATCGTGGACCCCTGGGGCACGGTGCTCGAGCGCCTGCCGCGCGGCCCGGGCGTGGTGGTGGCCGGGATCGACTTGAAGCGCGTGCGCGGGCTGCGGCAGAGCCTGCCGGCGCTCGCGCACCGAACTTTGAGCCGCTGCTGAGCTTGCAAGGGCGTGACTCGTGACCGGTGACTCGTGACTCGATTACGCAGGTCAGCGTCAAGTGGCTGATTCTACGTGTCACGGGTCACCAGTCACGGGTCACTTTCCCCGGGCTTGAACCATCACCGTCGGCCATCATCTATACTGGATGCCCATGAAACCCGAAGACAGAAACGAAACCCGCAGCCTGGAGCGCGAAACCTCGTTCGCGACCGCCAACCAGATCCTGCTTGCGCCCTACGCGCTCGACGGCAACCAGCTCGAGACCGTGTTCGGCCAGATCATGGCGCATCGCGTCGAGTACGCCGACCTCTACTTCCAGTACACGCGCAGCGAGTCGTGGAGCCTGGAAGAGGGCATCGTCAAGTCGGGCAGCTTCAACATCGACCAGGGGGTCGGCGTGCGGGCGGTGACCGGCGAGAAGACGGCGTTCGCTTATTCGGACGATATAAGCCTCGCGGCCCTTACTTCGGCGGCCCACGCTACCAGGGCCATAGCGCACCAGGGCCAGGCCGGGCGTACCCAGGTAATCGAGCGCGCGGCGGGACACAACCTCTACGTGCCGCACGATCCGCTGGCAAGTCTCGGCGACCGCGCCAAGGTCGAACTGCTGGAGCGGGTCGAGCGCCACGCGCGCGCCCTCGATCCGCGGGTGGCGCAGGTCATGGCGTTCCTCGCCGGGGAATACGAGGTCGTCCTCGTGGCGCGCTCCGACGGCGCGCTGGCCGCGGACGTGCGCCCGCTGACGCGGCTCTCGGTGCAGGTGATCGTGGAGCAGGGCGGGCGCCGCGAGCAGGGCAGCGCGGGCGGCGGCGGGCGCTTCGACTATGCCTATTTCACGGAAGACGTGCTCAAGGACTACGCGAAGAAGGCCGTGGACCAGGCGCTCGTCAATCTCGAAGCTCGGCCCGCGCCCGCCGGTACCATGACGGTGGTGCTGGGTCCGGGCTGGCCCGGCGTGCTGCTGCACGAGGCGATCGGACACGGACTGGAGGGCGATTTCAACCGCAAGGGCACTTCGGCGTTCAGCGGCAGGATAGGCGAGCGCGTGGCGGCGCCGGGCGTGACGGTGGTGGACGACGGCACGATTGCGCGCCGGCGCGGCTCGCTCAACATCGACGACGAGGGCCAGCCGACCCAGAGGAACGTCCTGATCGAGAACGGCGTGCTGAAGACCTACATGCAGGACAGCCTGAACGCCCGGCTCATGAAGGTGCCGCCCACCGGCAACGGGCGGCGCGAGTCGTACGCGCATATCCCGATGCCGCGCATGACCAATACCTACATGCTGAACGGCGACCGGAGCCGGGAGGAGATCCTCGCCTCGGTCAAGGACGGCATTTATGCGGTGAACTTCGGCGGCGGGCAGGTGGACATCACCAGCGGCAAGTTCGTGTTCTCGGCGTCCGAGGCCTACGTCATCGAGAACGGAAAGGCCACGTACCCGGTCAAGGGGGCGACGCTGATCGGCAACGGCCCGGACGCCTTGACGCGGGTTGCCATGATAGGCAACGACATGGCGCTCGACACCGGCGTGGGTACCTGCGGCAAGGAAGGGCAGAGCGTGCCGGTCGGCGTCGGCCAGCCCACGCTGCGCATCGACGGCCTGACGGTTGGCGGCACCGCTTCGTAGTTGCCACTGATCACGCTTTTCCGGCGGGGCCAATCGCGCCCCAATGTGCATCAAGCCTGCTGTATAATGCCTTGATTTAATGGCATTACGCTCTATGGAATACCGCACCGACGATGTTCGCATCCGGGAGATCAAGGAGCTCACGCCACCTTCTCACCTGCTGCGCGAGTTTCCCCTATCGGAAAAGGCCGGCAAGACCACCTACGAGACGCGGCACGCGATCCATCGCATTCTGCATGGGGCCGACGACCGCGCGATCGTGATCGTGGGCCCGTGCTCCATCCACGACGTGAAAGCAGCCAAGGAGTACGCCGGCAAACTGAAGGAAGCGAAAGACCGGCTGGCTGCCGACCTCATGGTGCTGATGCGCGTGTATTTCGAGAAGCCGCGCACGACGGTGGGCTGGAAGGGGCTTATCAACGATCCCAGGCTCGACGGCAGCTTCAGCATCAACGAAGGCCTGCGCGTCGCCCGCCAGCTGCTCCTCGACTTGAACGAGATGGGCGTGCCGGTCGGCTGCGAGTTCCTCGACATGATCACGCCCCAGTACATCGCGGACCTGGTGGCGTGGGGCGCGATCGGGGCGCGGACCACGGAGAGCCAGGTGCACCGCGAGCTCGCCTCCGGCCTGTCGTGCCCGGTCGGGTTCAAGAACGGCACCGACGGCAACGTGAAGATCGCGGTGGACGCGATCCGCGCGGCGCAGGCGCCGCACCATTTCCTGTCCGTCACCAAGGGCGGCCATACCGCGATCGTCTCCACCAGCGGCAACGAGGACTGCCACATCATTCTGCGGGGCGGCAGCAAGCCGAACTACGACGCCGCGAGCGTGGATGCCGCAAGCCGGACGCTGGCCGAAGCCGGCATACCGACCCGGCTCATGATCGACTTCAGCCACGGCAACAGCAGCAAGAAGCCCGACAAGCAGGCCGAGGTCGGCGTGGACGTTGCGCGCCAGATCGGAGGCGGGGACGAGCGCATCGTGGGCGTAATGTTCGAGAGTCATCTCAAGCCCGGCAGGCAGGACCTCCTGCCCGGCAAGCAGCTCGCGTACGGGGTGAGCATCACCGACGGCTGCCTCGGCTGGGAGGAAACCCGGCAGGTGCTGGACGTGCTGGCGGAGGGCGTGCGTCAGCGGCGGCTGAAGGCGCAGTCCGAGTAACGCGTCGAGGGGCGGAGCAGGGGCCCCGAACGTTGTTTGTTCGGGGATGCGACCCCCGGTGACGCGCACCGCCGCCAATGAGTGGTAAGTAACAGAGTAATGCGGCAGGGCTGACCGGAGGAGGTACGGCACATGGCGCAGGAGGTAATCGACGCGACTCCCGACCTGGGACTCGGACATCTGGAACGGGTCGGCAAGGGCACCGCGATCGCCGACCAGATCTACGGGCTCGTAGGGAGGTCGCTGTTCTTCGCCGAGTTCTCGCGCGAGGACATCTCCATCCTGGCGGGATATATGGATGTATTCCGCGTGCAGCCCGGCGAGCTCATCATTACGGAAGGCGACGGCGGCGATTACATGCTGCTGATCGTGGAAGGCTACGTGGACATCCTGAAGAAAGGGATGCGCCAGGAGCAGCAGCATATGACGACCGTCGGGCCGGGCATGACGCTGGGCGAGATGTCCATGATAGACGGTGAGCCGCGCTTCGCGACCTGCATCGCGACCGAGCCGACCGTGTTCGCGGTCCTGCACCGCGACGACATGGCGAAGATCATCCTCGACCATCCCAGCCTTGGATCCAAGATTCTCGTGAAGCTCGTCTCCATGCTCTCTTCGCGTCTGCGCCAGACGAGTGCGCGGCTGCTGCAATACCTCGAAGGCGTCTGACGACAGGGACAGCACTTCCCCTCATGCGTTGCCCCTGATTCGATTTTTCTTGGCGGCCTCGGCGATCTTGGCGGTTCAGTTTCGCCGCCAACTGCGTTCATCCGTGTTTATCTGGGGTTGCTTTGCCTCCGCGGCAGGCGCGCAGCCGGTTTCCGTCGCCGACGACGCCGGCAGGACCGTCACGCTTCCCCGACCCGCGCAGCGCATCGTCGCCATAGCGCCCGCCCTCGCCGAGATGGCGTTCGCGGCCGGAGCGGGAAGCCGCCTGGTGGGCGTGGCGCGCTACAGCGCACTGCCGGCGGGCGCGCCCGTCCTGCCGGAGGTGGGCGACGCCGTGCGCGTGGACCTGGAGCGCATCGTGCTGCTCAAGCCCGATCTCGTGCTCGCGTGGCAGAGCGGCAACCGGACGGGCGATTACGAGCGCCTGGAAAAGCTGGGGTACCCGGTTTTCGTCACCGAGTCGCGCCGGCTGGACGACGTCGCCCGCACCCTGCGGGCCATCGGCGATCTCGCCGGCACGCGGGCGGAAGCAGGGCGCGCGGCGGCGGAATTCGAGCGCGGCGTCCGGCAGCTGCGCGAGCGCTACGCGAAGGCGAGGCCTGTCCGGCTGTTCTACGTCATCTGGACGAAGCCGTTCATGACGGTGAGCGGCGCTCACATCATCAGCGACGTGATCGCGCTCTGCGGGGGAGAAAACGTGTTCGCGGACGTGTCGCAGCTGACGCCGACCGTGTCGCTGGAAGCGATCATCGCGGCGAAGCCCGAGGCGATACTGGGAGGCGGCTCGGCGGGCCGCGAGGAGGGATTTCGGAGAGACTGGAGGTCGTCGGCGCCCCGGCCGTTGAGCGGGCTGCCGGCGTTCTACATCGATCCCGACGCGATACAGCGACAGACGCCGCGGATACTGGAGGGGGCGAGAGCTGTTTGCGCAGCGCTGGAAGAGATAAGAGTCAGAAGGGAAACACCCGCGGCCGCAATCCCGCGTGGAACCAGGTGATCATCGAGTAGATGTCGTACACCGGCAACCCGATCTCGGCCTGCAGCGCGGCGGCATAGGGCGGCATGTTCGTGCACTCGAGCACGATCGCGCCGACCTCGGGATGGCGCGTTACGAGCTCCTTTCCCGCATCGACGACGTCGCGTTCCGCGAGCGCAACATCCAGGTCATCCTTCTCCGCCTTGACCAGCACGCGGAAGAATTCGCGCCCGTTCTCGGTGCCCGCGACCGGCGTATCCGGCGGCACGCTCGCCGCTTCGAGGTGCGCGCGCGTAAGCGTGGCCGCGCTGATGGTGACCACGCCGACGCACCTGCCGGCCGGCAAGGTCGCCTGTACCCACGGTACCTGCATGAGCGCGGAGGTCGCGACCGGCACCCCGGCCGCGGCCGCCAGTTCCTTCTGGTACAGCGACAGAAAGCCACAATTGGTGGTGATCGCCTCGGCGCCGAGGCGCACCAGTTCTCGCGCGCCCTGGATGAAATCCGGCAGCAGGCCGTGGGCCCCGTGCAGCACCACCTTTTCCGGGCTCGCTCCGCGCACAACGTGGTACAGCACGGGAAACGGCCAGGTCGTGCCGTTGCCCATGTCGCCGGCGATGCGCGGGAAGCGCGCTTCGAGCATCAGGATGCCGAGCGGGACGCCGTAGAGGGCGCGGCCGCCGCGGGCGATGGTCGACGGACGGGAAGCAGCCATTCTTTGCGCTCCATGAAGTGGTGCGGCCTTCAGGATGTGATGATATCGTGAACCCATGGATCCGGATTCGAACCCGAGCATCACCCCCTATCCTGACGGGCCTTATTACGTGAATGACATCACGAGATTTTCGAACCGGCAGGGGCCGATTCGAACCAGGACCTCGGTCACGGTGGTTCTGTGCCGGTGCGGGGCCTCCGCGACCAAGCCCTTCTGCGACGGGACGCACGTCAAGATCGGGTTTTCTTCCGCGAAGCTGGAGAGCTCCGGCGAGGATGGCTTCGACAGTGCGCCGACTTCCTCCGCCGGGCGGCCCGATGACGATTCGCCACAAGACACTGCGGCGATCTTCGTTGCGCCGGATGGACCGTACGTAGTTACCGGAAGCCCGGAGCTGCGAAACACGGTCCCGGGCGGAGGTGCTTCACGGACGCGCTTTGAGCTGTGCCGGTGCGGAGGATCGCGCAACAAGCCCTTCTGCGACGGCTCTCATCGTAGAATCGGATTCAAGGACGAGAAGAACTAGAGGCTCGTCCACCCCGCATCCCGTTTGACGCGCACCGGGTGACCAGGACATGAGTGCCAGTCAGTCGCAAGAGGCCTTTCGCATCGAGCCGGCCACAGACGCAGACGTGCCGGTGCTGCTGCGCCTGATCAGGGGGCTCGCGGAGTACGAGCGGCTGTCGCACAGGGTCGTCGCCACGGAAGAGGGCTTGCGTGCGGTGCTCTTCGGGCGCCGGCCGGTAGCGGAAGCCATACTTGCGCGCGTGGATGCCGAGACGGTGGGGTTCGCCGTTTTCTTTCCTTCGTTCTCCACCTTCGCGGGACGGCCCAACATGTACCTCGAAGACTTATACGTCGAGCCGCCATGGCGCCGGCGCGGCGTGGGACGCAGGCTATTCGCTTACGTGGCGCGCGTCGCGGCGGAGCGCGGCTGCGGGCAGGTAAGCTGGTCGGTGCTCGACTGGAACGAGCCTGCGCTCAACTTCTACCACCGCCTGGGCGCCGAGCCGGTGACGGAATGGGTGAGCTACAAGCTCGGCGGCGAGGCGTTTCGCCGGCTCGCAAAGGATGAAGGATAACGTTTACCCGCCGCACCGAGTCACTGAAACGTTAGTGCGGCGGGCGAAATCAGCACCCCGAACTGCTCGCACCAGATCACCACGCTCCCGTAATTCGCCAGGTTCACCCCCGCCGGTACCGGGAAGTTCTGGCTGCCCTTGAATGCCTTCAGCCGGCCGAGATCGACGTACATGGTTTTCGCCACGTTGGTGGAAGGGATGACACTCTTCTCGGGTACCAGGTAGACGTGGAATTTCGGTCCCGGCCCGACCTCGAAGTCGTTTTCCAGGTGCAGGAGATCCTGGTAAACGGTCACGCCGCCCTTGCCGTGGTGGATGGGGTCGTTGGGATTGGCGTGGATGAACGCGCCCTTCGCGACGAGCTTTCTCGATGCGGGACTCTCGACCTGTTCCTTGCCGACGATATCTGCCAGGAAGATGTAGGGGTAGACGAAAATCCCCAGCGCAAAGCCGGCGGCGGAACCAAGCACCGCGCCGGCTATGAAGACCAGGATGGACGTTTTCATTCCTGAAATTCCGGATCAACGATTCGAATTCGGAATCCTGTCTTGCCGCGCGCGGTGGCGCGCGTAATGAACGGGAGTGCGGCTCCCATTCATTCCAGCACCGCGCGCACTGCATCTATCAGCGCCGATGGCTGCGCGGGCTTGGTGAGATAGCCGTCGGCGCCAAGTGACAGCCCCTTGACGATGTGCTCGCGTCCGCTCATCGAGGTCACCATGATGGCGGGGATCGCGTTGAGGAGCACGTG
>DASRJL010000096.1:0-2575 GCA_035649495.1 Burkholderiales bacterium | reverse complement strand
CACCGGACGACCGGTCTTGAGATCCACGCGCTGCGCCCAGTTCACGTCGACATATTTCTCCGCGACCAGCACCTCTCCCGTCGCGCGATCGAGCGCATAGGCAAAGCCGTTCTTGTCGAAGTGCACGAGCACCTTGCGCGTGGCTCCGCGAATGACAATTTCAGCCAGGATGTTCTCCGCGTTGGAGTCATAGTCCCAGTTGTCATGCGGCGTGAACTGGTAGGCCCACACCAGCGACCCGTCGCCCGGCCGCCGCGCCAGCACGCTGGAAGTCCACTTGTTGTCGCCCTCGCGCTGCTCGGGGTTGTAGGGCCCCGGGTTGCCAGTGCTGTAATAGACGAGATCGAGCTCGGGATCATAGGAGAGCCAGCCCCATACAGGGGCACCGCCCTGCTTCCAGCTCTCGGCGGCCCAGCTCCTCTCGGCGAGCTCGGTTCCGTGGTCATAAAATGATCTGAAGATGCCGGGCTTCGCCAGCACGGCGCTGTCCGGGCCCAGATTGCGCGCCTCCCACACGAGCTTCCCGGTCGCCAGATCGAGCGCCTTGAACCAGCCGCGAATTCCGTACTCCCCGCCCGAGGGGCCCACGAACACGCGATCGCCCACGACCAAAGGCGCCATCGTGATCGTCTCGCCGCGCGAGAGATCGGCCACCGTGGCTTTCCACACTTCCTGGCCGGTCTGCGCGTCGACCGCGACCGTGCGCCCGTCCAGCAAGTTGTAAACGATCTTTCCCTCGGCATAGACAGCGCCGCGATTCACCGAATCGCAGCAGGCGATTCCTACCGACGCGGGATTCACATCGGGGCGGTACTTGAAGCGCAGCGGGTAGTCTTCCTTCGTGAGATCGAAGGCGTACAGGACGTTCGGGTAGGGCGTGACCACGTACATCGTGCCGTTCACGACCAGAGGCTGACCCTCGTGGCCGGAAAGGACTCCGGTCGAGAAGTTCCATACTGAGCGCAACTGGCCGACGTTTGCGACGGTGATCTGGTCGAGCTCGCTGAAACGCGTGGCGGCGAAATCCTTGCCGGGCTGCGTCCACTGACCGTCGTCCTCCGCCTGCACGGCACGCGCAGGCAGGCAGGCGAGCATGAGCAGCGCAACAAGCCGCAATCCCGATTGGCGATCTGCAATCTGGGGCAAGTCGGTTCTTCGTGCCGGCTGGGGCATTAAGTAGCGTAACAAGGTGCCGGGTCACTGCCAATTGCCCGCGCATGCGCGTGTACAATCGGGCGCATGGTGAAACGAGGAGGAACCGCGCCATGACCCGGCTCACCCGTCGCCAGTTGCTCCTTCGTTCCCTGCCGCTCGGCTTCGCCGGTATCGCAGTCGCCCGCGCAGCGCGCGCTGCCGATGCCTGCGTCGAGCCAGATTCCGAATCGCTGCGCGCTTCGCTCAACTACGCGGACCCGGCAGCGGATGCCGCCACGGCCTGCGCGCATTGCGCCTTCTTCACCGCCGATCCCGCCGGCGGCTCCTGCGGCACTTGCAAGATGATGGGCGGGCCGGTCGCCAGCACCGGCCACTGCGACTCGTTCAGCCCGCTGACCTGACCTACGGCTCGCGCTGCCGCGCGACCATTTCCCGAGTCACCGGCGCCGCGCGGTTCCCCCAGCTCGCGCGCAGGAAATTGCCGAGCGCGGCGATTTCGACGTCGTCGAGCTTCGACGCGTACGCAGGCATGGCCTCCCAGTTGCCCGAGCCGAGTCCCGCGGGCCGGTCCGAGCCGTACAGGATTACATTGACCAGCGAGGCTGCGTCCTCGCCCTGCACGACCGCGCTGCCCGCGAGCGGCGGACCCTCGAAGATGCCGCCGCGTCCCGACGGCCCGTGGCATTCGCGGCAGTGTTCCTCGTAGAGCGGGCGTCCGGGCGCTGCGGACTCCGCGCTCACGCCCTCCCCCGCGTAGTCGGCGCCCTTGAGACTCTTGAGGTAGGTCGCGATCGCGCGCAGGTCGTCGCTCGTCAGGTGGCTGGTACTGTTCGCGATCACCGGGTTCATGGGACCGAAAGTACCGGCGCGCGTGCTTGCGCCGCTGGCGAGATAGCCGACGATGTCCTCGTGCTTCCACGGGCCGAGGCCCTGCCGCGTCGCGGCCAGGTCGACCGCAAACCAGTCGCGCATGCCGCCGTCCGCGACCTCGTCGCGTATCACGGCGCCCCTGAGCGGCGCGGCGATTTTTCCGGCCAGTGACCAGTCGCGCGGCGTGTGGCAGGCGCCGCAGTGGCCGGGGCCCTGCACGAGATATGCACCGCGATTCCATTCCGCGGATTGCGACGGATCCGGCCGGTAGGGGCCCGGCTCGAGGTTCAGCGAGTTCCAGACTTTCATCGGCCATCGAATCCCGAACGCGCGATCATTTTCGGGCGGGACGTAGCGCACGGGTTTCAGCGTCCGCAGGTACGCGTAGAGGTCCGCGATGTCGCGGTCGGTCAGCCGCGTATAAAAAGGATAGGGAAAGGCCGGGAACAGGTACCGGCCGTCGGCAGCAACGCCTTCGCGCAGCGCACGCTTCAGGTCATCCGCGCTCCAGGACCCGATGCCCGTCTCGCGATCCGGCGTGATGTTGGTC
>DASRJL010000095.1:0-21831 GCA_035649495.1 Burkholderiales bacterium | reverse complement strand
GCTATGGCGAGATCGGCGCGGCGGGCGGGAGCGCCGCTGCCGTCGATCAACTGTCCGCCGCGTATCACGATGTCGTCCATCGGCTCCCTCCTTCAAGGCTGGTCGAGGTTGAATTCGGCGATAACCGGCGCGTGGTCCGAGGGCCGCTCGTTCTTCCGCGGCTCGATGTCTATCGAGCACGCCGTGCAAGTCTTCGCAAGCTCCTCCGAGAGCAGGATGTGGTCTATCCGCAGTCCCAGCTTGCGGCGGAACGCGTTCATGCGGTAATCCCACCAGGTGTATGACCGCTCCGGCTGTTCGAACAGGCGAAACGCGTCCTTCAGTCCGGCCGCCAGCAGCTCCTTCAGTGCGTTTCGCTCAGGCCCGCTGAAGAGAACCTTGCCTTCCCAGGCCGCGGGATCGTAAACATCGCGATTCTCGGGCGCGATGTTGTAGTCCCCAAGGACCGCGAGGCGTGGATGCAGCGCCAGCTCGGCCCTGATCCAGTCGCGGAACGCGGCGAGCCAGCGGAGCTTGTACTGGTACTTGTCGGACTCGACGCTCTCTCCGTTGGGCACGTAGGCGCAGATCACGCGCACCCCGCATACCGTCGCGGCCAGCACGCGCTTCTGCTCGTCGGCGTGGTCCGGGATCGCCATCACCCCGTCGACGCAAGCCAGCCGCCCGAGTATGGCGACGCCGTTGTAGGTCTTCTGGCCGTTGAAGATCGGCTCATAGCCTGCCGCGCGGATCTCGGCGGCGGGAAATTTTTCGTTTTCGACCTTGGTCTCCTGCAGGCACAGCACGTCCGGCCCGTGCCTGGCGGCCCAGTCGAGAACCTGCGGCAGCCTGACCTTCAGGGAGTTCACGTTCCAGGTGGCGAGCTTCAAAGGCGATCCAGGCAGTCAACGATTCCAGGATGCATTGTGTCCGCCCGGCGCGGGCGTCGCAACGTGCGGTATGCTTGCGGCGGGAAGCTGTGCAGAAAGCGCCGCGCTCAGTTCGCGGACTGCGCGCAGGGAAAACAACCACGGAGACCGGATGGCACGCATACCTTATGTAAAAGAGCATGATGTTCCCGGGGCAGAACGCGGGGCTTACGACGCTTTCGTGCGGCAGCGGGGGAGGCAGCCTGACGCCGGCCCCTATGCACTGCTCCTGCACATGCCCGAGCTCGCGCTGAGATATGAGTCCGTTCGCCTGCTGCTTCGCGACGAGGCGAGCGTGTCGCAGCCCCTGCAGGAAATCGTCATGCTGACGGTGGCGCGCGAGATGGATTGTCCCTATATCTGGCAAGCCCACGCCGCGGCTGCGAAGGGACTGGGAGTGCGGGGCGATATCGTGGACAACCTGCGCGAAAAGCGTCCTTTGACCGGTCTCAGCGCGGACGAGCAAACGGTGGTGGATTTCGCACGCGAGCTGCTGCGGAACCGCAAGGTGAGCAAGGTAACGTTCGACCAGGCGAGTTCTGCCTTCGGCCAGCGGGGCACCATGACGCTGACCAACCTGATCGGCGCCTACACGATGCTCGCCTACTTCATGAATGCCTACGAGCTGGAGGCCCCGGCGCACGCCACGGAGCCGCGTTTGCCTGTGTGAACGGCAATGCTTTTTACAGGAGATAACAGAGGAAACAGAGATGAGCGCTCTCTGTTAACTCCGTTTCCTCCTGTTCAGTCGTAGTTTTTCCTACTTCCTTCCCGGCAAGCCCGGCCGCGCGTCGGGTTGCTGGGGAGGCGGCGGCGCTGCCTGCGCCTGCCCTTCCGCGGGAGGCGTGGGCGCCGCGGCCTGTTGCTCCGTGGGCGCGGCTTTCTTCGCCGTATCCGGCTTGGCTGCCGGCTTGGCCGCCGGCTTGAGAGGCGCCGCGTTTCGCGGGTAGCCCGCTGCGTCGAGCGCGTTGTCCCAACTGCCGTCGTGATATCCAGTGACCTTGGTCGATCCGACGAAGAGCACGGGCACGCCGTCGCCGCCGGTCAGCTTCTCGAACGCCTTCAAATCGGCCTTGGGATCCTTCTCGGCGTAGGGCACGCCGCGCTTGGCGAGGTGCGCGCGGGCGTTCGCGCACGGGTCGCCGCAGTCGTACGCCCAGAGCGTGACGGGAAAGTTCTTTATCGCCTGCTGCATGGCATACGACGGCGCTGAGGTTTCTATCGTGCTCGTGACGATCTTGCGCTCCTCGACCTTCTTGGCGCTCTTCGGCGGCGGGGTATCGCGGTACTCGACGTTGCCCTTCTCGTCGACCCAGCGATAGAGCTGGGCGGCGCCGAATGCTCCGGTCGCAAGCGGCAACAGGAAGATGAAAATCAATCGCTTCATGACCCTAGCTCCTCGCAGGGACTCACCCGTCACAATGTAGCACCTCGCCGGAGCCGCGGCAAAGAAGACTATCACTCCGTCTCACCCGCATTACAAGGCGTCGGCCATCCCGCTGTGACGCATCAGTGCGTCTATCTTCGGTTCCCTGCCGCGGAAGGCGACGAAGGACTCGAGCGCCGGGCGGCTGCCACCCACGGCGAGGATTTCGTCCCAGAAGCGGGCGCCCGTGGCGGGATCGAGCACGCCGTTTTCCTCGAACAGGCTGTAGGCGTCCGCGGACAGCACCTCGGCCCACTTGTAGCTGTAGTAGCCCGCAGCGTAGCCGCCGGCGAAGATATGCGAGAAGTTGTTCGGGAAGCGGTTGTAGACCGGGGGAAGCACGACCGCCACGCTCGCGCGTACGGCGGCGAGCAGATCCAGCGCGGACTGGTTCCCTTCGGGATCGTAGTCGTAGTGCAGGTGCAGGTCGAACAACGCGAACTCCAGCTGGCGCACGGTCTGCATGCCGCTCTGGAAGTTCTTGGCCGCATCCATCTTGTCGAACAGGGCGCGCGGCAGGGGTGCACTGGTGTCCACGTGCGAGGTCATCGGCGCGAGCACGTCCCACTCCCAGCAGAAGTTCTCCATGAATTGCGAAGGCAGCTCGACGGCGTCCCATTCCACGCCGTTGATCCCCGCCGTGCCGAGCACGTCGACGCGCGTCAGGAGGTGGTGCAGGCCATGGCCGAACTCGTGGAACAGCGTGGTGACCTCGTCGTGCGTGAAGAGCGCCGGCTTTCCGCCCACCCCCGCGGAGAAATTGCAGTTGAGGTACGCGACGGGGGTCTGCAGGCGGCCGTCCTTGCGACGACGCGTGATGGCGTCGTCCATCCAGGCGCCTCCGCGCTTGGAGGGCCGGGCGTAGAGATCGACGTAGAACTGCCCGATCAGTGCGCCTGCCCGGTCGCGGACGGCGTAGAAGCGCACGTCCGGATGCCACACGGGGGCCTCGGCCGGCGCTATGCTCACTCCGTAGAGCCTTTCAACCAGCCGGAACATGCCCGGCAGCACGGTCGTCTCCGGGAAGTACTGCTTCACTTCCTGGTCGGAGAAGGCGTAGCGCGCCACGCGCAGTTTTTCCGAGGCATATGCGAGGTCCCAGGATTCGAGCCGGGCGAGGCTGAGCTCCCTGGCGGCGAAATCCTTCAGCTCATCCAGATCGCGCCCGGCGTAGGGCTTCGCGCGCGCGGCGAGCTCTTCCAGGAACTCGAGCACCTGGCGCGGGGACTCGGCCATCTTCGGCTCGAGCGAGTATTCGGCGTAATTCGCGAAGCCGAGAAGGCGCGCGAGCTCCCCGCGCAGCTTCACGATGGCCGTGATGAGCGCGCTGTTGTCCCATTCCGGCTTTCCGAACTCGGACGCGCGCGTCACGTAGGCGCGGTACATCAGCTCGCGCAGCCGGCGGCTGTCGGCGTACTGCATGACCGGAAGATAGGAGGGCGCGTGCAGCGTGAACTTCCAGCCGGGTTTCCCCTCCGCCTGCGCCGCTTCGCGCGCCGCCTGCAGCACGTCTTCCGGGATGCCGGCCACATCGTCGGCGTCGGTCGCGTAATGGGAGAAGGCGTTGGTCGCATCGAGCAGGTTGTCGGAGAAGCGCGAGGAGTGCTCGGAGAGCTTTTCCCGTATCGCAGTGTAGCGGGCCTTTTCCTCCGGCGGCAGCTCGGCGCCGCCCAGCCGGAAGTCGCGCAGCTCGTTCTCCACGGTCTTGCGCCGGGCGCGCGCCAGCTGCGCGAATTCGGCGCCCGCAGCGAGCGCCTTGAACTTCGCGTACAGCCCCGGGTGCTGGGAAAGCTCCGTGTAGTACTGCGTCACCTTCGGCAGGTTCGAGTTGTAGGCTTCGCGCAGCTCCGGGCTGTTCATCACCGCGTTGAGATGCCCCACGACGCCCCACGCCCGGCCGAGGCGCTCGTTCGCGTCCTCCAGCGGCTCCACGAAATCGTGCCAGGTGGCCGGCACCGCAGGCGCGGCGACACGCTCGATCAGCGCGCGATTCTCGCCGAGCAACTGGTCGATGGCCGGGGTGACCAGCTCGGGTTTGAAATCGGCAAAGCGCGGCAGGCCGGAGAAGTCGAGGAGCGGATTCATTGGTTTCAGTGATGAGTTTTGAGTGTTAAGTGTTTAGTTGGCGTCGAGGTTGCAGAGTTCAAGCGACTCACCACTCAAAATTCAACACTTAAAACTCAACACTCGACGCTACTTCGACTCGTAGACGACGTCGCCGTCGACCAGTGTATAGCGGACCTTGCCCTTCAACTCGATGCCGCGATAGGGGGTGTTTTTGCCCAGGCTCCGCAGCGTCTCGGCGCCTACCCTCCAGCAGCGCTCCGGGTCGAAGATGCAGACATCGGCCGCGTTCCCCGGGGCGAGGTGTCCGGCATCGACGTTCAGCACGCGCGCGGCCTCGCAGGTGATCCTGCCGAGAGCGAGAGAAAGCGATTGCCCTGCCTCTTCGGCCCACTTGAGGGTGAGCGGGAGCAGCACCTCGAGCCCGGTCGCGCCGGACTCGGCTTCCGCGAACGGCAACTGCTTCACGTCCTCATCGATCGGCGTGTGGTCGGAGCAGATCGCATCCACGGTGCCGTCGGCGAGACCGGTGCGCAGCGCGTCGCGGTCGCGCATGCTTCTCAAGGGCGGGGTGAGGTGGGTGTTCGGATCGAAGTGGCCGATGTCCATCTCGGAGAGGTGCACGTGATGGATGCCCACGTCGCAGGTTACCGGCAGGCCCGTCCGGCGCGCCTCGCGGACCATGGCTATGCCCTCGGCGCTGGAGAGGCGGGCAAAATGCAGGCGCGCGCCGGTATTTCTGGCGAGGATCAGCATGGTCGAGAGCGCGACCGTCTCCGCGCACACCGGAATCGCGGCGAGCCCGAGGCGGGTCGCAACCTGCCCGTCGTGCGCGACGCCCATGTGCGCCAGCGCCGTGTCCTGCGGGCGCAGCCACACCGGAAAACCGAACGTCGCGGCGTACTGCAGCGCGCGGTACAGCACCTGGTTGTCGGTGAGCGGTGCGTCGGCCTGCGAGAACGCGACGCAGCCCGCTTCGACGAGCTCCGCCATTTCGGTCAGCCGCTCCCCCTTCAACCCTGCCGTGAGCGCGCCCACCGGGTAGACCCGCGCCTGGTTCAGCGTCTTGGCGCGGAACTTCAGCATCCGCACCAGCCCCGGCTCGTCGAGCGGCGGATCGGTGTCGGGAGGACAGGCGAGGCTGGTCACCCCCCCGGCAATGGCGGCGGCCATTTCGGACTCGAGGGTCGCGAGGTACTCGAATCCGGGCTCGCGCAGTCGCGCGGAAAGGTCCACGAGGCCGGGGCAGACGATAAGGCCCCCGGCGTCTATGACGCGGTTGGCGGAATAACCGGCCGGCGCCTCGCCGACGCCGACGACCTTGCCGGCGGCGACGTACACGTCCCTTGCGGCGTCCACGCCGCGCTTCGGATCGATCAGCCGGCCGCCCTTGATGTGGATCTTCATCTACAGTCGTGATTCGTGAATAGTGATTGGAGCGAAAAACCGCTTGCTGCCGGGCTGCCTGGTCTAATCACGAATCACCAATCACCAGTCACGCATTCCGCTTTTTGCCCCCGACGAGCATCGTCATTACCGCCATGCGGATCGCGATGCCGAAGGTCACCTGCGGCAGGATCACGGACTGCTTGCCGTCGGCCACGCTGGAGTCGATCTCCACGCCCCGGTTCATCGGGCCCGGGTGCAGCACGATCGCGTCGGGTTTCGCGGCTGCGAGCTTGTCCAGGGTCAGCCCGTACGACTTGTAGAACTCCTGAGCCGAGGGGAGCAGGGCGCCGTTCATGCGTTCGCTCTGCAGTCTCAGCATCATGACGACGTCCACGTCCTTCAGGCCTTCCCGCATGTCGTGGCAGACGTGCACGCCCAGCCGCTCGACCTCCGCGGGCAGCAGCGTCTTCGGGCCGATCACGCGGATCTCGGGGCAGCCCAGGGTCGTCAGCGCGTGTATCCCCGAGCGGGCGACGCGCGAGTGCAGCACGTCGCCCACGATGGCCACCCGCAGGCTCGTGAAGTCCTTCTTGTAGTGGCGGATGGTGTACATGTCGAGCAGGCCTTGCGTCGGGTGCGAGTGCCTGCCGTCGCCGGCGTTGATGACGTGGATCTCGGGAGCGACGTGGCGTGCGATGAAATGCGGTGCGCCGCTCTCGCCGTGGCGCACGACGAACATGTCGGCGTGCATCGCCGACAGGTTGTCCACGGTGTCTAGCAGGCTTTCGCCCTTGCTCTGGGAGGAAACGCTGATGTTGAGATTGATCACGTCCGCGGAGAGGCGCTTCGCCGCGATCTCGAACGTGGTCCGCGTGCGCGTGGAGGGCTCGAAGAAGAGGTTGAACACGGATTTCCCGCGCAGGAGCGGCAGCTTCTTCACCTTGGCGCCGACGAAGGAGGTCGCCGTGTCGAGGATCTCGCGAAGAATCGCGGCCGGCAATCCCTCGAGCGTCAGCAGATGGTGCAGCTCGCCGGTCTTCGTCAGCTGCGGATTCGCGGGGTTCAACCACATCGTCAGGGCTCCCGGTCCCGCAGCACGAAGGCGAGCCGCTTCTTCGCGTCGCGCTTCAGCGCGATGCTCTGCTCCGCGGGCAGCTCGATCGAGCCGCCGGCGAACTGCGCGGCGATCGGCAGCTGCCGTCCCCCGCGGTCTATGAGGGTCGCCAGCCTGACGCTCGCCGGCCGGCCGTAGTCGAAAATCTCGATGAGCGCCGCGCGTATGGTGCGGCCGGTGAAGAGCACGTCGTCGACCAGGATGAGGTCGCGCCCGTCGACTTCGAATGGAATGTCGGAGGTCTGCGGGTCGCGATGCAGACCGCGACGGTCGTAGTCGTCGCGATAGTAGGAAACGTCGAGCGCGCCGAGCGCGGTGGCGAGCTTGAGGCCCTGGTGGAGACGCTCCGCGACCCACACGCCGCCGGTATGGATGCCGATCAAACCCGTCTCCGGCCCTACCGCGGGCTTCATCTTCTCCATGAGCGCCTGCAGCAGCTGCTCGGCGTCGGGTAGGGATTTGCCGGACATGTTTGCTGGGGCGCTAGGGTATCACTATTTCGCCTCGGCGAAATAGGCCTCCAGTATGCGCTGGGCCGCGACCGCGTCCACTGCTGCTTTCAAGCGCGGACCCCGGGCGCCGGCGTGGCGCAGCGCCTGCTCGGCGTCGCGCGAGGTCAGCCGCTCGTCCACGAACGCGCAAGCGATGCCGAAACGGCCCTGCAGCCGCTGCGCGAAGCGGCGCGCGAGCTGTGCCACCGGGTGCGGCGAGCCGTCGGCGTACGCCGGCAGCCCCACGACGAACAGCACGGGACGCCACTCGGCGACCAGGCGCTCGATCGCCGCAAAGCGGACGCGATTCTCGGCGTGCGCGATGGTATCGAGCGGATGCGCGAGGCGGGTCTCGAAATCGCCGGTGGCGACGCCGATGCGCTTGGTGCCGAAGTCGAACGCCAGGACCGTTCCGGTCCTCCCGGAGTTTTGAGTTTTGAGTTCTGAGTTTTGAGTTCTTGTGGAGCCTTGGGTCTTTAACTCATCACTCATCACTGGGTTTCAGGCATGCCCCGCCTGCTCCGACAGGCTCGCGAAGTCTATGCCGAGCAGGCCCATGGCGGCGGGAAGGCGATCCTCAGCGGGAAGCTCGAAGATCACTTCGGCCTTGGCCTGCACCGTGAGCCACGCGTTTTGCGCGAGCTCCTGCTCGAGCTGCCCGGGCGCCCAGCCCGCGTAGCCGAGGGTGACCAGCAGCTGGTGCGGCCCTTCGCCCCGCGCCAGGGCCTGCAGGATGTCCTTGGAAGTGGTGAGCCCGACCTCCGGGCTGACGGCCAGCGTGGATTGCCACTGGCCGAGCGGCATGTGCAGCACGAAGCCGCGATCGACCTGCACCGGCCCGCCGAAGTGTATCGGTATCGACTTGAACTCCTCGGAGCCGAAGGGAATGCTCACCTGCTCGAGCAGGGTCTGGAGCGTCATCTCGGTGGGGCGATTGACCACCAATCCCAGGGCGCCCTTGTCGTTGTGCTCGCAGATAAAGGTGAGCGTCTTGGCGAAATGCGGATCCACCATGTTGGGCATGGCAATGAGGAAATGATGCGTGAGGTTGACCGGGTCCATCTGGGGCGCCTTCGGACTATTCTACGGAGCGCGGCGTCCTTTCACAATTGTCACAGGATCCGTTACGGATCAAGCCGGTATGGCGCCCAGAGAGGAGAAACAAGAGAGGAGAGAGGAGGACATCTTGTCTTGGCCCCTCTCGTCTATCTCCTCTCGCCTTTCCTATTTGCGCCAGAACGATGGCGTGAGAATGACGAGGACGGTCAACAGCTCCAGGCGGCCCAGCAGCATCGTGACGGTGCACACCCAGGTCTGAAAGTCGGTCAGGCCGGCGAAGGTCGTCGACGGCCCCACTTCGTGCAGGCCGGGTCCGATGTTGTTCAGGGACGCGCACGCGGCGGAGAAAGCCGTTATGGCGTCGAGGCCCGACGCGGCCAAGAGCAGCGTGACGATCACGAGCGTCGCCAGCCACGCGAAGAAGAACGCCAGGACCGCGAAGACCACCTGGTTGGGCACGGCCTGCCCGCCGATCTTGAGCGGCGTGACCGCGGCGGGATGGGCGAGCCTGGCGAGCTCCCGGTGGACCTGCTGGAAGAGGACCATGGCGCGGATCATCTTGATGCCCCCGCCCGCCGAGCCCGAGCACGCGGCGAACGTCCCGAGGAACATGAGCCACAGCGGCGCGAACACCGGCCACTTTGCGTAGTCCACGGTCGCGTACCCGGTGTTGGTCGCGACCGAGACCGTGTTGAACGCGGCGTAGCGCAGCGTCGTCCACAGGTCCGGATACACGTCTTGCGCGGACAGGAAGACGGTGACGCCCGCCACACTCGCTGCGAGCACGACGAGGAAATAGGGCAGCTCCGAATCGTCGCGGTAGCGGTCGACGCTTCTCGCCCGCCACGCCTGGAAATGCGTGGCGAAGTTGATGCCCGCCAGCGTCATGAACACGATCGCGACCAGCTCGATGGCGACCGAGTCGAAGAACGCGAGGCTCGCGTCGTGCGACGAGAACCCGCCGAGCGACAGCGTCGAGAAGCTGTGGATGAGCGCGTCGATCCAGGTCATGCCTGCGAGGCGATACGCGATGAGGCACGCGAAGGTCAACGCGAAGTAGATCATCCACAGGCCCTTGGCGGTCTGGGTCATGCGCGGCGTCAGCTGCTCGTCCTTCATCGGCCCCGGGATCTCCGCCTTCGAGATCTGGCGCCCGCCTACCCCCAGCATCGGCAGCACCGCCACCACCAGCACGATGACGCCCATGCCGCCCAGCCACTGCAGCTCGGCGCGCCAGACATTGAACGAGGGCGCCAGGCCGTCCAGCCCGGAGAGCAGCGTCGCGCCCGTCGCGGTCAGCGCGGACATCGATTCGAAGTAAGCGTCGGTGAACGACAACCCCAGCCCCGCCAGGAGCGGCACGCAGGCGAAGAGCGCTCCGCCGATCCAGACCAGGCTGATGAGGACCATGCCTTCGCGCAGCTGCAGCTCGCGGCGGTAGCGGCGGGTCGCGAGCCACACCGCGCAGCCCGCGGCGAAGTTGAGCGCCATGGACCCTGCGAACACCGCTGTCGTGCCGTCCCCGAGGGCGATCGAGGTGAGTATCGGGACGAGATGCGACAGGCTCATCGCCATGGCGATGATGCCGAGCACCGGACTGATCGCGATGAGCCAGGCCATGCGGAGCTCTCAGAACAAGGCGCCGCTCAGACGAATCCGATATCCACCTGAAACAGCTTCTCCACGTGGGGCACCGTGCGCTTGTTCACGACGAAGACGATCGCGTGGTCCTCGGGCTCCAGGATCGTGTCGTGGTGGGCGATCAGCACCTCGTGGTCGTTGCCGGCGGCGGGGCGCTCGTCGCCGGAAGCGGCCGGCCGGTCGTGGCGGCGCACGATCGCCGCTATGCTGGCGCCCTTCGGGAGATCGATCTCCTCGATGCGCCGGCCGACCACCTTCGAGGACTTCGGATCGCCGTGGGCGACGAGCTCCAGCGCCTCCGCCGCGCCGCGCCGCAGCGAATGGACGACGGCGCAATCGCCGCGGCGCACGTGGGCGAGCAGCGTCCCTATCGTCTGCTGCGCGGGCGAGATCGCGATGTCGATCTGCCCGCTCTGGAGGAGGTTGACGTAGGAGCCGCGGTTGATGAGCGCGATGACCTTGCGTGCGCCCAGGCGCTTCGCGAGGAGCGAGGACATGATGTTGTTCTCGTCGTCGTTGGTGACGGCGCAGTACACGTCCATCTCGCCGATGTTCTCCGAGCGCAACAGCTCCTCGTCGGTGACGTCGCCGGCGAGCACCAGCGTGTGATCGAGGTCGGCGGCGAGCCGCTCCGCTCCGGTCTTGTTGTACTCGATGATCTTCACGCTGTAGCGTTTCTCGATCGCGCGGGCGAGGCGCCGG
This sequence comes from Burkholderiales bacterium, assembly GCA_035649495.1. Taxonomy (GTDB): domain Bacteria; phylum Pseudomonadota; class Gammaproteobacteria; order Burkholderiales; family SG8-41; genus SG8-41. The sequence goes on along the minus strand of DASRJL010000095.1, from coordinate 11,037 downwards.
CCGATGTTTCCCCCGCCCCCGATCATGACGCGTTTCACCGGCTTGTCCATGCGCCGCAGCTCCCGCATCACTCCCCGGATGTTCTCGGTCGCCGCGATGAAGAACACCTCGTCGCCGGCCTCGATCACCGTGTTTCCCTCCGGCATGACCGGGCTGTCCTGGCGGTAGATCGCGGCGACCCGCGTCTCGGCCTGGGGCAGGTGGCGGCGCAGGTTCTGCAGCTCCTGGCCCACCAGGGGCCCGCCGTGAAACGCGCGCACGGCGACGAGGCTTACCTTGCCGTCGGCGAACTCCAGCACCTGCAGCGACTCGGGGAATTCCAGCAGCTTCGCGATGTAGTCGCATATCACCTGCTCGGGGCAGATGGAGTGGTCGACCGCGAAATTCTCGGGCGAGAAGATCTCGGGATGGGACAGGTAGTCCGCGGACCGGATGCGCGCAATCTTGGTCGGTATGTTGAACATGGTGGCGGCGAGCTTGCACGCGACCATGTTGGTCTCGTCGCTCTGCGTCACGGCGAGCAGCATGTCGGCGTCGCGGGCGCCGGCCTGCTCGAGCACCGCCGGGTGCGCAGCGTTTCCCGTCACGGTACGCAGATCCAGACGATCCTGCAGCCGCTTCAGGCGGGAGGGATCGATATCGACGACCGTGAGGTCGTTCGCTTCCGAGACCAGGTTCTCGGCCACCGAGGAACCCACCTGTCCGGCGCCGAGTATGACGATGCGCATGGGAACCGCGATTCTATCAAGATAGCCACTGGATTGCCGGAGGGGGTCGTAGTAACGTTTCCACAGTCGATCCATGAACCCCAGGCGCAGGCGCTACTACGACCCCGCATCGCATCTATCTTTCCGGCCCGCTGGCGGTGGGCGGCGACGTCGTGCTGCCCGCGGCGCAGGCGCGCCACATCGTCCAGGTATTGCGCATGAAGGCCGGCACGCCGCTGACACTTTTCAACGGCGATGGCGCCGAGTACGCCGCGGTCATCGCGCGCGCGGACAAGGGCCTGGTGTCCGCGTTGATCGAGGGCGTGCGCGCGGTGGAGCGCGAATCGCCGCTCGAGGTCACGCTCTGCCAGGGCGTCTCCCGCGGAGAGCGCATGGACTACACGGTGCAGAAGGCGGTCGAGCTGGGGGTCGCGCGCATCGAGCCGGTGACGACATCCCGCGGCGTGGTGCGCCTCGACGCCGCGCGCGCCCGGCAGAAATCCGATCACTGGCAGGCGGTCGCGATCGGCGCGTGCGAGCAGTGCGGGCGAAACCGCGTGCCGCCGGTTGCGCCGGTGGTGCGCCTTGAGGACTGGCTCGTGTGTCACCGTGGTGGCGACGCCGGGACGGGAATATTGCTCGACCCCGACTCCGGCCGCGGACTTGCCGAATTGCCCCGGCCGTCGGGAGGGGTGATCTTGCTCGCCGGACCGGAAGGAGGACTCGCCGACGACGAACGGCACGACGCCCTGCGCTGCGGATTCGTTCCGGTGCGGCTCGGCCCGCGCGTGCTGCGCACCGAGACCGCGGCGCTCGCGGCGCTCGCGGCGATGCAAACATTATGGGGCGATTTCTGAAGGATAGCGGCATTGGATCAGGACCCGGGATTGTCCGTGCCTGTTTTCATATCGCACTTCGAGACATCCGCGAGCTACGGGACGACCTACATTTACGCTGCCGCAACTTGTTCGTGCCATCAAGAGCAAGCCAGTCCCCGGGACCCTCGACACTCCGATGGGTCTCGCATAATATGTAGTTGATTTGCCGGTAAAAGAACAGCCGCAGGCTGCATAACCGGGAACTGCAACAGATTTGGGGAGCCGGGCTATTTCGAACACATCGGACAGGAACGGCACACCACCGCGGGCCGCCGCGGCCGAGCCGGTCGTGATGGTGCCGCGCCGCCACCGCCTTTCCAGCCAGGACCGCTTCATCGACTGGTTCCAGTCGGTAGCGCCTTATATCCATGCCTTTCGCGGCCGGACTTTCGTCATCGCCTTCGGCGGTGAAGTGGTGGCCGACGGCCGCTTCGTCGATCTGGCCCAGGATCTGAACCTCCTTGCCGCGCTGGGCGTGAAGCTCGTGCTGGTGCACGGGGTGCGGCCCCAGATCGAGGAGAAGCTGAAGGAGCGCCGCCGGCGCAGCCGCTTTCACAACGGCGTGCGCGTGACCGACGATTTCGCCCTCGCCAGCGCCAAGGAAGCGAGCGGGCGGCTGCGCGTGGAGATCGAGGCGCTCCTGTCGATGGGACTGCCGAACTCGCCCATGGCCGGGGCCGACATCCGGGTGGCGAGCGGGAACTTCACCACGGCGAAGCCGATCGGGGTGGTGGACGGCGTGGATTTCATGCACACGGGGGAAGTGCGCAAGGTCGAAGCGCACGCGATCCAGAAGCGGCTCGACGACAACGAGCTGGTGCTGCTGTCGCCGGTCGGGTATTCGCCGACGGGAGAGGTCTTCAATCTCGCGTTCGAGGACGTTGCCGCGGCGGCGGCGGTTGCATTGAAGGCCGAAAAGCTGCTCTTCCTCATGGATGTCAACGGCCTGACCGGGCGGCGCGGCGAGCTGCTGCGCGAAGTGACCGGCAAGCAGGCCGAGGCGCTGCTCGCGCGCGGCACGCAACCGGAGGGTGACGCCAGGCGCATCCTGCCGTGGGCGCTGCGCGCCTGCCAGCAGGGCGTGCGGCGCGTGCACCTCATCTCCGGCCATGTCGACGACGGGTTGCTCCTGGAACTGTTTACGCGCAAGGGCGTGGGGACGATGCTGACGCCCGATCCCCTCGAGACCCTGCGCCCGGCGCGCGTGGAGGACATCGTCAGCGTGCTGCGGTTGATCGAGCCGCTGGAAGCCGATGGCACGCTCGTCAAGAGGAGCCGCGACCTGCTCGAGCGGGAGATCGGGCGTTTCCTGGTGCTGGAGCACGACCGCATGGTCATCGGTTGCGCCGCGCTCTACCCGTTTTCCGAGGAGCGCGCGGGCGAGCTGGCGTGCCTCACGGTGCACCCCGACTCCCGCAACGTGGGCGCGGGCGAGCGCCTGCTGACCGAGATCGAGACGCGGGCGCGCAAGCACAAGCTGAAGCGCCTGTTCGTGCTGACGACCCGTGCCGAGCACTGGTTCGTCGAGCGCGGCTTCATCGAGACCGGCGTGGAGGAGCTCCCCCGCCAGAAGCGGGCGCTCTACAACTACCAGCGACGTTCCGTCGTGCTCGTCAAGCGGCTGTAGCGGGTCGAGGCAAAGTTCACAGAACCGGGTTGGCGTCGAGCGTAGCGTAGCGGAACCGCCGCCAGGCGATCGCGTCCGGAGCACATGAAGATTCCACCGATTTCGCTTTCGCTGCGCGCGCGGCTCCTGCTGGGGAGCGCGCTGGTGCAGGTTGCGATGCTCGCGCTCCTCATCGCCAGCGGCATACGCGTGATGGACGCGCAGCTCGCCGCCCGTGCCCAGGTCCACCTCGAGGAGCAGAAGCACCTGCTTGCCGCGGCGGTAGAGAGTCACCTGCGCCGCGGCGACGTGGCCGCCATTGCGGCCACGTTCGAGCGCGTGCGCGGTGCCGGGGACATCTCGTACCTGGTGCTGTTCGACGCCGGCGGGACCGCGCTTGCCGCGAGCGGGTGGGACCCGGGGCGCCCGCTGCCGCGGCCCGACAGCGCGCTCGCCGAGCCCGCCGTCGTTGCCAAGCGGCGGCTCGACGCGGAGATCATGATCGGAGAGCCCGGCAAGCCGCGCGCGAGCCTGCGCTTCGGCCTGTCCACCGCGTTCATCCAGCACGCCCGGCGGGAGCTCGTGCAGGACAACCTGGCGATAGGCGCGATGGCGCTGCTCCTTTCGCTCGCCTCGATGATCGCGCTCTCCTACTGGCTTACGCGCAATCTCACCCGGCTGACCGACGCGGCCGAAAGCCTGGCTGGGGGCAACCTCGACGTGCGCCTGCCCGTCGAGGGCGGAGACGAGGTGGCGAAGCTCACGCGCGGCTTCAACGCGATGGCGGCGGCGCTCAATGGACGCATCAAGGCGCTGGCCGACAGCGAGGCCAAGTTCACCGCGATCGCGGACTACAGCTACGACTGCGAGTGCTGGATCAACCCCGAGGGACGGCTGATCTGGATCAACCCGCGTGTGCTCGACATGTTCGGCTACACGCCCGCGGAGTGCCTGGATATGGAGCACTTTCCGGCGCCCTTTATCAGCGACGGCGACGCCGCCCGCACGGTGCGCCAGGTGCGCCGCGCATTGCGCGGCGACAGCGGTCAGGATTACGAGTTTCACGGCCGGCGCAAGGACGGCTCGGGATTCTGGGCGGCGGCGGATTGGCGGCCGATTTACGACGGCCGCGGCGGCTACCTGGGCATACGGATCAGCATCCGCGATATCACGCAGCGCAAGGAGGCCGAGCGGCGGCTGGAGGCGACCGTGCAGGAGCTGCGGCAGGCGCAAGGCGTGCAGCAGGAGTACCTGCTGCGAGCGCAGGACGAGCACGCACGGCTGACCGCGCTCCTCGCGGCGATGAACATGGGGATACTGTTCGTCTCCCACGACAACCACGTGGTCTACAGCAATCCCGCGTTCACCCGCATCTGGATGATCGCGCCGGGGACGCGCTTGATCGGCTGCACCCCGCAGGAGGCGCTCGCGGCCTCGACGTGCCAGCTTGCCCGGCCCGAGGAGCAGGCCCGGCACCTGCTCCTGCCGATGGGCGAAGCGGAGCTCGGCGGGACGCTCGAGATCCCGCTCTCCGACGGCCGGCTCGTGACCCAGCAGATGCACGCCGTGGACGACGTCTACGGGCGCCCGGTCGGCTACCTGTGGCTGTTCGAGGACGTGACGCGCGAGCGCCAGACCGCGGACCAGCTGATCTACCTCGCGGAGCGCGACGCGCTGACGGGGCTCTACAACCGCCACCGCTTCAACGAGGAGCTCTCGCGCATGATCGCCGACGCGCAGCGGCATGCCTCGCGGGTGGCGCTTCTGTTCTTCGACCTCGACGACTTCAAGTACATCAACGATACCTTCGGCCATCGCGCGGGAGACGCCATGCTGATCCGCGTGGCGGGCGAGATCGCGGGCCAGGTGCGGCGCAACGAGATCTTCGCGCGGCTCGGCGGCGACGAGTTCGCGATCCTGGTGCCCGAGATCTCGGACGAAATGCTGCGCGTGCTCGCCGAGCGCATCACGCGCTCGATAGCGATGGTGAGAGCCCAGTTCGAGGGACAGAACCTGCGTCTCACGACGTCGCTCGGCATCGCGGTCTATCCGGACCATGCGGACCAGGCGGAGGACCTGATCGCGCGCGCCGACACGGCGATGTACCAGGCGAAGGAATCGGGCAAGAACAACTGGCGCGTCTACCGCAGCGATCTCGACACCTCCCTCCAGATGGTGCGGCGGTTCTCCTGGAACGACCGCATCCTGCACGCGCTCGAGAACAACCTCATGCACCTGCAGTTCCAGGGCATCTATTCGACGGCGGACCGCGCGCTGTCGCATTTCGAGGTGCTGGTGCGCATGCGCGACAAGGACGACCCCGCAGTGCTCCTGATGCCCGGCCAGTTCATACCGGAGGCGGAGAAGTCGGGAAAGATACTGGACATCGACCGCTGGGTGCTGCGCGAGGCCGTGCAGATGCTGGCGGAGGTCAAGTCCATCCCGGCGCTGGCGGTCAACATCTCCGGTCGCTCCTTCGACGAGCCGACGCTGCCGCAGTACATCGCGGAGCAGCTGAAGCGCCACGGGGTCGCGCCCCAGCGGCTGCTGGTCGAGCTGACCGAGACCTCCGCGGTATCCGACCTGCACGACGCACAGCGCTTCATCGAGGCGCTGCGCCAGACCGGCTGCGGGGTGTGCCTGGACGATTTCGGCACAGGATTTTCCTCCTTCGCCTATCTCAAGCACCTGCAGGCCGATTCGATCAAGATCGACGGCCTCTTCATCCGCGACCTGCCCAGCGACCACGACAACCAGCTCTTCGTAAAGGCCATCGTGTCGGTCGCGCGGGGGCTGCACAAGACGACGATCGCCGAATGCGTCGAGGACCAGGAGACCCTCGACGTGCTGAGGCAGTTCGGGGTGGACGCGGTGCAGGGCTATTTCCTGGAGCGGCCGCGCTCAGACCATCCGCTGCTCGCCCGTGCCACGCGGTCGCGCAGCGCCGCCGCGGCGCTGCGGTTTACTTGAGCCCGTTCCGGCCGTAAGATTCCCTCCCCCCGGTCACACTGTTGGATCCGGTCATGCCTCGGATGGTGAACTGCGTCAAGCTCCAGCGCGAGGCGGAAGGCCTTGATTTTCCACCGTACCCGGGCGAGCTCGGGAAGCGTATTTTCGAGCAGGTCTCGAAGGAGGCCTGGAAGCAGTGGCTCGAGCACCAGAAGATGCTGGTGAACGAGAACCGGTTGAACCTCGCCGACCGGAAGGCGCGGGAGTATCTCGCGCAGCAGATGGAGAGCCATTTCTTCGGAGGGGGAGCGGAGCGGGCGGCAGGCTACGTACCCCCGAAAGCATGAACAAGCCGCGGGACCTGCCGGAGCTGTACCTCAACCGCGAGCTGGGCCAGCTCGCATTCAACCGGCGCGTGCTGGCGCAGGCGGAGAATCGCTCGACGCCGCTCCTGGAGCGCCTGCGGTTCCTGTGCATCGTCAGCAGCAATCTCGACGAGTTCTTCGAGATCCGCGTCTCGGGCTTGAAGGCGGAGATCGAGGCGGGCGCCCCGCCCGTAGGCCCCGAGCGGATGCTTCCCGACCAGGTCTTCGCGCAGGTGGCGCAGGGAACCCAGGACCTGGTGAAAGCGCAATACCAGCTCCTCAACGCGGAGGTGCTGCCGGGCCTCGAGGCCGAGGGCATCCGTTTCCTGCGCCGGGCTGATTTCACCGCCGCCCAGACCGACTGGATCAAGGCCTATTTCTTCCGGGAGGTGATGCCGGTGTTGACGCCGATCGGGCTCGATCCCTCCCATCCGTTTCCGCGCGTCCTCAACAAGAGCTTGAACTTCGCCGTCGAGCTCGAAGGCAAGGACGCGTTCGGACGCAACTCGGGGATCGCGATCGTGCAGGCGCCGCGGGTACTGCCGCGCGTGATTCGCCTCCCCAAGGAGATCGCGGGAGCCGAGTACGATTTCGTTTTTCTGTCCTCCATACTGCACGCGCACGTGGGGGAGCTCTTCGCCGGCATGAAAGTGGCGGACTCCTACCAGTTCCGGGTGACGCGCAACAGCGAGCTGTTCGTGGACGAGGAAGAGGTGAAGGACCTGCGCGCCGCGCTGCGCGGCGAGCTGCCGCACCGCCAGTTCGGCGACGAGGTGCGCCTCGAGATCTCCGAGAACTGCGCGCCGCAGATCGCGGATTTCCTGCTCGCGCAATTCAACCTCGACGAAGTGGACCTGTACCGCGTCGACGGGCCGGTCAATCTCGTGCGGCTGATGAACGTGCCCGACTGGGTAGGCCGCCCCGACCTCAAGTTCCCGGCGTTCCGTCCCGCGCTGCCGGCCCAGATCGAGCGCAAGGCGGAGACGCGCAACGGCGACATGCTGGCGGCGGTGCGCGAGGGCGACATCCTCCTCTACCATCCCTTCCAGTCGTTCCAGCCGGTGATCGCGTTCCTGGAGCAGGCCGCGCGCGACCCGAGCGTCGCGGCGATCAAGATGACCGTGTACCGGACCGGCGCGGAGTCGGAGCTGATGGAGATCCTGATCGCGGCGGCGCGGAGCGGCAAGGAAGTGACCGTCGTGCTGGAGCTCCTCGCGCGCTTCGACGAAGAGGCCAACATCAACTGGGCGCAGCGGCTGGAGGAGGTCGGCGCGCACGTGGTCTACGGCGTGGTGGGGCACAAGACGCACGCCAAGATGCTGATGGTCGTGCGGCGCGAGGAGGACCGGCTGCGGCGCTACGTGCACCTCTCGACCGGCAACTACCATCCGCGCACCACCAAGCTCTACACCGACTGGGGGCTCTTCACCTGCAACGAGGAGATCGGCGCGGACGTGAGCGACGTCTTCATCCAGTTGACCGGCCTCGGGCGGGCGACCAAGCTGAAGCACCTGTGGCTCTCGCCCTTCACGCTGCACAAGCAGGTCCTGCGCGCGATCAATACCGAGACGCAGCATGCCCGCGACGGAAAGAAGGGGCGCATCATCGCCAAGATGAACGCGCTGCTCGAGCCGGAAATCATCGCCGCGCTCCACGACGCGTCGCAGGCCGGCGTGGAGATCGATCTGCTGGTGCGCGGCGTGTGCGCGTTGAAGCCCGGGGTGCCGGGCGTGTCGGAGAACATCCGCGTGCGCTCCATCGTCGGCCGCTTCCTCGAGCATTCGCGCGTGTTCTACTTTCACAACGACGGCGCCGAGGACGTCTACCTCTCGAGCGCCGACTGGATGGACCGCAACTTCTTCCGGCGCGTCGAGATCTGCTTTCCCGTCCTGGACGCGAAGCTCAAGAAGCGCGTCATCAGCGAGGGTCTCAGGCCCTACCTCGACGACAACAGCCAGGCGTGGGAGATGAACCCGGACGGGGTCTATCAGCAGAAATCGCCGCGCGGCAAGCCCGTGGCGGCCCAGGAAACGCTGCTCGAGCGTCTCGCCGGCAACCATGCCGGGTAGAGCGTGACACGTGAAGCGGGGCAGATAAGGCGGAGGCAGATAAAGCGGAGACAGATAAAGCGGGGCAGATAAAGCGCTATAAGAGCCGCCGTACCCGCCCCCGCCGTATCCGTCCCCGCCGTATCCGTCCCCGCCGTATCCGTCTCGCCGTATCCGTCTCGCCGTACAGCCGTGGCCACTCCCGATTCGGAAATCGAGCTCAAGCTCTCCTTCCCGCCTGCCGTCCTCAGGAGGCTCGGCGCGCACAGGCTGGTGAAGGGCGGCGCGCGGCCGGTAACCCGGAAGCTGCACACCATTTACTACGACACGCCGTCCCTCGACCTGTGGCGGCGCGGCGTGGCGCTGCGGGTGCGGCGTGCGGGCCGGCGCTGGGTGCAGACGGTGAAGGGCGGGGGTAGCGTGCGGGGCGGACTGCACCAGCGAACGGAGATCGAATCCGAAATCGCGGGGCCGCAACCGGATCTCGCGCGGGTACGCGAGGGCGATCTCGCCGGCGTCTTTGCCTCCCCCCAGGTGCGGGGGCAGCTGCAGCCGGTCTTCATTACCGATTTCAGCCGCAGCAGCCGTACCCTCGACCTGGGTGGCGAGACGACCGTGGAGGCCTCGATCGACAGCGGCGGGATTCGCAGCGGCGGCCGCGTCGAGGCGGTGAACGAGCTGGAGCTCGAGCTGAAAAGCGGGGAGGCGTCCCGCCTCTACGATCTTGCCCTCGGGCTGCTGAAGGACGTCCCGCTCGCCATCGAGAACCGCTCCAAGGCCGAGCGGGGATTTGCCCTGGCGCGAGGCGAATCGCTGGCGCCGGTCAAGGCGCGGCCGCCGACGCTCGCCACCGATATGACGGTCGACGAGGCGTTCACGGCCGTCATCTGGACGAGCCTCGCCCACCTCCAGGCGAACGAGCGCGGCATGCTGGCAGGCGCCGACCCGGAATATCTCCACCAGATGCGGGTCGCCCTGCGAAGGCTGCGTTCGGCCTTCAGTGTGTTCGCTCCGTTGCTGCCGGCGCAGACGATAGGTCCCATCTCGGCAGAGCTGAAGTGGCTCGGAGGGTTGCTGGGACCCGCGCGCGACTGGGACGTGTTCGTGACGGAGACGCTGCCTCCGGTGCATGCGGAATTCGGGGAGCATGCTGCGCTCGCCGCGTTCAACGCGCAGTGCGCGGCGTTGCGCCGGGCGGCGGCGCGCCGCGCGCGCCGCACCGTCGCCTCGCAACGCTACCAGCGCCTGGTGCTGACGCTCGCCGGGCGGCTCACCGCGGGACAGTGGTCCGCGGAGCTCGACGAGGCGGGACGCGGCCGCCTGGCGGCGCCCGTCGTGCAGTTCGCCGGTACGGTCCTCGAGCGCCGCTACGACCGCGTGCGCAAGCGCGGGCGCAAGCTCGCGAGCCTGTCGCCGGCGGAGCTGCACCGGCTGCGCATCGCGATCAAGAAGTTTCGCTACGCGACTGATTTCTTCGCCGGCCTGTACGAGGGGAAGCGGGCGCAGGAAACGCTGAAGCGCCTCGCACGCCTGCAGGACATACTGGGCGCGATCAACGACGCGGCCACGGTCGGAAACCTGGTCGGCGAGGTCTTGAGCGGATCCACCGGGCGCCAGGCCGCCGAGGCGCGTGGCATACTGCTCGGGTGGAGCCGCGGCCGGGCGGCGACCTTGCGGCGCGAGCTCAATACGGCGTGGAAGTCGTTCCGCGCTGCTGAAAAGTTCTGGTGACCCCGTGCGCACGAGTCACGGGTCACGAGTCACGGGTCACGCCTTATGGACTTGATCCTCTGGAGACACGCCGACGCCGAAGACGGCACGCCGGATGCCGAGCGCAAGCTCACGCCCAAGGGAGAGAAGCAGGCCAGACGCGTCGCGGACTGGCTGAAGGAGCAGTTGCCTGACGAATATGTCGTGCTGGTGAGCCCGGCCCGCCGTACCCGCCAGACCGCGCAGGCGCTTACGAAGGACCTCGAGCTCGTCGAGGCCGTGGGCACGGGCGCGAGCCCGAAGGGCGTACTGCAGGCAGCCGGGTGGCCGGATCGAAACGGCGTGGTGATCGTGGTGGGACATCAACCCACCCTCGGTCAGACCGTCGCGCGGGCGTTGACCGGGCGGGACGAGGGCTGGAGTCTCAGGAAGGGCGCGCTCTGGTGGTTGCGGAGCCGGGACGGCGAAGTGTCCGTGCGCGCGGTCATCGGCCCGGACCTGCTTTAGAACGGATTGACCGCCAAGACGGACGGCGATAACCCACTTCTATTGATGCGACGCCGTGTGATCCCGGTAGCGCGCGCCGTGTTTCTGAAGCGCGCATGCTTGAGACAGCGTGGGCCGAATAAGCACGGGAGAGGGAACTGTTGAGATGAGCACTAAGCGGCCAGTTCTGTCCCTGTTTCAAACTCATCGAGTCCCGGCACCTTCAGCTCGAAGTCGATCTTGTCCCATTCCCGCGCCTCCTCGTGCAGCGCGGTCGCGGTGAGGGGA
>DASRJL010000094.1:0-17011 GCA_035649495.1 Burkholderiales bacterium | reverse complement strand
CCCTGCCGTTCGAGCTGCTCGCGATAGTCGGGAGCGGCGGCGATCCTGGCGAGCTCGCCATTCAACCTCCCGATCGCTTCGCCCGGCGTCCTGGCAGGCGCCAGGAGGGCCTGCCACGAAGGAGTATCCGCTCCGCGCACGCCCGCTTCGGCGAGGGTCGGCACTTCCGGGGCGAGCCTCATACGCTCCGGGCCGGCGACCGCCAGCCCCACCAGCCGGTTCGCCCGCACGTGCGGCAGCAGCGCGGCCGGGCTGGCATACAGCATGTGCGCTTCCCCGGCGAGCACGGCGACAGCCGCCGGGCCGGTGCCCTTGTAATGGATGGGAACGACGTTGATGCCGGTTACGATCTTGAGCAGCTCGGGCCCCAGGTGCGTGAGAGTCCAGATGTTACCCGAGGCGTAGTTGAGCTCGCCCGGCCGCGCTCTTGCGAAAGCGATGAGCTGCTTCACCGAGCGCACCGGCAGCGAGGGATGCGTCGCCAGCATGAGATGGAAGGACGTCAGCTGGCTCACACCGGCGAAATCCCTCTGGGGATCGTACGCGACCTTCTCTGCATGCGGGGTCATCACGAGCGGTCCGGAAAAGCCGAGCAGCAGCGTGTACCCGTCCGGCACGGCTTTCGCCACGTGATCCATGGCGATGACGCCGCCCGCCCCGGCCCGATTGTCCACGATGATCTGCTGGCCGAGCCGCTCGGAGAGCCTCTGCCCGACGAGCCGGGCGGTGAAGTCGACTCCGCCCCCCGGCGCGGTCGGAACGACGATCCGCACCGGCCTGGATGGCCAGGATTGCGCCAGCGCGCTTCCAGCCACGAGCACGAGACCGAGTCCCGCAAGAAGTGGTGTTCTCATTGCTTTGCCAGGCCAAGCTCGACGAGTACGGACTTGTGATCGGCGTAATCCTTGTCGAGATTCCTGCGGAACTGTGCGCCGGTCATGAAATCTTCGACCCACAGGTTTTTCTCGAGGTCGGCTTTCCATTCCGCGGTTTCGGTTACTTTCCGCAGCGCGTTTTCCCAGTAGTCGATCTGCGCGGCAGCCATTCCCCTGGGCCCCATGATCGCACGCCAGCTGCGGGTCACGAGGTCCACGCCCTGCTCCGTCCAGGTCGGAACACCGGCGAGCGCGCCGCCGAGGCGCCTGGAGGCAGCCACGGCCACTATGCGCAGGCGGCCCGCCGCGATGTGAGGGTGCGCGACGACCGCAGTGGTGGCGGCAAGCTCGATGTGCCCACCCAGCAGGTTGATGATCACTTCCGCGCCGGCCTTGAACGACACCACCTTGAGGTCCCTCATATTGCCGCCGATCGCCTTCTGGAGCAGCAACGCCGAGACGTGAGTGCCGCCGCCGACCGCAACGATACCGACCGTCACCGACTTCGGGTCCTTCTTCAAGCGCTCGATCAGGTCCTTGCCGGTCCGGATCGGCGAGGCCGCGTTCAGGGAGAACGCGATGCAGTCGTCGTAGAGCGCGGCGATCGGCGTGAAATCGGTGTAGTTGAGCGCGCTGGATCCCATGATGTAGCCGCTGACCAGCGACGGCCCGGCCACCATCAGGGTGTGCCCGTCGCCGGGCCGCTGGCTGACGTAGGTAAAGCCGATACTGCCGCTGGCGCCGGGCTTGTTGACCACCGTGATCGGGACATTCACCAGCTTGTTGGCGACGAGGAGTCGCTCCACCGTGCGCGCGGTCTGGTCCTGGCTGCCGCCCGCCGCGAAGCCGACGACGATTTCGACGCTGCGTTTCGGCAACCAGCCCTGGGCCGGGGCGGCAGCCGCGAAGCCGGCGAGCGCCAGCGCGATCAGCGCGCGCTCGAGTTTCATGTGCTTACCTCGCGTCCGTCACTCGAGAACAATACCGGACTCACGAAGGTGGAGAATGACCTTGTGCCACTTTGCGACTTCCGCCCGGTGAAACTCGGTGAGCGCCTGCGGTCCGTTTACTGCCAGCTCCTGGCCTTCCTGGGCGAGAACCGATATCACGGCCGGGTTCTCCACCGCCTTGCGGACTTCCTTGAAGAGCCTTTCCCTGATGGCTCCCGCCGTGTTCCTGGGCGTAAACAACGCGAACCATTGCAGGGACTCGAATCCCTCCAGGCCCGACTCCGCGACCGTGGGGACCTCGGGGAACACGCCCGTGCGCCTTGCGCTGGTAACGGCAATTGCCCGCAGACGCGCGGCCTTTACATGAGGCGACACCGGGATAACGGTGGTAATCACAAGGTGCACCCGGCCGCCTATCGTGTCTATTACTGCCGGCGGGCCGCCCTTGTAGGGGACGTGCACCAGGTTGATGCTGGCAGCGCGGTTCAGCATCTCGAAGGTGAGATGGTGGATAGAACCGACACCGGGGGTGGCATAGAGAAGCTCTTTGGGCTTGGCCTTGGCGAGTCCGATCAGTTCCTTGACCGACTTGACCGGCAACGATGGATTGCATGCGATCACGAGCGGCGCAATCGTGACGAGCGTGACAGGCGTGAAATCCCCGACCGGATCGTAGGGACGCGTCTTCGTGAGGAATGGAACGATGGAGACACTGCCGCCACCGACGATCAGCGCGGTGTAGCCATCAGGGGGCGCAGCAGCCGTGATCTGCGCTGCAAGGAGACCGGCCCCGCCCCCGCGATTTTCCAGGACGAGCGGCTGCCCCAATGATTCGGAAACACTCGGGCCGACGACGCGCGCTATTATGTCGGGCGCCGTGCCCGGCAGTCCCCCGATAATGAGCCTGACCGGTTTGGCAGGATAAGTCTGACACCACGCAGACCCACCCACTGCGAGCGACGCGGCGAGCAGAACAGCCACTCGAAGCAATGTGGTTTCCATCCGGTCCCCTTCCCTACTGCGGTTTGAGCGCCTTGATCACCTTGCCCCACTTGTCGTACTCGGTCTGAAGGAACGCCGCGAACTCACCGGGCGTGCTCGACTGCGGCTCGAAACCCTGCCGTTCGAGCTGATCCCGATAGTCCGGCAGGGCGGCGATCTTTGCCATTTCCCCGTGCAGCCGGCCGACCAGGTCCCGCGGCGTTGCAGCCGGCGCCACGATCGAATACCAGGAGGGGGCTTCGACGCGGGGATAGCCCAGCTCCTTGAAGGTCGGCAGCTCCGGAGCGCTCGGCGAGCGCGAGGGGCTCGTCACTGCGAGCGCTACCAGGCGTTTCGAGCGCATGTGCGATGTGAGCGCCGTAACGCTGGCGAAGATCGCCTGCGCCTCACCCGAGAGCACCCCGACCGCGGCCAGCGCGGCGCCCTTGTAATGTATCGGCACGATGTCGACGCCCGCGACCGACTTGAACAGCTCGGGCACCAGGTGCGTGGGACCCCAGATGCTGGCGGAAGCGTAGTTGAGCTCGCCCGGGCGCGCCTTTGCGAACGCGACGAACTGCTTCACCGACCGCACCGGCAGCGAGGGATGCACGGCGAGGATGTGGTACGAGGAGGCGAGCAGGCTCACCCCGGTGAAATCCCGCAGCGGATCGTAGGGGACCTTTTCCACGTGAGGCGTCATCGCCAGGGAGCCCACGAAGCCGAGGAGCAGCGTATAACCGTCGGGGGCAGCCTTCGCCGCCAGCGCGGTGCCGATGGTCCCGTTGCCGCCGGGCCGGTTGTCCACGATGAACTGCTGGCCGAGGCGCTCGCCGAGCTTCTGTCCCGCGAGCCGCGCCACGAAATCGTTGCCTCCCCCCGGCGCGACCGTGACGATGATGCGCACCGGCCTGGCAGGATAGGACTGCGCTGCCGCACCCGCGGCGAATATCAGCAGTAACAGGAAAGCGGACGCGCGCACCCGGGTTCTCGCTTTTCGCTCTAACGCGAAAAAGTGTCCTTCGTCTTGAGGACAGTGATCACCTTGCCCCATCTTTCGTACTCGGCCCGCAGGAAGGTCGCGAACTCACCCGGCGTGGCGGTCTGCGGCTCCATCGCCTGCTTCTCGAGGACAGCCCGGTAGTCGGGCAGCGCGCTGATCTTGACGATCTCGCCGTGCAGCCGGTCGATGACGTCCCGGGGCGTCGCGGCGGGCGCCACGATCGCGTACCAGCTGGGCGCCTCGACACCGCGCACGTTGAGCTCCGCCAAAGTCGGCACTTCGGGGATGACCGGCGAGCGCGCAGGGCTCGTCACCGCGACCGCCACGAGCCGTTTCGCGCGTACGTACGGCATGAGGGCGGTCACGCCACCGAAAATCACCTGCGCCTCGCCGGAGAGCACGCCGATCGCCGCCGGCCCGGAACCCTTGTATTGAATGGCCGTGATGTTCGTCCCCGTCGCCGATTTGAACAATTCCGGCACGAGGTGCGTGGGGGTCCAGATGTTGCCCGATGCGTAGTTCAACTCGCCCGGGCGCGCCTTGGCCAGGGCGATCAACTGCTTCACCGACCGCGCGGGCAGCGACGGATGCACTGCGAGAATGTGGTAGGAGGAGGAGAGCAGGCTTACGCCGGTGAAATCCCTGAGCGGGTCGTAAGTCACCTTCTCCACGTGGGGATACATCGCGAGCTGCCCCACGAAACCCAGCAGCAGCGTGTAGCCGTCAGGCGCCGCGCTCGCTGCCTGACCGGTGCCGATGCTGCCGCCGCCGCCGGGACGGTTGTCCACGATGAACTGCTGGCCAAGCCGCTCCCCGAGCCGCTGGCCTATGAGCCGCGCGATGAAATCGTTGCCGCCGCCCGGCGAGGTCGGTACCACGATGCGCACCGGCTTCGCGGGATAGGCCTGCGCCTGCGCGCCGCCCCCGATCCAGGCGAGCCCGACCAGCAGCGCAGCCAGCCGGTAAATTGCCTGTTCCATGACGCCATCACTCGATCTTGATGCCGGCCGCCTTGACCACCTTGGCCCACATCGCGATCTCGCGCCGAATCTTGGCGCGGGCCTCCTCAGTCGAAATGCCCGAGATCTCCGAGCCGCCCGCAAGCACGTGCTCCTTCACCTCCGGCATGCGCAGGACCTTCACGGTCTCGGCATAGAGGCGCTCGATGATACGGGGCGGTGTGCCCGCTGGCGCAAAGAGCCCCACCCAGCCGTCCACGTGGAATTTGGGAACGCCCGCTTCCGCAAACGTGGGCAGGTCGGGCAGCGGCGCCGAGCGCTTCGACGTGGTCTGGGCGAGCGCCTTCAGCCGGCCGCTCTTCACGTGGGGGAGGGACGAGGGCGGCGTGGCGAACGAGACCTGGGCCTCGTTGCCCACAACGGCCACCATCGCCGGTCCGCCGCCCTTATAGGGCACGCTGATGAAATCCACCCCCGCCGTCATCCTGAACAGCTCCCCCGCGAGGTGTATGCCGGTGCCCACGCCCGGATGCGCGTAGCGGACCTTCCCCGGCTGCGCTTTCGCAAGCGCAATCAATTCCTTCAGTGAGGCGACCGGCACTGCGGCGTTCACCACGGCGACGTAGGGGTAGTTGATCATCTCCGTAATCGCGGGAATATCGCGTACCGGGTCGTACGGCAGCTTCGGATAGATGCTCGGGGCGATGGAGACCGGGGGATCGGCCGTGACCAGCAGGGTATAGCCGTCGGGCGCGGCCTTGGCGACGATGTCGGTGCCGATGTTGCCGGCGGCCCCACCCCGGTTGTCGACGATGAGGTTCTGGCCGAGCCCTGCGGGCATGTACTGCGCGAGCAGGCGTGCGGTGAAGTCCGTCGATCCGCCGGGCGGAAAGGAAACGACGACGCGGATGGATCGTTGGGGATAGGCTTGCGACAGCGCGACAGACGGTATTCCAAGCACAGCGGCAAGTACGACGGCGCAGCCGATCGGCTTCATTGCTCTCTCCTCCAAGGGCCGCCTCGTCGGGCGACAGCTTATCTGTTTACCTTCGGGCAATCTATTCCAATCGCCGGATCGCGGCAAGCTCAACGGATGGGGCACCGGCATCAGTCGTACTTGCGGACGTCGTCGATTACCTTGCCATCGTTGGGCAGCTCGCCGGGCGTAGCAAATGCAACCTGACCGCGCAGATTGCACACCGCGCGAATGGAATCCTCGATCGCCCGCGCCAGGGACTCGCTGCCGCCGCCCTCGACCTCACAGCGCAGGATCATGCGGTCGTTCTTCTTCTCGTCGTGATCGACCGTCAGGCGATGTTTCCGGATCTCGGAGAAACGCCGGGCGACTTCGGCAACCTGCGCGGGCTTGACGAACATGCCTTTGACTTTCGTGGTCTGGTCCGCCCGCCCCATCCACCCCCGGATGCGCATGCCGGTGCGCCCGCACGGGCTCGCGCCGGCGAGCACCGCCGAGAGATCGCCGGTCGCAAAGCGGATCAGGGGATACTCCGGCGTCAGGGCGGTCACCACGACTTCGCCTACCTCCCCCGCTGCCACCGGGTCCCCTGTCCCCGGCCGCACGATCTCGACGATGACGCCTTCGTCCACGATCATGCCTTCCAGCGCCGGCGATTCGTACGCGATCAGCCCCAGGTCCGCGCTCGCATAGCATTGGAGCGTGGCGATGCCGTGCTGCTGCAGCCACTGCCGCAGGCTGGCCGGCAACGCTTCGGCGGAAACCAGCGCCTTCCTGAGGCTCCCCACGTCCGCGCCCAGCTCCTCCGCCTTCTCCAGGACGATGCGCAGAAAGGACGGCGTGCCGCCGTAGCACTGCGGCCGGACCGCGGCGATCGTCCGCACCTGCATCTCGGTCTGTCCCGTGCCGGCGGGAATGACCGCGCATCCCAGCGCCTGCGCGCCCAGGTCGAACATCAATCCGGCGGGCGTGAAGTGATACGCGAAGGTGTTGTGCACGATCTCGCCGCGGCGGAATCCCGCCGCGTGCATCGCGCGCGCGATGCGCCAGTAGTCGCCGCGGCGCCCCTCGGGATCGAAGACCGGACCCGGCGACGCGTAGATGCGCGCGAGCTCGCCGGGTGGGAGGGATATCATATCCGCGAATGGCGATGCTGCTTGCTGGAGATCGGCGAGCTCGGATTTGCGCGTGACCGGCAGCCGGGCGAGCGCGGTCCTGTCCGTGATGGCCGCAGGATCGACACGAGTCAGGAGGCGGGCGAAGTACGGCGCCCGTTGCCGCGCGGCGGCGATGACGAGCTTGAGTGCGCTGAACTGGTCGCGCTCGCGCTTCTCCGGATCGCGGGTTTCGAGGCTGTCGTAAAACTCCATACCAGGACTTTAAGTTAACCGCCAAGACGCCATGGCGCCAAGGAATTCGGGATTGAGAACATTCCCTCGCCACCATTCTGCTTCGAGTCGGTGGATTCGTCAGGCAGCCTGTTGTGTGAGTTCATTCCATTCCCGGACATGCTCCTCCAGCGCCTTCCTCCCGCACCGGTTGCACACCATCGGTTTGCGGCTTCCGGTGAGGATCACCATTGTTCCTTTCTTGCACTTCTTGCACCAGCTATTTTTCATCTCGATGAACGGCTGGAACCAGCTGCATTGAGTCGCTCTCAATCTCTGTGAGAGCCACGCGAACTCCCTCATTGGATAGAAGTTGGCAATATCCAGTTGCTTCAGCCGCTGCAACTCCGCGAGAGGTCTGAGCGACTCGTCGGTGGCCTTCATATTTGTCAGATGCAAAAGCTCAAGGTTGCCCAGCGGGGCGAGCGGCTTGAGCGTATCGACGTTCATTCTCGTCCACATGCTTCCTGCAACCGCGATTGCGCGCAACGACCTGAGACTCGACAGCGGCTCCAGATCATGAACATTCTTGAAATGGGTTATGGCAAGTCCTGATAGGGACTGGAAATTGCCAAAGGCGGCCAACGATGTGACTTTGGAGCAACTTTCAACCCCAAGGACTCTCAGGTTGGTCAACTTGCCCAGGGAATCAAGAGCTCCGGTCTTGAGGTTTTCAATATAGAGCGACTCGAGCGAGATACATCCACAGATTGCTTCGAGCTTGCTTTCATTGACATCAAAACACCAAAGGGCTTTCAGGTTCCTGTACGAAGGTAGCTTTTCGATTCCTTGCGCCCCAGACACCAATCTGATCGCAGGGGCGTCTGGAGGGGCCTTGGCTACGTCATCCAGAGCAGCCGGCCATTTACGGCGCCCGGGGAAGAGTGCATATGGATCGTCCCTGGACCAGAGATTGGAGAGCAGGTTTCCTATCATTCTTCCTTCTTCTTGGCGTCTTGGCGCCTTGGCGGCTATCTTCTAAGCCAGCCATCTCTTCCGCCGCCGGTAGTGCTTCGCGTCGCGAAAATTCTTCCGCCCGCCCGCCGAAAGCCCCAGGTAGAACTCCTTCACGTCCTCGTTCGAGGCGAGGTCGGCCGCGGCCCCATCCATTACCACGCGGCCGTTCTCCAGGATATAGCCGTAATCGGCGTAGCGCAGGGCCATCGAGGCGTTCTGCTCGGCGAGCAGCAGGCTCACCTTCTCCTGCCGGTTGAGGTTCTTCGCGATCTCGAAGATCTCCTCGACGAGCTGCGGGGCGAGCCCCATCGACGGCTCGTCGAGCAGGATCAGGGCCGGGCGCGCCATCAGCGCGCGGCCGATCGCCGTCATCTGTTGCTCGCCCCCCGAGGTGTACCCGGCCAGCGCGGTGCGCCGATCCCTCAACCGCGGGAAATAGCCGTACACCCGCTCGAGGTCGCGCTTCAGGTCGGCGCGCGACGCCTTGCGCGTGAACGCGCCCGTCAGGAGGTTCTCCTCGACGGTGAGGTGAGGGAAGCAGTGGCGCCCTTCCATCACCTGCACCACGCCGCGGCTCACCAGCTGCGCGGGCGTCAGCCGGTCCACGCGCGTGCCGCGGAACTCGATCGAGCCCTTCGTGACGGCGCCGCGCTCCGCGGCGAGCAGGTTCGAGATCGCCTTCAACGTGGTCGTCTTGCCCGCGCCGTTCGCGCCGAGGAGCGCGACGATACCGCCCTCCCTTACTTCGAGGGATACGCCCTTCAGCACGAGGATCACGTAGTTGTATATGACCTCAATGCCGTTGACGGCAAGCATGGCCGAATTGCTTGTAGGCTTACTTGTCAAGAAATTCTGTTCCTCGCCGGCGTCAACTCCGGCCCCACTTTTCGGTAAAGGGAGCGCTGCTTTTGCGCCCCGCTGTTTGATCGTGCGCTGCTCGAGTAAATCAAAATAGATTTGTGATTTTCATTCCGACCTACTGTTCCTTCGAGCAGTCGCGCTTCGTCAGCTTCTTCTCCTGGGAGTACTTCTCCGCCGAGGCGGCGATCATCGGCTTGATGATCTGCTGGTCGGCGACGTAGCGGTCCTTCTGCACCTGCCACTTCTTGCCGTCCCACGTATGGACAGTCGCGGTGCGAGCGCCGGCGTGATCCGTGCAGGACGTGCTGATCGGCTGCATGTAGCCCTCGAAGCCGAGCTTCTTGATCGCCGCCTGGTCGATCGCCAGGTTCTCCAGCCCCCAGCGGACCTCTTCGCCCTTCAAGGGCTTCTTGCCGAACTTGGACTGTGCGCGCTTCACTGCTTCGACGGTGAGCAGCGCGAACCCCATGCCGCGGTTGTAGAGCACCTCGCCGACTTCCTCCTTCTTGCCGGTGCCCTGCCCCTTGTCATACACGTGCTTGATGATGTCCCTGTGCACCTCTCCCTGGCCCGCCGGGGAGAGAAACACGAGCGCGTTGTAGCCCTTGGCGCCTTCGCCGGCCGGCGTGACATCGGGCTCCGCGCCGGACCACCACACGCCGTACATCCTGTTGCGCGGATAGCCGGTGGCGACGGCCTCCTTGATGGCCGTCGAGTTCATCACGCCCCATCCCCAGAGGAACACGTAGTCGGGTGCGCTCTGACGGATCTGCAGCCAGGTGGCCTTCTGCTCCACCCCCGGATGCGTGACGGGCAGGAGCTGCAGATCGTAGCCGTGCAGCTTCGCGCGCTCCTGCAGGAGCGCGATCGGCTCCTTGCCATAGGGCGAGTCGTGGTAGACCAGCGCGATCTTCTTGCCCTTCAGCTTGGCGAGCCCGCCTTCCCGCTTGCCCACGTGCTGCACCAGCATGTCCGAGGCATCCCAGTACGTGCCGCCGAGCGGGAAGTTCCAGCCGAACACCGAGCCGTCCACCGAGTCGGCGCGGCCGTAGCCGACAGTGACGATCGGGATGCGGTCGTTGTACGCCTTGTCGGTCACGGCAAACGTGACGCCCGTGGACAGCGGATGGAAGGCGGTCGCGCCGGTCGGGCCCTTCCCTTTCAGGCGCTCGTAGCACTCCACGCCGCGGTCCGTCGCGTAGCCGAACTCGCATTCCTCGAAGGTGATCTTGACGCCGTTGATGCCGCCGTCGCGCGCGTTGATGAGCTTCAGGTAGTCGACGTAGCCGTTGGCCAACGGCACGCCGTTGGGCGCGTACGGGCCCGTCCGGTACGACAGCACCGGGAAGAACTGCTCGTTGGCCTGGGCGCATGCGGCGCCGCTGACAGACGAGCCTGCAGCAAGTGCAGCGCACAGCAGGCCGGTTTTTGCATTGAGTCTCATTTTCTCCTCCTAGGGGAAAGACCGGAACCGATAGCTTCCACTCAGCATAGCGCCCTCAGTGGGGGAACGGCCACAGCCGGAGCTTTTCCTTGCCGATGGCCCACAGGCGGGCCAGACCGTGCGGCTCCATGATCAGGAACAGCACGATAAGCGTCCCGAAAATCATGAATTCGAGGTGCGTGGCCATGGCCGTCGAAATCGGGATCCCCAGCCATTGCGGAAACTGGTTCAACAGAATCGGCAGCACGACGATGAACGCCGCGCCGTAGTAAGCGCCCAGGATCGAGCCCATGCCGCCGATGATGATCATGAAGAGCAGGTTGAGCGACAGGGTGATGCTGAAGGCGAGCGGTTCCCACGAGCCCAGGTGGAGGAAGCCCCACAGGGCGCCCGCCACGCCGCAGTAGAAGGCGCTCACCCCGAAAGCGGTGAGCTTGGCGTAGACCGGACGGATGCCGATCACCTCCGCAGCCACGTCCATGTCGCGCGTCGCCATCCACGCCCGCCCGATGTGGCCGCGAACCAGGTTCTTGGCGACGAGCGTAAACACGATGAGGACGGCGAGGAGGAACAGGTACTTCTCGGCCGGCGCGTCGATCCGCCAGCCGAAAAGATCGAGCGGCGCCACCGACACCGAGCCGGAGTGCGAATAGTTGGTGAACCACTTCACGCGCGCGAACACCCAGTCCGAGAAGAACTGCGCGGCGAGCGTAGCGACCGCGAGGTAGAGCCCCTTGATCCTCAGGCTCGGGATACCGAAGATCATGCCGGCAGCAGCGGCGATGAGTCCGGAGAGGATCAGCACGATGAGAAAGTTCAGGCCCGGGACGCGCAGCACGATGTTGTAGGCGGCATAAGCGCCCACCGCCATGAACGCGGCGTGGCCGATCGAGATCTGGCCGCAGTAGCCCACCAGCAGGTTCAGACCGATCGCCGCGAGCGTGAGGATCAGGAACGGGATCAGGATGGACAGGAAGACGTAGTCGCTCGCCACGAGCGGCACGATCAGGAACGCGCCGGCGGCGAGCGCAATCATGAAAATGCGGTCCTGCACGATCGGCAGCAACTGGAGATCGGCGCGGTAGGTCGACTTGAACTGGCCGTTCTCTCTGTAGATCATCCGGCTACGCCTCGAAGGATGAAGGATGAAGGATGAAGGATGAAGGATGACCTGAGAACACCAACGGAGTGCTCGTAGTTCTTCATCCTTCCACGTTCCACGTTCATCCTTTGCTCTTCAGACCCTGTCGATGTGACGCTCGCCGAACAGGCCCTCGGGCCGCACGAGCAGAAACAGCAGCGCCAGCATGTAGGCGAACCAGTTCTCGATCCCGCCGCCCGCCAGGTCGAACATCTTCACGAGCGGCGGCCCGAGGAACACTTCGGCCATCTTCTCGCCGACGCCGATGATCAGTCCCCCGACGATCGCGCCTGGCACCGAGGTGAAGCCGCCCAGGATCACCACCGGCAGCGCCTTCAGCGCCACCTGGGAGATGGAGAACTGCACGCCCAGCTTGCCGCCCCAGATCACGCCGGCGACGATCGCGACCACGCCGGCCACCGACCAGACGATGACCCAGATGCGGTGGAGCGGAATGCCGATCGATTGCGCGGCCTGGTGGTCGTCCGCCACGGCGCGCAACGCCCGCCCGGTGGCCGTCCTCTGGAAGAAGACGGCGAGCGCGCCGACCAGGATGACCGCGACGATGGCGGCGGCGACGTCGTCGCGGTTCACGAGGATGCCGCCCTGGAAGACGTTGTCCAGGATCATCACCGGCTCGCGCTCGATCCCGAGGTCGATCTTGTAGATGTCGCTGCCCCAGAGCGTCTGGCCGAAACCGTCCAGAAAGTAGGTCACGCCGAGCGTCGCCATGAGCAGCGCAACCGGGTCCTGGTTGACGAGGGGACGCAGCACCAGCCGCTCGATGACCATGGCGAGCGCGATCATGATCGCGACCGCGAGGATGATCGCGGCCCAGAGCGGCATCCTCTCCGACAGCCGGGCGACGGCGAGCGCGGCAAACAGCACCATTGCCCCCTGGGCGAAGTTGAACACGCCCGAGGCCTTGAAGATGAGCACGAACCCGAGCGCGACGAGCGAGTAGAGCACGCCCGCCATCAGGCCGCCGAGCAGCACCTCCATCCAGAAGCCCGGCGCCGAGGCTTTCAGCGCGAGCGGCGCAAAGAGGCCGGCGACCAGCACCGCCCCGAGGGCGAGAACGGAGAGATGGCGCCTGAGATCGGCGTTCAACGGCCGGCTCCCAGGTAGGCATCGATCACGGCGCGGTTCGCGCGCACCTCGTCCGGGCTGCCGTCGGCGATCTTGCGCCCATAGTCGAGCACCACGACGCGGTCGGAGATGTCCATCACCACGCCCATGTCGTGCTCGATCAGCACGATCGTGGTGCCGAGCTGGTCGTTGGCGTCGAGGATGAAGCGGCACATGTCCTGCTTCTCCTCCAGGTTCATGCCGGCCATCGGCTCGTCGAGCAGCAGCATCTGCGGCTCCGAGGCGAGGGCGCGGCCGAGATCGACCCGTTTCTGCAGGCCGTAGGGCAGGCGGCCAGCCGGCGTCTTGCGCCAGGCCTGCAGCTCGAGGAAATCGATGATGCGCTCGACCTCTTCGCGGTTACGGATCTCCTCGCGCCCGGCGGGCCCGATGCGCAGCGCCTGGGCGAGGATGCCGGCCTTCATGCGCAGGTTGCGGCCGGCCATGATGTTGTCGAGCACGCTCATGCCCTTGAAGAGCGCGATGTGCTGGAAGGTGCGCGCGATGCCCATCACCGCGGCTTCATGCGGCTCCATCTCGGCGAAGCTGCGGCCCGCGAGCGTGATGCGGCCCTGTTGCGGGCGGTAGACGCCGTTGATGACGTTCAGCATCGAGGACTTGCCGGCGCCGTTGGGCCCGATGATGGCGCGCACCTCGTGCTCCCGCACGTCGAAGGATACCTCCTGCAGCGCCTTGACCCCGCCGAAGGCGAGCGAGACGTCCTGCACGCTCAACAGGACTCCCCCGATTTTCCGCTCGCGCAGGTGCAGGTGATATTCCGGCGCCGTCATGGTCGGGCTGCGTTCCGCGCCGTCACCGGGGCAACGGCGCCGGGTGAACGGTCTTCGCGTTCCGGATCTCGAGGTCCGCGGAGAACATGCCCGTGCGCCCGTCCTCGAACTTCACCTGCGTCTCGATGTACTGGGCCTGCTTGCCTGCGTAGAGCGCGTCTACCAGTACGGCGTACTTCTCCCGGACGAAGCCGCGGCGCACCTTGCGGGTTCGCGTCAGCTCGTCGTCGTCCGGATCGAGCTCCTTGTGCAGGATCAGGAAGCGGCGCACCTGCGAGTGGGCGAGACCGCGATCACGCGCCAGCTCGGCGTTCGCCTGCTCGATGCAGCCCTGTATCAGCTCGTAGACCTCGCGCTTGGCCGCAAGATCGGGATAGCCCGAATAGGCGATGCCGCGCCGCTCCGCCCAGTCACCCACCGCCGCGATATCGATGTTGATGAACGCGCAGACCTCGTCGTGGTCGTGCCCGAAAGCAACAGCCTCCTTGATGTACGAGAAGAACTTGAGCTTGTTCTCGATATAGTTCGGAGCGAATACCGCGCCGCACGCGAGCCTGCCGACGTCCTGCGCCCGGTCGATGATCTTCAGATGCCCGTCCCCGTCGAAGACGCCGGCGTCCCCGGTATGGAAATACCCGTCGCCGTCGATCGCCTCGGCTGTCGCGTCGGGCCGCCGGTAGTACTCCTTGAGCAGCATGGGCCCCTTGACGAGTACCTCTCCGCTGTCGGCGATCCGCACCTCGACGCCCGGCGCGGGCTTCCCCACGCTGTCGAGCTTGATCTCGCCGTCCGGCTGCAGGCAGACGTAGGCGCAGGTCTCGGTCGAGCCGTAGAGCTGCTTCAGGTTGACGCCGATCGAGCGGTAGAAGCGGAAGAGGTCGGGCCCGATCGCCGCGCCGGCCGTGTAGGCGACGCGGATGCGGCTCATGCCGAGCACGTTGCGCAGCGGGGCGTAGACAAGGACGTTGCCCAGCCGGTAGAGGACCCGGTCGGGGAATGAAACACCGGGCCTGCCGTCGAGAATCCCGGCGCCGACGCGGCGCGCCACATCCATGAAAAAGCGGAACATCCGGCGCTTCACTGCGCCCGCGTCTTCCATGCGGATCATCACCTGCGTCAGCAGGTTCTCGAAGATGCGGGGCGGCGCGAAGAAGAAGGTCGGACCGATCTCGCGCATGTCCGTGAGGACGGTTTCCGACGATTCCGGGCAGTTGATGGTGAAGCCGGCAGTGAGCGCCTGGGCGTAGGAGAAGAGATGATCGCCGACCCACGCCATCGGGAGATACGACAGGATGTCCTCCCGCGCGTCGAGCCGGTCGAACCCGCAGCCGCCCCGCGCGGCGGCGATGAAGGCGCGGTGGGTCTGGCACACGCCCTTGGGCTTGCCCGTCGTGCCCGAGGTGTAGAGCACGACGGCCACGTCGTCGGTCCCGCCCTTCGCCACTTCGTCGCGAAAGAAGTCCGGCCGCTCCCTGTCGTAGTCGCGCCCCAACTCCCGGATCCTCTCGTAGCCGTGGAGGAACTGCTGGTCGTAGTGGCGCATTCCACGCGGGTCGTCGTAGATGACGTGCTCGAGCGCCGGGCAGCGATCTTTCATCTCCAGCAGCTTGTCGACCTGCTCCTGGTCCTCGACGATCGCGAACCGGACCTCGGCGTCGTTCAGGACGAACGCCATCTCCCCGGCCACGGCGTCCTGGTAGAGCGGCACCGGGATGCCGCCCAGGCACTGGGCAGCGGCCATCGCCCAGTAGAGACGCGGCCGGTTGTCGCCGACGATCGCGAGGTTGTGGCCGCGACGGAACCCCAGGGCAGCGAGGCCGCACGCCAGGATGCGCACCTCCTCCGCCGCCTGCGACCACGTCCAGGTTTGCCAGATGCCGTAGTCTTTCTCGCGGATGGCGGGCCGCCCGCCGCGTTCCCGCGCGTGATGCAGCAGCAGCCTGGGAAAGGTATCGGGCATGGCTAGCCGCCGGTCCGGAGGCCTGCTCGCGCGACTATCGCAGAGAGACACCCGGGACACAGGCACGCGTCGCCCGCAGCGACCGGCGGCTCGACCGGTGGAAAGCTCGCGCACCAGCAGGGAGCGCCCGGCGTGAGCGCTCCGCACGTGAACCGGGCATCGCAGCGGACGCAGCGCGCGAGCGCCGCGGGTTCCGCGGTTGCCAGCTTGTCCTGGGGCAGCCCGGTTTTCACATGCTGCGCCGGTATTGCCCGCCGACCTCGAACAGCGCGTGGGTTATCTGCCCGAGGGAGCAGCAGCGCACCGCGTCCATCAGCACGTCGAATACGTTCTCGTTTCTCACCACCGCCTGGCGCAGCCGCTCCAGCATCGCCGGCGCCTCTCCCGCATGGCGCCGCTGGAACTCGCGCAGCCGGTGCAACTGCGACTCCTTCTCTTCCGCGGTCGAACGGATCAGCTCCAGCTTGTGCGTGACGGCGCCGCCCTCTTCCGCGTGACGGGGATTGCGGAACGTATTGACCCCGATGATGGGATAGCTGCCGTCGTGCTTCCTGTGCTCGTAGGTGAGCGACTGTTCCTGGATCCGGCCGCGCTGGTACCCGGTCTCCATCGCCCCGAGCACCCCGCCCCGCGCCGAGATCTCCTCGAATTCCTTCAACACCGCCTCCTCGACCAGGTCGGTCAGCTCCTCTATCAGGAACGATCCCTGGTTCGGGTTCTCGTTCTTCCCGACGCCCCATTCCGCGTTGATGATCATCTGGATCGCCATCGCGCGGCGCACCGAGTCCTCGGTCGGCGTGGTGATCGCCTCGTCGTAGGCGTTGGTGTGCAGGGAATTGGTGTTGTCGTAGGTCGCGATCAGCGCCTGGAGCGTGGTGCGGATGTCGTTGAACGCGATCTCCTGCGCGTGCAGGCTGCGGCCCGATGTCTGGGAGTGGAACTTGAGCTTCTGGCTGCGCTCGTTCGCGCCGTAGCGATCGCGCATCGCCACCGCCCAGATGCGGCGCGCCACGCGCCCGAGCACGGCATACTCCGGGTCCATCCCGTAGCTGAAGAAGAACGACAGGTTCGGAGCGAAGTCGTCCACGTGCATGCCGCGCGCGAGGTAGGCCTCGACGAAAGTGAAGCCGTTCGCCAGCGTGAACGCGAGCTGGCTCACCGGGTTCGCCCCGGCCTCGGCGATGTGATAGCCGGAGATCGACACCGAGTAGAAGTTGCGCACCTGGTTCGCGATGAAATACGTTTGGATGTCGCCCATCACCTTGAGCGAGAACTCCGTCGAAAAGATGCAGGTGTTCTGACCCTGGTCCTCCTTGAGGATGTCCGCCTGCACCGTGCCGCGCACCGCGGCGAGCGTCGTGGCGCGTATCACGCCCGTCTCGTCCGCGCCCGGCTCACGCCCCCGCTCCGTGCGGAAGGCCTCGAGACGCTGGTCGATGGCGGTGTTGAAGAACATGGCGAGGAGCGTCGGCGCCGGCCCGTTGATGGTCATCGAGACCGAGGTCGCCGGATCGCACAGGTCGAAGCCCGAATAGAGCGCCTTCATGTCGTCGAGCGTGGCGATCGAGACGCCGGAATTGCCGACCTTGCCGTAGAT
>DASRJL010000093.1:0-27317 GCA_035649495.1 Burkholderiales bacterium | reverse complement strand
GGCCGCCGCGAGTACGTGGGTGAAACCGTGGGCGGTCTCATGAGTGCGCCCTACCGGCGCATCCTGCTCATGCAGGTCACGCTCATCGTCGGCGGATGGGTCGTGCTAGCCCTGAAAAGCCCGGTGCCGGTGCTCGTGCTGCTCGTCCTGCTCAAGATCGTGCTGGACGTCAGGACGCACCGCAGGGAACACGGACAAGCTTCGCAGTGACGACGCTCACGTACGCTCGCTGGTGACGAGTTTCACGGTGACGAGCTTCGCAGTGACGAGCGCTGCGGTGACGAGTTTCACGGTAACGAAGACGCATGACCCCTGACCCATGACGTCAGTTTCGTCACCAGCGAGCGTGAGTGAGCGTCATCACCGCGGCGCGCATCAGACCTGCGCGACGACGTGAGCCCCGAAGGTCTTCTCGTGCTGGGTTTGGCAATGGATGCAGCGCGTCGCGACGGGATAAGCCCGCAGGCGCTGGTAGCCGATGTCGTCGCCGCACTCGACGCATTCGTCGATCGCGCCGTCCGCGAGGCGCTTGCGCGCCTTTTCGATCTGGCGCAGCTCGCGCGCGTAGCGCTCCAGGTGAAGGTAGCTCAACTCCTCGATCGTGGTGGCCACCGACTCGTCGCCGGCGTCGTACACGGTTCCGGCCAGGTCCGAGAACGATTCTCTTTCCATTTGCGGTCCCGCCGCCTGGAGCTGGCTCTGGATGTCCCGATGGAACGTATCGAGCCGGCTTGCGATCTCCGAATTCTGCATCGAGTTCAGCGCCACTATTCTCTCCTCGTAATGTTTTCGAACGCGTCACAGTTTGCATGCAATTGAAGTCAACCGCATGACGGCATTTTCCGCTTTTCGGGTCGGTGTGCCGCCTACAGGGCGTCCGGCCCGGCGCCGGGGACATCGGGATTACGGCAGGAAACGGCAAAACAAAAGCGCCGCCCGGGGGCGGCGCTTCGTGTCCGGCGTGATCGGTTGTATATCCGGCCTAGCGATTACTGGTCACCGGTCACTGGTCACTGGTCACATTCTTATTGCAGGGGCGAGAACGCCGAAGGCATAACCACCTTGTTTTCCTGCTGGTGCAGGTTGTAGCCGCGGCCGCCGGACTTCTTGGCGAGCTCGGAGGGGGGCCAGTTGCCGCCAGCGCGCAGCTCGTTCCTGATCTTCACCCGGTCGTCGAGCGACTTGTACGGCCAGATGTGAATGAACTTGGAGAGCGCGCCGAGATCGGTGTAGCCGCACGTGACGATCGGGCTGACCTTGAGACGGCCCGGGAGCGCAGCTTCCCAGGTCTTCTGGATGACCGGCAGCTCGCCGCCCTTGTAGGTATAGGTGCGGATCTCGAAGTACGGCCCCACATTGCCGGGCTTGATTTCCGGGGCGAAGGAGAAAGGATGCAGGATGTCCGACTGTTGGCTGACGATGAATTCCCCGATCTTCGGCGGCCAGACGCCGTCCTTCACAGCGGCGGCGCGGATCTTGTCGCGCTCGGCGAGATCCTTGTAGCCCCAGACGTGGATGATCTGGTTGAGCGGCCCGATCTCGGTATGCCAGAACGCGGCCAGCTCCGAATACTTCTTCCTCGCTTCATAAGCTTCGCCGAAGCGCTTCTCGACCTCGGGGACTGATTGCGGCTGGACGCCGTAGGTCCTGATTTCATAGAGCATAGTGCAGTCCTTTTCAGAAGTGGAACGATGTTGGGAGAGCGGTTTGCCGCGATGCGAGCCGGCGTTCCCGGACGGCCACTCTACTGCTAAGCGCGGCCGCTTACCAGTGGCCATACTGTGAACGTCCGCCACGTGACGACGGATGGGGGATGGGGCTGTTCTGGCGTAAGATGGTTTGCGCAGTACTTCGACGCATATTCCGGGGGTTGCGTCTCCCGCCGTCTGGACGCGGCCCCCCGCTGATTCAGCACGCGGGCGGCTGCACGTTCCGGGAGGGGTACATGGGCCGCAAGATTCAGTCTCCGCGGGCGCCGCAGGCGCTCCCGCCGTCCGGGCAATCCAGCGACGGATTACCCGCCAAGATAGACCGCCGCGGGTTCCTCGCGCGAGGCGCCGGCATCGCGGGTGCAGCCGCGGCGGGAATCGCACCACAAGCTGCCGCCCAGGATGCCACGGCGGTGCCGCCGTGGATGCAGACCATGGGCACTCCCATGCGCGGCTACGGGAATCCATCGAAGTTCGAAGAGAAGGTGCTGCGCGTGGCGGCGTCGGGGTACGCGAAGGTCACGCCCGGCGCCGGCGCGTCGCGCACGCCGCTCCAGGCGCTCGAAGGAACCATCACGCCGAGCGGCCTCCATTTCGAGCGTCATCACAACGGCGTGCCGACCATCGACCCGGCGCAGCACCGGTTGATGATCCACGGGCTCGTGAAGAAGCCACTCGTCTTTACGGTGGAGTCGCTCGAGCGCTACCCCATGACGAGCCGCATCTGCTTCGTGGAGTGCGCGGGGAACAGCGGCCCGAACACCGTCAACCCGAAGCCGCCGCAGGCGACCGCGCAGGCCATACACGGACTGGTGAGCTGCAGCGAATGGACCGGTGTGCCGCTCGCGCTGCTGCTCAACGAGGCGGGCGTCGAGGCGGGCGCGGACTGGCTGCTCGCCGAAGGGGCGGATGCGGCGGCCATGGGCCGCAGCGTGCCGCTCGCCAAAGGTCTCGACGACGCCATGCTTGCGCTCTATCAGAACGGCGAGCGCTTGCGGCCCGAGCAGGGCTACCCCGTGCGATTGCTGCTGCCGGGATGGGAAGGGAACATGAACGTGAAGTGGCTGCGGCGCATCAAGGTCACGCGCGGTCCGACGCATACCAAGGACGAGACCTCGAAGTACTCCGACATGGTCCCCGGCGGCAAGGCCCTGCAATTCACCTTCGCGATGGGAGTGAAATCGGTGATCACGCGACCGTCCTTCGGCGGGAAGCTCGCCGGCCCCGGCTTTCACGAGGTGAGCGGTATCGCATGGTCCGGCGCCGGCCGGATTCGCCGCGTGGACGTAACGCTCGATGGCGGCGCAACGTGGAAGGAAGCGGTACTTCAGGGTCCGATCCTTTCCCGGAGCCTGACGCGCTTTCGCCTGCCCTGGGACTGGAACGGCGGGCAGGCGGTGATCGCGAGCCGCGCGGTCGACGAGAAGGGAAGCGTCCAGCCGACGCGCGCGGCGTGGCTCGCGGAAATGGCGCAGCCCGCCCGCTACCACAATCATTCCATCCAGGCCTGGGAAGTCGCTGCCGACGGGAGCATCGCCAATGTATTCATATAAGAGCGCGATCGCGGGAGCGGTGGCAGCGGCATTGGCGGCTGCCTGCGCCACGACGAGCGAGGAAACACGGACGCCGATTACCGGACCGGCGCTCGGTCGCGCGGCTACCGCCCAGGAAATCGCGGCCTGGGACATCAGCATCCCGCCAAGCGGCGCCGGCCTGCCCGCCGGCAGCGGCACGCCCACACAGGGCGAGGCGGTGTACGTCGCGCAATGCCAGGCGTGCCACGGAGAAAAAGCCGCAGGCAAGCCGGCCGACGCGCTCGTCGGCGGCATCGGCAGCCTCGGAACCGCCGCGCAGATCATGACGGTGGGCAGCTTCTGGCCGTACGCGACGACGTTGTTCGACTACACCCGGCGCGCGATGCCTACGACGAAGCCACAATCACTCACCAACGACCAGGTGTACGCCGTGACGGCCTATATCCTGTTCCTGAACGGCATCATTCCGGAGAACGCCGAGATGAACGCGCAGACGCTGCCGCAGGTAAGGATGCCGAATCGCGACGGGTTTATCGACAGGTCGGGGGTGCCGCGTTGATGAGGCGGCTCAGCTGAAGCGGTGCAGCTGAAGCGGTGCGGATAAGGCGGTGCGGATAAAAGCGGTGCGGATAAAAGCGGTTCAAGTAAGGCGGTTTTGGAGTTGGTCTATCTGAGCCGCAGTATCTGAACCGCAGTGTCGGGATCGCAGTATCTGGACCTGCAGTATCGGGACCGCAGTACCTGAACCGCAGTATCCGAACCGCCCTATCCGGACCGCCATTCTAGTGTGGCGGTCGAATGCCGGCTTCCTTGAGTATCTTGTCCCAGCGCGCCGTCTCCGTGCGCAGCATCGCTCCGAAATCCGCGGGCGTGGAGGGGGCCGCTTCCGCGCCCATGGCGAGCAGACGCTCCTGGAAGGCGGCATCCTTCAACACCTTCGTGACCGCAGTATTGATCCGGGAGACGATTTCCGCCGGTGTCCCGCGCGGCGCCAGCAAGCCGTACCATCCCGTCAGATCGTAGCCCGGGACCGTCTCGGCGACCGGAGCCATTCCCGGCGCGAGCGGCGTGCGCGCTGCCGAGGTGATAGCAAGGGCCCGGACCTTGCCGCTCTTGAGGTATGCAGGGACGCCGGGAGCGGCCACGCAGCCGAGGTGGATCTGGCCGGAAAACATGTCCGTCATGGCGAGCGGGCTGCTCTTGTACGGAACGTGGACGAGGTCGATACCCGTCATTCGCTTCAGCAGCTCGACGCACAGATGCCCGGAGGATCCGTCTCCGCCGCTCGCGTAGAACAGCTGGCCGGGCCGCGCCTTGGCGAGCTCGATGAATTCCGCCATGTTCTTCGCCGGCACCGCAGCGCTCGCGACGAGCACGAACGTCGTCGTGGCGACGAATCCCACCGGCGCGAATTCCCGCGACATCGCGAACTTCCCGTGCAGCAAGGTGCTGATCAACTGTGTCTGCGTGCCCAGCCACAGCGTGTAGCCGTCGGGAGCGGCGCGGGAGGTTGTCTCGGCGCCGATCAGGCCGCTCGCGCCCGGGCGCGTATCCACCACGATCTGCTGGCCCCACGCTTCGGTCAGCTTCGCGCCGAGGTGGCGCGCGATGATGTCGGGCGCGGAGCCCGTGACGGAAGCGACGACCATGCGGACGGGACGGACAGGATACGTCGGCGCGGCGCTCGCTGCCGCTGCCCAGAGCGCCGAGCAGACAAGGATGAAGGCGGAAGGATGAAGGATGACCCGAAAACCACCCCGCTGGCTCGGCTTTGTGACAGGGCTTTTCATGGGGAGCCAGTCATCCTTCCACGTTCATCCTTCTATTTTCGTAGCGCCCATGATGCCAGCCGAGCGAAACGATCAGGTCACTGCTGCCGGAACTCTCTCCGTCGCCCCGATCGCCTCGTTGACCCGCGGCATGACCTCGTTCGCCATCAATTCCATGGAGCGCTTCGTGAGCGCCGGGTCCACCCAGTCCATTCCCGCGTAGACGAGCTCGCCGAAATCACCCGCCACCTCGCGCAGCTTCAGGATTTCGTCCACCACTTTGTTGACGGTGCCGTAGATCACCTGGTTGTCGAGGATGTAGTCCTCGGTGAGAGTGGAGTCCGGCTGCGACTGGTCGGTCTTGAACACGCCATGCCGCTTGCCGCGCATCATCTTGTGCAGCAGCATGCGCCAGTAATAGCGGTACGGGCTTTGCGGATCGTCGCGTCCGTAACGCCGGGCTACCTTCTCGTCGTCCGCGACGAAGATGGTGCGGGCGATGCGCCAGTCGGCAGGATCCGCCGTCTGGCCGGCTTTGCGCTTGCCCTCGGAATAGTTGGCCCAATGGCTCGGCAGCCATTTCGCGAGCAGGAAGTTGGCCGAAAGCGGATGGAAGTCGCGCTCGCCCATCGCGAGCGCGCCCTTGGAATACGGCGTCAGCACCGTGCCCACGATCTCGGGGCGCGGCTTCTGGAACGGCTTGTAGAGGTGACCTCTGCCGTATTCGAGGTCGCTGGTCTTCGCTACCGAAACCTTGTAGCGATTGTTCGGGAACTCGATGTCGTACGGCGTTTCGCGCTCCCAGATCGCGAGGATGACCTCGATCGCCTCGGCGAACATCTTGTTGCGGTCCTGGTCCAGGTTGCCGAGCGCTTCGGCGTCGCACGCCAGCGCGCCGGCGCTGATACCGAAGATGAAGCGGCCCCGCGCGAGGTGATCGAGCATCGCGGCGTGCGAGGCGATCAGGACGGGATGCATTTGGGACAGGTTGGACGTGCCGGTACCGAGCTTGATCGTCTTCGTGTCGCTCACAAGCGTTGCGAGGAACATCATGCTGCTCACGATGTTCTCGCTCTTTTCCGTGAGGTGCTCGCCGACGAAAGCGTCGTAAAAGCCCAGCCGGTCCGCGAGTATGATGGCCTCGCGGTCCTCGTGCAGGGTCTCGGTGGGGCTGCGCTCCATGGGGTGGAGCGGCATGGTGAAGTAGCCCAGGCGCATGCAGAAATCTCCCGAATCGTATGGCTATGGCAATCCGATGATACTCACGACCCGTCCCGGGTTGGTCAACCGCGGGAAGAAACTGTTTGTCCGGAACGGCGACGGCCGCGCGCGCTGCCGGACTTGCGCGGAGGGGCCGGGGTCGCGCCCTGTACCGTCCCCGACGGCAGGCGCGTAATCTCGACCAGGAAGTCGATCATCACGCGCAGCTTCCGCGGCACGTGGCGGGTCGGCGGGTAGACGACGCTGATCGGCCGCCCCTCGACCGCGTATTCCTCCAGCACCTGCTTCACGGAGCCGACGGCCAGGTCGTAGCGCACCGTCCACCAGTTCGATTGGCCTATGCCGAGCCCGTGCAGCACGGCCTCGCGCAGGTAGTCGCCGCCGGTGACCACGAGGCTGCCACGCACGGGGACGTCGATGCGGCTGCCGCGATCGTTGAACGGCCATACCGGGCCGAAGTTCGAGACGATGCAGTTATGGCTCGCGAGATCCGCCGGTGTCTTCGGCTCCCCGTGGCGCTTGAAGTACGCGGGAGACGCCGCCGTCACTCGCGGGCCGTGGTTCAACACGCGCGAGACGCAGCGCGAATCGGTCAGGTTGCCCACCTGCACCGCGATGTCGAGGCCGCGCTCGATCAGATCCACGGGCTGGTCCTCGAACGAGAGGTCGAGGACGATCTCCGGGTAGCGCGCGGTGAATTCCGCGATGCGCGGCAAGAGCGTCAGGCGCCCGAACAATGCGGGAAGGGCCATGCGCAGCCGGCCTTTCGGCGTTTCGCCGGCGCTCTTGACGGAGGCCTCCGCATCCTCGATATCATTCAGGATCTGCTGGCAGCGCGCGTAGAAATCCCGCCCGTCGTCGTTCAGCGCCATCCGGCGCGTGGAGCGCGCAAGCAATTGCGTGCCGAGGTCCTCCTCGAGCCGGGCGACGGCCTTGGCGACTGCCGAGACCGACACGCCGAGCTGCGCCGCGGCCGAGGTGAAGCTGCCGCTTTCGGCCACCCGCACGAAGGAGAGCATTGCATGGAGCTTGTTCATACCGCCAAGTTCGATCGTGGACAAAAAGGAAAAACTGATTCTATAATCATAGCGGATTTGACGACAATCGCCTGCTAAAATCTCATCGTGGATTTCATGTTTCATGGGGGTTTTGGTGACCCCGATCTCGCGAGTGCGAGCGACGCTGTCTGGCGGCGTTCCACCGAAAGGCCGCGTTCGACCGGAGGGGTAGGGGATGTACGGGACTTCCGGCAGGCCCTTGGCTCTTTTGCCACGGGTATCACCATCGTGACCGCCCGGGCTCCGGACGGAGCCCTTGCGGGGGTTACGGCGAATTCCTTCTGTTCCGTATCGCTCGATCCCCCGCTCGTGCTCTGGTGTCTTGCCGGGAGCGCGCCCAGCCGGGCGGTCTTCGCGCATGCCACCCATTTCGCCGTGCACGTCCTCGCGGAAGACCAGCTGGACCTCTCCGACCGCTTCTGCAAGCCGTCCCGCAACAAGTTCGCAGGCCTGGAAGTGACCGAGGGGCTGGGCGGCGCGCCCCTTCTGGACGGCGTCGTCGCGTTGTTCGAGTGCCGCCGCGAGCAGCGTCACGATGCCGGAG
Organism: Burkholderiales bacterium; assembly: GCA_035649495.1. Taxonomy (GTDB): domain Bacteria; phylum Pseudomonadota; class Gammaproteobacteria; order Burkholderiales; family SG8-41; genus SG8-41. The sequence goes on along the minus strand of DASRJL010000093.1, from coordinate 19,481 downwards.
ACCACGTCATCCTCGTCGGCCGGGTGGAGCGCTACCACCATACCGACCGTCCGCCGCTGGTGTTTCACGGCAGCAACTACCACGGTCTCGGACGGCCCTGAGCCTCCGCACGTTCTCCGCGCCCGACGCGACCGCTGCCCGGGTGTGGTACCTTGCGTCCCTGACAAGGCGTCTCGATAGAGCGTCGATCGCAAGGAGGACAGCGCCATGGGAATTCCTCGAATCGGCTGGCTGGTTGCCGCCGCGTTCCTGCTGGCGGGTATCGCGCCCGCGCAAGCGCAGTACCCGAACAAGCCGGTCCGGCTGATCCTGCCATTTCCGCCGGGCGGCGGTACCGACACACTCGGGCGGCAGGTGGCGCAGAAACTCTCGGAGCAGATGGGTCAGCAGGTGATCGTGGAGAACCGGCCTGGCGGCGGCGCCAATATCGGCGTGGAGGTCGCGACGAAGGCGCCGCCCGACGGGTACACGCTGGTGATGATCACCCTGACGAACGCCATCGGGCAGACCGCCTACAGCAAGCTCAGCTTCGATCTCGTGAAAGACCTGGCCGGGATCACGCGGCTCGCCACCATCCCGCACGTTCTCGTGGTGCACCCCTCGGTGCCGGTCAAGTCGGTGAAGGAGTTCATCGCGTTCGCCAAGGCGAGGCCCGGCCAGCTCCTGTACTCGTCGTCGGGCAGCGGTTCCGCCGCGCATCTCGGGGGCGAGTTGTTCGCGAGCCTGACGGGGTTGAAGATGGTGCACGTTCCGTACAAGGGCGGCGGACCGTCCATGATCGCGCTGATCGGCGGGGAGGTGGGATCCTGTTTCGCGACCATGCCCTCGGCGGTCGCGTTCGTGAAAGACGGCAAGCTGCGCGGTCTTGCGGTCACTACGGCGCAGCGCTCGCCCGCGACGCCCGACCTGCCGACCATCGCGGAAACGGGTATCAAGGGCTACGAGCTCGGTTCGTGGTACGCGCTCGCGGCGCCGGCCGCTACGCCGAAGGAGGTCATAACGCGGCTCAACGCCGAGACGCACAAGGCCCTCAAGTATCCCGACGTGATCCAGCGACTCGGCGCTGCCGGCTACGAGATCACGGCCGGCACGCCGGAAGACTATACGGCCTACGTGCGCGAAGAGGTCGTGAAGTGGGGAAAGATCGTGCGTGCGATCAACCTGAAAGTTGACTAACCGAAGGTAAGTGGTCAAGCACCACGAGCCGTCGCCAGCAGTTGCCGGCGAACGTGTGGGACAGGTTCTAGTAGATCCCGAGTGATAGACCAACGGCCATTGCTGCGCCAACTTCTTCGCAACGAGCGAGGTGTTCTGCTGCGATTGTCTTCGGAGCGAGTATTGCCTCCGGCGTCTGTGCATGGGTGCAGACGATAATGGGCTCCGCAATCCGCTTCAGGCGCCAGCCGGTTGAGATGCGCTCGATCTGGCGCACGGCGTTCTCGCCGTCGCTGCCGGCGCACACCAGCGTCGCGTAGGGGCGTCCCGCGATGCGGTCGAGCGCCGCATAGTAGGTGCGATCGAAGAAGTCTTTCATGATCCCGGACATCGCCGCGAGATTCTCCGGCGTCACCCACACGTAGCCGTCCGCCCGCAACACGTCCTCGCCCCCGGCCTCGACGGCGCGCAGAAACCGTACCTCGACCTCCGGCTCCGTCGCCGCCCCGCGCCGCGCCGCCTCCGCCATCTGGCGTGCGCCGCCGGTCAGGGAGTGGTACACGATCAACAGGGTTTTCACAGAAACGGGTGATGACTACTGGTGATGAAATACTGGTGATGGATTACTGGTGATGAATAGCGCGGACGTGCTGCTCGTCGTCATCACCATTTCTCATCACCATCGCTCATCACTTTTTCCCAACTCCACTTCTTCCCATCACTCCGGTTTAATGCCCGCCGCCTTCGCCACTTTCGCCCACTTCACCAGCTCCTCGCGGATGTAGCGCGCGAAGTCCTCGGGCGTGCCGCCCACCGGTTCCGTGCCGTCGGCAGCAAGCCGCTCCTTCATGTCGGGCGTCTGCAGGATGCGGGCGATCTCGGTGTGGAGTTTCGTGACGATTTCTTTGGAGGTCCGCGCCGGCACGAGGACGCCGTACCACTGCGAGGACTCGTAGCCGGGAACGCCCGCCTCGGAGACGGTCGGTACCTCGGGGAGCACGCTGGCACGCTTCGCCCCGGTCGTGCCCAGGCAACGCAGCCGGCCGCTCCTCACGTGCGGAAGGCCGGTCAGCATCGTCGCCGCGGACACGGTTACGTGGCCGGCGAGCAGATCCACGATGCCGGGCGCCAGGCCCTTGTACGGGATGTGCACCATCTTCGTCCCGGTCATGCTCAGGAACAGTTCCATCGAGAGGTGGGGATTGGTTCCCAGTCCCGCCGAGGCGTAGTTGAGTTGTCCCGGGCGGGCACGCGCAACGGCGATCAGCTCCTTGACCGATTTCGCCGGCACGGACGGATGCACGACGAGCATGTTGGGCGCTGCGATGACCTGGGTGACCGGCGCGAAGTCATTCACCGGGTCGTAGGGGACTTTCTTGTACATGGCCTGGTTGATCGCGAGGGTCGAGGGAGCCATGAGCAGGGTATAGCCGTCGGGCGGCGATTTCGCCACCAATTCGATTCCGATAATGGTGCCCGCCCCCGGGCGGTTATCGACCAGAACCTGCTGCCCCAAGCGCTCGGTCAGCTTGGGCGCGATGATGCGCGCGGTGATGTCGGTGCCGCCGCCGGGCGAGGACGGCACCACCATGCGCACGGGCTTCGCCGGATATGGGGCCTGCGCCAATACGACCCCTGTCGTGGCGAGTGCCAGCGTACCGCCAGCCAGACGAAGTGCGATACCTGGCCTCATTGTTCGCTCCTCCTCGGCGCCATGATAGTCCAGAGACTGGAGATTGGAGACCGGAGACTTGTAACCCGCTAGTCTCCAGTCCCGAGTCCGTAGTCCCTGGTTTTCACACAATGTGAACGGCCTGCTTGCAGGCCGCGGCGCGTGGACCGACAATCCCCGGTCCCTTTCGACGAGACCCAATCACAGGAGGTGACGTGGACCGAGCACTGTGGATTTCCTGGTACGACCTGCCCGATGCCGGGCGCGACGCCTATCTCTCCTGGGCGCACGGCACGTACATGCCCGCAATGGTGAAGCGTCCGGGCGTGCTCTACGCTGGACACTTCAAGTCGGTCGTGGTGCCGGGCGAGGTGCCGGGCGGCGGGCGTCTCTCCCACACTAAGGACCCCAAACTAGGCGCCGGCAACGGCTACATCATGATCGTCGGCGCCGAGGACGCGCACGCATTCGGCCGTCCGACGCCGCGCAAGATCCACGCCGGCCTGTCGCAGGACGACCAGAAGATGCTGGCCACCCGCAAGGGCGAGCGGGTCAACATCATGACCGACGAAGCCCGCGCCGACGGACCGGACGCGAAGAAGCGCGAAGCGAAGGCCGCGCTCTCTCCGTGCATACAGCTCGGCACGTTCCAGGCCGGCAGCGCCGACGGGGACGAGGACGAGATGCTCGAATGGTACGCGCAATGCCGCATGCCCAACATGACGCGGCTTCCCGGCTGCGTCGGCGTGCGCAAGATCGTCTCCGTTTCGGGCTGGGCGAAGCACGGCGTGCTCTACGAGTTCGTGTCTCTGGCGGAGCGCAACAAGCACTTTCCGACGCACGAGAAGGGCCGCCCTCAGGACGAGGCGTTTACCGACCGCCTGGTGCGCACGCTGCTGCACGCGCCGGGATCGCCGAACGTGGCGGAGCGGATTGCGTTTGTACTGAAATAGCTGCCAGCCGCCAGCCGCCAGCCGCCAGCCGCAAGCCACCAGCTGGTAGCTGATAGCTGGTAGCCGTCGCTACAGCAGCTTCGACTTGTAGCGCTTCCCGAGTTTCTTCATCTTCTTCTGCTCCTCGAGTATCTCGGTGAACTGGCGCGTCGCGTTCGAGAGCGTCGGCCAGCCCGCGTAGTGCCCGACCTGGATCATGACCTCGCAGATCTCCTGCTTCGTGATGCCGAGGTGCATGGAGGAGAGATAGTGCGAGTGGTTGCCGGAGGGCCGCGCGAGCGCGATGTTCGCGGCCAGCGTGACCAGCTGCCGCTCGCGCAGGGAAAGCCCCGGGCGTCCCCAGACGTCGCCGAAGAGATGCCCCACCGACATCTCGTACAAGTCGGGATAGAGCGCTTTCTGGTTCAGCATCAGGTTCTCGCGCCCCATCTTCTTCAGTACCCGCATTCCGCGCTCGAATCGCGCGTCGTAGTCCCGCCTGGCGGCTGGTTTCTTCATTTTGTCCTCTGAGGAAAAAATCGACTATGGCACAATTGTAGCGCGCCCGGTGTCAGGTTCTAGCCGGCCGCGTCGCGTTACAGGAGAGAGTGATGATCTTACGCTCCGCACTCAGCGCGGGGGCACTGATACTGGCGGGCGCGGGATTTGCGCATGCGGCGGCAACCGGTCCCGACGGTTATCCGGGCAGACCGATCCGGCTCGTCGTGCCGAGCGCGCCGGGCGGCGGCACCGACATCATCGCGCGGATCATCGCGCAAGGTCTTTACGAGAGCTGGGGCCAGACCGTGGTGGTGGATAACCGCGGCGGCGCGGGCGGCATACCCGGCGTCGCGACGGTCGCGAAGCAGAGCGCGCCGGACGGCTACACGATGCTCCTCGGCAGCGTGGGGCATCTTTCGTTCGCGCCTGCGCTCCGCAGTAACCTCGGCTACGATCCCCAGAAGGATCTCGCGCCCGTCACGCTGGTGGCGAACCAGCCCTTCGTGGTGACCGTGATCCCGTCCATGCCGGTCGCTTCGATGAAGGAGTTCGTCGCGCTCGCAAAGAGCAAGCCCGGCACGATCACCTACGGCTCGGGCGGCAGCGGCACGGCGTCGCACCTCGGCACCGAGCTGCTCCAGCTGAACGCGGGTATCTCCCTGCAGCACGTGCCGTACAAGGGGACCGGCCCCGCCATGGCGGCCATGATGTCGAACGAGATCCAGTTCTCTCTCGTCGGGACGTCGGCGGTCATCCCGCACGTCAAGACAGGAAGGCTGAAAGCCCTCGCCGTGACGACCTCGAAGCGCTCCGCGGCCATGCCCCAGCTGCCGACCGTTGCGGAGGCGGGCGTTCCCGGCTACAACTTCGACGTGTGGTACGGCATGATGTATCCGGGCGGCACGCCGCGCGCGATCGTCATGAAGGCGCACGGCGAGCTCACCAGGCTTTTGAGGACCCCCGAGCTGGCCAAGCGCTATGACGCCGGCGGGATCGAGCCGCTTTCCAATACGCCTGAAGAGTTCGCCGCCCTCATCAAGCGCGAGCTGCCGAGGTGGCACGAGGTCGTCAGGAAGGCGAATATCAAAGTCGAATAAGCTACGAGCCGCCAGCCACTAGCTTCCAGCCGTCGGCTGCAAGCCGCGAGCCACGACGCTGGAAGTCCGTAGCTCGTAGCCGGTAGCTGGTAGCCCGAAGCGATAGCGGAGCAATCAATGAAAGCCATCCAAATCACCGAAACCGGCGCCCCCGAGGTACTGAAGTACGTCGATCTGCCCACCCCAAAGCCGGGCGCCGGCGAAGTGCTGGTCAAGGCGCACGCGATCGGCGTGTGCATGCCCGAAACGTACGTGCGCAAGGGTACGTATCGATGGATGCCGCCGCTGCCGGTGATACCGGGGATCGAGATGAGCGGCACGGTGGTCGAGGCGGGCAGCGGCGTGAGCAAGCTCCGCGTCGGCCAGAAGGTGTTCGTCTGCGCGCGCGAATTCAAGGAGCGCAGCGGCTGCTACGCCGAGTACCTCGCCGCGCGCGAGGATCTGATCTACGCGCTTCCCGACGGCGCCGATCTCGACCAGGCGGCGGGGCTCGCCAATTACCAGGTCGCTTGGCACCTGGTGAATTCCGCGCTGAAGGGGTTCGAGTACGACTCCGCGCTCGTCGTCGCGGCGGCGGGCGGCGTGGGCTCTGCGCTGGTGCAGCTCGCAAAAGCCGCGGGGAAACGCGTGATCGGCGTGGTGAGCTCGGACGAGCGCGCCGCGTTCGCGCGCGCGCAGGGCGCGGACGACGTGGTGGACCGCAAGCGCGGCAACGTGATCGAGCAGGTGAAGGCGCTGACCGGCGGGCGCGGCGTCGATCTCGTGCTCGACCCGGCCGCCGGCGCCAACATGATTTCGTACTTCCAGTGCGTGGACCGCTTCGGCATGGTGATGCTGTACGGCGCCATCGAAGGCCGCCCCACCGGCGACATCCACTCGGCCATCTCGAGCCCGCCGTGGCGGAGCAGCGCGTACCGGTATTTCACGATGCACACGCTGGACGACTGGCCCGAACTGCGGGCGAAATGCACACACGACCTGATCCGCCTGCTCGCGAGCGGCACGATCAAGGTGCCGATCTACGAGCGCATCCCGCTCGCCGAAGCGCCGCGCGCGCACCGCGTGTTCGAGTCGGGCAAGGTGATGGGTAAGCTCATCATGAAGCCGTAACTGGAAGGGCGTGACCAGTGACCAGTGACCGGTGACCGGATGCTCCATGGTACCCGCGGGCTACATGGCAAGAAAGGTAGAGACGCGGCCTCACTGGCTGAAAACCGAGGCTGTCAACGACATCTACTCCGTCAGTGGCTGTATCTCGGAATGTTTCTGCGACTACATAAAACACTGGAGGCATAACGGCTTCTGGTTTTTCGACAGCCCCGCTGAAATTGCATTGGTCGCCGCGGCAGAGTCTCTGGACATGTCGAAGCAGACAACTTTTTACTATGAGCTCTACGAAAAGCAGTTCGATGATGAGCGAAGAATCTGGCAACCCTTCGGACCGGATGAGAGCTTCAAGACCGAGGTGCAGGTCCCACGCTCCAGAAACCTTCAGGGTTTCGACGTAGTGACCTTCACCTGCCAGACGAGTCCCGAGTGCTCGCCGCTTTCATGTAACTATCTGGCGGAAACCATTCAAGTGAACGCACATTGCTTGCTGCCGTCGCTGGAGGAGGCAGTTCGCCTCGTTGAAAGCGGTGCATTCGACAACAGCGAACCCGGACCCTTCCGCGTCTTTGCAATCTATACATACGATGCCGCCTGACTCCGTGCAGGCCCTGAGGCGGTCGCGAATGTTCGCGGGATGGAGGGGAAATTCCCTGAGCGGAGGAGCTTGTGAGCGAGCAGAACAAGCGCTTGATGCGCGAGGTCACAGACGTCGTCTGGAACAGCCGGGGGCTTGATCGGATCCCCGAGTTCTACGCTCCGGATTTCGTGGGCGACTATCGGCCGTACGGCCTTCGCGAAGGACACGCGGGCGTCCGCGCGATGGTCGAAGGAGCCTGGACCGCGTTTCCTGACTACCACGAGAAGGTTCACGAGCTCATCGCCGAGGGCGATCGCGTCGTGCTCCATTTGACCATCTCGGGAACGCAACTGGGCCAATGGGGGCCACTTCCGCCGACCGGGAAGCGAGCTGAGTTCGATGAGATCGTCATTCTCCGGATCCGTGACGGCAAGGTCGTCGGGCAGCGTGGGGTCGTTGACAATCTGTCAGCACTGAGGCAGCTCGGCGTCGTACCGACGCCGCCATCGTGATCGAAACTCGCGCGTAATGCCGCCGAACCGCGCATTGCAGAGCACGCCAGCAGGTTTTTTCGCTCCTTCTCGCTGGAGCTCCTTACGCAGGTGAGCAACCGGAAAACCGCGGTCGTCTACGCGAGTATCTTCGCCTCCCTTCTGGTTCTGGCGGTGAAATCGAGCGATGCTTGACAGTGTCGCGCGACGGCACATACTGAATACCCCCAGTCGGCGAGACTGGACTTCTGGACTACCCGGAGGAGGTCTCATGGCAGGTGTCCGGAGTCCGTTCCTGTTGCGCGGAATCATTGCAGCCGCGGCTGCAATCGGTATTGCCGTTGCAGCGCCGCCGGGGCTCGCGCAGGCGCAGCAGAAATTCCCGACGAAGCCGGTCCGCCTGGTGGTGGGGATCGCTGTCGGCAGCCAGGCCGACGCAGTGGTTCGCATGATCGCCCACAAGCTGGGCGAGAGCTGGAACCAATCGGTGGTGGTGGACAATCGGGCGGGGGCAGGCGGCGCTCTGGCCGCCGGCATCGTCGCCAAAGCTCCACCGGACGGTCACACGCTCCTCTTCACGACCGGTTTTGCAATCAGCGCGGCGATGCAACCGGACCTTCCGTACGACCCGCTCAAGGATTTCGTCGGCGTTGCCCAGGTCGGATTTGGCACGCAAGTGCTGTCTGTGGCGCCCGCGCTGGGCGCCAAGTCGGTCAACGAGCTCATCGCGCTCGCCAAGGCCCAACCCGGGAAGCTCATCTTCGGCTCTTCCGCGGTCGGAACCGGAACTCACCTGAGCGGAGCAAGATTCGCCCACGTTGCCGGCATCAAGGTCGGAACCGTGGCGTTCAAGAGCGCGTCGGAAGCGCTTCTGCAACTCGTGGCCGGCCGGACCCACTATTCCGTCCTGACCCTGGTCGTTGCACGGCCGTTCTTCGAAGACAGGAAATTGCTGGCATTGGCGGTGCTCCTCCCGCAGCGCTCGCCGGTATTGCCCGATGTGCCGACGCTGGGGGACACGCTGCCCGATTTCAAGCGGCCCGAGGTATCGGGAGGATTCGTGGCGCCGGCCGGGACGCCACGTCCCGTCCTGAATCAGATCAGCAAGGAGCTGGCCCGCATCCTCTATCTCCCGGACATGAAGGAACGGCTGGATGCGGGCGGCTTTCATCCTCAGCCTTCGACGCCGGAAGAATTCGACAGGATCGTGCGGGAGCAGATCCAGACGATGACGAAGCTGGTCAAAGAGATCGGACTCCGGCAGAAGTAGAACGTGGAATCGCTGATACACAACACTTGATGCGCTGAATCAAGAACTCGGATGGACTGAGCGGCCGAGCAGTCCCGTGTACCCGTCCATTACGTCGCTGCAGTGTTCATCCTCCTCTGACTGTTTCACTCCGCCTTAATCCCCGCCCGCTTGATGACTTGAGCCCATTTCGGCAGCTCGCTCTTGAGGAACGCGGCGAACTCCTCCGGCGTGCCGGGCACGGTCTCGCCGCCCTCGGCGATTACCATCTTCTGCACCTCGGGGGACTGCAGCAGCGCGACGATCTCCTTGTTCAACCGGTCGATGATGGGGCGGGGGACTTTAGCCGGCGCCAGCATGCCGAGCCACGAAACCGATTCGAACCCGGGAAATCCCTGTTCCGCGACGGTGGGCACGTCGGGCATCAGCCGGGCGCGCTTCACGCCGGTCGTGGCGATGGCTCTGATCTTGCCCTCCCTCACCAGTTGATTCGCGGACGCGAGCGACGTGCCCATGTAAGTCACGCGCCCGCCTCTCAGATCTATCATGGCCGGCGAGGCGCCCTTGTAAGGGATGTGCGTCACATCTATGCCGGCAACCTGCTTGAAGAGCTCGCCGGCGATATGGCTGGAGCTGCCAACACCCGCCGTCGCGTAGGTCAGCTTGCCCGGGCTGCCTTTGGCCATCGCGACGAGGGTTTTGATCGATGTAATCGGAGAGTCCGCGTTGACCACCATCGCCGAGGGCGCCTTGCTGATGAGCGTGATGGGGGCGAAATCCCTGACCGGGTCATAGCCAAGTTTCGGCTGCAGCGCCGGCACGATGACGAGGTTGCTGACCTGTCCGATCCAGATCGTGTAGCCGTCGGGCGGCGCCTTGGCGGCGACCTCAGCCCCGAGCGCGCCGGCCGCGCCAGGCCGGTTGTCGACCACCACCTGCTGTCGCAGCGCTTCGGCGAGCTTCGGGCCGATGATGCGCGCGTAGATATCGGTGCCGCCGCCCGGCGGGAACGGCACGATGAACCGGATCGGCCTGGCCGGGTAGTTTTCCGCGGCGACCGCTGCGTCAACGATGCCGCCCGCCACCAGGAAAAGTGCAATGGCTCTCAATGTCCTCACTGCGTAGCTCCTCACAGTAGTGTTCATCACCGCAACGCTCATCAGTTCCTCCCGACATGCGGCGGGACCTTCCGCCTGAAGCCCGTCAGCTCCTCCGCGATCTTGAACCGCGTGGGGAACGGAAACGAGATGTGCTTCTGGATCAGCGCATCTCGCACGTACTTCTCGATCGGCATGCCCTGAACGACGCCCATGCCGCCGAACAGCTCCATGCCCTGCTCGGTCAGCCGCTGCACCGCCGTGCCGGTAAAGGCCAGCGCCATCAGCTCGTAGGGCTGCCACGGTGTGTTGCCGTCCGCGAAGGCTTCGGGATGATCCTTCGCCCATGCGGCCGTGTGGATCAGGCGGCGCGACGCTTCGAGGTTCATCGCCATGTCGGCGAGGAAGAGGCCGACTGCCTGGTGTTTGACGATGGTTTTGCCGCCGGAGACGCGCTCCTTGACGTAGTTGATCGTCGCCTCCAGCGCCGCGCGCCCGACACCCAGTGTCAATGAGGCGATGGTGACGTGGGTGCCCATGTCGGTGCGGCCGGCCGGGCCCGGCCCGAGAATGCGGCCTTTCGGCACCCGCACGTTGTCGAAGAAGATCTCCGCGTTGTCGCCGATGCGGCGGCCGATCTTCGACATGGGATGGCGCACGAGGCCGGGTGAGTCGCCCTCGACGAGAAACGCTTTTATGCCGGCGTCAGTCTGCGCCATCGTGACGATCAGCTTGGCGAGATAGCCGACGGTCTGGAAGTTCTTCGCGCCGTTCAACACCCACGAGCCGTCGGGTTGCTCGGTTGCCCGGGTCTTCAGGCGAGCGTTCTCGGGCGTCTCTGTGTAGTAGTCGAAGCCCAGATCCGTGTCGGGCTCGTGGATGGCGACCGTCGTGAAATACAGGTCGTCGTTCAGGAACCTCGGCAGGAAGTAATCGCGCTGCTCCTTCGTCATGCGCAGCTCGAACCAGTCGCGTGCCCGCCGCGCCGTCAACATGTAGTAATAGGCCGTGCCGATGTCCTCTGCGGCCAGTTCCTCGGCGACGAGGCACGCCGTGAGGTGGTCGGAGGCGCCGGCGCCGCCGTTCTCTTCCGAGAGGGCGAAGGTCCGGAAACCGAGCTGCGAGCCCTTCTTCAGAGTTTCCCACGGTATGCGGTCTTCCCAGTTGGGTTTCCTGTCGAGTTCCAGCGCGTAAGGCCTGATCTCCTTCTGCGCGAATTCCCGCGCCAACTGCTGAAACGCGAGCTGCTGCTCGTTCAACCGGATATCGAACACGATCCCTCCCCTGAGATAGAGCGTTCAGTTCCTGACTTTACACCATGGAAAACATCGGCCACGGAACCACACGGACGACGGCCCGGCTTCGCATGGAGAGCAGAATCACGAGACGCTGGTCGATTCGGGTTTTCGAGGTCTCGATTCGGTTTTGGTTTATTTTCCGTGTGCTTCCGTGTGTGTCCGTGGCTGAATGGTTTTGATTGAATGATTGCTTGACGCCGCTCCGCGTGCGTGGCAACGTACTCACAGCACGCGAGCGGGGCAAGGCGGATGCAGGACCGCTCGATTGCTCCCGGGCGCGGGACCGGCGCAGCTTGCTTGCCGGGGTTCCGGCGTCCGGCGACACGGCCTCGGGCCGAGGATAGCGGTGTCCGGCAGGAACTCGGAAGGCGTGGAAAGGCGCCTTCGTTCTCCGCGGGTTCGGGTGGCTCCCGCCGCGGGGTTCATCTCGACGAGGATCCCGGATTACGCAGGCTAGCCTGTCTCCGCCAATTAGTTCCCCGCATTCAGACGGGGATATTTGCTCCGGCGGTCTCTCGGGGCAGCGACCTTTGAGTCCTGTCCTTACTCACATCGAGATCGGGAGTTACCCGCGACGGAGTGCAAAGGCCCGGGCGCACAGCTCGGGCCTTTCTCGTTCCTGAACGCCTATTGCCTGGCGAGGCCGAGATCGGTGAACACCGATTTCAGCGTTGCATATTCCTGTGGCAGGCTCTTGCGGAACTCGGCGCCGGGCACGACGTTGTCCGACCAGAAATTCTGCTCCATGTCGGCTTTCCAGTCCCGCCCCCCGGCACGAAGCCGACGACGATTTCGACGTTGCGCTGCGGCGACCAGCCCTGGGCGAGCGCAGCGCCCGCGCAGCATAGCGCGGACAGGAACAGTACGCTTCTGAGCTTCACGATCTCCTCCTTCGGTTGAAGCCGCTTTTGCCAGCGGTCTTTTGCATCCTTTACGTCATATGCCGCCGCCTTTCCCCGCCGCTTGCCGGGTGCTTCCTTTCGCGTCACCCCGGCTGTCGGGGCGAAGTCCGGCGAGCTTCACCACTCCGGAAAATGTCTCGATGTCAGCGCGCACTATCCGCTCGTGCTCCTCGGGCGTAGACGGCTGAGGATGAAAGTCGAAGTTCTTGAAGCGATCCTTGATGTCGGGCAGCTCGAAGATGCGGGCGACCTCCTTCGCGAGCTGCTGGCGGATGGCAAGCGGTGTTCCCCTGGGCGCGAGCAGCGAGTGCGATCCGTCGCGCGAGTAGCCCGGCAGCGTCTCCGCGATCGTCGGCACGTCCGGCAGCAGCGGCGAGCGCTGCGGCATGCCCACGGCGACCGCGACGAGCTTTCCGTCCTGGATGAAAGGGAGCGAGCTGGCCAGACCCACGATCGCGAACTGGACGCGCCCGGCGATGACCTCCAGCGTCGCATCGGACGCGCCCTTGAATCCCACCGGCACGACCTTGATGCCCGCGGCGAGCCGGAAGCGCTCGCCGTTCATGAAGGTCGAGCTGCCCACGCCCGCGTGGCTGTAAAAAATCGGCTTGGCCTGGGCGAGCGCGATCAGCTCCTTCACCGACTTGACGCCGAGCGAGGCCGGAGCGATCAGCGCAGTCGTCGAGTACCCGAGGCGGGTCACGCCGGCGAAATCCTTGATCGCGTCGTAGGGCAGGTTGGCATGCAGCGCAGCGCTGATCGCGAAAGCGGCGGAACTGACGAGGAGCGTGTAGCCGTCGGGATTCGCCTTGGCGACGAGACCCGTGCCGATGGTGCCGCCCGCGCCCGTGCGGTTTTCGATCACCACCCCCTGACCCCAGTTCTCGCTCATCTTCTGGGTAATCATGCGCGTGAGAACGTCGGACGTGCCCCCCGGCGAGAACGGCACGATGAAGCGGATCGGCTTGGTGGGGTAACTCTGCTGCGCTAGCGAGGGACCCGGCGCAGCGACGATGGCGACACCCATCGCACATACGGAGAACAGGACTCGTTGCAAAGCTGGCATGGGGCCTCCTTTGCGTTTGAGCGTTCGGGGGACAGGGGTCCAAATAGTGTGGACCCATTGCCGGAAATCCACAATGGGGACTGGCCTCCTATGAGGCCGGGAGTCGGAAGATCGGAAGTCGGGAGGGCGGCAGAGCGAAAAGGCGGCAACGCTCCGCCCTCCCGGTCGGTTACGGCGCGATGAGCCCGACCTGCTTACCGACTTTTCTGAAGATCTCGATGTCGGAGCGAATGATCCTGTCGAATTCCTCCGGCGTGGTCGGTGCCGTGACGAAGCCCATTGCCTGCAGCTTCTGCTTGACGTCCGGGTGCTCGAAAGCCCGCGCCACGTCCCTGCTGATCTGATTCAGTATGGGGCGCGGTGTCCCCGCCGGAGCGAGGAGCCCGAAAGAGCCGTCCCGCTGGAAGGCGGGGACCACCTCCACCATGGCCGGCACGTCGGGCAGGAGCGGCGAGCGCTGCGGGCTCGTGACCGCGAGCGCCAGCAGCTTTCCGTCCTTGATAAAGGGCAACGAGGGCCCCAGGGGCGGGATGGAGAAGTGCACGCGTCCCGTCATGGCCTCGATCGTCGCTTCCGCCGAACTCTTGAACGCGACGTGCGTGGCCTTGATGCCGGCAGCGAGCTTGAACCGCTCGGTGCCCATGTGCATTCCGCTGCCGGCGCCGGCGGTGGAAAAGAGGACCTGGCCGGATTTGGCGTTCGCGAGCGCGATCAGGTCCCTGGTCGTCCTGACGCCCAGCGACGGCGCCACGACCAGCGCTGAGGTGCTGAATCCGATCTGCGTGACGCCGGCGAAGTCCTTGACCGGGTCGTAGGGGAGGTTCTTGTGCACTGCTGCCCCGATCGAGAACTGGCTCGACAACATGAGGAGCGTGTAGCCGTCGGCGGCGGCCTTGCTGACGATGGAAGCAGCAAACGCCCCGCCCGCTCCCGTCCGATTCTCGATGATCACGGCCTGGCCCCAGCTTTCGCTCAGCCTGGGGGTGACGATGCGCGCGACGAGATCGTTTTGCGAGCCGGGCCCCACCGTGACCCAGCGGACGGCCTTGGTGGGGAACGCTTTCTGCTGCGCGTGCGCGAAACCCGATGCCGCCGCAACGGCGATGCATATCGCGATAGCCGTGGACGATCCGAAGCGTTGCACGAGCACCATGGAGTCTTCCTTGTTATTCGAGCGGGACCGGGAAAGTCTGAACCCGTTGGCGGAGGTTCGCAACGCTCGCGTTCACGGCAGGACGGACATTACGCTACACTGCTGCCGATCGTTCCGGCGAAGTGACCAGTCACCAGTGATCGGTCCCGGTAACCCACATGATTGAAGTATCTTGACGAAATGAAGCCACTAATCGGCAGCGGCTCCACCACAGTGCGCAGATTGTCCGCAGGCGCGGCTCTTCTGCTGATCTCATTCGTGTCAGGAGCCCAGGAGCCGCTGCCGATCTTCGACGCGCACATCCACTACAGCCACGACGCGTGGCAGAGCGTGCCGCCGCAGGAGGCCGTTGCCATATTGCGCAAGGCGGGCGTGCGGCGCGCGCTGGTGTCGAGCTCCGGCGACGACGGCCAGCAGAAGCTCTACGCGCTGGCGCCGGACCTGATCCTGCCCTCGCTGAGGCCGTACCGCTCGCGCGGCGACATCTCCACGTGGGTGCGCGACCAGAGCGTGATTCCGTACCTGGAGGAGCGTCTCAAGCGCTACCGCTACGTCGCCATCGGCGAGTTCCACGTCTACGGCGCCGATGCGGATCTTCCGGTGGTGCGGCGCGTTGTCCAGCTCGCGAAGGAGCATCGCATTTTCCTGCACTCGCATTCGGATGCCGATGCCATCGAGCGCCATTTCAGGCAGGACCCCGAGGCGCGCATCCTGTGGGCGCACTCGGGCTTCGATCGGCCCGAGCGGGTGCGCGAGATGCTGCGCAAGCACAGGAATCTGTGGTGCGACCTCGCCTGGCGCACCGACCATGCGCCCGGCGGCAGGCTCGATCCCGACTGGCGCGCCGCCATGCTGGAATTTCCCGACCGCTTCATGGTCGGCACCGATACGCCAACGCCCGAGCGCTGGCATTTCATAGCCGAGCATTCGCGGTGGGTCCGGACGTGGCTTGCGGAGCTGCCCCGGGACGTCGCGGAGAAGATCGCGCACCGCAATGGGGAAGCTGTGTTCGGCAAGATGCTTGCTCCCTCGAAACCCGAACAACATTAGCCACGGACACACACGGAAACACACGGAAGGCTGTATTGGATTTTCAGCTCCTGACATGCAATTCAAGAAAGTCGTTCCCTGCATGCTGGCGCTGCTCGCCGCGCTCTCGCCATGGGGTGTGGCCGATCAGCCGGCGCTGCTGACGTTTTCCGAGGGCGAACTCAAGGCCATCCTGGCCCACGGCCCGTGGCCCGTCCTGCCGTCGCGTGACCCGAGCAACCGGGTCTCCGGCAAGCCGGAGGCGGTGGCGCTCGGGGAGCGCCTCTTCTTCGACACGCGTCTCTCCGGCACGGGAGCGTTTTCCTGCGCAAGCTGCCACGCGCCCGAGTCGAGCTGGACGGACAACCGGAAACGCGGCGTGGCGATCGCCGAGACGGACCGCAACACGCCGACGCTCATGAACGTGCGGTTGAATCGCTGGTTCGGCTGGGATGGGGCCGCCGACAGCCTGTGGTCGCAGAGCATACGGCCCATTCTCGATCCGCGCGAGCTGGGATCGCGCCCGCGGCAGGTCGCCGCCCTCGTGCGTGGCGACGAGCAACTCTCGTGCCGGTATCGCAGGAGCTTCGGAGCCCCGCCGTCGGCGACCGACGACGAAGGCGTGCTCGTGGATGTCGCGAAAGCGCTCGCCGCGTTCCAGGAAACGCTGCAAAGCGCGCGCGCTCCCTTCGACGAGTTCCGCGACGCGCTCGCCCGCGGCGACCGGCACGCGGCGGCGCGCTATCCCGTGGCCGCGCAGCGCGGGCTGAAAGTCTTCGTTGCCGGCGCGTGCGGCACGTGCCACACCGGGCCCAATTTCACCAACGGCGAGTTTCACGATACCGGGCTGCCGTTTTTCGCGGCACCGGGCCGCGTCGACCCGGGGCGCCACGAAGGGATCAAGCGGGTCAGGGAGAGCCGCTACAACCTCCTCGGCCCGTACAACGACGATGCCGCGCGCGTAACCGCAACGAGCACCCGGCACGTGATGCTCGAGCACCGCAATTTCGGTGAGTTCAAGGTGCCGTCGCTGCGCAACGCGAGCTTCACCGCGCCCTACGGGCACGACGGCCAGCTCGCCACCCTCGCGGACGTGGTGCGCCACTACTCCGAGCTGAACCTCGACCGGCTGCACGCGGACGGGGAGCAGCTCCTGAAGCCGTTGCGGCTCACTGCGCGGGAGCAGCAAGACCTCGTCGTGTTTCTCGAGACCCTGTCGCCCTACGGCAACTCGTGGCGCCCGGAGCCCCGTCCACCTTGCGAGTAGAGCCCTGCAGAGCGCACACCGCGAAAAAGAGTAGCCCCCGGAACTTCGCCTTGTTGCATGCTGTCCGGGATTTTGATTGAATGGCCCAACGAGAGGCCGTACGAGGAGGCGGTCGGGTTCAATAAAAACAGGCTGTCTCATGGGTGTCGACATGAAAGTGAAATACGTCCTCTGGTGTGCGCTGGCGTCGCTCGGCGCGCTCTTTCCATGGATGGGCGGCGCCGACGTTCCGGCGGATGGACGCCTGTCGTTCACGGACGCCGAGATCCGCGCGATCCTTTCCCACGGACCGTGGCCGGTTCCCGGAACGAACGACCCGACCAACCGGGCGTCCGGCAAGCGCGAGGCGATCGAGTTCGGAGAGCGCCTGTTCTTCGATACGCGCATGTCCGCAACCGGCAAGTTCTCGTGCGGTACCTGCCACATTCCCGAGCGCAACTGGACGGACAACCAGACGCGCGGGGTCGCGGTCGCCCGGATGGACCGCAATACGCCGACGCTCATGAACGTGAGGCTCGGCCGTTCGTTCGGCTGGGACGGCGGTTCGGACAGCCTCTGGTCTCAGAGCATACGGCCGATGCTGGACCCGCGGGAGCTCGGGTCGAGCGCCCGCCAGATCGCGGAGCTGGTGAGGAACGACGAGCAGTTCTCGTGCCGCTACCGGAAGACGTTCGGGTCGCCCCCTTCGGCGACCGATGACGAGGCCGTGCTGGTGGGTATCGGCAAGGCGCTCGCCGCGTTCCAGGAAACGCTCGACAGCGCTCCCACGCCCTTCGACAAGTTTCGCGACGCGCTGGCGCGCGGAGAGCGCATCACGCCCTGGAGCTATTCCGAGGCGGCGCAGCGCGGGCTCAGGATCTTTATCGGCAAGGGCGCCTGCAATACGTGCCACACCGGGCCGAATTTCACCAACGGCGAGTTCCACGACAACGGGTTCTCGACACTCGACGCCCCCGGGCGCAGCGATCCGGGCCGGATCGAGGGGATCAAGCGCGTGCGGGAAAGCCGTTTCAACCTGCTGGGGCCGTACAACGACGACGCGACACGCTCGACCGCGGCTGCTACCAGCAGTGTCAAGGCGGGGCCGCGCGATCTCCACGCGTTCAAGGTCCCCACGCTGCGCAACATGCTGCTCACCTCGCCGTACGGCCACCACGGCGAGATCCTGTCGATTGCCGACATCGTGCGGCACTACTCGGATCTCGATACAGAGCGCCTGCAGGGCCGTGCCGAGGGCAGGTTGAAGGCCCTGAAGCTCACGGCCGCAGAGCAGACCGATCTCGTCGTATTCCTGGAATCCCTGACGTCCTTCAGCAATCCGTGGCGTCCCGAGGACATGGGGCGCTGCTACTAGCTCCGCGGTGACGAGCTGCGCGGTGATGCGCGCTGCCGTGACGAGCTCCGCGGTGATGAACTTCGCGGTATCGCCACCAGCGACAGCGTCGTCACCAACGGAGTGTCGTCACCAGCGATAGCGTCGTCACTGCGAAGCTCATCACCAGCCTACCGAGGACCTCGATGATCCGAAAACTCCGCACCCAGCGCGACAACCAGCAATGGATGCTCGATCTCGCGCTCAACATGCGCGGGCGGGTGCAGAACTTCGAGCGCGACGACCTCGAGGTCCCCGCGGGCAAGCGCGCCCGCAATTACCGCATGCTGCCAAAGGTGTGGCGGGAAGCGGCGGCGCGCCACGAGGCGCTTGCGCGGCGCGCGCAGGCGCAGGGCGCCAACGAAACCGCCACCTTTCACTACGACCATGCGATCGAGGCTTACCGCATGGCGCAGCACCCGATCTACTTCGACGATCACCCGGTCAAGATCGAGCTGAACCGCAAGCTCGCCGAGATGGTGGACCGTCGCTCGAAGGTAGCCGCCTACCCGATAGAGCGCGTCGAGGTGCCGTTCGACGGCGGCAGGACGATATCGTGCCTGCTGCACCTGCTCCCCGACCGCCGCAAGGCTCCGGTCGTGATCTACGTGCCGGGAATGGACCAGACCAAGGAGGTTTTTCCGAAGGCGTTTCACAACGTCGCGCTCTCGCGCGGCTTCCACGTCCTCGCGATGGATGGTCCGGGGCAGGGCAGCTCCAACCTGCAGAAGATACGCTCCGTGAAGGACAACTACGAGCGCGCCGGCGCAGCGGTCATCGGCTATCTCGCACAGCGGCCCGAGGTGGACGCGAAGAAGATCGCGATCTACGGCATCAGCATGGGCAGCTACTGGTCGCTGCGGCTTTCCAGCTACGATCACCGCGCGGCGGCCGTGGTGAGCTCGGTCGCGTGCTTCAACCCGAACAACACGATATTCACGCAGTCCTCGCCGCGCTTCAAGCAGATGTTCATGTACATGGCGGGCTACGAGAACGAGGAGAAATTCGACGACGAGGTCGCGAAAGGCATGACCGTGCGCGGCTACCTCGGCAAGGTGAAATGCCCGACGCTCCTCGTTACCGGCGAGTTCGATCCGCTCTGCCCGCTGGAGGACGCTGTCGAGGCGTTCAACGACCTGAAGGTCCCGAAGGAGATGTGGGTCTTCGAGAACCAGTATCACCCGCTGTGGAGCATCGCGAACCTGGGTGGCATGGACTGCCACGATTACGTGATGGACTGGCTGAAGCTCACGTTCTCGGGCAAGCGCAAGCCGACGAAGCGCGGCCGTATCGCGTACATCAAGGAAGGCGGCGACGGACCGTGGGGCAGGTGCGACTGGACGCCGCCGATCAAGCCGGGGCAGGCCTACTTCTAGTGTTGAGTGTTGAGTGATGAGTTTTGAGTGATAAGACTAAAAACTCAAAACTTAAAACTCAAAACTCCCGATTGCCCGATGCGGATCGACACCCAGGTAGCCATCGTCGGCGCGGGTCCCGCCGGCCTGCTGCTGTC